>JBCCJI010000009.1:0-161425 GCA_039027855.1 Pseudomonadota bacterium | reverse complement strand
GGCGGCGATGACGGCGGCGATGACGGCGGCGATGACGGCGGCGATGACGGCGGCGATGACGGCGGCGATGACGGCGGCGATGACGGCGGCGATGACGACGATGACGATGACGATGACGATGACGATGACGATGACGACGATGATGACGAGGACGATGATGATGACGAGGACGATGACGATGACGAGGACGACGATGATGACGAGGACGACGAGGACGACGAGGACGACGAGGACGAGGACGAGGACGAGGCGCGCGAGATGCGTTCCAACGACCGGCGCTCCATCGTCGATGACGAGATCGTGGCCCTCGGCGCGCCGGACTTCAGCGCGGCGGAGCGCGCGGCCCTCGCCTCAGCCGGGTATCGCATCATCGAGGAAGTGCCGCTTGGTGCGCTTGGCCTGACAGTCCTGCGCTTGCGCATCCCGCCCCGGCTGGAGGCGGAGGACGCCGCGCGCCGGGCGCGACGCATCGTGCCAACCGGCGTCTTCGAGGCGCATGATCTCTACGGCGTGTCGGGCATCGGCTGCCCCGATTGCTGGGGTGCCGACCTCGTGAGGCTGACGCGCCTGCCGGGGCGGGCCTGCACGCGCGGTGCGCCGGTCGCGATCATCGACACCACGGTCGATACCGAACACCCTTCGCTGTCGGGTGCCAGCGTGAACACCCGCGATTTCCTTCCCGACCGATTGAGCCCGGCCGCCCCCGATCATGGCACGGCCATCGCGGCCATGCTGGTGGGCGAAAGCGCGCCGGGCGCGGCCCCGATGGCCCCCGGGGCACGGCTGCTGGCCGCCAATGTCTTTGCCAGCACCGATGACGGGCCCGAGGCGGACACCATCGCGGTGGTCCGCGCGCTGGACTGGGCGGTCGCCTCGCGCGCCCGCGTCATCGCCATGAGCATCGAGGGGGCCGATAACGCGGTGCTCGCCCGGGCGATCCGGGTGGCCGCGGGCCGGGCCAGCCTGGTGGCCGCCGCCGGCAATGGCGGCCCTTCGGGTCCGGCGGCCTACCCGGCCGCTTATCCGCAGGTCGTCGCCGTCGCGGCCGTGGATGCACGGCTGAGGCCGTATCGCGCAGGCAACCGCGGTAGCTATGTCGAGATCGCAGCGCCCGGCGTCGGCATCGTCTCGGCCGGGCCGGGTGACAGCCGCCAGGCATGGTCCGGCTCAAGCTTTGCCGTGCCCTTCGTGGCGGCCGCCCTGTTGCGTGCTCGGGCAGAGACACGGGGCGATGCCGCGGCGGCGCGCCGGCTTTTGGCGGATCAAACGCGCGATCTCGGGGCGCCGGGGCGCGACCCCGTCTTCGGCCATGGGCTGCTGCAGACAGGCCTTGGCCGCTGTCGCTGACGGGCAAGCCAGAGCCTATTGCTGAGGCGCAAACGGGCAGCAGCGATCCGGATCGGCCGGGCAGCCGCCACGCTCAGGGATTGATGAAAACGTTGGCCTCAGACGTTGTCAGCCCGATCAGGGGCACGAAGCGGGGGCGGACGGGCACGCGATACTCCCAGGTATCGGCGCCGAAGCCCGCGAAGGTCGTGAAGGGTGTGAAGGGCACCCACATGTCCACGATCATCACCACGTCTAAATGGTCCATCGGCGGCAGCACGCCAAGCGGCACCGCACCAATATTGCCCGGCTCGATCCCGGTCTGGATGGGCACCGGGGGCATGAAACCGAGCGGCCATTCATCTTGGTCGGGCACCACCGACCAATTCACCACGAAATCGGCGACATCGGGCACGTACGCGTTGTTGGTATCCGAGAAGCACCCAAGCACCCGGGTGCACTGGATCGAGCTCAGCCGCATGGCCAGCTGGTCACCGCCACGGGGCAGCATGCGCCGCTGCAGTTCGACCAGATCTGAAAGATCCGCGCCGTTTGGATCGTTATCGACCAGCGTCGTCAGCCGGGACGCGATGTCAGAGACAGTGTAGCTCGCCTTGATCGCCGCATCCCGCGAACGGTAAGCGTCATAGATCACCGCGCTCGCCACCAGCCAGAGCAGAAGCAGCGGGAACCAGATCGCGAACTCCATCGTGATCGCGCCACGGCGGTCGGTGAAGAAAGCGGGTCGGCGGCTTGGTCGGAACATGGCGGCGCCCCCCTCAGCTCGGCTCGTTCATGAACGCGGTCTCGGACAGGATCGCGTAGCCGCCCCCGACCTGCGCCGGCAGCTGCGAGAAGAAGGCGACGCCCGGGAACAGTGGGTCCACGACGAAACAGACGCGGACATACATCACCTCGCTACGACCGCCCTGGTCGTAGGTGTTGACCGGGTTCACCGGCTGCGTGCGGTCGACGCAGTCGGTGTTCCCCGAACCGAAGCTTGCGATCGCGCCGAGCGGACGCATTTCGATCTGCACCGCATTCTCGCAATCGGGCAGGAAGAACGAGTTCTCGCAGATCGTCCGCTTCAGCGGCTTGCCGATGAGCACGGTGCCGTCTTGCGTCACCTCGGTACCGAGCGGCATGGTGCCAAGGCGTACCTCGCGCATGGCGATATCCACACCGCGGCTCAGCATGACCGAGCGCATCATGTAGAAGCCAAGCTCCACGATGCTGAGGAAGATCGTCAGCAACGGGATAATGACGACCATGAACTCGACCGAGGCCGCACCACTGTCGCCGCGGAGGAAGCGGGCCACGGGAGCGACCACGCCGCCCTTTGCCCCGCTCTGCGCCCTGACGCGTGTCCTCTGCCGCAAGGCCATCGTCTCACCCCCCCGACGCGTCATCAGAGCACCAGGCGCAGACGCTCGATCGTGTCGGCGATCTGTTCGAACACGCTGTCGATATTGCCTTGGTCGGCACGGAAGGCGAGACCCGGCGAGGCGCAAGCGTTCATCAGCGCCTCGGCCTGCGGGATCGTCTCATAGGACACGGTGAAGATGGTGATGTCGCGCGTCGGATCCTTGGCCCAGCTGCAGAGACCCTTGAACGCGCTCTCAACCTCGAACTGGGTCGGCAGGCCGGTCGGGCCGGTCGCACCCGGGGGGGAGTAGTAGTCACCCTGGATGTTCATCATGCCATCGGTCAGCAGCACCACATATTTTGAGGTCTTGGCCGCCGAGAACGACACGGGCCGATCCGCAAAGGCCGGGTCGACCAGGCCGACCGAGGGGGCCGCCATCTGCGCCATCACCGGCTGAGACGCTGGATTGAGCAGGGCCAGACCCCACTGCAACGCCCAGTAGGTGCCGGTGGAGCCGTCAGCCTCGATCCCCGTCACCGACGTATCGAGCACGATCTGGTCGCCGCCATTGATCAGGTCGGGCACCTTCTTGACGCCGATCGTCTCGAACAGGCCGGCAGCATCGTACTGGAGATACTTGATGGCGGCTTCGTCGGGCGCGCAGATATCGGTCCAAACACCACCGGGCCAGGACGCGGGCGGCAGATAAGAGTTGGCGCCGCCGTCTTCCGAAAGCTTGAGCTCCCGCGCATCGACGATCTGGCGCCGCCCCGACCCGGCCCCGAGGGCTGGGATCGTTCCGGGCGAAGCATTCAGGTCGGTCAGCGTGGACTCGTAGCACGATCCCTGCCCGCCAGTCGGCGCTGAACCGACCACACGCTCATACATCCACGGACCCGGGTTCACGAGCCAGTCGTACTGGACCATGTTCATCGAGGTCTTTTTCTGGTCGTTATCCGACAGCATCTGATCGACGAATTTGCCCGCGGCGATCTTGAAGCTGTTGAGTTTCGCCGGGTCAGTCCCGTTGCCATCCATCGACCCCGACGTGTCGAAGATCAGCGAGATCTCGACGGCCGCGTCCTTCTCGAGCGCACCGGAGTTGACGGCGATGGGCAGCGACGGCTTCCCCACCATGTTGAGGAACCGCGTGCCCATATCGTAGTTCGCGGTGACCGCGATCTCACGCGATGTCGCCTGAAAATCCTCGTTGATCGACAGGGTGACGTTGCGGTCCGACAGGGAGCGCGTGGCCACGTATTTGCGGATCAGATCCTCGATCGGGCCGTCGTCACCATCCTTGTCGGCGGCGAGGGTCTGGCGCATCGAGGCGGCCGCGAGCACACCGCGATCGACCGCCGACTGCAAGTCAGCCCGCTCGCTCTCATGCTCCGCAAAATCCAGCGCCGTCCCGGTGGCCAGGATCATCAGGATAAAGAGCACAACCATCAAAAGGGTGATGGCGCCCCTTTCGTCCTGAGCGGCAAACTCGTGCAGCTGACGGAGGAGGATGGCGCGGCGCCGCGTCTTCGTTTCGGCCCGCCTTGGGTCATCGCACAGCGCCGCAACAGCGCGGTCGATGGGCTTCGGGCGAACAGCTTTCCTACGCATACCAAGCACGGCGACACCTATACAATCCAACTCCCCACAACCTCAGGAGGTGCGTGTGGCGAAACAATGTCAACTGAGATGTGCGTTGTCCGCCATTGGCACAGGGGCCACCGGGTGATCAGCGGGTAGCCAGGCCGTTCAACGCGCAAAAGGCCCAGAAATTGAAGCCAGCGGTTGAAGTTTTCGCGCCTAACGATCTCGCTACAACTTCTGCGCGAAGTACGACTAGCAGCACCTGAATGGATCTGGCCTTCATGATTCGGCCTGATGGCCGCCGTCGGAACCTTAATGATGCCTTAATCGCGCCTTGGTCCGTGGCGGTTTAACGACCTCTTTTTTGGTACTGCTGCCGCGCTCGGTGGCGGGTGCCCGATGGGCTGGCTCGACCAGTCCGGCTCCCGCCTCGAACACCGCATCATCGCCCGGCCTCACTCGGCCGCGATCTCCGGCTGGAAGGCCTGCAGCAAGGTGGCAATCTCGGGGCGGCAGGAGCCGCAGGCGGTGCCCGCACCCAATGCCGCGCCGATCGCCTCGACGGTTGAGAGACCCTCGGCCGCGATCGCCGCGGCGATGGTGTTAGCCCCTATGCCATGGCAGCTGCAGACGATCGGTCCGGGATCGGGCCGGTTCCCGGCGGGCCTGCCCGACAGCATCGGCCGCGCCTCGGCGCCCGCGTCGAACGCCTCGGCAAGCGGCGCGCGCGCGGCCTCCACCGGGGCATCCGAGGTCAGCAGCAGCGCCTCTGTCCGCCCGTCGACGACGAAGGCGATGCGCGCAACAGGCCGGGCGCTGTCGATCACGCTCACCGCCTCCACCGTGCCGGGCAGATCGAACAGCGTACGCGCAAAGGCGACCCAATCCGCGGGCTGCGCCGTACCGGCCAATTCGACGCGCCAATGGGCCGGGCCGCGCGCCTCGGCCCAATAGGCGGTCGTCGGCAGCGGGGCACGGCGCGACAGGGCAAACCCATACCAAGCGGGGCGGAAGGGGCTGAGCCTCACCGGTTGCGCCTTGCTCTCGGGTTGGCCCGACAGCGGATCGGTCTCGGCGCCGACCAGCGCGTCGATCCGGCCGCGCGCCGCGGTGATCGCGGTCCAGTGCATGGGCGCGAACACGCTGCCCCGCGGGGTTCGGTCGGTCACGATGGCGCGCAGGACGGCGGTGGCAAAGGGGCTCTCGACCGAGACCAGCGTTGCAGGTTCGATGCCCGCGGCCGCAGCATCGTCGGGATGGATCTCGAGATAGGGCTCGGCCATATGGGCGCTGAGGCGCGCGGATTTCGCCGTGCGCGTCATCGTGTGCCAGTGGTCGCGCACCCGCCCGGTATTCAGACGGAAGGGCCATTCGGGGCTAAGCGGCGTTGCCGGCGCCCGATGCACCAGCGGCAGCATACGCGCCCGGCCGTCGGGCGTGGCAAAGCCGCCCTCGCCGAACAGGCGCCCGCCCGGTTCGCCATGGTGGGGGACGGGCCATTGCACCGGATCGAGCGCGTCGTACTCCGCGTCGCCCAGGTGCTTGAGCCCAGAGATGTCGAAATCGCCACCCAGCGACGAGGCCACGCCCGACAGCGCTGCATGCTCGCGGAACACCGCGGCCTCGCTCTCCCAGGCGAAGGCCTCGGGCCAGCCCATGGCGGCGCCCACATCGGCGATGATCCGCCAGTCAGGGCGCGCCTGGCCGGGGGCGGGCAAGAACGGCCGCTGCCGGCTGATCCGCCGCTCGGAATTGGTGACAGTGCCGGATTTCTCGCCCCAGCCGGTGGCGGGCAGCAGCACATCGGCCAGCCGCGTCGTGTCGGTGTCGGCGATGATATCGCTGACCACCACGAAGGGGCAGGCCGCGATGGCGGCGGCGACGTCATCCGCCTCGGGCAGGCTGACCGCCGGGTTGGTCGACATGATCCAGAGCGCCTTGATCCGGCCATCGGCTGAGGCGCGGAACAGATCGACGGCCTTCAGCCCATTGCCCTGGGGCATCGCCGGCGCGTTCCAGAAGGTGCGCACCCCCTCGCGATGCTCCGGCACCGTCAGGTCCAGATGGCAGGCGAGCGTCGTCGCCAGCCCGCCGACCTCGCGCCCGCCCATGGCGTTGGGCTGGCCGGTGACCGAGAAAGGACCCATGCCGGGCCGGCCGATCCGCCCGGTCGCCAGATGGCAGTTCAGGATCGCGTTGACCTTGTCGACCCCGGCCGAGGACTGGTTCACGCCCTGGCTGAACACCGTCACCACCCGCTCGCGCCGCAGCCAGAGCTGGGCGAAGGCCTCGATCTCGACGGGCGAGAGACCGGTGATCTCGGCCGTGCGCTTCAGGGTGGCGCGGCGGGCTTCGGCCATCGCCTCGGGAAAACCGGTGACATGCGCCTCGACGAAGCTGGCATCGACCGCGCCCTCGGCCTCGATCTGGTTCAAGAGGTAGTTGAACAGCGCGACATCCGAGCCCGGCGCGAGGCGGAGCGAGAGATCCGCCAGCGCCGATGTCGCGGTGCGCCGCGGGTCGATATTGACGACCTTCATGCCCGGGCGCGCGGTCTTGGCGGCGGCGAGGCGCTGAAACAGCACCGGGTGGCACCAGGCGAGGTTGGAGCCGACGAGGACGACGCAGTCCGCCTCCTCCAGATCCTCGTAGGTGCCGGGCACGGTATCGGCACCGAAGGCACGTTTGTGCCCCACCACGGTCGAGGCCATGCAGAGCCGGGAATTCGTGTCGATATTGGCCGTGCCGATGAAGCCCTTCATCAGCTTGTTGGCGGCGTAATAGTCCTCGGTCAGCAACTGGCCCGAGACGTAGAAGGCCACGCTGTCGGGCCCGTGCTCTGCGATCGCGGCGCGGAAGCGATCAGCCACCAGTGATATCGCGTCGTCCCACGGGGCGGGTGCACCGTTGATGCGCGGCTCCAGCAGCCGGCCTTCGAGGTCGATGGTCTCACCCAGCGCCGAGCCCTTGGAGCAGAGCCGGCCGAAATTCGCGGGATGGTCGGGATCGCCCTTGATTGCCGCACCGCCGAAGCCGTCGGGCGTGGCGAGCACGCCGCAGCCGACCCCGCAATAGGGGCAGGCCGTCGCCACAGGGCAACCGGGAGGCGCGGGTGCCGTCATGCCGCGGCGCTTACGGCGCGGTGTCGATCGTTGGCCGCGCGCAGGGCGGCGGCCGGGGAGGAAGGCCGCTGCCGCGCTGCCGGATCACCCGGCGAGGCTGCAGCGGCCACCATAGGGTCCAGCGGTGCGGCCTCCGCCGCATCGGGCCCGAAGATCAGCGTATCGCGGATCGCCGAGACATCGGCGCGCTGCCGGATCTGGCCGAAGAACCAGGCGCCGTCGGTCGTGTCGCCATACATGACCGCGCCGACGAGATGATCGCCCTCGAGCACCAACCGCTTGTAGATGCCGCGCGCCGGGTCGCGGAACACGATCTCCTCGCGCGCGGCGCCCTGCGGGTCGGTTGGGGCGAAATCGCCGGCGGAGTAGAGATCGACGCCCGTCACCTTGAGCTTGGTCGCCGTCTCGGTGCGGGCGTAGGCGGCGGGAGCGCCGGTCAGCGTCTTCGCCGCCACCTTTGCCATGTCGTAGAGCGGTGCGACGAGGCCGTAGACCATGCCGTCGTGCTCGGCACATTCGCCAAGCGCCAGGATGGCAGGGTCCGAGGTCAGCATCTGGTCATCGACGAGGATGCCGCGCCCGCAGGCCAGATCGGCCGCCTTGGCGAGGTTGGTCGACGGTCGAATGCCGACCGCCATGCACACGAGGTCAGCCGGGTAGACGGTGCCGTCGTCCAGCGCGACGGCCTCCACCTGACCTGCCCCGGTGATGGCGCTGGTGTTCGCGCTGCAATGGACGCGGATGCCGCGGCCTTCCAACTCGTGGCGCAGGAGCGCGCTGGCAGAGGGATCGAGCTGGCGCTCCATCAGATGCGGCATCAGGTGCAGCACGGTGACATCCATGCCCCGCAGCCGCATGCCCGCCGCAGCCTCCAGCCCCAACAACCCGCCGCCGATCACCACGGCGCGCGCACCCGGCCGGGCGGCGGCGATCATCGCCTCGGTATCGTCGAGGTCGCGGTAGGTGACCACGCCTGGCAGATCATGCCCCGGCACCGGGATGATAAAGGGCTGCGAACCCGTGGCGATCACCAGCCGGTCATAGTGGGTCTCGCCCCCGTCCGAGACGACGACGCGGCGCGCCCGGTCGATGCGGGTCACCGCCTCGCCAAAGCGGCAGGTCACGCCATGGCGGGCGTACCAGGCGGCATCATGGGTGACGATCTCGGCATAGGTCTTCTCGCCCGATAGCACCGGGCTCAGCATGATGCGGTTGTAGTTGCCGCGCGGCTCGGCGCCGAAGAGCGTCACGGCGTAGCGATCCGGCGCGGCCTCGAACAGATGCTCCAGCATCCGGCCCGACGCCATGCCCGCGCCGATGACGACAAGGCGTTCCACGCTGCTCATTCCGCCGCGGCCGCGGCTCCGGCCGGCGCATAGGCAGAGCGGACCATCACCTCGGACATCAAAGCATAGGCCTTGGACCAGGCATCGCGGGTGGCGTCGTCGAAGGCATCGCCAAGCCCCATCTCGACCGTCCAAAGGAGCGCCTCGCCCGCCCGGTCGTAATCAGCCGGGGTCAGACCGCGGGCCACCAATCGGCCCGCGATGTCGCGCAACTCCGTCTCCAGTGCCTCGGGCTTGTCGAGGCGGGTCACGATCACGCCCAGCCAGTGCATCGCCGTCTCGTCGCTGACCGTCGTCCCAGCGGTGAAGGCCGCCTGCACGCTGGGCGCGGTCTGGGCCAGCCGGGCATGGAACAACTCCGCCGCGAGCCCGCTGATCGGCAACAGCTTGGCGAAGGAGCGGTCGACCAGCGCGGCCTCGTCGGGCGTCAGGTATGCGATCTCGGTCATTATCCCCTCCCTCATGCCGCTTTCTTGGCGTGGGCGCCGTGCTCGTACTCCTCGAGGAAGGCGAGCAGTTCTTCGCGGTAGGCGTAGTAGTCGGGATGCTCGAGCAGCGCGCGGCGGGTGCGCGGGCGGGGCAGCGTGACGTCCATGATCTTGCCGATGCGCGCGCGCGGGCCATTGGTCATCATCACCACCCGGTCGGCCAGCAGGATCGCCTCGTCCACGTCATGGGTGACGCAAACGGCGGTGACCTTGGTGCGCGACCAGACCTCCATCAGCACCTCCTGCAGCTCCCAACGCGTCAGGCTGTCGAGCATGCCGAAGGGCTCATCCAGCAGCAGCAGCTTGGGGCTGAGGGCGAAGGCGCGAGCGATGCCGACGCGCTGTTTCATGCCGTTCGAGAGCGCCGAGGCCGGGCGGTCCATGGCATCGGCGAGGCCGACGCGCTCAAGGTAGTATTCCACCACGTCCTGCCGCTCGGCCTGGCTGGCCTTGGGATAGACCCGGTCGGCCCCGATGGCGCAGTTCTCGCGCGCCGTTAGCCATGGAAACAGCGAGGGCGCCTGAAAGACCACCGCCCGCTCAGGATCGGCGTCGACCACGTGCTTGCCGTCGAGAACGATGGCCCCTTCACTGATCTCGTTCAGCCCGGCGGTCATGGTCAGCACCGTCGACTTGCCACAGCCCGAATGGCCGATCAGCGAGATGAATTCGCCCTTCTTCAGCGTCAGATCGACGCCGTCGACGACCGTCAGCGGGCCCTTGGGTGTGGGGTAGATCTTGGTGAGCTGCGAGTAGCGCAGGTAACGCTCATCGGGTCGCGCGTCTCCGGCGGCCTCGGCATAGGCTTTCGGCACGCCATGGATCGGGACGACATCGGGCAGGATCCGTGTACCCTCGACCTTGGCCGCGATCCCCACCTCCATCAGGTATTGCGTGACCTTGCCCCTGAGTGCCTTGAAGACCGTGTCGTGGTTCATCGCCGTGCGGCTGCGGGGCCTGGGCAGGTTGACCTCGAAACTGTCTGACAACGTGCCGTCAGGATTGAGCGCGATGATCCGGTCAGCCATCAGGATGGCCTCGTCCACATCGTTGGTGATCAGCACGACGGTCTTGCGCGCCTCGCTGCCGTCGCCCTCCCAGATGCGCACGATCTCGTCCTGCAGGTTGGCCCGGGTCAGCGCATCCAGCGCGGACAGCGGCTCATCCATGAGCAGGACCTCGGGGCTCATCGCGAGGGCACGGGCCACGGCCACGCGCTGGCGCATGCCGCCCGAAAGCTCGGCCGGGCGGCGGTCGGTGGCGTGGCCGAGGCCCACCATCTTCACGAAGCGCTCGACGATCTCGGCGCGCTCGGCCCTCGGCTTGCGGCCATGCACGCTGTCGACCGCGAGCGCGACGTTACCGGTCACCGTCAGCCAGGGCATCAGCGAGTAGGACTGGAAGATCAGCCCCCGCTCGGGCCCTGGCCCCTCGATCTCGGCGCCTTTGTAGAGCGCTTGGCCGCTGTTCGGCTTCTCCAGCCCCGCCAACAGGTTGATCAGCGTCGTCTTGCCGGTGCCCGAGAAGCCGAGGATCGCGACGAACTCCCCCTCCTCCACGGTGAGGTCGATGTTCTTGAGAACCGGCTCGTAAGTCGTGCCCTCACCGAAGCCTTTGGACGCATTCTTGAGTTCGAGAAACGCCATGCCGCTCACCGCTTGTCGGAGTGGGTGAAGGCGGCCTGCACGGCATACATCAGCCGGTCGAGCAGGAAGCCGATGATGCCGATGGTGAAGACGGCCACCATGATCTTGGCGAGGCTTTGCGAGGAGCCGTTCTGGAACTCGTCCCAGACGAATTTTCCAAGGCCCGGGTTCTGCGCCAGCATCTCGGCCGCGATCAGCACCATCCAGCCAACGCCGAGGCTGAGGCGCAGACCCGTGAAGATCAGCGGCAGCGCGGAGGGCAGCACCAGCTTGGTGATCTTGGTCCAGGTCGACATCTTCAGGACGCGGCTGACATTGACGAGGTCCTTGTCGATGGAACTCACGCCCAGCGCCGTGTTGATCAGCGTCGGCCAGAGCGAACAGAGCGTCACCGTGATCGCCGAGTTGAGGAATGACTTCGAGAACATCCCATCGTTCGTGGTGTAGAGCGCCGAGACCACCATGGTGACGATGGGCAGCCAGGCGAGCGGCGAGACCGGTTTGAACACCTGGATTAGCGGGTTGAACGCGGCCGAGGCGGTTTGGCTGAGACCGCACATGATGCCGATGGGGACGGCGATAAAGGTGGCGAGCAGGAAGCCAAAAAACACCGTCTTCAGCGAGGTCCAGATCTGGTCGTAATAGGTCGGCTTGCCCGTGTAGAGGCGGTCGCGCACCCGATCCGCCTGCCCGGCCTCGATCAGGCGCTGGTTGCGCGCGGCGAGGCGCTCGTAGAAGGCGGCTTCCTTATCGCGCTCGCGCAGGTGGTCTTCGTGCAGCACCTCGACCTGCTCCCAGACCTGAGATGGGCCGGGAACCGCGCCGAGCGAGGTCTGCACCATGGGCGCCAGTTTGGCCCAGGCGAACATGAAGATCAGGATTGCGATCACCGGGACGACCAGCAGCTTCCAGATCTCGGCCATCTGGGCGCGCGGGTTGTCGCCGGCGGCGGCGCGCATGACCGGGGCCACGAAGCTGAGGCCCATGACGCGGAACCAGGGCTCGACCTTGTTGATCCGGGTAAAAAGCTTGGCGCGGCGCGCCTCGCGCGCGGCCCGGGCATCGGCGTCAGCGTCGGGCGCCAGGTTGGTGTCGGTGACGGCGGTCATTGGGCGTATCCCTCGTTCCCGTGATCTCGGATGCGGTGCGGGGGTGAGAAGGTTCATGCCCCGGTGGTGGGGTGGAACCCCGATCTCGAATTGGCCAGAGGGTGGGGTGAACCCCACCCTACGGTTGCGGCGCACGGCCGGCGTAGGGTGGGGTTTTCACCCCACCATTCCGCTCAGCCCTCGACCTTGTTGCCGACGACGCGCTGATCGCCCTTCAGACCGATCGGGAAGGCCTCGAGATAGGCGTTCGGCTGACGGCCATCGAAGGTGATCTCGTCGATGAACTCGGTCTGCGGTGCCTTGTAGCCGTCCGTATCCCAAGGGAAATCGGCCTCGTTCGACATCCCCTCGTCAACCAGCAGGCGCGCGGCCTCCAGATAGATGTCGGGGCGGTAGACCTTGCGGGCGACCTCGTCATACCAGGCATCCGGCTTCTGCTCGGAGATCTGGCCCCAGCGGCGCATCTGCGTGAGATACCAGATCGCGTCCGAGTAGAACGGGTAGGTCGCGTTGTAGCGGAAGAACACGTTGAAGTCCGGCGCAGGGCGACGGTCGCCTTTCTCGTACTCGAAGAACCCGGTCATCGAGTTAGCGATCACCTCGTAATCGGCGCCGACATACTCGCTCCGCGACAGGATCTCGACCGCCTCGGGCCGGTTGGCGTTGTCGTTCTCATCCAGCCACTGGGCGGCCCGGATCAGCGCCTTGGTGATGGCGAGCGTCGTGTTGGGGTTCTCTTCCGCGAACTCGGCGGTGATGCCGAACACTTTCTCGGGGTTGTTCTTCCAGATCTCGTAATCGGTGATCACCGGTACGCCGATGCCCTTGAACACCGCCTGCTGGTTCCACGGCTCGCCGACGCAATAGCCGTGGATCGTGCCGGCCTCAAGCGTGGCGGGCATCTGCGGCGGGGGCGTCACGCTCAGGAACACATCGGCCGCGATCTGGCCCGAGATGTTGTCGGGGCTGTAATAGCCGGGCTCCAGCCCACCGGCGGCAAGCCAGTAACGCAGCTCGTAGTTATGGGTCGAGACCGGGAAGACCATGCCCATGTTGAAGGGCTTACCCTCAGAGGCGAGGCGGTCGACCACGGGCTTCAGCGCGGAGGCGCTGATCGGGTGCACCGGCTTGCCGTCCTCATGCGGGATGTTTTCCTTCATCTCCGCCCAGACCTCATTCGACACGGTGATCCCGTTGCCGTTCAGGTCCATCGAGAAGGGGGTGATGATATGCGCCTCGGTACCATAGCCGATAGTGGCCGCCAGCGGCTGGCCGGCGAGCATATGGGCGCCGTCGAGCTGGCCGTCGATCACACCGTCGAGCAGCACCTTCCAGTTGGCCTGCGGCTCCAGCGTGACATACAGCCCCTCATCCTCGAAATAGCCCTTCTCATAGGCAATCGCGAGCGGCGCCATATCGGTCAGCTTGATGAAGCCGAAGGTCAGTTCGTCCTTCTCCAGATCGAGGAACTGGGCCATCGCCGACTGGGCGCCGAGGATCGTCGCAAGCGCGGTCGCTGCCGGGATGAGGGTGCTTAGCCGCATCGTCTGTCTCTCCGCTGTTCTGGGCGCCCTCGGTCAGGGGTCGGCGCCCGGGAAAACGCAAAAGGCCGCTCGCGCCGGTCACGCCTTTGGCGATCACGGAACGAGCGGCCTTGCTCAAAACCCATCTCTGGGAATGTCGGGGGCGACGACATCTTTGCCGGCTGCCCAGTGACATGGTGGTAGCTGCCGATCGCGCGCCGTCACAAGCAAAAAAGGCTGGCGACCGTGCATTTTGCCGCATTGCACACAAAGGCAGCAGAAAATGCCGGGCTAATGTGCAGCGGGGTCGAAGATCAGTCCGTCAAAGAAACCATCGGGGCCGAGGAACAGCCGTCCGGTCGAAGACGCGACCGGTGTTTCGGCGCTCAGCGCGCCCTCCAGCTTCTCCGACGCACCCGGCATATCGGCACCAATTGGGCCGAGATTCGCGCGGTAGAGATCGGCGCGGAAGCAGTCGCGGGCCACCCGCGCGGCCTCCTCCCGATCGAGCCCCATGCGGGCTGCGATCCGCGTGGCGATCCAGAGCGCCTGGCTCCGCCAAGGGAACTGCGCGAGGCCGCGATGGAACTCGATGAAACGGGGGGCCGCGCGTTCCTCGCCGGCGCGGCTGATCACCAGCCGCCCGCTCAGCGCCCGCTCGATGATCTCGGCCGAGAGATCGAGATAGGCCGGCCGTCCGAGGATCTCGGCCGCAGTCATGTGATGGGCAGGATCGGAGAGCCAGCGCCCGGCGCGCCAACAAGCCCGCATCAGGCGCCGGGTCATATCGGCATCGCGCTCGATCATTGCCCGCGTCATCGCCAGCACCTTCTCCGGGGCAAAGCGCCAGATGGCACAGCCCGGCAGCACCAGTTCGGCCACCCCGCGCTCCACCGCGATGGAGCCCCAGGGCTCGCCCACGCAAAAGGCGTCGATCTCGCCCGTGCCCATGGCATCGGCCATCATCGGTGGCGGCACGGTGCGCACCTCCAGCCCCTCGGGCGCGCGCAGGCCGAGGCTGCCGAGCCAGTAGTAGAGCAGTTCGGCATGCATGGAGAACGGAAAGGGCACGCCCACGCGCAGCCGCTCACCAGCGACTGCGACGAGGCTTTCGCCGATGCGCCCCGCTGCCATGATGTCATTGCCCACGCCCCGCTCGCGCATGCGGGTGGCGAGCCGGGGCGAGACGCCGATCACCGTGCCATTGACCGAGAGCAGCATGGTCGCATCGAGCGGCATCGGCAGCCCGCCGAGGCCCATGGACATCGCCACCGGCACCGGGGCGAGCATCTGGGCGGCCTGCAGGTGACCGACGGCGAGGCGGTCGCGCATCATCGACCAGGACGCCTGGCGATGCAGGCGCAGATCGACGCCTTCCTCCTCGGCAAAACCCATCTCGCGCGCCATCACCAGCGGCGCGGCATCGACCAGCGCGATGAAACCGGCGTCGACGGGGATCATGGCACGGCTCCGGCGGGGCGCTTGGGGGCGCTCATTTCAAGAGATCCGCGGCGGTGACGAGGGCGGCGGCGACCTCGCCGATCTTGCGGCCCTGGTCCATGGCGGTCTTGCGGAGAAGGGCATAGGCTTCCTCCTCGCCGATGCCGCGGGCGGCCATCAGCAGACCCTTGGCCCGGTCGATGGTCTTGCGCTCGGCCAGCGCCGCCTTGGTGGCCTCCAGCTCGCGGCGCATGCGGCTGACCATGGCAAAGCGGGCCATGGCGGCATCGACAATCGGCTTGATCCGCTCCTTGTGCAGACCGTCGACGACATAGGCGCTCATCCCCGCCTCGATCGCCTGGGCGGTCAGGCTGTCATCGGTGCGGTCGACGAACATCGCCACCGGACGGTCGAGCGGGCTGGAGGCGAGGGCGAGTTCCTCCAGCATGTCGCGCGAGGGATTGGCGACGTCGATCAGTACCAGATCGGGGTCGAGCGCGCCTAGCTTGCGGGCGAGCCCTGTCTCATCGCCGATCACCGAGATCTCGTAGTCGCCCGCATCGCTCAGCGCGTCGACCACCTGATGGGCGCGCTCGCGGTCCCTCTCGACAACGGCAATCCTGAGACGGGTGGCCACGGCTGACCTCCAGGCGGCGTGTTGCATCGCAACATGATAAGCCGTGCGCCGTGCTTGGCAATGAAGCCGAAGGTCGGACGAGGCGCGGATGGAGGATCGGCTCCATCACGCCGCCCCATCGGGGCGTCGAGCCCCGATGGGGGGCGTCGGCCCTGCCGACGGCTGCACCCGGATGAGCGAGCGTCGATGCGGTAAGTCGTGAGACGTACCGCATCTCTCGTGCCTGAGGGCGCGATCATCGGAGGTCCGGCCGTGGTCAAACGCCGTTTTGGCGGACATCGGCAGCGGGCGTCGGCAGGGGCCGCAGATCCGCCCACTGCCTAAAACCCGGGGGCTCAGGCCCGCATACGCTCGCCCTTTGGGTCGTAGAAGGGCTTCAGCGACGCCATCGCCGGGACGCGGGTACCGGCCACCTCGATCTCGTAGGACGAGGCGAGCACATCGGCGGGCTTTTCGCCCTTCGACGGCACATAGCCCATGCCGACCGAGGCGCCGAGCATATGGCCATAGCAGCCCGAGGAGAGGTAGCCGACCACCTCGCCATCGCGCAGGATCGGCTCGGCGTGATAAAGCATCGGCTCGGCGTCCTTCAGCTGGAACTGAACGAGGCGCGATGACAGCCCCTCCTCACGCTTCCGCGCCACCGCGTCGCGGCCGACGAAGCCCTGCTTGGTCTTCGACACCGCGAAGCCGAGGCCGGCCTCCAGCACATGGTCCTCGCATGTGATGTCATGGCCGAAATGGCGAAAGCCCTTCTCCAGCCGGCAGCTATCCATCACGTGTAGCCCGCAGAGCCGCGCGCCGTGGTCCTGGCCCGCCTCCCACAGCGTCTCGAAGGCATGGGCGGCCATGTCGGAGGAGACATAGATCTCCCAGCCAAGCTCGCCGACGTAACTCACGCGGTGGGCCCGGGCGAGGCCGAGACCAAGCTCGATCTCGTGCGCCTGGCCGAAGGGGTGTCCCTCGGGCGAGAAGTCGTGCGAGCTGACCGCCTGCAACAGCGCGCGGGCGTTCGGGCCCATCACGGCGATCACCGCCTCGCCCGCGGTCACATCGGTCAGCGTCACGCGGCGCTCACCGATCAGGCGGCGCATCCACGTCTGATCAGCAAGCCGCGTCGCCGCAGGCGTGACGACCAGATAGGTCTCGTCGTCGAGGCGGGTGACAGTCACGTCCGCCTCGATCCCACCCCGGCTGTTTAGGAACTGGGTGTAGACGATCTTGCCCGCAGGCACGGCCATCTCGGCCCCGCAGACATGGTTCATGAACGCCTCGGCATCGGGGCCCGCGACGCGGATCTTGCCGAAGGAGGTCATGTCATAAAGGCCGACAGTCTCGCGGATCGCCTGGTGTTCGCGCGCGGCGTTGTCGAACCAGTTCTGGCGGGTCCAGGCATAGCGGTATTCGCGCTCCTGCCCCGGCGCGGCGAACCAGTTGGCGCGCTCCCAGCCCGCAACCTCACCAAACACGGCGCCTTGCGCTTTCAGATGCTCGTGCAGGGGCGAGCGGCGCACACCCCGGGCCGTGGCCTTCTGGCGATAGGGGAAATGGTCCGCATAGAGCAGGCCCAGCGTTTCGGTCGAACGCTCGAAGAGATACCGGCTGTTGCCCTGGAAAGGCTGCATCCGCGCGATATCCACATCGCCGAGGTCGAAGGGCTTCTCGCCGCTCTCCATCCAGGCCGCGAGCGCCATGCCCGCGCCGCCGGCCGATTGGATTCCGATGGAGTTGAACCCGGCCGCGACCCAGAAATTCTCCATCTCGGGCGCTTGCCCCAGGTGATAAGCATCGTCGGGCGTGAAGCTTTCCGGGCCGTTGAAGAAGGTGTGGATCCCCGCCTCGCCCAGCATCGGCATGCGGTTGATCGCGTTTTCGAGGATCGGTTCGAAATGGTCGACATCCTCGGGCAATTGGTCGAATTCGAAGTTCTTGGGGATGCCGCCCATGCCCCAGGGCTTGGCCACCGGCTCGAACGCGCCGAGCAGCATCTTGCCGGCGTCCTCCTTGTAATAGGCGCACTCGTCCGGGACGCGCAGCACCGGCAGTTGGGTAAGGCCCTCGATCGCCTCGGTCACGATGTAGAAATGCTCGCAGGCATGGAGCGGCACGTTCACGCCGGCCATCCGCCCGACCTCGCGGCCCCACATGCCGCCGCAGTTCACGACGTGATCGGCCTGGATGGTGCCAGTGCTGCCGTCCTCGGCAGCCCAATCGACGCCGGTCACCCGCCGCCCCTCGCGGTGGAGCGCGGTCACGGCCGTGCGCTCGACCACCTTGGCACCGCCAAGACGCGCGCCCTTGGCCAGCGCGAGGGCAATGTTCGCCGGATCGCCCTGCCCGTCATGGGGCAGCCAGACGCCGGCGATCACGTCCTCACAGTTCAGATGCGGATAGCGCGATTTGATCTCGTTCGGGCCGATGGGATCGACCTCGACCCCGAAAGCGCGGGCCATCGACGCCTGGCGCAGGATCTCCTCGCGCCGATGCTCGGTCAGCGCGACGGTGATCGAGCCGCATCGACGGAACCCGGTGGCCACACCCGTCTCGGCCTCCAACCCGCCATAGAGCTCCTGGCTGTACTTGGCGAGGCGGGTCATGTTCTGGCTGGCGCGCAGCTGCGCGATCAGCCCCGCGGCGTGCCAGGTGGTGCCCGAGGTCAGGGCTTTGCGTTCCAGCAGGACGACATCGCGCCAGCCCTGCTTGACCAGGTGATAGGCGACCGAACAGCCGATGACACCGCCGCCGATCACGACGACGCGGGCATGGGTTGGCAGGCTCACGGGCTCATCTCCGTCATTGCGCCGGGCCGCACGTCAATGCGCATGCGTCAGCGGGTTGAGGTCGAAACGGGCATTCAGTGCGGCGTCGAGATCCGCGTCGAACTGGTGCGCCGCGCGGCCGAGGATCGAGTGCTTGCGCTCGGTCGCGCGGGCCATCAGGTCGGGCTTGCCGTTCTCGACCCATTCCTTGGGGCTCGAACGGTCGGCGAGCGCGGGGTAGACGTATTCCGTCTCCATCAGCTTGAGCGTCTGATCGGCGCCGAGGTAATGGCCCGGCCCGTCGAGGCAGACGGCCTTCATGACCTCGATGGAGGTCGTGTCCTCGCTGACCTCGATGCCGCGCACGCAACGCATCGCCTGGCCCAGCAGGTCGTCACCCAGGATCAGGCTCTCGAAACAGAACCCGAGGAGCGAGGCATGCATCCCCGCCGCCTCATAGACCATGTTGAGCCCGGCGAGCCCCGCCATGACGTTGGAGATCGCCTGCTCATAGCCCGCCTGGAAATCCGGGAGCTTGGCGTCCGCGATCCCTGCCGCCGCGCCGCCCGGCAGGCCGTAGAAGCGGTGCATCTGCGCGCAGGCCGCCGTCAGCAGTGCCTGCTCGCCCGAGCCGCCCGACATCGCCCCCGTGCGCAGGTCGCTGACGAAGGGCCAGGTGCCGAAGATCGCGGGCGCGCCCGGCTGGATCGCGTTGACGATCACCAGACCCGCCAGACACTCCGCCACCGATTGCACGATGGCAGCCGCGATGGGCGCGGGCGCCGTCGCCCCCGCTTGGCCCGCCGAAAGGAGCAGCACCGGCATGCCTGCGCGCACCGCGATCTCCAGGACCTTGCAGCTTTCTTCGGCAAAGGTCATCGGCGGCACGACGAAACAGTTGGTGTTCGAGCAGAACGGCCGCGCGCGGAACGCGGCCTCGCCCCCCGCGATCATGTGCAGCATCTCGATGCAGTCGGGCATCGTCTCGGGCCCCACGAAGGACAGGCCCACATGCTTGGATGTGCCGGCGCAGGAGGCGTAGATCGAATTCAGATCCAACGCTTGGTCGCCATCGGTGTCGCGGCAGACCATGCAGCGCTGGAAGAAGTGGATGTTGTCGAGCGACTGCACGATGCGCGCCGCGTCGTACAGGTCCTGCGTGGTGCTGTCGCGATAACTGCGCGTGGCCGGATCGACCATCGAGACCGCGGCACCAGCGGTGCCGTAATGCACCCGCTCCCCTTCCAGCAGCAGGTCATGCGCCGGGTCGCGGGCGTGGAGCGTCACCGACTTGGCGGCGGTGGCCAGCATGTCCTCGACGATCGCGCGGGGGATGCGGATGCGCCCGTCATCGCCCATCACTGCGCCGGCCCCGGTCAGGGTTGCCACCGTCTCGGGCGGCGCGCGGCGCATGCCGATGGTCTCCAGCGCATCCAGCGCCGCCTCGTGGATGCGGTGCACGTCATGGGGCGCGAGCGGGTTGAAGCTGCCGCCGACCATGCCGCCGCGCACGGGCCGCGCCTCGGCCGCAGGGCGGGCAGCGCGGGCTGCGTGACGACCGGCGCGGCCGCCGCCCTGGCGTCGGGCGCGGGGGGGTGCGCTGCTGTCGGTCTCCATGGCTGGTCCTCCCGGTATCGCTGCGCCGGCCCTTTATGGGCGGCGTGGTCGTCCTGTCCCCCTTCGGCCGGCCTCAGGCGCGCAGGCGCGCGTTCTCCGGATCCCAAAGCGGCGCGTCGGGTTGCACGATGGCAGACCGGCGCTCGCCAAAGATGTCGATCTCGAGCGCGGTCCCGGGCGCCGCCAGATCGGCCCGGACCATGCCGAGGGCGATCGACTTCTCGACCCGGTAGCCCCAGCAGCCCGAGGTCACCTCGCCCACGCGGTCGGCCCCTTGCATGATCGGCGACATGGCCGGCGCATCGCAGCCGTTCGCGTCGACCACCATGGTGGCGAAACGGCGCGCCGGGCCCCGCTGCTTCTCGGCCAACAGCGCCGCACGGCCGGGGAAATCCTGGGGCTTGTCGAAGCGGATGAACCGGTCGAGCCCGCCCTCCAGCATCGAATAGTCGGTGGAAAGATCGGTCTTCCAGGCGCGATAGCCCTTTTCGATGCGCAGGCTGTTCAGCGCATACATGCCGAAGGGCGTGGCCCCTGCCCCGGTCACGGCATCCCAGATCGCACCGACATCGGCCGGGGCGGCATGGATCTCCCAACCCAGTTCACCGGCGAAGGAGACACGCAGCAGACGCACCGGCCGGCCGGCCACCGTCGCCTCGTGATGGGTCAACCAGCCGAGCGACAGGTCGCCATCGGTGATCGCCGACAGCACCTCGCGCGAGCGAGGCCCTGTGACCAGCAGCGCCTCACGCTTCTCGGTCGCATCCTCGATGGCGACACCCGCCGGCAGACCCGCGCGCAGCACGTCGCGGTCGTGCCACTGCGCGAGCGCCGCGGTGATCAACTCAAAGGTGTCCTCGCCCTTCCGCACCACTGACATCTCGGTCAGAATCCGCCCGCGCGGGTCGGGGAAATAGCCGAGCGTCAGGCGCCCGACCTTAGGCAGCGCGCCGGCGATCAAGCCGCGCAGGCCCTCGGCCGCGCCCTCGCCGGTGACCTCGAAGCGCGAGAAGCCCGGGATCGCGATCACGCCGCAGCCATCGCGCACGGCCTCCACCTCGCCGCGGACCCGCAGTTCCCAGGGGCCCTGGCGGCTCCAGGTCTGCGTCGCGTCATGCCCGGTGTCGTCGCCCGCCTCGGCGAACCAAACCGCCCGCTCCCAGCCGTTGAAGGCGCCGAACTGAGCGCCCGCAGCCGCCATGCGGTCATGGGCGCCCGAGAACTTCAGGCCCCGCCCGGCCGGCCATTCGTGATGCGGGAAATGCATCGCGTATTCGTGGCCATAGACCTCCATGCCCTTGGCCTCGGCATAGGCGTCGTCGCAATGGCCGGTGAAGCGGCGAGGATCGACCGACCACATGTCCGCCTCGGTCCCGCCGTTCACGATCCACTCGGCCGCGACCTTGCCCGCGCCGCCCCCCTGGGCGATGCCGAAGGTGAAGGAATGCGCTTCGAACGCGTTGGTGACGCCCGGCATTGGGCCAACCATGGGATGGCCATCCGGCGCGTACGGGATTGGCCCGTTGATCACACGCCCCACGCCCTGCGTCCCGAGCAGCGGCACCCGGGCCATCGCGTCTTCGATATACCACTCCAGCCGGTCGAGATCGTCGGGATAGAGCTGGAACGAGAAATCGTCGGGCATGGGATCGTCGCTCGTCGTCCAATGCGCCCGGCAGTTCCGCTCATAGGGGCCGAGGTTCAGGCCGTTCTTGTCCTGGCGGAGGTAATACGAGCTGTCGACATCGCGGAGCAGCGGCAGCTTGTGCCCGGTCTCGGCCGTCCAGGCGGCGACCTCTGGGATCTCCTCGGTCAGGAAATACTGGTGGCTCATGACCACCAGCGGGGTGCGCCGCCCGCCATGGGACACAAACCAGTCGCTGACCCGCGCGGCGTAGTATCCGGCGGCATTCACCACCTTCTCGCAGCGGATATCGCCCTTCGGCGTATGCACCACCCATTCGCCGCCCGAACGGCTAACGCCCGTCGCGGGGCAGAAACGCTGGATGTTCTGGCCATGCATCCGCGCACCCTTGGCCAGCGCCTGGGTCAGCTGCGCGGGGTCGATATCCCCATCCAGTGGATCCCACAGCCCGCCGGCCAGATCATGCGTTTCCATAAAGGGGTGACGCTCAACCATCTCGGCCGGCGTCAGGATGTCCATCTGCAGCCCTTCGCTGCGACCCATGCTGGCCACATGCTCGAACTCGCGCATCCGCTCCAGCCCATGGGCGAGACGCACCGAGCCGGTCACGTGGTAGTTCATCGGGTAGTCGACCTTCTCGGCCAGCTCCCGGTACAGCGCGAGGCCATAGCGCTGCATCTGCAGCACGGCCCAGTTGGCACTGAAGTTGGGGCAGTTGCCGGCGGCGTGCCAGGTCGATCCCGCGGTCAGTTCGTTCTTCTCAAGCAGCACGCAGCCGGTGAGCCCCATCTCGCCCAGATGATACAGCGTCGAGACACCGACGGCGCCGCCACCGATGATGACGACGGGGGCGGTGGTGGGGAAATCAGCCATGGGCGGGGCTCCTTTTCGGGGCGCGTTGGTCGTGGGCCGGCAGTGCCGGGTGGAAGAACGGTCAGTAGACCGGCGGCGCGATCACCCAGATCGCGATCGCCGGCGTGTCGTATGGGTTGGCCCAGCGCAGACGCTCGCCGCGCACGCGGAGGCTGTCGCCGGGGCCGAGGGTGAAGCGGTTCTCACCCAGCCAGACGTCGAGCTTGCCGGAAACGAGGTAGGCAAGCTCCTGCGTCGGCCGCTCGATCGGCTCGTGGCGGGCGCTGCCGGGTTGGAAGGTCGAGTGGATCACCTCGAAATCATCGGTCAGGTCCGGCGAGAGCAGGCTTTCCACGAGGCCACCGTGACGCTCGCCCAGCACGCGGCGGGTATCGGCGCGCACGATCCGCCCCGCCTCACCATCGCGCGGAGCAGCCGCGCCGAACAGGATCGAGCGCGAGACGCCAAGCACCCGGGCCATCGCCTCGATATCGCGCATGCGCGGCGTGGAGATGTCGCGCTCGACCTGGGAGAGCCAGCCGACCGAGCGACCGAGCGCTTCGGCCATCTCACCGAGTGTCAATCCGCGGGCGGTCCGCAGTGCCCTCAGATCCGCGCCAAGCGTGCCGGTGATAGGTGCCGGCTCGCTTTCAGCGACGTCGTCGGGCGACTCGGATACCGCGTGAAAAACCATCCATGAATTTCAGTCAGAAGGCGTGAAATTTCGCAAGGATTTTTCACGCCCTCCCCTCAACCATCGCCACGATCTCCCGGACCGGAAACGGCGTAGAAAGGCAGCGATGGGCCGGGTCAAGGGTCGCGCCAGCGACGGGCAGCGCCCGCTTGCCCTTGAGGCGGCCCATCGCTGCCGGATGCTCGATCAGAAGCCCTCGCGGCTTCTCCCCAGCCCCCCAGGCATCAGCACCAACAGCCCGCACGTCCCGAGTGGCGCATGGATGCCGCGGCCGGGCCGTCGGCTTGGCCGACACGTGCCGGTGGGGCTCAACGCCCCGCTGGCGCGTTCCCCGACAAGCAAAAGAGGGTGAGGTCAGCGCTTGCCGTAGTAGAGCCCGACGACGTGCTCGGCCTCGGCAAAAAACAACCAGCGCGCGGCCAGGGCCCCGGCCAGATGGCAAAGCGCGGCGAGCGTCGCGGCGACTGTCCCGCCACCGGTCGCCAGCAGCATCAGCACCGGCAGCGGTGCCATGGCGGCGAGCGCGATCCAGCGGAGTCTCACGGCGTGGCGCCGGGCCACGACGTGGACCATTTCCCTCAGCAGGTAGTTCTCGCCGGTATGGGGCGGCTCCAGCAGGCGCACGCGGCCCATGCTGCCGAGGCCCGTCGCGCTCTCCATCGTCGATCCGGCGGCGGCAAAGCGCCCATCGCCGACCAGCCAGACAGCGATCTGCACCAGCGCCGCCAGCGGCAACAGGATCAGCGCCACCAGCACCTGCCCCGCCAGCAGCGCACCGCCGCCAAGCGCCATGACGACAAACAGAACGGGGGTCAGCGGCTGGTGCCAGCGCGGCACACTGCGGAGCTGGCCATAGATCATCGCCGTGGCATAGACCGTCGCCACCGCCAGCCCCGCACCGAGCCAGCCGAGCGCCGCAACCGGCGCTGCAAACACCGACAGCGCCGCCTGCAGGCCCATCACCGCCATGGTGGCCGCCGCCAGCACCGCCTCGCGCGAGAGCCAGCTTGTGCGCCACTGGCTGAACGATTTTACCGCATTGCGCGGGTTGGCGAGGTGGAAGGTCGCCGCGATCAGCCCGCCCCCGGCCAGCGCGAAAGCGAGCGCATAGTGCGCGAAGGCCGCCCAGCCGGTGGGTGCGAGAAATCCCGCGCCAAGCCAGGCCAGCAGGCCGAAGCCGAGGCCCGAGAACACGGTGAAGACGATGATCGACGGCGCGGGATGCATCAGATCCGCTCCAGCGTGCGATCCAGCCAGGCGAGCCACGGCGCCATCTCGCCCTCAGCCGCCTCCTCGCCACAGGCCGTCGCGACCGGTGTCAGCGCCGGGGCATCGCCGCCGCTGTCGCGCGGGCGCGGCGGCAGATACTTGTTCACCGGCCGCGTTTCCTGCTCGGGCATCAGGCCGATGCCACCCCGCTCAGCGACCAGGCGGCTCACATCGCTGTCGGGATCAGCCAAATCGCCGAAATGGCGCGCCCCGGCCGGGCAGGTGCGCACGCAGGCCGGCACCCGGTCCTCCTCGGCCAGCGTCTCATTGTAGATCCGGTCGACGCAGAGCGTGCATTTCTTCATGACGCCTGCCGCAAGGTCGAGCTCGCGCGCGCCGTAAGGGCAAGCCCAGGCGCAGAGGCCGCAGCCCATGCAATCGTCCTCGTTCACCAGCACGATGCCGTCCTCGACGCGCTTGTAGCTCGCGCCGGTCGGGCAGACGGTGACGCAGGGCGCATCCTCGCAATGCAGGCAGGATTTCGGGAAATGCACCGTCTTGGCCTGCGCCGGTGGGGCGAGGTGCCCCGGCAGACCGCTCGCCGCCGCCTCACCGCAGGAGAAGGACGAGATCGGCCCGTCATGGCCGTCGGGCACCACCTCGAAGGCATGCACCCGGTTCAGGAAGGTGCCGAGCACGTCGGGGCCGTAGGGGTCCTCGTCCGACAGCGGCGCGCCATAGCCCTGATCGTTCCACCCCTTGCAGGCGATCACGCAGGCATGGCAGCCGACACAGGTATCGAGGTCGATCACCAGCCCCATCTTGCGATGGGTCTCGCCAGGCAGCGCGGTCATGCGTCCCTCCAGCTGGGTTCGGCAAAGGCCATGTACAGGATCAGGTTTTCGTCTGCCCAGCCGCGATAGACCGCGGGCAGGTCGGACAGAAACGCCGTGAGCTTGGCGAGATGCTCAACTTCGTCCTGACCGAGCCGCAGATATCTGGTCGTCAGCACCTCTGCGACGATCTCCTCGCCCTTGGCCAGCACGCGTTCGGCGCCGCCACGGATCGGCGGTGTCGCGAAGGGATGGTCCCACCCCAATCTGAAGGTCTTGCGCTCGACCGACCAGGTCCCCAAACGATCGAAAGGCCCTTCGCAAACCCGCCCCTCGGACGTGGTGAAGCGGAGCGTCCCGAGGAAGGGATCGCAGTCCCAGCGCCCACTGCCGTGCTCGATCTCGAAACGGTCATTGATGCCCTGCATCGTCGCGTCGACAGTTAGGCTGGCCTCAACCATCAGCACGTCGAACGCCGCGTTCGCGGCGGGTGGACGAAACGTTTCGCTCTCCGGACACCACACCGCGATCTCCCACGCGTCTTCGGTGTCGACCATCACGACCATCCGATCAGCCGCGGGGCGGCGCGGGGAGCGCCGGGAACTGGGGTTCGGACAGGGCGCGGGGGGCAACCTTTTCGATGGAGACGCGGAGGTCGAACCAGGCGGCCTGACCGGTGATCGGGTCGCTGTTGGCCCAGCGGTGGCCGTCGCCCTTAGGCGGCAGCAGCGTGCCGATCAGGTGGTTCATCAGGAAGCCCTCGGTCGCCTCCGGCGCGGCGGGGTCGAGCGCCCAGGTGCCCTTACGCTTGCCGATGGCGTTCCAGGTCCAGACGGTGTGGGCATTCAGCGCCGATTGCCGGGCGACGGGCACGACGATCTCGCCATGGGGAGAGCGCACCCGGGCCCAGTCGCCGTCCTCGAACCCCTCCGCCTGCCAGACGGCATCGGGCACATAAAGCGGATTGGCACCGTGGATCTGGCGGAGCCAGGCGTTCTGCGAGCCCCAGGAATGGTACATCGCCGCCGGCCGCTGGGTCAGCGCGTGGATCGGATAGGCCGCAGCCTCGGCCGCCGCCGAAGCCTGGCCCCCGACGCTTTCGGGCGCATACCAGATCGGCAGCGGGTCGAGACAGCGCTGCAGTCGGTCGCGCAGATGATCGGGCGGCTGACGCTCGCCGTGCCCCTCGGCCGCGCGTTGGAACTTCCGAAGCGGCTCGCAATAAAGCTGGAAGATATAGGGCTGCGGCTTGTCATAGAGGCCAAGGCCCACGGCCCAATCCTGGTAGGCCTTGTTCCAGGGTTTGTAGTACAGCGCCTCCTCGGGGATGTGCGCGAGGTGGAAGCCGCCGGCCGCGATATAGCGCTCCAGCTGGTCGGGGTTCGGATGGCCCCGCCCGGTCTGGTCGCCATTGCCGCGATAGCCCATCAGCGGGCCGATCCCCGGCCGGCGCTCATGGCGCAGGATATAATCGGCGTAATCCTCGTAGATCCCCTCGCCGTTGCCATCGACAAAGCCCGGCAGGCCGAGCCGGTTAGCGAGGTCGATCAGCACGCTCTGGAACCCGCGCACATCGCGGTCGGGCTCCACCACCGGCCAGCGGATCGCATCGGCCGCGGCTTCGGCCTCGGAGATCGGGCGATCGAGCAGGCTGATGCAGTCGTGACGTTCCAGATAGGTCGTGTCGGGCAGGATAAGGTCGGCATAGGCGACCATCTCGGAGGCATAGGCATCGGCGTAGATGATCCGCGGGATCACATACTCACCGTCCTCGCGCGTGTCGGTCAGCATATGCATGACCTCGGGCACGTTCATCGACGAGTTCCAGGCCATGTTGGCCATGTAGAGAAACAGCGTGTCGATCTCGTAGGGATCGCCCGCATGGGCGTTGGAGATCACCATGTGCATGAGCCCATGCACCGACATCGGGTTCTCCCAGGAGAACGCCTTGTCGATGCGGGCCGGGCTGCCGTCATCGGCCAGCGCCAGGTCTTCGGGCCCGCGCGGGAAGCCCAGATGCGGGCCGTTCAGCGGGCAGTCGGGCTGGCATTTGCAGTGGGGCGTCGGATGCGCCTCGACGGGCTTGGGATAGGGCGGCTTGAAGCGGAAGCCGCCCGGGCATTCGACGCTACCGATCAGGATCTGCAGCATGTGCAGCGCGCGGGTCGTCTGAAACCCGTTGGCATGGGCCGAGAGGCCGCGCATCGCGTGGAAGCTGACGGGCCGGCCGACCATCTCGTCGTGGTGCTCGCCGCGGAAGTCCGTCCAGGGCTGTTTGACGGTGATCGTGCGGTTGAAGGCGACATCGGCGATCTCGGCCGCAATCGCACGGATCCGCGCGGCCGGCACGCCGCAACGCTCGGCCACGGCGTCGGGGGCGTATTGCGGTGCGAGGTATCGCTCGGCCAGCAGCTGGAAAACCGTGCGGTCGGCGCCGTCGCGCGCTGCGAGGTCGGGGCGCACGCCGTGCCGGTCGAAGGGCATGATCGCGCCTGTCACGCGGTCGCGCACCAGCTGCCGGCCATCGTCATCGCGCCGCAGCAGCCCGGTCTCGGCATCCACCAACACGGGCGCGTTGGTCCAGCGGGCGAGGTAGTCGAGGTCGATCTTGCCGGCCTTCAGCAGCTCATGCACCAGCGCCAGGATGAACAGGCCGTCGGTGCCCGGCGTGATGCCGACCCAGTCGTCGGCCACAGCATTGTATCCGGTGCGGATGGGGTTCACGCCGATGACCCGGGCGCCGCGCGCCTTCAGCCGGCCGAGACCCATCTTGATCGGGTTGCTGTCATGGTCCTCGGCCACCCCGAAGATCAGGAACAGCTCGGTCCGCTCCCAGTCGGGCTGGCCGAACTCCCAGAACGCGCCGCCCATGGTGTAGATGCCGGCCGCCGCCATGTTGACCGAGCAGAAACCGCCATGCGCGGCGTAGTTCGGCGTGCCGAACTGCTGGGCGAAAAATGACGTGAAGCTTTGCGACTGGTCGCGCCCGGTGAAGAAGGCGAGGCGCTTTGGGTCCTTCGCCCGGATCGGGCCCAGCCAGTCGGTAGCGATGCCCAGAGCCTCTTCCCAGGTGATCGGCTCGAACTGGCCCGAGCCACGGGGACCGACACGCTTCATCGGGCTCGTCAGGCGCGATGGGGCGGTGACCTGTTTCAACCCGGCCGATCCCTTGGCGCAGAGCACGCCGCGGTTCACCGGGTGGTCGCGGTTCCCCTCGATGTAAGTGACCCGACCCTCTTTCAGGTGTACATCGATCCCGCAGCGGCAGGCGCACATGTAGCAGGTCGTCTTGGCGACGCGATCGCCGGGGCGATGGTTGAGATCCAGCGGCGGGTCGTCATAGGGCGGGGTCATCCGTCCTCCATCAAAGCTCGCGCCTGTCGGGCGATGGTCGCCTCGTCGGCCGCTGGCACACCCGATACTCAAACCGCTGAACTTTGGTCGTGCAAGGCCGGACCGGGCGCCTCAGGCCGCGTGACGAGCCCGGTGAAGGCCAGATCCCGCAGGATGGCGTCGCGTACCGCACCTTTGTGCTCACCGAACCCGCCGGCAAAGGCGACGGCGTCGACCCCGCTCATCGCCGCGATCATCGCGCCCGCATGGCGCACAGCCCAATGCACGAAGTGCTCGATGGCAAAGGCTGTGCCGCTACTGCCGGCCTCCGCGGACTGTCGAAGCGCGCCTATCCGAGACCCCGCCGAGGGCGCGAAGACCACGTTCGCCGTGGAGGTTGGCGCGCGCCCGCTCGATCCCGACCCGCTCGGCCAGATCGATCACGGCGTTGCCGTCGACATCACCGGTGCGCGTGTGCGGAGCATGCCCTTGGTCTCGGGCAGCACCGGCAGGGCGTGGCGGCAGGCGACCATGCGGTCGGTGGCGTGACAGGCAGTGTCGAAGCAGGCGACGTGCGCCAGATCGGGCGCCAGCAGCTTCAGCACGTCCATCATCGCGACGGCGGGTGGGTTATGGAGCGGCGCGAGCGGCGCCAGCGCCGCGCACCTCGGGCGTCGCGAGGCAGCTTTCAACCATCGTCTCGCCGACATGCACCCCTCGGTGCGCGACGACGCCCATTTCGGAAAGGGCGATGCCCTCGGCCGGCAGACCCTCCGGCAGCCCCTCCAACGCGACGCGGTGGGACGTCTTGGGATGGGGGCGCTTGGTGGGGCCGATGGCGATGACGCTGTCGCCGCCGATCTCGCTGGCCGACGCGGTCAAGCCGAGGCGCCGGCACCATCGAACATTGCCAGATTGCTGGATGACGAGCCCGCACTCATCACGAGCACGCCGTCGGCATTGGCTTTCAGGGCATCCGGCGCGGCGCCCTCTGGCGGCGCCCGAACGTCTCACACCGTAGTTGCGCCGATTACTCAGCCGCGATCCCGGTGGCGGGCTTCTGGGGGCGCATATCGGCGGGGTCGATCCCGGCCACCGCAACCGGCGCCTTCATGGCGTCGCGGCGGAAAGGCTCGCCCAGCTCCTGGTTCAGCATCGCCTCGATCAGAGTGGTCTTGCCGGCCTTCTGATCATCCAGCGCCTTGTGGAGCGCGTCGGTCAGCTGATCCATGGTGCGCGCGGCGACACCCTGCAGCCCGCAGGCCTCGGCCATCTTCGCGTAGCTCACACCCTCGTCCAGCTCGGTACCGACAAAGTTGTCTTGGAACCACAGTGTCGAGTTCCGCTTCTCCGCTCCCCACTGGTAGTTGCGGAACACGATCATGGTGATCGCCGGCCACTCTTTGCGCCCGATGGCGGTGAGCTCGGTCACCGCGATGCCGAAGGCACCGTCGCCGGCAAAGCCCACGACCGGCATGTCGGGGCAGGCGATCTTGGCGCCCACTATCGAGGGCAGGCCGTAACCGCAGGGGCCGAACAGGCCGGGGGCGAGGTATTTCCGCCCCTCCTCGAAGGTGGGATAGGCGTTGCCGATGGCGCAGTTGTTGCCGATGTCCGACGAGATGATCGCCTCCTTCGGCAGGGCCTGCATGATCGCGCGCCAGGCCATGCGGGGCGACATCCAGTCCGGCTTGGCCGCACGGGCGCGCTCGTTCCAGGAGGTGCCGGGGTCGTCATCCTCGTGATCCATCGAGGAGAGCGCCTGGGCCCAGGCGCTTTTCGTCTGGGCTATCAGCGCGCGGCGCTCCTCGCGGCCCGCATCGCCGGCGCTGTCGGACAGCTTCGACAGGATCACCTCGGCCACCTTGGTCGCATCGCCGACGATGCCGACGCTGACCGGCTTGGTCAGGCCGATGCGGTCGGGATTGAGGTCGACCTGGATAATCTTGGCGTCCTTCGGCCAGTAGTCGACGCCATAGCCCGGCAGGGTCGAGAACGGGTTTAGCCGCGTGCCGAGGGCCAGCACGACATCGGCCTTGGAGATCAGCTCCATCCCGGCGCGCGAGCCGTTGTAGCCAAGCGGGCCGACCGACAGCGGGTGCGAGCCCGGGAAGGCGTCGTTGTGCTGATAGCCGCAGCAGACCGGCGCATCCAGCCGCTCGGCCAGCGCCATGGAGGCCGGGATCGCGCCCGACAGCACGACGCCCGCGCCATTCAGGATGACGGGGAACTTTGCCTCCGACAGCAGCGCCGCCGCATCGGCGATGGCACTATCGCCACCCGAGGGGCGCTCGAACTCGACAATCGGCGGCAGGGCGATGTCGACGACCTGGGTCCAGTAATCGCGGGGCATGTTGATCTGCGCGGGCGCTGAGCAGCGCTTTGCCTGCAGGATGACGCGGTTCAGCACCTCGGCCACACGCGAGGGGTCGCGCACCTCCTCCTGATAGCAGACCATGTCCTCGAACATCTTCATCTGCTCGACTTCCTGGAAGCCGCCCTGCCCGATGGTCTTGTTGGCGGCCTGGGGCGTCACCAACAGCAGCGGCGTGTGGTTCCAGTAGGCGGTCTTCACCGCGGTGACGAAGTTGGTGATGCCCGGCCCGTTCTGCGCGATCATCATCGACATCTTGCCGGATGCGCGGGTGAAGCCATCGGCCATGAAGCCGCCCGAACCCTCATGCGCGCAGTCCCAGAAGGTGATGCCCGCCTGCCCGAACAGGTCCGAGATCGGCATCATTGCCGACCCGATAATGCCGAAGGCATGCTCGATGCCATGGCGCTGAAGGACCTTCACAAAGGCTTCTTCGGTCGTCATTCGCATGGGGCGTCTCTCCCTCCAAAATCATCGTCAGCGATTGTCGCGCGCCGCCGGTCGCCCGGTGCCATTTCCGCCGCTGATGTGCCATCCAAGACGCCCATAGGTTAGGGCCAGAATGGTGGCTTAGATAGCGCCAGCGCGCCGCAGATCCTCACCGATCATCGCCACGCCCTCGCCGATGCGCTGGGTACCGATGGAGGAGTAGGCCAGGCGATAGCAGCCGCCCGTGTCAGAGCCCGAGCCCGAGGCGAAAAAGCCCTGCCCCGGCTCGATCAGCACCCCGCGGGCGCGCAGGCTCTCGGTCAGGCCGTCGACCGAGACCGAGGCAGGCACGCGCAGCCACGCGCTCGAGGCCCCGAAGCGGGCCGGCTGGGCGCCGTCCAGACCATGCTCGGTGATCGCCTGTTCCATCGCGGCGCGGCGCCGGCGATAGGCCTGGCCCAGGCGATTGATCTGCGCGTCGTAATGGCCGAGCGACAGGAAATAGGCGGCGGTGCGCTGCACATGACCCGGCGGGTGACGCAGCACCAACGCCCTCAGCGCTCGGGCCTCGGCCACCACCGCCTCGGGCGCCACGAGATACCCGAGGCGTAGCCCCGGGAAGAGCGATTTCGAGAACGAGCCCGCATAGATCACCGTGCCCCCCGCATCGAGGGATTTGAGCGAGGGTGAGGGGGCCGCCATGGGCGAGACCTCGAACTCGTAATCATCCTCGACGATCACGAAACCCTCGCGCTCGGCCGCCGCGAGCAGCGCACGGCGGCGCTCAAGCGGCATGGTCGCGTTGGTCGGGCATTGGTGGCTGACGGTGACGAAGACGACATCGGTCCCAGTGGGGATCGCCTCGGGCGGCAGGCCGCCGTCGTCCACATCGACGGGCTGCACGGCACAGCCCAGCGGTTCGAGGATGCGCATGAGACCCGGATAGCCCGGGTTCTCCACCACCGCCCGGCGCGTGCGGTCGAGCATCAGTTGCGCGGCGAGCCAGAGGGCATTCTGCGCCCCAAGCGTCAGCAGCACTTCTTCGGGCCGGGCGCTGATGCCCCGGCGCGGCAGGATATGGCGCAGGATATACTCGACCAGCACCGGGTCGTCGCGCTCGTAGGCATCCGAGGTGAGCGCATCCAGATCCTTCTGCCCCAGAGCCTGCACCGCGCATTGGCGCCAGTTCTGCCGGTCGAACAGGCGCGGGTCGATCTGGCCGTAGATGAAGGGATAGGGATATCGCTGCCAGTCGGGCGGGCGGTTGATCGCAGGGCGCGCCACATAGCGCCGCGCCATGCGTCCCTCCCAGTCGACCGTGGTCGCGGAGGGTCGGCGCGGTGGTAGCGGTCCTGCGGGGCTCGGCGCCCGCTCGCTGATGAAGTACCCCGACCGCCCGCGCGCGGCGAGATAGTCGTTCGCCACCAGTTCGGTATAGGCTATGGTGACCGTGATGCGGCTGATGCCGAGATGGCGGGCGAGCGCCCGGGTCGAGGGCATCCGCTCACCGGGGCGAAGCCGCCCCGACAGGATACCGTCCACGACGAGCCTTCGCACCTGCTGTTGCAGGGTGCCGCGGAATTGGGGGTCGAGCCAGAAGCTTTCAGCCGGGATCGCCATAGTCCGCCCCGGCCGACTCGCTCAGCCGAACACCGCCGTCAGCGCACCGTCGATAGAGGTGGTGATCTCGTCGATGTCGTCGGCCGTCGCGATCAGGGCTGGGCTGAGGCAGAGCGTGTTGTTGAAGCCGTTGAGCGAGCGGTTGGTCATGCCGATGATCACCGCGTCGGTCTTCATGCAGTGATCGACCACGGCCTTGACCTTCTTTTCGTCCATCGGCTCGCGGGTCTGGCGGTCGGCCACCAGCTCAGCGCCGCAGAACAGACCCTTGCCGCGGACATTACCGATGACAGCATGCTTGTCCATCAGCGCGTTCAGGTTGTCGAGCAGCCGCGCGCCCATGGCGTTGGTGTTGGCCAGCAGATCTTCGTCCTCGATGATGCGCATATTCTCGATCGCCGCCGCCGGGCCCGCCGTGCAGCCGCCAAAGGTTGAGATATCGCGGAAATAAGACATCGGGTCTTCGTAGTCTTCCTTGAAGACCTCGAAGACCTCCTCGGTCGTCACCGTGCAGGAGATCGCGGCATAGCCGGAGGCGACGCCCTTCGCCATGGTGACGAAATCGGGCTTCACGCCGAAATGCTGGTAGCCGAACCACTCGCCGGTGCGGCCAATGCCGCAGACGACCTCGTCGATATGCAGCAGGATGTCGTACTTCGCGCAGATCTCCTGCACCCGCTCCCAATAACCGGCCGGGGGCACGATCACACCGCCCCCCGCGGTAATCGGCTCGAGGCAAAGACCGCCCACGGTGTCGGGCCCCTCGCGCAAGATGACCTGCTCGATGGCATCGGCCGCCGCCTCGCCATAGCTCGCGGCATCTGGGAATTGGCTCCGATACTCCAGGCAATGCGGCACTTCGACGAAACCGGGCGTGAAGGGGCCGTACTCGCCCCCGCGCTGCGGCTGGCCACCGGCCGACAGGGTGGCGATCGTGGTGCCGTGGTAATCGCGCTCGCGGAACAGGATCTTGTGCTTGCGCCCGCCATGGCGGCGATGGGCGATCTGGCGGATCATCTTGAAGGCCTTCTCGTTGGCCTCCGATCCCGAGTTGGAATAGTAGACCCGGGTCATGCCCGGCATCTTGGCGATCAGCTTCTCGGCAAAGCGCGCGCCGGGTACGCTGCCGAGAGCGCCGGCGAAGAAGTTCATCTTGACGAGCTGATCGCGCACGGCGTCGGCGATGCTTTCGCGGCCATAGCCGACATTGACCGTCCAGACCCCGCCCGAGACGGCATCCAGATGCTCGCGCCCGTGCTGGTCCCAAACGCGCAGGCCCTTGCCCTCGACGATAATGCGCGGGTCGATGGTCTCGAACGGCTTGTGCTGCATCAGGTGGTGCCAGACATGCGCGCGGTCCTGCGCGACGACATCGGCCAGATCATTCGGCATCAGCGGATAGTTCATCGCGTCTCTCCCGTTCGAAACAGCCCCAGCCAGCCCGTTATAGCTCTGGACAGCCCTGGCGCAGGACCAAGCCCTGCGGTGCACACCTGCGCAGACAGCATGATTTACCAGGCCAGGATAGGGCCAGAGCGGAAGACAAAATAGACCCAAAAACGCCGGTCACGCGGCAGTGTTCCGCTGACAAGGGCGATGCGCGTTCTGAAACGTCAATCGAAGCGGCATCCTACCATGCGCAATGCCCAGATGGCGGGCAGAGCGCGGCCGCTGCACAGCGCTCGATCATGCCTTCTCCCGCATGGTGGAAAGCCACGGGACTGATCGCAGCCTGCGACCCACTTTGAACCCTCGGTCATGAGGGCGACGGTACCAAGCTGCCTGCCTTCCTTCACATCCAGCCCCCAAGGACGGAGACCCCAGATGATCCGCACCCTCACAGCGCTCGTCATCGCAGCAGGCAGCCTTGTCGCTGCGCTGCCCACCGGCGATGCACAAGCCGCCGAATATCCCGACAAAGCCGTTGAGTTCATCGTGCCCTGGTCGCCCGGTGGCGGCAGCGACACGCTGATGCGCATCGTCTCGAACAATGTCGAGCCGCATCTCGGCCAGCCGATGCCGGTCATCAACATGCCGGGCGTGAGCGGGACCGTGGGGCTGAAGGAAGCCTCGGGCCGCGATGCGGATGGCTACACCGTCGCGCAGATCCACGAAGGCCTGCTGACGGCGAATGCCTCGGGCATCACGGAACTGAGCTGGGACAGCTTCGACCCGGTCGCGCTGATGGTCGCCTCGCCGCAATACGTGGTGGTCAACGCCGACCGACCCTACAAGACGTTCGAGGAATTCATCGCCTTTGCCAAGGAGAACCCCGGCGCGATCCGCTTTGGCGTGACGCTGGGCGGCGTGCCGCATCTGCATGCCGCGATGATCGAGGAGGCCTTCGAGGTCGAGTTCTCTTATGTCGGCTATGAGGGCACGGGTCAGCGTATCCGCGCGCTGGTCGGCGGCAATCTGGATGCCGCCATCGGCGACATCGCCTCGGCCGGACAGTTCGTCGAGAACGGCGATCTGGTGTTCCTCGCCAATGGCGCGCCCGAGCGGGTAGAGCAGGCGCCCGATGTCCCGACCCTGACCGAGCTTGGCGCGCCGCTGGAGCTGGCGGTGACGCGGGGCATCGTGATGCCAAAGGGCGCCTCGCCGGAAGTGAAGTCCGGCATGGAGGCCGCGCTGGCCGCACTTGCCGAGGACACAACCTTCGTGACGCAGGTGGAGAATGCCGGCGGCGCCGTGATGTTCCGCGGGATCGACGACTACACGGCATACCTCTCCAACCTATCCTCGACGGTGGAGCGGCTGGCCGAGAGGCTGGCGCCCTGAAGCCGGGGTCACCGCAGCCATGAGCGACGACGACACGACCAGCGGCGGGGGCAAGACCCGCGCCGCCCATGAAACGCGCGCGGCAGAAGCCGCGCGGCTCGTCTCTTATGCGGTCATCGCGGCGCTGGCTGGCTTGCTGTTCGTCGATGCCGCCAGCCTGCCGGCCTCGCGCTGGGAGCCGCTCGGCGCCGGTGCCTTTCCGCGGCTTGTCGCTGGCGTGCTGGTCGTCCTCTGCATGATCTCGGCAGTGGCGACCCTGCGACGGCTGGGCGGTCTGCAGGTCTTTGCGGGCTTTGGCAAAGCGGCACTCGACTGGGCGGGGGAACGGCGGCTGGTCTTCGCGACGCTCGTGCTTTTCGCGCTGCATCTCGCGACGATCTCGACGGTCGGCTTCGCGCCCTCGGCCTTCGTCTTCGTCCTGGCGACGGCGCTGATGCTTGCCCCGTTCAGCGTGAAGACCCTCGCCATCGCGGTGACCGTGGCCGCTGCCTTCTCCTTCGGCCTCGACCTCGTGTTCCGCGAGGTGTTCGACGTCTTCCTGCCCCGGATGCGTTGAGAGCACCCGGGGCCTTCGTGCCCATCCCGATCCGGGAGCCCACCCATGCTCGAGAGCATCGCGCTCGCCGCAGAGCAGATCCTGAGCCCAGCGACCCTTGCCATGATGCTGGCAGGCTCGATCGCTGGGATCATCGCCGCGGCGATCCCTGGCTTTACCGTCACGATGGCGATCGTGCTGACGCTGCCGCTGACCTTTGCTATGGACCCGCTGCAGGGCATCGCGGTCATGCTGGCGGTCTATGTGGGCGGCTATACGGGCGGGCTGATCTCGGCCGCGCTGCTGGGCATTCCCGGCACGCCGTCCTCGGTCGCGACGACGTTCGACGCTTTTCCCATGGCGCGGGGCGGTCAGCCCGGGCGGGCGCTGTCGATCGGGATCTGGGCCTCGTTCTTCGGCACCATCCTGTCGACGCTGGTGCTGATCGTGGCCGCGCCGCCCATCGCGCTGTTTGCGGTCAAGCTGGGGCCATGGGAGTATTTCTCGCTGATCGTCTTCGCGCTGACCATCGTGGCGAGCCTTGTGGGCAATTCGCTGATGCGCGGGCTCATCGCGGGGGTCATCGGGCTTATGATCGCCACCATCGGTCCAGACCCGATGATGGGCATGCCACGCTTTGACTTCGGCATCGCGGCGCTGGCGCCGGGCCTTGCCTTTCTCGTGGTGCTGATCGGCATCTTCGCCATCAGTCAACTGATCGCCGAGGTCGAGAGCCCACAATCCGTCCGCTCGGGCGCGGGGCTCGCCACCAAGGATATCGACTTCCAGACCTGGGCCGCGATGCGCGAGGTGCTGTCGCGCCCGGTCAACCTGATCCGCTCCTCGACCGTCGGCGTGCTGATCGGCGCCCTGCCCGGCGCCGGCGGCTCGATCGCCAACCTGCTCGCCTATGATCAGGCCAAGCGCGGCTCCAAGACGCCCGAGGCTTTCGGGACCGGCACGCCCGAGGGTGTGGTCGCGTCCGAGGCCGGCAATTCCTCGACCGCGGGTGGTGGGCTGATCCCGCTGATCGGCCTCGGTATCCCGGGCTCGGCGGTCGATGCGATCCTGATGGCCTCGCTCATGGTGCACGGCATCCAGGTCGGGCCGCGGCTCATCATGGACAATGCCGATCTCGTCTACGGCATGTTCCTGGCGATGGTCGTCGCGTCCTTCATGATGCTGGTGGTCTGCATCGCGGGGATGCGCCTGTTCCTGAGGGTCACCGACATTCCGAAATGGGTGATCGTGCCCAGTGTGATCGTCTGCTGCGTGGTCGGCTCCTTCGCGCTCAACAACCGGATCACCGATCTCTACGTCCTCGGCGTGATCGGGCTGATCGGCTATGCGCTCCGCTCGCTCGATTACCCGCTTGCGCCCCTTGTGCTCGGCACGATCCTGGGGCCGATTGCCGAGACCAATCTGCGGCGTGCGCTGATGACCGATCCGGAATGGACGACCTTCTTCACCCGGCCGGTAAGCGCGCTGTTTCTGGTGGCTGCCGTGCTGTCGGTCGCCTGGGCGGTGCGCCGCTTCCTGCGCGAGAACCGCGGCGTTGAGAACGAGGCCCCGACGTGACCGACCCTGCCATCGCCTTCCCCTCCGTCCCGCCCTATGCCTCACGCCGCAGCGCGGTGATGGGCGGCAACATGGTTGCCACCTCGCAACCGCTGGCGGCGCAGGCGGGGCTGCAGGCGCTGGCCGATGGTGGCAATGCGGTCGATGCAGCCCTTGCCGCCGCCACCGTGCTGACGGTGGTCGAGCCGACGGGAAACGGTCTGGGGTCGGACGCCTTCGCCATCGTCTGGGACGGCAGCCAGTTGCATGGGCTGAATGCTTCGGGCCGCGCGCCCGCCGCCTGGACGCCCCAGCGCTTTGCCGGCCAGGCGAGCATGCCCGAGCGGGGTTGGGAGAGCGCCACGATCCCTGGGGCGGTCGGGGCCTGGGCGGCGCTCAGCAACCGTTTCGGCGCCCTGCCGTTCGATCGGCTGCTGGCCCCCGCCATCCGCTATGCCGCAGACGGCTTCCCGGTCAGCCCGGTGATCGCGACGCTTTGGGCGCGCGGTGCCGATCTGCTCGGCCACCATCCGGGCTTTGCCGACCATTTCATGCCCTACGGCCGCGCACCGCTGGCCGGAGAGCGCTTTGCCAGCCCCGCGATGGCCCATACCCTGACCCGCATCGCCGAGACCAAGGGCGAGGCGTTCTACCGGGGTGACATCGCCGAGAAGATCGCCGAAGACGCAGCCCGCCACGGCGCCGCGATCACCGTCGATGACCTGGCGGCCGACGCCCCCGACTGGTGCGGCACGGTGCATGCCGGTTTCGACGCGATCGACCTGCACGAGATCCCGCCGAACGGCCAGGGGATCGCCGCCTGCATGGCGCTCGGCATGCTCGCCCATACTGGCATCCGCGAGATGGGACCCGACGATCCGGCCGCGCTGCACCTGCAGATCGAGGCGATCAAGCTGTCGCTCGCCGATGCCCATGCTTTCGTCGCAGATCTGGATCACATGATCGGTGTGACGCCGGAGGATCTGCTCGATCCCGCCTACCTGGCGGCGCGCGCCGCGCTGATCGACCCCGAGAGGGCGCAGGACTTCGGCGCGGGCGCACCTCGGGCTGGGGGCACGGTATATCTGACCACCGCCGATGCCTCGGGCATGATGGTGTCTTACATCCAGTCGAACTATTCCGGTTTTGGCTCGGGCGTGGTGGTCCAGGGGACGGGCATCGCGCTGCAGAACCGCGGCTTCGGCTTTACGCTGCAGCCGGGACACCCCAACCAGGTAGCGCCGCGCAAGCGCCCCTTCCACACGATCATTCCAGGCTTCGCCATGAAAGGCGGTCAGCCGCAGATGTCCTTTGGCGTGATGGGTGGGCCGATGCAGGCCCAGGGTCACCTGCAGATGGTGCTGCGCACGCAGCTTTGGGGTCAGGATGTGCAGAGCGCGGTCGACGCGCAACGCTGGCGTTTCAACCGCGGGCTGGAGGTTGCCATCGAGACGGCCCTGCCGGCCCCTACCCAGCAGACACTATCCGATCTCGGCCACCGCCTGTCGCCCGAGGCGCCCGATGTCGCCTTTGGCTTTGGCGGTGCACAGCTGATCCAGCGTCTGCCTCAGGGTGGCTATAGCGCCGGATCCGATCCGCGGAAGGACGGCCAGGCCGTCGCCTTCTGAAAGCCGCCGAACGGCGCTGCCCTATCAAGGATTGCGCAAGGTCCCGTGAACCTCGGAATAAGAGGATGATGCGACTGTCCGCTCCATGACGACCGGCGATAGGTGCCGGCAACGATGGAGCGAGGTCCCATGTGCCCAGCGCAGCAAGCGCCCGATACGGTGGCGACGATGGAACGCGAGGCGGCAGCGGCGCCAGACGCGGCACCTGCGCGTGAGCCGTCGGATCAGCCGTCGTCGGACTTCGCGCTGCCGTGCCATGCCGGGCCGCGCGACGCGTCGGCGCTCGCCTCGGCGCTGCTTGAATGGCTCGGACAGCGCGGGGCGGATGCCGTCCTCGAACTCGGTAACGAGGAGCGGGAGGGGCCGTCGCCGACGGCGCTTCAACTGCTGGTCGCGGCGACCCGGTCGGAGCATGGCGGCGCCCTGCGTCTCGGCCCCTGCGCCGACGCTGCCCTGTCCGGGCTCGGCACCGCCGCGCCGTTCGCCTCGTCACGATCCTGAACGCAGCGGGGAACAGAACATGGGGCCAGCCGCCAATGCCTTCCTCGCCGAGGCCGAGGAACTGCTAACCTCGCTCGAAGAGCGTTTGCTCGAGCTTGAGGACACCGCCGCACCGGGCCCGCTCGTGGATGCGGTGTTCCGCGCGCTCCACACGCTCAAAGGGTCGGGCGACATGTTCGGCTTCTCGGCGCTTGCCGGGTTCGTCCACCACTTCGAGACGACGTTCGAGGCAGTGCGCGCGGGGACACAGCCCATCACCCCCGAACTGCTGGCGGTGTCGCTGGCGAGCCGCGACCACCTGGCCGCGTTGTTGGCCCTCGGGCCCGATGCCGAGGTCGGTGAGCCCCTGACATCCGCCGGCAATGCGCTGCTCGCGCGGCTGGCGGCGGTTGCGGGACCCGACAGCGCGCAGCGTGATCTCGCCGGGGACGCCGACGCCACGCAGACCGCGGTCGGCGGTACGGATGCGGCCCCGACACCAGCGCGCTGTCGAGCAGTGACCATCGATTTCCGCCCGGCGCCGGAGGCGTTGCGCAACGGTTTCCGCCCCGATCTGCTGTTCGAGGAACTGGCGGGGCTCGGCGCGCTAGAGATCGCCTGCCACGCAGACGACGTGCCCCAGCTCGAGATGCTCGACGCCACGGCCTGCTATCTCTGGTGGCGCATGACGCTGATCACCGAGGCGTCGCACGAGGCGATCGAGACGGTGTTCATCTTCGTAGACGACGGGGATCTGGAGATCACCGAAGCCGAAGAGACGACGCCGACCGGCATCTCAAACTCCAAGGAGTTGGCCAGTTTAGGCGATGCGGACACCGCCGAGACTGAGCGGAGCGGTGCCGCCCCCTCCCCCTCCGCGGGCGGCGCCCGCGCCCGGGACCAGGGGCGGGGTCCAAGCGTGGATCAGGGTCCAGGGGCGCGCGCGGATGCGCCGCCTGCCGCCAGGGCCGCCGAGACGATCCGTGTGCCGGCGTCCAAGCTTGACGAGCTGATGGACCAACTGGGCGAGCTTGTCATCGGACAGGCGCGCCTGCGCCGCGTCGCGCGCGACATGTCGGATCCGATGCTGAACAGCGTCAGCGAGGAGATCGAGCGGCTGGTGACGGGCCTGCGCGACACGACGCTGTCGATCCGCATGCTGCCCATCGGCCAGGCCTTCGGGCGTTTTCGCCGCGTCGTCCGCGACCTCTCGCGCGAGCTCGGCAAGCCGGTCACCCTCGTCACCGTCGGCGGAGAGACCGAGGTGGACAAGAACGTGCTCGACAGCCTCGGCGAGCCGCTGGTCCATCTGGTGCGCAACGCCATCGACCACGGCATTGAGGACAGCGCGCGCCGCCTCGCCGCGGGCAAACCGGCCGAGGCGACGATCACACTGTCCGCGCGCCAGTCGGGTGGCGACGTGCTGGTGTCGATCGAGGATGACGGTGGCGGCCTCGACACGGCGGCGATCCGCCGGCGCGCTATCGAACGGGGTATGATCGAGGCCGATGCCGACCTGCCTGACAGTGCGATCCATCAGCTGATCTTTGCTGCCGGTTTCTCCACAGCCGAGACGGTGTCGGCCCTGTCCGGACGCGGCGTCGGCATGGACGCGGTGCGCCGGGTGATCGAGGATCTGCGCGGCACGGTCGAGATCCGCTCGGAGACCGGGCGCGGCTGCGTCGTGACGCTCCGCCTGCCGCTGACGCTGGCTATCATCGAAGGGTTGCTCGTCAGGGTCGGCGAGAACAGCTATGTGCTGCCGCTGACCTATGTGGAGGAATGCGTCGAACTGCCAAGCTCAAGCGGCCATCACGGGCGCGACCGATCGCTGACCACGATCCGCGATCAACTGGTTCCTTATCTCGACCTCTCCAGCCATTTCGCCCCGCCGCTCGCCCCCGCAGGACCGACCGGCACCGAGGGCGATGGCGACAGCGACGGCGATGGCGCGGCGGGGCCGACCGATACCGCCACGGCGGCGAAGGCGGCAGCGGAGGCGCGCGCCAAGCGGCGCGTGATCGTCGTGCGTCTCGATACCGGTCGCACCGGCCTCGTGATCGACGAGATCCTGGGCCAGCACCAGACGGTCATCAAACCGCTCAGCGCCTTCCACAACCAGATCCCCGGCATGGCGGGCTGCACCATCCTCGGCGATGGCGCAGTGGCGATCATCCTGGACCCGGCCGCCTTGGTGAAGGCCGCCGCCGGGACGGAGATCGCGGCATGAGCGCAGTGCAAAGCATGGCGGCGACGGAAAAGCAGCCACCGGTGGCGGCAGGGGCGGATGCAGGGACGGATCACGACGCACGCCGACTGCTGCTCACCTTCATGATCGGTGCCGAGCACATGGCAATCGACGTCGTCCATGTCTCGGAAGTCCTCTCCCGCCTGCCGACGACGCGCATGCCCCATGCCGATCCCATGGCGCCGGCGCTCACGAATGTCCGCGGCAGCGTGGTGCCGGTGATCGATCTGCGCCACCGCCTCGGCCTGCCGCCCAGCCGCGAAGAGCCCGGTAAACTCCTCGTCCTCGCCCTCACCATCGAGGGAGAGAGCCTGCGCATCGCGGTTGAGGCGGATGATGTCGACCGGATCATCGAGCTCCCGGCCGAGGCAGTAGAGGCAGTGCCAACGCTCGGCCTCGGCCTGCCGCGACAGTACGTCGAGGGCGTGATCCGCAACGACGGTGAGCCGCTTTTCCTTGTCCAGCCCAACACGCTTTTCGACCCGTCGGCCGCCTGCCGGCGCCCTGACAGTCTCTGAAAGCCCCCGGAAAGCCCCGCATGGAGGGTGCATCATGCTCCTGACGCTGAAATCGAAGCTGATCGTGACCTTCGCCCTGCTCGTGGTGCTGCTGCTGGCGTCCGGTTTCGCCGGGCTCGATGGCAACCGACGCCTGAACGCGGCCCTGATCGAGGCAACCGAGGTCAGGGCCAAGCAGCAGGAGAACGCCCTGCTGCTCACGAGCGAACTGAAGGACGCATATGGCAATCTGCGCGCCTATCGGCGGCTCAACAAACCGAGCGAGGTGGAAGCCGCACGGCCGTCAGCGCTGCAGGCTCTCGCCAGCGCCGAGGTGGCTAGCGACGCGCTTTTGGAGGGTGCAACAGCGGCGACGCAGGATGCCGCGCGCGAGCTCCGGGCGAGCGTCGGCCAGCTGAAGGCCGCTGAGTCGACGTTTTTCGAGGTCTCGCGTGAAAAACCAAGCTGGCGTGCCCAGGAGCTGAGCAGCGGCGAGGGCGAGACGGCCTTCACCGCACTGCTGGCGCGGATGAACCGCGTGCTGGATGAGACGCGGATCGAGATGGAAAGCGCCGGCCCGCCCGACCCGCGTCTGGTCACCCAGGAAGACGCCATCGACACGGGCCTCGACAATCTGCGGGCCATGCGCCGGCTCGAGAAGGATCTGCTCCTCGCGGAAGGCCTTCCAGCCCGTCGTGAGATCGTGGCGCAGATGCAGACCGAAATGGATGCACTCTATACCGAGCTTGCCCGTGCCGAGACCGCTCAGGCCGGTGTGATCGGACAGGAGATCCCGGCCTTGATGGACGAGTGGGCGACATGGAAGCCGATCGTCACTGAGGTGATGGCGCTGAAGCGTTCGAATGTCGACTTCGAGAGCGTCCGGGTGCTCAATGCCGAAGTTCTGCCCGTCTACAACCGTGCCCTCGAACTCGCGGAACGGGTATCGGGCGATGCCAAGGCTGGGCTAAGCGCGAGCATCGCCAGTGCCGGGGCGGTCTATGCCCGCTCGGAACTGACGATCATCGCGGTCGGAATTGTCGCCGTCCTCGTCGCCGTGACCGCCGCCGTACTGCTCTCTCGCAGCCTCGGCCAGGGGCTCGCCCGGGCCGAAGCGGTGATCGAAGCCGTCGCCCGGGGCAATCTCGCAAAGGACAATATCGCGCACCGAAGGGATGAGATCGGCCGGTTGACCGCGGCGCTGGAGCGCCTGCGCCAGGATCTTGGCGCCATGTCGGCGGCGGCCGAGGCGCTGGCCAGGGGCGATCTCGGCGTCAAGGTTGCGCCGCGATCGGATCAGGACCGTCTCGGCCATGCGCTCTCCGCCATGGTGGCGCGTCTCGGTAGCGTGATCGGCAGTGCGGGGCAAAGCGCCGGGCGCGTCGCTGCGGGCGCGGGCGAGATGAGCGCCACCGCCGAGCAGTTATCGAGCGGCGCCTCCTCGCAGGCGGCGGCGGCTCAAGAAGCCTCGGCCGCGGTGGAAGAGATGACCTCGACCATCCGGCAGACCGCCGAGAACGCCAGTCAGACCGAGCGGATCGCCTCGCAGGCGGCCACCGATGCCGAGAATTCGGGCAAGGCGGTGCGCAATGCCGTCGACGCGATGAAAAAGATCGCCGATCGCATCACGATTATCCAAGAGATCGCGCGGCAGACCGATCTGCTCGCGCTGAACGCCGCGGTCGAGGCGGCGCGCGCCGGCTCCCATGGCCGCGGTTTTGCCGTGGTCGCCTCGGAAGTCCGCAAGCTCTCCGAGCGGAGCCAGCAGGCGGCCTCCGAGATCTCGACCCTCTCGAGCGATACCGTCGCCGTCTCGGCGGAAGCCGGTCGGATGCTCGATGCGCTCATGCCGAACATCCGCCGCACCTCAGATCTCGTGCAGGAGATCTCCGCCGCCACGCGCGAGCAGGACATCGGCGCACAGCAGATCAACGCCGCGATCCGGGACCTCGATTCGGTCATCCAGCAGAACGCGGCCGCGGCCGAGCAATCGGCGGCGACGAGCGCGGAGCTTTCCAACGAAGCGCAGGCGCTGAACCAGACGATCAGCTATTTCAGCGGCATCGGGAAAAACCCACGCCGCGATGCGCAGGCCTCGACCGAGGTGCTGGCTGGGTCGGCGGAGGCGGCCGAGGCCATGGCGGCAAGACCAGATCCCGCCTCTGCCGGAGAGACATCGAGCGCGGCAAACAGTGTGGCAACGGGTGCTGGTGCCACCATGTTGCCGGTCACCATGGGAGAAACCCTGCCGGTGAGCACCGCCACCGGACAGGCGGCGCCTGAGGGTCGCAAACCCGGCATTGCCCTCGATCTCTCGGATGAAGACGCGCTCGATGCGGAGTTCGAACGCTATGCAAGCTGATCTGGCCTCCCAGATGCCGGCCGAGGCGTCGCATCACCGCTCGGGCGGTGGCGGTACGGGGCCGGGCGACAAGGACGAGAGCCTGACCGTCCTCGCCTTCGTTCTCGCGGGACAGGACTTCGCGGTGCCTGTCAGCGCTGTGCGCGAGATCCTTGAGTATCGCGACCCGATCCCGCTCCCCGCCGAGAGCGGCGGCGCCATCGGCATGATCGACCTGCGCGGCAAGACGATCCCCATCGTCGACCTCGCCACGCGCCTTGGCCTGGCCGGCAGTCCCGTGGCCGAGAGCGCACCGGGCAGCATCAGGCCGGCCGAGGCGGCGACCGGAAAGCAGGACGCGCCCAACCCCTCCCGAGACGCGGAGAAGCGTATCATCGTCCTCGATATCGTCAGTGCCACTGGTCCGGGCGGCGAGGACGGGGCGGGCGGGTCTGACGAGCTGCGCCACATCGGCATCCCCTGCGAAGAGGTCAGCGATGTTTGGAGGGTCCCTGCCTCGACCGTTGAAGCCGTGCCGCGGTTGCGCGCGGTGGTCCCGCATCGGGCTGACACGGCGGTAGAAGCGAGCGCAAACCCTCGGCCACGCGATGCCGCCCAAGGGGCGGCAGTGACCGGCGTCCTCCGGCATGAGGGTCGGCTTGCCCTGCTGATCGACCACCACGCCGCGCTTGGCGCCAGTGTAGCGGGCCCACATGGCTAGCCGGCCCGCCCTCGCACAAGGCGCGCGGTATGCGCAAAGCGCTGACATGCCCCGCGCCGGGGATGCAGTGACGCCAGTGACAGCCCAACCGCCGCTCAATGCCGGCATGATAGGTGCTGCGATGGGTGGCGACGGTGGTGGCGTGACGGCCCGCGCCATCGGTGGCACTCAGGGTGGCCCCCTGGTTGGCCCGCGGGGTGGCACAGGCATCCGGGCACCCGGCCTGCCGCCCCTGCCCGACGCGGCATCACGCCAGGCGATCTGCAGCCTGATGCGCCGCGTTGCCGGCGTCGAGATCGAGGGTGACCGCGGCGCCTTCCTGCGTGCTCGTCTCGCCAGCCGCCTCGGCGCGCTGGATCTGCTGGATTTCACCGCCTATGCCGCGCTGCTGAGCCGTGACCGCGCGGAGCAGGCGTTCTGTGTCGAAGCGCTCACGACGAACACGACGAGTTTCTTCCGCGAAAAGGCGCAGTTCGACTGGCTGCGGGACGAGGGGATCCCGACGCTGGTCGAAGCGGGTGCCGGGCGGCGGGCGCCGCTGACGGTCTGGTCCGCCGCCTGCTCAACCGGGCAGGAGGGCTACTCGGCCTTAATGACTGTCGACCACACTTTAAGGGTACGGCGGGCCGAAGACCTGCCCTTCACGTTGGTCGGCACCGATATCTCGACCGAGGTGCTGGATCACGCGTGCCGGGGCATCTACTCGGCGAGCGACGTTGCCGGGGTCGAGGACGCCATGGCCCGGCGATACCTCATGCGCGCGCGCACCGGCGACGGCCGGGCTCGTATTGTGCCTGAACTGCGAGCGCGCAGTCGGTGGCAGCCGATCAATCTGATCGAAGCAGCCCCCAGTAGCCATGCCGGTGTCGAGAACAGTGTCTTTTCCGGTGTCGATATCGCCTTCCTGCGCAACGTGCTGATCTATTTCTCTCCGGAGACACGAAGCCGCGTCATCGCAGCCGTCGTCAGCCGGCTGAGACCCTCGGGCTACCTGCTGGTCGGCCATGCCGAGGCCGGCGCCGTTCGCCACCCCAGTCTCATCTCGGTGAGACCGTCGATTTTCATCAAGGTTGATTGACATGGCGCGCCCCTACCGGGTCCTGATCATCGACGACAGCGCGTTGGTGCGCGAGTCGTTGCGCGGCATTATCGAGGCGCATCCGAGGCTTTCGGTGATGGGAACGGCGGGCGATCCGCTGCAGGCGGCAGAGCTGATCCGCCGCGAACTGCCCGATGTGATCACTCTCGACATCGAGATGCCGCGCATGGACGGCGTCACCTTCCTGCGCCGCCTCATGGCGCAGCGGCCGATCCCGGTGGTGGTCTGCTCATCGCTGGTGGGCGATGGTAGCGCCACGCTGAACGCGGTGCTGGAGGCCGGGGCCGTGGACATCATCACCAAGCCACAGCTTGCCCAGAAACGGTTCTTCGAAGAGAGCACGATCCGGGTGCAGGATGCCGTGTTGGGCGCAGCGCATGCCGATCTCTCGGCGGTGATGGCCCGGCGAAACGCCCAGGAATCCTTGCCGGAGACCCGCCCCCCGAAACGTCCCACCCATGCCCATGGCGACGGCGCCATGCTGGAGACCACCGACCAGGTCATCGCCATCGGCGCCTCCACCGGCGGTACCGAGGCGCTGAGAGTGGTGCTGGAGGGGTTGCCTGCCGATGCTCCGCCGATCCTGATCGTGCAGCATATGCCGGCGCAGTTCACCGCGCCCCTGGCGGCGCGCCTCGATCGAACCGCGCGGGTGCATGTGCGCGAGGCGAGTGACGGCGACCGCGCGCTGCGCGGCACCGCGCTCATCGCGCCGGGCCATGCGCATATGATGCTCAATCGCAGCGGCGCCACCTACCGGGTGCGCCTGTCAGAGGGGGCGCTGGTCAACCGTCATCGCCCCTCGGTCGATGTGCTGTTCCGCTCGGTCGCGCGCCACGCCGGCGCCAACGCTGTGGGTGTCATCATGACCGGCATGGGAGAGGACGGCGCGGCAGGGCTGCTCGATATGCGCAAAGCCGGGGCCCGTTGCTTCGGGCAGGACGAGGCGACCTCGGTCGTCTACGGCATGCCAGGTGCGGCCCGCCGGATGGGCGCGGTCGAACGGGATGTGCCGCTCGGCGACATCGCCTCGGTCATCGTCGAGGTTGGCAACTTGGCTGCAAACTGAGGCGTCAGATGCGGACTGGCCCACGCCCCGATCCCACCACGCGGGCGTGCATTGACCGCGAGTGCCTCGCTAACAGCGGCGAGGACCATCCCGCTGCAGGGAGGCCGACTCGGATCACCGCGCACCCCTTGCCCACCGGCACCATACCCGTAACGGACCCCGTCATCACCCCATGACCATCCAGGTGGCCGCGCCTGACGGACCGACCGCCCCTGACGGTCCGTGACTGCGGCGGGCTGACCTGGTGGCGACGGGTCAGTCGATCAGCTTGCGCAGCAGCATCTCGATCTGCAGCTCGTTAAACGGCTTCACGATCCACGCGGTGGCGCCGGCGGATTTCCCCTCGCGCATGCGATCGGCCTGGCTTTCGGTGGTGAGCATGACGATGGGCAGCCCGGCATGGCGATCATCGGCACGGACGGCGCGAATGAACTCGATCCCGTTCATGCGCGGCATGTTGAGATCGGTGATCACCAGATCGACCGTCGCCCCCGACAGCACGTCGAGCCCTTCCTGACCGTCGCCTGCCTCAAGCACGTCATGGCCAAGCTCTTCCAAAGTTTCGCGAATCGCTGCGCGCATACTGCTGCTATCATCGACGGTGAGTACCCGTGCCCCCATGGTATTCCTCGCTCCTGTGCCCCCGATACGCGGCCGAAGACCGGCTGCGTGCACGCTTCCCGCCAATACCAATAGGTTGGGAACCCTTTCGGCCTACTGAACCGTGAGAGGCAAATCGCGCCCGACATCGGATTTTGGGGGAACAGGCCGATGAGCAACGCTGAAACGGAGACGGGCGTCGCCCGGGACACGGATATCGAGCACGACGACCTGGCGAAAGCGCTGACCAGTGCAGCCGGGGAAATCGCGGCGCGCCTTGGTGCGCTGGTCGAGACGGCATCGGGCATCAGGCGCGCGCTGGCCCCCCGGCGCGACGGCGAAGGCGACACCGCCCCTCAGAACTGCATGTTCCTGTCGGCGGCCCGGGCGCTGCGCGACCGGGTCGAGGCGCGCCGAGACCCGGGACGCGACGCAGCCCTGATGGCAATCGACACGGTGATCGATGGGCCGCCGCCCATCGACCCGGCGGTCGCGGCCGAGATCGGGACGCGTCTGGTGGCGATGCGCAAGGCGCGGCAGACGCTCTCGGCCGCCAGCCAGGCCGCCGATCAGATGGCGCAGCGGGTGGAGCACATCGAGGCCGCTCTGTCCGCGGCGGCAGCGGCCGAGACGGCGGGTGTCGGTCCGGCATTGCAGGGGATCGCGGCGCAGCTGATCTCGGGTCTCGCGGAGGATCTGGAGAGCGAGCGCGCGGCGGTGCGCGACGCCTTGACCATGCTTTCGCAGGAAGCAGCGCATATCGAGAGCACGCTCAGCGCCGCCGCACTGCCGTCGTCGCTCCAGGGTATCCGGGATGACGATGCGGCCGCGCTCGCCAAGGCCTTGTCAGATGGGCGACGGACGCTCGCAGGCGAGCTTGCGCGCCCTGACGATTTCGGGAGCATCGCCAAGGCCGCGGACGCGGCGCGCGACGGGGTTTCGGAGCCGTTGGCAGAAACCGTCGGAACGCTGCGGTCACTGGCGCGCGGTCTTGCACCGACCGCGCCGCTGGATGCCGCGGCACCGGCGATTGCCGAGGCGCTGAGCGCGCAGGCTGCGATCTACACGATGGATCGCGAGCGTCAGCTGCATGACCGGGCAGTCGCCGCATTGTCGGCACCGCCGGAGCAGACGCCGGACGAGCAGGCGACGCATGGCGACGCCCCCCTGAAGGAGACCGCGTTTCGGCGCGGGTTGGCACGGCTCGAGGCCGATCCTCGCACGGGTTTCGCACTCACGATCGCCATCGGCAGTATGCTGGCGCTGGTGACGGCCATCGTGCTCGGCTTCGTGCCGTTCAAGGCGTTACTGACCGCGCTCGGCGTACAGGCCGCGGTCGCCCTCCTCGCCGGGCTTCACCTGCATTTCGAGGCGGAGCGCCGCCTTCAGGCACAGCGCGAGGACACCGAGCGGATGGTGTTCCACGACGCGCTGACCAGCACGCTGAACCGGCGCGGCATGATGCGCCTGCTCGACGGTCTGCTTGGCACCGGACCGGGCCCAGCCAAGGGCCCCGGCAGCAAGCCGGCCGAAGCGGTGGCGGCACTGCATGTCGATCTGGACCACTTCAAATCGGTCAATGACACGCTCGGGCATGAGGCCGGCGATTACGTGCTGGAGATCGCGAGCGCGCGGATGGCGGAGGCGGTGGGCAAAGACGGCGCCGTCTGCCGCGTCGGCGGCGACGAGTTCTGCACCGTGCTTTGGGCCAAGGCGGCGACCGAGGAAGGGGCCAAGCGCGCTGCATCCCGTATCGTCGAGAGCGCGAAGGAACCCATCGAGACCCCGGCGGGTACCGCGCAGATCGGTGCCTCAATTGGCATCGCGCTCTGGACCGATGCGATGCCCGCCTCGCCCGGCCGGCTGCTCGCCGATGCCGATCTCGCCACCTATGTATCGAAATCCGAGGGGCGCGGGCGCTGGTCGGTCTTTGATGCGGCCCTGCGCGAACAGGCCGAGACCGAGGCGCGGGTCGCCCGTGCGCTGGCCCGTGCATTGGCCGAGGACAAGGACGCGATCCAGGTCTGGCTGCAGCCTGTGGTGGATACCGCCGATGGCAGCATCGTCGCCGCCGAAGCGCTGATGCGCTGGTTCGATCCGGAACTTGGCGAGATCCCACCCGAGGCGGCGCTGCCCGCGGCTGAGCGAAGCAACCTGCTCGATGCCGTGGAAGAGCATGTGCTGGATCGAACGCTGGCCGCGACAGCGCTGTTGCAAGCGCGCGATCTGGCACCGCAGCGCATCACCCTCAATCTCGACCGCGTGGGCCTGCGCCGCCATGGCCTGGCCGAGCGCATGCGCATCGCCGCCGAGAAGCACGGCGTCGCGCCCTCGCAGCTGGGTGTCGAAGTGCCCGAGGAGGCCTGCGGCGGGCGCGGCGCCGATCTGGCGCTGGGCACACTCGCCGATCTGCGCGCCTCGGGCATCTCGGTGGTGATCGACCGGCTCGGCCGCGATCAGGTCTCGCTGGCCGGGCTGACCGCGATCAAGGCCGGCGAGGCCAAACTCGACCGCGGTCTTGTGGGCCAGATCGGCCAGGACGGCGACGGGCGGTCGTTGCTGCAGGGTCTGGTGACACTGTCGCGCTCGCTCGACCTGCGGATCACGGCCTCGGGCGTCGAGACGCGCGAGCAGCTCGCCGTCCTGCGGGATCTGGGCGTCGATTCGATGCAGGGCTTCGCCATCGCGCGGCCGATGGCGCCGGATGCCTTTGCCGAATGGGTCGATTTCGGTCAGTCGCTGGCGCGAACCGGATGATCGGCAAGCGGCGAGGCGCTGCGACAGCGCCCCGCCCAGCCCACCCCGGCCCCTTACGACGGTTGGCTGACGGCCCGGCGACGCTGCATCGCCGCGCCGATCAGCGGCAGTGAGACCGAGAGGAGCGTCAGCACCAGGAACGTCACGACGATCGGCCGCTCCAGGAACATCGCCCAATTGTTGTCGAAGATGATCAGCGACTGTTTCAGCGTGCTCTCGACCAGCTCACCCAGGATCAGCCCCATGATGATCGGTGCGGGTGAGAAGCCATAGCGCATCAGCACGAAGCCAATCAGACCGGCGGTGACCATGATCCAGACATCCAGCACCGCCTGCTCCAGCGCGTAGGAGCCGATGCAAGCAAGGATGAAGACCGCGGGCCAGAGATACTCCACCGGGATCAGTGTTATCCGGGCAAACAGCTTAGCACCGACAAAGCCAAACAGGCCGAAGGCGATGTTGGCGAGCAGCATGGCGAGGAAGATCGAGTAGAGAAGCGTCGGCTGCTCGGTAAACAGATGCGGCCCGGGGCGGAGGCCGTGGACCAGCAGCGCGCCGAGGATGATCGCGGTCGTAGCACTTCCGGGGATGCCGAGTGCCAGTGTCGGCACCATGGCAGCACCGGTCGCGGCGTTGTTGGCCGCCTCGGGCCCCGCGATGCCGCGGATGTCGCCCTTGCCGAACTCCGACTTGTCGCGCGCCCAGCGCTTGGCTTCGTTATAGCCGATCATCGCCGCGACGGTCCCGCCCTCGGCCGGCAGCAGCCCGATGAACGAGCCGATCCCGCAGGAGCGTGCGATGGTCCCGCCGCAGCGTTTGATCTCGGCCATGGTTGGCAACAGCATCGCGTCCATCGCGACGCGCACCTTCTTCATGTCGAGCTTGCCGGCCTGTTTCATGAACTCGGCGCCCGCAAACAGGCCGATCATGACGGGGATGAAATGGATGCCCTCGCTCAGCTCCCAATAGCCGAAGGTGAAGCGCTCGACCCCGGTGGTGAAATCCATGCCGATGGTGGCGAGCAGCACGCCGAAAGCGCCGCCGATCAGGTTCTTGAGCGCGCTCTCCCCTGAGATCGTGGCCAGCATCGACAGCCCGAAGAGCGCCAGCGCGAAGTACTCCGGCGGGCCGAAGTTATAGGCGACGCGGCTGAGCAGCGGAGCCGCGACCAGCAGCACCAGCACCGAGAAGATGCCGCCGATCACCGAGGACACGGCAGCCAGGCCAAGCGCCTTGCCGGCATAACCCTTCTGCGCCAGCGGATAGCCGTCGAAGGCGGTGGCAGCCGCGGGTGGCGCGCCCGGCGCGTTGACGAGGATCGCGGTGATCGAGCCACCGAAGGTACCCGCGCAATACAGCGCCGAGAGGAGCGCGATGGCCGGGATCGGGTCCATCGTGATGGTGAAAGGCAACAGCAGCGCGGTGGCCATGGTCGAGCTCAGCCCCGGCATCGCACCTACGAGCACACCGCCAAGCGTGCCGATCAGCACGACCATCAAGAGATAGGGATCGGCAAAGGCCGACAGCGCCTGCAGAAAGGGATCCATGCGCGCCTCCAGCATCGTCACGCGCCCCACAGGGCACGACGGTCGGGTTACAGAGTCAGAAGAGCGGGCCGAAGGTCTGTGCGACGACACCGGGCGGGAAGTAGAGGCCCAGCGTCTCGACGAAGACCAAGTAGACGGCCAGCGGGAACAGGAGGGCGAACGCGATCAGCTTTAGCGGCGCGCGCGCCCCCCAAAGCATCGGCATGATGAGCGCGAAGAGCACCATCGCCTCGAACGCGCCGAGCGTGTCGAAGGCAATGACGAAGCCGACCATCATCGCGCCGGTGATGAACACCATCTGATGCGGCCAGGGCTTGCGCTTGGACGGATGGCTGAGACCAAGCGCCATCATGATCAGTGTCATCGACACGATCACGCCCAGCACCATGCGCGGGAAGGTCGCCGGCTGCACATTCTGCGCCAGTGCCGGCGGTGCCTCGCGGATCTCGAACGACAGCGCGTAGACCGCCGCGCAAAAGGCGAGGATGCCGATGCCGATGCCCAGATCCCTCGGCATCCGGCCCGCATCGGCGGGCCGGTCGGTCTGCTCGCTCAGGGCCATGCTCAGAGCAGGCCGAGCTCGGTCAGCGCCACTTCGGATTCGACCGCCACCCGCTCGATATGCGCATTCCAGCCGTCCTTGCCCGTGACCGAGTTGGCCGCCATGCCGCCCGACTCGAGATAGGCCTGGTAGACACTGTGCTCCATCGCCTTCACCAGCCCTTCCTCAAGGGCCTGCATGCGCGCATCCTCGACACCTGAGAGCACGGCGAAGCCGCGAATGGTGGAGGCCAGTGCGTCAACGCCCAGTTCACGCGCCGTCGGGGTATCGGGCAGGCCCCCGATCCGGTTCTCGGCTAGCGCCACGATGGGTCTCAGCTCGCCCGAGCCGAATTGGCTCTCACCCTCGGCATAGTTCAGCAGCGCCGCGTCGACATTCCCGCCGACCAGGTTGGTGACGATGTCACCACCACCCTTGAAGGGCACGATGGTGTATTCGATGCCCTCGGCCTTTTTGGCGAAGTTGTGGATGTTCACATGGTCGGCGCCACCGACGAAGGTTGTGCCCCATTTCAGCCCGCCGGACGCGGCTTTCGAGCTGGCAACCACGTCTTCCATCGAGTTGATCGGGCTGTCGGCCGGCACCGCCAGCACGGTCGGGTCGTCGGTCGCGCGGGCGATGCCCACCAGCTGATCCAGCGTCACCGGCACCTTCTTCTGCACGATGTTGAAGATGTGGCTCTGCGTGATCGTCATGATCGTATAGCCATCGCGCGCCTGGCTGTTGACGTAACCCAGCGCCGCCGCACCCGATCCGCCGCGCTTGTTCACCACCACCATGTCCTGGCCGAACACGCGGCGCCCGCGCAGCATCATCATGCGTGTGGTGATGTCGGTGCCGCCACCCGGTCCGGCGTGGGTCACGACGTTGATGGTCTGGCTGGGGAATTCCTCGGCAAACGCGATACTCGGCAAGGCGAGGGCGCCGGCGGCCGCGGTGCTGCCCGCCAGGAAATGGCGGCGATCGATCGTCTTCATCAGTACTTCCTCCCGTTATCGGCCCGGTCTCTCGGCCGTTTTCTGGTCTCGGCGCGTCCCTCTTGCGGAGATCGTCGCCCCGTGTGCCGGTGTCATCGCGGTGCCGCGCGCCGGCGCTATCCGTCCTCCTTGCGCGTTGCGAAGAAGCGGGCCTTGCCGCGTTCGATATGCACGCGCCCGGCGTCGCGCGCGGCGGCCTCATTGCCAGCGGCCACGGCCCCGGCGATGGCGGCATGCTCCTCGATCGAGCGGGCGATATTGGTGGCGAAGCTGAGCCCGCGACGGCGGTAGAGGTGCATCTCTTTCACCAGCCCGTCATAGATCGCGCGGGCGCGCGGGTTGGCAGACGCGTCCATCAGCAGTTCGTGAAACCCGATGTTGAGCCGGTAGTAGGCATCCTTGTCGCCCTCGGCATGCGCTGCCCGCATCGCCTCCAGATTGTCTTGCAGCGCGGCGATCAGGCTGGCTTCGGGGCATGCTGCCTGGTGACGCGCGGCCCGGGCGCACGCCAGCGCAAATATCGCGCCGCGCAGTTCGTAGAGATCGTTGACCTCGTCATTTGAGATCCGGCGGACGAAGGCGCCGCGGTTTGACACCAGCTCGATCAGCCCGGATTGGGCCATGTGGCGCACCGCCTCGCGCACCGTCCCACGGCTGACGGCAAGACGATTGGCGAGGGCCAATTCGTTCAGCTTCTCGCCCGCGCCGATCTCGCCCGTGACGATCAGATCCTCGATTTCGCGGCAGACGGTCTCGGCCAGCGTCTCGCGACGTCGGGGACGGACGACTTCACCCACGATGCTTTCGACCTCTGCCATGGGGTGCACATCACCCGGAGCAGGCCAGATTGTCAACATTCAGCATTTGAGATACAGCAGATCTTAGCCCTGCCAGAGATACACCGGAGAGACTGCATGGATGACGCACGCCACCTTGGCCGCCATGGCCTCTCCAGCCGAACAGAGCCGGCATCCGAGGCGCTGACGGATCTGCTGGTGCTGGATCTGACGCGCGTCCGCTCGGGCCCGACCTGCGTGCGTCAGCTGGCAGACTGGGGCGCCAACGTCATCAAAATCGAGATGCCCGAGAAGGCCGATGGTGCGCAGCTCGGCGGGCCGAAGCACGGGCCGGATTATCAGAACCTGCATCGCAACAAACAGTCGATGACGCTGGATCTGAAGACAGAGGCCGGGCGCGAGATCTTCCGCAAACTGGCCGACCGCGCCGATGTGATCGTCGAGAACTTCCGCCCCGATGTGAAGAAGCGCCTTGGCATCGACTACGAGACGCTCAGCCAGACCAATCCCGGGCTGGTCTATGCCTCGATCTCGGGCTTTGGGCAGGACGGGCCCTACAAGGCGCGCCCCGGGTTCGACCAGATCGCGCAGGGCATGGGCGGGCTGATGTCGATCACCGGAGAGCCTGGCCAAGGGCCCATGCGCGTCGGCATCCCCATCGCCGATCTCTGCGCCGGCATGTTCGCCGCGCAGGGCGTGATGATCGCGCTTCTGGAGCGTCAGAAATCCGGGCGTGGGCAGTGGGTGCAAACGTCACTGTTGCAGGCCCAGATCTTCATGCTCGATTTCCAGGGTGCGCGGTACCTGATCGACGGAGACGTGCCGCAGCAGGCTGGGAACAACCACCCGACGACCATCCCCACCGGCGTCTTTCCGACCGCCGACGGCTATATGAACATCGCGGTGGCCGGTGAGCAGATCTGGCAGCGCTTCGCCCGCGCGGTGGGGCGCGAGGACTGGATCGACAATCCCGATTATTTCTTCGTCACCGACCGCAGCAAACATCGCGACGCCCTGAATGCCGAGATCGAGGCGATCACCGTGACCGAGACGACCGCCACCTGGATCGACCGCTTCAATGAGGCAGGCGTGCCGGCCGGTGAGATCAACGATATCGGCCAGGCCTTCGAGAACCCGCAGGTGGCGCATCTTGGCATGGCACAGCCCATGACCAGCCATGAACGTGGCGACATCCGCGTGATTAGCCAGCCCATCGTGATGAGCCGAACGCCGAGCCGGGTCGCCGCTCCGCCGCCCGAGACCGGCGCGCAGAACGACGCCATTCTCGGCGATCTCGGCTATAGCGCCGAAGAGATCGCGGCATTTCGCGACGCCGGCACCATCTGACACAACTGCCACGACCGACCGAGTTACGAGGGACACCCGATGAGCACCGCAGCCGCCACAACCCTGCCCGAGACGCCGATCCCCGCCACCGACAAGATCCTGACCGAGCGCGAGGGCGTGGTCGCGCGGATCATCTTCAACCAGCCCGAGAAACGGAATGCCGTAAACCTCGAGATGTGGGAGGCGGTGGAAGGCCTGCTCGACGCCTATGCCGATGATCCCTCGGTGCGGGTACTGATCGTCTCGGGCGCGGGCGGCAAGGCCTTCGTCTCGGGCGCCGATATCTCGAAGTTCGAGAGCGAGCGCTCCACCAAGGACGGCATCGCCCATTACAACGCGGCCGTGCGCCGGGTGTATGACAAGGTCTCGGCCTTTCCGAAGCCGGTGATCGCGCAGATCGACGGGTTTTGCGTGGGCGGCGGCATGGCGCTGGCGATCTGCTGCGACATCCGAATTTGCGGCGACAACAGCCAGTTCGCGGTGCCGGCGGCCAAGCTGGGCCTCGGCTATGGCTATGGCGGCATCCGCCGGCTGGTCGAGGTGGTCGGGCCCGCCTTCGCCAAGGAGATCTTCTTCACCGCCCGCCGCTTCGATGCCGAGGAGGCGCGGATCATGGGGCTCGTCAACCGCGTCGTCCCGGCCGAGGACGTGGCGGCGACCGCTGCCGCGCTGGCCGAGACCATCGCCGCCAACGCACCGCTGACGGTCAACAGCTGCAAATACGTGATCAACGAGGCGGTGAAGGACCGGGCCGAGGCCGATCTGGATGGCTGCGCCCGCCGGGTCGAAGAGTGCTTCGACAGCCAGGACTATATCGAAGGTCGCCGCGCCTTCATGGAGAAGCGCAAGCCCAACTTCATCGGCGCCTGAGGCCGCATCCATGGCCGACGGAACCCCGCCGCGCCGCGTCGACGAGAATGCGGCGCGCGCCCGTTTCGAGGAGGCGCTTGCCACCCATGAGCAGCGGTTCGAGCAGTTCTTCCTCGCCCGCCTCTGGGGGCTGACCTACGCCTATCTGCCCGAGGGCGCGGCGGATGCCGAGAAGCAGGTATGCCGCATCACCTTCGACGCCTCGGAGATGAGCTTCAACCCGCAGGGCGTGGTGCATGGCGGGGTGCTGGCGACGGTGATGGACATCTCGATGGGCCATCTGGTCAACAAGGTCGCGGGCCCCGGCGCCACCATCGAGATGAAGATCCAATACCTCCGCCCCGTCGGCAGCGGCACGGTAACGGTCGAGGGGTCGTTCCTCCGCCGCGGGCGGAGCATGGCCTTCATGGAAAGCCGCGCCTTCGATGCTGCTGGCACGCTGTCGGCCCATGCGACCGCGACCTGGAAGATGCCAGCATGAGGTGCGCTGCCCGCGCCGGGGCGCGATAAGCTGGGGCGCGATGCGCTGTGGCCCGCGACACCCGGCCGTGCCGCGCCGGCGCTTGCCGGACGCTGGCCTCAGCGCCTTGACCATCGGGTGATAACGGCGCGACGGCTTCGCGCTGTGCGCGCGTAGGGTAGCGGTCTAGATTAGCGTCAACGCCCAGCCGCGCCGAGGCCACCCATGCGCCCCATGTCGATCTGGCAGCAATGCCTTGTCCTGTGCCTGATCGCCGGGGCGCTCGCGGTCGGATGGCATCAGCGGGCGCATCTACCGCTTTTCGCCGACGCCGAGATGGCCGCCGCAGAGCGGCCAACGCGCGGACCGGCGGTATCGCGCGCGATACCCGTGATCACGGCGGTGGTCGAGGAACGGGAGGATGCTCTCAGCCTCGCCATTGTCGGTACGGGGCGCGCACGCCGTTCGGTCATGCTGCGCGCGCCCGGTGACGGCGAGATCACGGCCATGGCGCTGCCGACCGGCAGCCCGATTATCGCGGGCAAGGTCGTGATCGGATTGGAGGACGAGGCCGCGCGCCTCTCCCTGTCGCTGGCCGAGACCCGCCTCGCCGAAGCCGAGCGGAACCTCGCGCGCCAACGTCAGCTGAGCCAGAGCGGCACCGCCGCGGCCGCGCGGCTCGACGAGGCGCTCACCGCCACCGAGATCGCGCGGCTTGAGCGTGAGCGTGCCGTCGAGGTGCTGTCGAAGCGTATCCTGCGCGCGCCCTTTGACGGGGTAGCCGGACTGAGCGAGGTCGAGACCGGCGCCTGGGTCGGCGAGGGCGACACGATCGCAAGCTTCGATGACCGCTCCAGCCTGCTGGTGGAGTTCGACGTGCCCGAGACCGCGCTCTCGCGCCTCGCCCCCGGCCTTGCGGTGACGGCCACGACGCCCTCGGTGCCGGGGCGGATCTTCGAGGGCCGCATCGTCGCACTCGACAGCCGGGTCGATGCCTCCAGCCGCGCTGCGCGGGTCCGCGTCGAACTGCCGAACCGCGACGATATCCTGCGCCCCGGTGTCTCCTTCTCCGTGAGGCTCGATCTGCCAGGCGCCAACTACCCTGCCGTGCCCGAACTGGCGCTGCAGTTCTCGCGCGGGAGCGTGCATCTTTGGCGGTTGAACGGCGACCAAGTCGAGCGGATCGGCGTGCGCATGGTGGCCCGGCGCGACGGCATGGTGCTGGTCGATGGGCCGCTCACGGTGGGCGAGCGCGTGGTGATCGAGGGGACGCAGCGCCTCCGCCCCGGGCGCCGGGTGATCGCCGATATCGCCATCTCGAAGGACACCAAAGCCGTGGGCCGAGATTCATGATGCCCGGCGGTAATGTTGGCGGTTTCAGTTCCGGCATCGGCTCCGGCGGCCTTCCCGGTCTGTCGGTCCGCCGGCCCTGGCTGGCGCTGGTCATGAACCTGATGATCGTGATCGCTGGTATCGCGGCAGTCCTGGGCGTCGAGGTCCGCGAACTGCCCGATATCGACCGGCCCATCGTCTCGGTGCGCGCGGTCTATCCCGGTGCCTCGCCCACCACCATCGACGCCGAAGTGACCGCGATGGTCGAGGGCGCGGTGGCCCGCGTCAGCGGCGTGCAGTCGCTCCGCTCGTCCTCCGAAGAGGGCAATTTCCGCATGCGCGTCGAATTCAGCCCCTCGCGCGATCTGGCCGAGGCCGCGAGCGACGTGCGCGAGGCGGTCAGCCGGATCACCCCACGCCTGCCCGACGGGGTCGATGACCTCTACGTGGTCAAATCCGAACGCGATGCCCGAGCGATCATCGACATCGCGGTCTCCTCACCGACGCTGGCGCTCGATGCTCTTACCCGCCGGGTCGAGGATGAAGTGATCCCCGACCTGACTGCCGTGGACGGCGTGTCGGAGGTCAGCCTTTACGGCGAGCGCGAACGGGTGATCCGCGTCGCTGTCCGTCCTGAGCGCATGGCCGCCCTCGGCATCTCGATCGGCGATGTCGTCGATCTGCTTGAGGCCGCGCAATTCGACGTGCCCGTGGGCAGCTTTGCCGCCGGCGAGCAGGAGGTGCTGGTGCGCGCCGATGCGACCGTGGCCGAGCCGCAGCGCATCGAGAACCTGCTGCTGAGCCCGGCCGAGCACTACGATGTGCGCCTCGGCGACGTGGCCGATGTCTACTACAGCCTCGCCACGCCCGGCAGTATCAGCCGCCTCGATGGCCGGTCGATCCTGACCATGGGGATCGTCAGGCAGGCGCAGTCGAACACCGTCGCCATCAGCGCCGAGGTCGAGGCCGCGCTGGAGCGGCTGTCGCAGCGCTTTCCCGACTTGACCTTCACCACGATGAGCGACGACGCCGTGTTCATCGAAGGCGCCATCGGGGAGGTCATCAAGACGCTGGGCGTGGCCCTGGTGATCGTCATCGCGGTGATCCTGGTCTTCATGGGCCGTCTCGGCGCGACACTGGTCCCCGCCGTCACGATCCCGGTGGCGCTCACGGGTGCGCTCGCCGGGCTCTGGCTCATGGGCTTCTCGATCAATCTGGTGACGCTGCTCGCGCTGGTCCTGGCGACCGGGCTGGTGGTCGACGATGCCATCGTGGTGACCGAGAACATCCAGCGCCGGCGCGCCGAGGGGATGGGCCCGCGAGCCGCCGCGGTGATCGGCACGCGCGAGGTGTTCTTCGCCGTGATCGCCACGACGCTGACGCTGATCGCCGTGTTCATCCCGATCAGCTTCCTGCCGGGCAGCGCCGGGCGCCTGTTTTCCGAGTTCGGCATTGTGTTGGCGGTCACGGTGGCGATCTCGTCCTTCGTGGCGCTGTCGCTCTGCCCGATGATCGCGGCGGGCCTGCCCTCGCTCGGCTCGACCCGCGGGTTGACCGGCCCGCTCGGTGGCTGGCTGGCTGGGCTCTACCGCCTGGCGCTTTGGCCGGTGATGAAGGCGCCGCTGGTGGCCATCGCGCTTTTCGCGCTGCTCGCCGGCGGTGCGGCGCTGCTTTACCCGACGCTGGGCGAGGAACTGGTACCGGCCGAGGATCGTGGGCAGGTGACCGTGCGCCTGCAGGGCCCGGACGGCACCGGGCTCGACTACACCGACAGGCAGGTGGAGCAGGTCGAGGACATGCTTGCACCCTGGGCGGCCACGGGTGTCGGCGAGGGGGTCTCCTCGATCACCGGGATCTGGGATCTCAACCGCGGACAGATCGCCATGCGCCTCGCCCCCTGGGCCGAACGGACGGTGAGCCAAGCCGAGATCGAGGCCGATCTCCGCCCGCGTCTGCGCGAGATCGCAGGCGCGAACGCCCGGCTGAGACGCGGCAACAGTATCGGCGCATCGGGCAGTTCGGCCGGTGGGCTCTCGATTGCGCTGACCGGCGCGCATTACCCCGAGATCGCCGAAGCGGTGGATGCCTTCGCCATCGCGCTGGAGGAGGTCGAGGGCCTGTCCGGCATCCGCGTGCAGTACCAGGCGACGCAGCCGCAGCTCTCGATCGAGATTGACCGCGCGCGCGCCGCCGATCTGGGCGTGCCCATGGAGGCGCTATCGACGACACTGCGCGCCCTAATCGACGAGGACGAGGTGGCCGAGATCACCGTCGCCGACCGCGCGGTGCCCGTGATCCTGCAATCGAGCGCCGGTGCCGTGCGCGAGCCGATGGATCTGTTGAACCTCAAAGTGCGCGCCGACAGTGGGGCCTTGGTGCCGCTCATCCATCTCGTGACCTTCACCGAGCAAGGGGTCGCGGCCGAGCTTGACCGCCACGGCCAGCGCCGCGCCATCGAGATCGACGCCAGCGTCGCGCCGGAGATCACCCTCTCGGCGGCGGTCACGGCCGTGCGCGGCCTCGCCGCCGAGCAGTTGCCCGAGGGGATCGGGCTGATCTTCCTCGACGAGGCGGCGACGCTGGAGGAGACGTCGGATGCGCTAGCGATCACCTACCTGATCGCGGTCGTGGTCGTCTTCCTCGTGCTCGTCGCGCAGTTCGAAAGCCTGACGAGCGCGCTGGTGGTGATGGTGACCGTGCCCTTTGGCGTCGCTGCCGCCATCGCGGCGCTGTGGATGACCGACACGACGGTCAATATCTTCAGTCAGATCGGCGTGCTGATGCTGATCGGCATCATGGCCAAGAACGGCATCCTCTTGGTCGAGTTTGCCGATCAGCTGCGCGATCGCGGCGCGGCGGTCTGGGACGCGGCCGCGGGCGCTGCGACGGCGCGGCTGCGCCCCATCGCGATGACGCTGATCTCCACCGTGCTGGCCGGTCTGCCGCTGATCCTGGGCTTGGGCCCCGGGTCCGAGGCGCGGGCAGCGATCGGGTGGGTCGTCTTCGGCGGTCTTGGGCTCGGAGCGGCGGTGACGCTGCTGCTGACGCCCGCGATCTATGTGCTGATCGCACCGCTATCGCGCCCCCGGGCGAGCGCAGGTGACACACTCGACCGCGAACTGAGCGCCGCCCGGCACGGGGTCGCGGCCGAGTAGGAGCCGGCCGGGCGGACGGCCCACATGCGGCCCGTGGGTCCCGGCATGCTGGCATTAGGCGTGAGGGCTGCCGCCCAATTCTCGCCGCAAAAGCGTCCCGCGCTGTGTCAGGTGGCACAGGGGCGAGGCGCCGCGACGCCTAGCTTCATCTCCAGACAGAGACACCGTTTTGGAGATCAGCCATGCGCCGCCCGGACTTCGAACCCTACAACCAGCACCTCGGCAAACGCCTTCGCCCCAGCCGCTTCTTCGGCGGCGATATCGCCGCCATCGGCGTGATCTTCTGCGTTCTGCTGGTGATCTGAACCACGCCATCCCCCCGCCATTCAGCGGGGGCTTGGGGGGTCGGGGGCCGCGGGGTAGGCCCCTCCTGACCCCGCGGTGCCGCGCCTTTGCGTCTGGCGCGGGCACCGCTTGATCGCCGGCGACGGTGCGCGTCACCACCGTCGCCGGCGCCTTACACGCCCGGTAGCCCAGTCGTCAGTCGTCAGTCGTCAGTCGCCGCATTCGGCGATTTGCTCTAGGATCTGGGTGTTGCAGAGAAACAGCTTGCCGCCGTTGTTCTGGATCCAGCCCTCGCGCTGCCAGGCGCGCAGGCGCCGGTTGACGTTCTCGCGCGAGAGCGACGCCATCTGGCCGAGCGTCGCCTGCGGGAACTTCTCGCTCAGCTCAACGCCGCCGTTCTGCACCCTGCCCCAGCGCTTGGTGAGCTCGAGCAGGCAGCGCGCCAGGCGCGCGGCGCCATCATCCAGCGCACGGTTCTCGGCCAGCGCATTGGCCGAGCGGAGCTTGCGCGACAGATCGAGCAAGACCGAGAACATCGCTTCGGGATGCTCGGTCAGCGTGGCCTTCACATCGGAGAAGGTCAGCACCATGCCCGTTACCGGCCCGGCGGCGGTGACATCACCCGACCGCGTCGCCTCGCCGAACAGCGAGAGCTCGCCCACCAGATCGCCCGACCCCAGATGGCCGAGCAGGATGCGCCGGCCGTTCGAGCCGATCGAGCTGATCTCGACCCGCCCGGTCTCGATCACCAGCATGCTGTCGCCGGGATCGTCCTGGTGGAAGATGACCGTCCCGTCGGTGAAGACGGCGCGACGCCCACGGGCAAGCAGACGCTTGCGGGCAGCGGGGGGCAGGCCGCTCAGGAAATGACTGCGTTCCATGGTTCGGCCACTCCGGCCATCGTCAGCACCGCCCATCGTGGCGGCAGCGCGAGGGTGACGCAGCGACCGCCCGGTCGCAACGGCGAAGATCGAGGCAGGCGCGGATGATCGTCGGGTCTCTAGCCCCTGGTGACGAGGGCCGCGGCCTCGCTCGCTCAAGCTGCGCCACCCGGGCCATCGCCGCCGATCGGTTCCTCGCCCGCCGGCATCGTGGTTTCGGGCGCGGGCGCGTCGTCGGGCTGTTGCGCGATGATCCGAAAGGCGCGGCTGTCGGGCATCGCCTGCCAGAAGGCCAGATTGGCGTATTTCCGGAACAGATCCGGCGGCAGCACGGTCCGGCGCGGCTTCATCTCGACGCGCCGGTCGATCCGGTGCAACCCGCTGAGGCCAAGCTGCGCGTCGAAGTCGGGCGCATCATAGGCCACGTTCTCGAAATCATGGTCGAAACGCTCCTCGCCGATGAACTCGTAGAGCAGATCCATGACCTCCGCGGGCCGGCTGGCCAGAAGCTCGTAATCAACAAGCACAAGGCGCTCGGCATGGTCGGAGTAACAGGCCTCGCGCAGTGCATGCCAGCCAAAGCCCACCAGACGGTTGGGGCCGGCCAGCGCCTCGGTCCGGGTGAAGACGGTGGAGCGTTCGGCCGCCGAGTTGAAAAGCCTCGTGTTCTCGAAGGCATTCGCGCGGAACTGACGCTCGAGGCTATCCATGATCCAGGCGAGGTTGCGCACACAGCAAATCACCCGCGCCTCGGGAAAAAGCTGCATCAGCGCGGGCAGCTGCGCGGTCCAGCCCCGGTTGGTGTCGAAGATCACCTCAGCCGTGTGATCGGCGTAATAGCTGTCAAAGAGCCCGCGGAGCATCCGGGCACGCTGTGCTGCGTTGACCATCGGCGCCATCTCGCTGCCGGCCGAGACCTGCGCGATCAGCCCCTCGAACAGGCTGGCGATGGGGCTCGACATGCCCGCATGGAAGCGCGGGTTCTGCCGGAGAAGGGCCGCCAACAGGGTCGAGCCCGAGCGCGGCAGCCCCGAGATGAAGTGAAAGCGCGGCGGGTGCCCGCCCGGATCAGAGGGCATGGCGGGTCACGATCATGCGGGCAACTCGAAGGGTCACGGCTCAGATATCGAAGGGGTTATCGACGGTCCAACTCACACCAAGGCCGTTGATCCTGTCCTCGATGAACAGCGTCGCCTCGATCACGCCGTCATCGCCGACATCGACCTGCAGCAGACCGTTGCCGACGATCAGCCGTGCCTCGACCAGATCGCCATTCGCATCGAGGATGCCGATCTCGTCGTTGCTGCGGAAATCGGTGATCGTGTCGCCATCCAGCTCTTCGGCCGTGCCGATCAGCACGTCCTTGCCGAAGGACAGCGGCCGGCCCGCCGTGCCGAACACGATGGTGTCGGTGCCGAGACCCGGCCGGATGAAATCGCCGCCGCCGCCGCCGATCAGCAGGTCGTCGCCCGAACCGCCCTCGATCACATCGCGTCCGCGCAGGCCGTCGACCGTGAGATCGACATCGGTGGCGCCGAAGATGAAGCTCTCATCGGCATTGGTCCCGGTGACCGGCCCGCGGCCGAGCACGGTGAAGCTGGCGCTCGCCGTCGCGCTGGCATTGTCGTCATTGGTCACGACGTAATCGATCGTGTCGGTCGCCGTCTCGCCGAAGGGCAGCGCGTCAAAGGCATCCTGGGTGTCGTAGATGATGCTGCCCGAGGCATTCACCGTGACCGTTGCGCCCGAGGCCAGCGTGAGCGTCCCAGCGGGATCGACGTCGACGCTGCTGCCCGCCTCGCTAAACGAGGTGATGGCGAAGTTTTGCGCGTTGGGGTCGGTGTCGGCGCCGTTGCCGTTATCGGCAAACAGGTCGAATTGGCCATCCTCACCGGCTGGCACGTCGAAGGCGTCGTTCTGCGGCAGCGGCGCGTTCGGGTCGGCATTGACCGTGATCGTCAGCGTGCCGGTATCGCTGGTCCCGGTGACATCGGTCAGCGTGTAATCGACCGTGACCGCGCCGGTGAACAGCACCGGCGGGTCGTAGGTCACGCTACCGACACCGGTACCGCTCGGCACGATCGCGACGCTGCCCGCGCCGGCCGGGCCCGTTACGGTGACGTTACTGATCGCGACATCCGTACCCGGCGTGAAGATGTCGTTGTCGAGCACGTTGAACGCCGTGATCTCGCCGCTTTCCAGAATGGTGGCAAAGTCGTCCGTCGCGGTGACGTTAGAGGCGACGGGCAGGACGTTCACCGTGACGCGCCCGATATCCGTATCCTCGCCGTCGGACAGCACGTAGTCGAAGCTGTCAGCGCCGACGAACCCTGCGTTTGGCGTATAGGTCAGTGTGCCGTCAGCCTGGAAAGTGGCCGTACCGTTCTGTGTCGTGATCGCGTTGGCGACGGCAAATATCGGGTCGTTGTCGGGGTCGCTGTCATTGGCCAGCAGACCCGGCGCCGCGACATTCAGCGTGTTGCCCGTGATGACATTGAAGACGTCGTCGCCGGCCACCGGTTGCTGGTTGGGCGGTTCGGCAACATTGATGAAGACCGTGGCTTCGTCCGTGCCGCCGCGCCCGTCTTCGATGAGGTAGGTGAAGCTGTCCTGCCCGACGAAACCGGGGGTCGAGGTGTAGGTGATCGACCCATCCGTCCCGACGGTTGCGGTACCGTTCTGCGGCGGCGTCCCGATCGAGGCGGTCAGCGGGTCGCTGTCAGGGTCGCTGTCATTGTCCAGCACGCCGGGTGCACCGATCGACAAAAGCTGTCCGCTGATCGCTGCAAAGGTATCGTCGGTGGCGGTTGGGTCGTTATTGGCTGCGGCGTTGACGGTGATCGTCACCGTGCCGACATCGGTGCCGCCGAAGTCGTCGGTCAGGGTGTAGGTGAAGGTGTCGATGCCAGTGAAGCCGGCATTGGGCGCGTAACTGAACGCCCCGCTGTTGGGCTCAAGATCGACAGTGCCGTTGGCCGGGCCGGTGGCCACGACGACGCTCAGGCCATCGCCCTCTGCGTCGCTGTCATTCTCCAAAACGCCCTCGGTCGAGAAGACGGTGAGCGGTGTGTCTTCGGTCGTGGCATAGGCGTCGTCGACGGCCGTGGGATCGATATTCACCACATTGAGCGTGACCGTCGCCGCCTGGCTGACCCCGCCGCGCCCATCCGAGACGGTGTAGGTGAAGCTGTCGACACCCACGAAATTGCCAAGCGCTGTGTAGGTGAAAGACCCATCGGCCAGCAGGGTCAGGCTGCCGTTCTGTGTTGTCGTGCCAAGCACCGCCGTCAGCGGATCGGTGTCGGGATCGCTATCGTTATCAAGCACGCCAGGTGCTGAGACGGTCAGCGGCTCGCGCGTGGTCGTGAAGGCGTCATCGACTGCCACGGGGTCATTGTTGAGCGGCGCGGTGACCGAGATCGTGACGGTGGCGGTATCGGTGCCGCCACGCCCGTCGCTAAGCGTGTAGGTAAAGCTGTCGGTGCCGACGAACCCTTGATCGGGGATGTAGGTGAACGAGCCATCCAGCCCCAGATCCAGCACGCCGTTGGTCGGATCGTCCAGACCGAACACCTCCAGCGGATCGGTGTCGGGATCGCTGTCGTTATCCAACAGCCCCGGCGCCACGACACTCAGGTTGGTGCCCTGCGGCGTGCTGAAGAAATCGTCCTCGGCGGTCGGGTCCTGGTTGAGCGGCGCGGTGACGTTGATCGTCACGGTGCCAAGCGCCGAGTTCCCCCCGGGGTCGGAGGCGGCATAGACGAACCCGTCCTGCCCGACAAAACCCGGATTGGCGATGTAGGTGAAGCTGCCGTCGGCATTCAGTGTCAGATCGCCGTTATCGGCATTCTCGACCAACTGCGCGGAAAGGGGCAGCCCCTCGGGATCATCATCGTTGCTGAGCACGCCCGCAGCCGCATCGGGATCGAGCGCGACGCCCGAAGTGACAGCATAGGTGTCGTCGGTCGTGATCGGTTCCTGGTCGCCACCGCCGGGCGCGGCGATGGTCTGGTCGGAGAACTGCAGGAACTCGACATTGGTGAAGGTGTCGCTGCCCTCGTTCGCCGAGGTGCGAAGATCGGTGACGGTGAAGGTCGCGCCACCCGGCACGATGTCATAATCGGCCAGCGCGCCGGAGAAGAGCACCGTGTCGATGCCGCCGCCGCCGTCGACCGTGTCATTGCCGCGGCCGGGATTGATGGTGTTGTCGCCCTCGCCCGTGGTGATGTCGTCGTCGCCACGCCCGCCCGTGACGCTGATATTGTCGGTGGTCAACACCGAGATGATGTCGCCCGCGAGCGTGCCCGTCACATCCGTCACGCCGAGCAGCGCGCCACCGCCCACGCCAAAAGCGCCGTCATTGGCGATTTCGTCGACGGTCCCGGTCCCGTTCAGCAGGTCGATGATCAGGCCGGTCTGCGTGAACTCGGTGAAGTCGATTGCCCCGCCATCCAGCACGCCGGGCTGTCCGGGATCGAGTGTCTCGATGATCAGATCGAACCCGTCATTGAAGACGAACAGGCCCTGAGCATCCTCGGGATCGACGACGACGGCAGCCTCGTCGGGCACAAAGCCGATATCGCCGATCCACAGATTGTCGCGCGTCAGGTCGGTGATCGCGAGGCCCAAGGTCGTGCTGATCAGCGTCGCCGTGCGCCCCTCCTCCAGCTCTGTCGAGAAGGTGTCGAGCTCGATGGCATCGGCGGAGAGCGTCGCCGTCCCTACCACGTTGAACGAGGCTGGCGGGGCACTGACCGAGAGCAGCCCTGTGGCGTCGAGATTGATCTCGCTGCCGGCGACGGCGTTGAGGTTGCCGTTGATCGTGAGCTGGCCGACATCGATGATGCCGCCCTGCACGTCGACATCGCCATTGATGATGCCGTCGGATCCTTCGATCTCACCGGAGGCGCCGATCACCGTGGTCCCCGCGGTCACCGCCGCACCGTTGACCAGCGACAGGCGCCCGTCGCCGCCCTGTGTCGTCTGGAACACGTCGTTGTCGAAGTCGTAGTCGGTGCCGATGCCGAGCAGACCACCGGCGTTGAAGGTCACGGCCGCCCCGTCGTTGTCGAGGGCGACATAGCCGATACTGCCTGCCTCGCGCCCGACAAAGACCGCCCCCTGCAGCGTCGGCAGCTCGAAACTCGCACCATTGGTGAGGAACAGCGATCCGGTCCCCGCCCGCCCGATGGTGGCCGTAGCGCTCGCCGTGGCGGTGGCGCCGAGATTGGTGCTCAGCACGCTCAGCGTCGATCCAGCACCGTCGATCGAGATCGTGCCGAAAGAACCGGCCTCGGCGCCCAGCCTTAGGCCGGTAAACTCGTTCGGTCCCCCATCGATGATGAGATCGCCACCCTCGCCGATAAAGAGGTTGCCATTGCCGCTGCGGCCGATGGTGACAAAAGCCCCAATGCCGGTGGTGTTGTTGCTCTGTAAGAAAACCGTGCTGTCGTTACCGCCAGCAGAGCCACTGATGTTCATGACGCCCGAGCTGCCGGCCTCGAAGCCAAGGTTGAGGTAGGCGCCCGCGTCGTAATTCCCGGTTGAGAGCAGATCCAGCCTGCCGCCGTTTTCGATGTTGAGGCTGCTTGGCGCGATGGCGCTGTTCTGTCCGACGGTGACGAAAGCCCCTTCGCTCGCAACGCGCAGGCGGCCGTCCTCGCTGATGACGGCCGACCCGATCCCGCCGTCGCGGCCGAGCTGGAAACCCGCGCCGCGGACGGTGCCGGGCTCGGTCGTATCGCTGGCAGGGCCCGTGATCTCGATATTGACGAGCGACTGGTAGGAACCCGGCGCCGTGCTGCCATCGCGGCCGACGAACAGGTAGCCGAAGGCGCCGGTGCCACGGCCGAGCTGCAGAAACGCATCGTCCAGCGGGTTGGCCGCGCCGCTTGGCAGATCGCGGTTGCTGAGCTCGATCTCGCCGCCGTCGCGAACGTAGATCCGGCCCTCGCCGCCATTGCGCCCGGCGCGCAGGAAGGCCGCGCTCTGATCCTCGCCGGCGGCGGGGTCGAAATTGCCGTAATTGCTGGAGGAGACGAAGCGCGAGCCCTCGCCCGTGATGTTCAGAATACCCCTGACATTGCCGTTGCCGCTTTCGTCCCGACCGACCTCGGCGAAGAAGGCGTTGACCTGACCACCGTTGTCGATGTTGAGCGTGCTGATGCCGTAGGAGAAGCCAACCCGGAGACGCCCCGAGCTGTTTTCGGCAACCGGGTCATAGGCCGAGCCCGACGTCAGCGTGCCGCCGGAGACCGTCGCGGTTGCGCCATCGCTGATGGTGACACCGCGATAGCGCGCCCCGGATTTGGACAGCGCCTGAACCGTCGAGCCGTTGGAAATCACGAGGCTGGAGCCGCCACCGAAAACGGCGACTTCGTCCGCAGTGACGGTGGAGCCGTCATAGACCGACAGTCTGCCATAGCCTGAAGCGGCACCGTAGCTGCCGTCTCTCCCGACGGTCAGATCGCCGGTCTGATAATCACCCTGGAAATTCGTGTTCGATTCCACCCGGAGCGACGCATTGGTGATCAGCAAACGGCCGGTGATACCGGATTCACTACCGCCGCCGATCTGTACAAACGCGCCCTGATCGGGGCCGCCCGCATCGGCCGCGAAGCCATAATTGCCGCTGTCGACGACCACGGAACTGCCGCTCTCGATGGTCATCAAGCCCGAGCCGCTCCCCCGGCCGATCTCGATCCCGGCATTGGCGCCGTCGATGCGCACCACCGCGTTGTTGCGGATGACCGCCTCACCGGTGCCGTCGGCAGAGACACGCAGCCCCGTGAACCCCTCGAGATCCGGGCCGACCGGCGCCTCGTTGTTCACGATGTCCAGCGTCGAATTGTCGACGGTCAGACGTCCAAAGGTGTTGGTCTGATTGCCGACGACGACGCTGGCATCGTCGCGATTGGCAGAGGAGGCGGCGTCGCTGCTGGCATTCGCCACGTAGAGCGAGGCCTCGTTGACCAGCGTCAGGAAACCCTGCGCCCCGCCGCCGAGATTGCCGACGAAAACAAAGGTGTCGACATCCTCCGTGCCGGCCGCCGGGCTTTCGGCATAGTCGCCCATCACGTAGACAGACGCCCCACCGGTCGCGCCGCCGTCGATGGTCAGATCGCCGGTGCTGCCGTCACCGAGGCCGAGCGACAGCCTGCCCGCCAAGATCCTGCCGCCGTCGCCCACCGTGACCAAGCCGTAGCCGTTGGTCCCCGTACCAAGGGCGATCTCACCCACCACACCACTGGCGAGGAGGGTCGCTGGTTCGGGGCCGCTGGCACCCAGAAGGTTCACCGTACCGCGGCTGGAAACGCCAATGAGAACGAGCGGCGCGCTTTCGTTCGGGTCCTCGATCCTGACTTCCCCACCGTTCAGGATGTTGAGGGTACTGTCGTTGTTGACCTGCAGATCGGTGTCGGTGAGCGGCGGATCGGTGCCCTCCACCACCGTGGTGCCGCCGTTGTCGATGATGATTGACGCAAGGGCGAGGGGCGGCGTGCTGCTCGGCGAGACACTGACTGCCACAGGGCCCGTCGCCTGCGTTGCGACGCCGGGCGGCGTTGGCTGACTGATCGTGCCAGTCGTCGGGGTGGCAACGGGGGTTGTCGAAGGGTCGATGGCAACCGTGCCACCACCGGTGGATGCTGGCGGCTGGACGGGGGTCGTGACGGGGGTCGTCGGATCTGGGTCGCCCGAAGTCAGCACCAGGGGCGCTGGCGCAGGATCCTGCGCGGGATCGGCCTCAGGCGTCTCTTGGCGCTCCTCCGGCTGCCGTGAGCGCCTGAATGCCGAGATCTTGTCGAGGGTCGATCCACCGCGCCGTCTGGCCATGGTTCAGTCTCCGTCTCGCGGGTGGGCGTCCCCGCCTGTCTGGTTCCGACAGCGCGCCGCAAGGATGCCAGACGCGATGCCGGGGGCGCTCGGCGCCGCTCTCAGTCGTCGCGCGGTCCGCCGAAGGTGCCGGTCGCCAGCTGGTCCTGGGTCACGAGATCGATCTCGAACTCGCCGGTGACGGCACCGGCCGCATCGCTGCCGTCGAACACGAAGTTGCCGCTCGCCGAGAAGGTGTCGGGGCCGCCGACGCCCAAGATGCTATCGCTGCCCGAGAAGGTGGGATCGTTGGGGATCTCGCCCGTCAGACCGGTTGAGAACGTGCTGTTCAGAATATCGACGTCGATGAACCCCTCGTCGAAATCGAAGTCGTATCCCATCGTGAAGGTTCCGGTGATCGCATCGGGATCAAGATCGCCGCCCGGTATCGTGGTATCCGAGAGAAAACCCTCGGCCACGCCGGAATAGGTCGCGAAACCGGTGAGCTCGGCGAGGTCGGCCGGGCTCGGGATGTCCTGCGGAAAGAACGCGTCGGGGTCGGACTGAAACGCGTCGGAGAGGTTGTTCTCTTCGAGGTTGGTGGTGCCGAGATCGTTCTCGGCCCCCGCCCCGGTATCCTCGGCGACGCTCTCCGACACATCGGCCGCCCCGCCCGACTGCGCCGGGGCCGCGCTGGCGCCGCCACCGCCCTGCGAGTTGACGGCGGCGACCACCTGGCTTTGCTGCTGCACCGTTGCGGCCGGGGTGGTTGCGATCGCCGGCGCCCCGCCATCGCGATTGCCTTCGAACGCGGCGATGACCCCCGCCAGATCCTCAGAGGAGGCGAGCCCGGCAAAACTCGTGCCTTCAGACACGCTGGAGGTGGCCACCGCCCCAGGACGGCTCAGCGTCACCGAGGACAGGATGCCGGTGCCGGGCCCGAACAGGGTGCCGCCCGACGCAGGCTCGCCATCGCCTGGCCCGTCATCCACGCCATCGCCGTCACTGTCGCCATAGCGCACGACGGTCACTTCTTCGGCCGAAAGCACGGTCACCTTGGTCTCGCAGCCAGACGCACCGGCGCCGCCGCTGCAGGCGTCCGCGACCTCGATAATCGCGCCCGAGCCCCGGATGCCGATGGTCGCGGTCGGGGTGCGGATCGTGGCGGCACGCCCCTTGGTGATCTTGCCGCCGATGAACCTGAGCGCGCCCTTGGTCAACGAGATCGCCACGTCGCCCGCCTGCCGCTCGGGGTCGAAGACATAACGGTCGAGGATGATGTTGCTGTCGGGGGCGATCGCGAGCGAGGTCTGATCGACGAAGAGCAAGTGCCCGTTGCCGATCGGCGAGGTCTCGATCAGCTCGTTGGCGACCACGTCATCGCCCAGGATCAGGTCGCGCCGTTGTTGCTGCGGCGGCGTTCCGGCCATGTCGCGGTTGACGGCGGCGACCGCGCCGATGCGGCCCTGGGCGGCTGCGATATCCGCCGCACCAACCGCCAGCACAGCGGCCAAAGACGTCATCACGATCTGGCGCATGGCCGTATCCTCCGTCACAGCCGGTACTGGAGCGACAAGGTCACACTGACATTGTCGAGATCGAAATTCTGGATGTTCGAACGTCTCACGAAGCCCTCGACATCGGCCTGGATGCCAAAGCCGTCCTGCAGCGCGAAAAGGTGGCTGACGCCGAGGCGGACATCGACTTCGCGTCGCGTCTCGTCGGGGTCTATCAGGTCATTGGCTTCGTCGTAGAACCGGCCGCGCACCTCGCCATAGCCCGTGACCGACCACTTGCTGTCGGAGAAGGCGAGGCCGCTATCATAGCGGTAGATCACCCCGCCCCGCAGGCCGACATCAACGTTTGAATTGAAACCGGCGTCGGCTGCGTCATAGCCGCCAACGAGGGCGGCGCTGACGGTGAGGTCTCGCGATACGGCGTGGATCGCGCCGAAGGACGCGCTGACACTGACGCGGTCCTCGTCGCCGCGGCCCTCGCTGAACTCGAACACCCCGACATTGAGATCGCCCGTGAGGCGCCAGCGCTCGTCGATCGGCTGGCGATACTGCGCACCGACAAGGCCCGCCGCAAAGACGGTGTCGTCATCGCCGTTCAGATATTGCCCCTCGATGTAGGGCCGGATGCTCGGCGCTGCCTGGCCCGGGCCGAGCGCCAGTCGTGGCCCCGTGCGGGCGCGCAGGAAAAAGGTGTTGCCGCGCTCTTCCTCGAAATAGCGCAGCAGAAAAGCGCCCGCATCGGTGATCCAGGCGTCGTTGTTGGCCCGCTCCAGATCGAGCACATGGCGCGCGGTCACGAGGGCACGGAAGCCGAAATCCGACTGCTCCTGATCCTCGGACGCCAGTTCGAAACCGGGCACGCCGCCGATGGTCACGGAACTGTCCGTGGGCGCGAGGTTGGCGTTGCTCGCGAAGGTGATGCCGATATTCGCCACTGCCGAAAACGCGCTCCGCTCGGTGCGGGCGGCGATGGCGGACAGGAACTGATCGATCCGCGCGATATCCTCGGGCTCAAGCTGGTCGCTGGCTCGGACCTGCTCGAAATAGATCTTGGCGATCTCATACGAGCCGAGCGCGAAATAGGCGACCGCGAGCTCGAGCCGGACGTTGTCGAGATCCTGCCGGAAGACCAACATCCGCTCCAGCGTGGCGATCGCCGCCTCGTAGTCGCGGAGCTCGATCGAGACGCGCGCATAGGCGAACATCAGGTCAAGATCGTCAGGGCGCTCAAGCAGTTGCGCGAAAAGGGCGTCCTGGCGCTGCAGCAGCGTGGCCTGATCGTCCTGCGCCGCGCCGTGCCCCGGCATGAGACCGACCGCGAGCGCAAGGAACATAGGCAGCGCGGGTCGTACGAGACGCATGTCGTTAATCTCCGTGGCAGGATTGTGGAGGCTATCGCCAAGCTTCGCGGGGTGTCGATCCCCTGTTTCTGTAAGGCACGCATGACGTTGCCCATGCGTCACGGAGCGTCATCAAGGACTTTCCGAACCTCAACAGGCAGGTCACACTCGGCCTGAGCGCAAGAGGCGCCCGACAGTCGCCAGACGGGCGGTTTTCGTGGGAGTGGTGATGTCGACCCGGGTCAAACGGCGCGTTCGCAGCCTGACACCCTCGCTGCTTGGCCTGGCCGTGGTGATCAGCGTGCTGGTGCTGCAGGCGCTGCGGCCCGGCCTGTTCGAGACTGTTGCCGATCCGCTGTTCGACAGCTTCCAGCGGGTCGAGCCGCGGGTCTTCGAGCCCGATGGCGTGGTGCGTGTCGTCGATATCGACGAGGCCTCGATCCGCGAGCTTGGCCAGTGGCCTTGGCCGCGCAGCTTCCTGGCGGCGATGGTCGACCGATTGTCGGGTGCGGGCGTCGCCGCCGTCGGCTTCGACATGGTCTTTGCCGAGGATGACCGCACCAGCCCGAAACATATCGGCGAGGTCTGGCAGCGCTATAACCGGCGCTTCTTCACGACCGGGGGGGGCGGCTCGCGCGCGGCGCTTGAACTGCTGCAGGTCGAGGGTCTTCACGACCATGACGAGATCTTCGGCGAGGCCATCGCCCGTGGCCCGGTGGTGCTCGGCACTTTCCTGTCGGGCGGACTGGGCGACGGCGCGGTTCCGGTAAAGGCCGGCGTCTCTATGCTGGGCGGGGTCGAGGCGCAGCGCGATCTGCTCGACTTCTCCAACGCCATCGTCAACCTGCCGCAACTCTCGGGCCCGGCTGTCGGTGTCGGCTCGGTCAGCCTTGCCCCGGCCGAGGTCGACGTGGTCCGCCGCGTCCCGATGCTGAGCCGTGTCGGCGAGCAGGTGATCCCGAGCCTGTCGCTCGAGACACTGCGCGTGGCGCAGGGCGCGGGCAGCTATATCCTGCGGGCCAGCGACGCGGGCGGCAATACCGAGCTGGGCGAGCGGGCACGGATCGACGGCATGCGCGTCGGCGCCCTCGCCTTGCCGCTGGAGCCGGACGGAACGCTGCGTGTGCGCTTTGCGGGCGCCTCGCCGATCCGGCGCATCCCGGCGCGCGATATACTCGAGGGCGCGGCCCTCAATCCGAACCTCGTGCCCGAATTGCAGGGGCGCATCATCCTCGTCGGTGCCTCGGCCGCGGGTCTGCGAGATCTGGTGGCGACGCCGCTCGAACCCTCGGTACCCGGGGTGGAGGTCCATGCCGAGATCATCGAGCAGATCGTGGCGCAGGAGTTCCTGACCCGGCCCGATATCGTGCGCGGGATCGAGCGGCTGGCCATCGTCGGGCTTGGCGGCCTCGTCTGCGCCCTCTTGTTCGCCCAGGCGCAGGGCATTGCGCTGATGGTTGCCACGACATCGGTCGCCGGCAGCTTCGTCGCCTCCTGGATCGCCTTTGCCAGCTACGCCACGCTACTCAATCCTGTCGGCATCGCCTTTGCCACGGGTGGCGCCTACCTGCTGGCACTGATCTCGGCCTACTTTTCGACCGAGAAGAGCCGGCGCGAGATCACCAAGCAGTTCCAGCATTTCGTCAGCCCGCAGGTGATCGAGGAGATCATCGCCGACCCCGACCGCCACCTGAGCCCTTATGGCGATCAGCGCGAGCTGAGCGTCATGTTCCTCGATGTCCGCAGCTTTTCGACCATCACCGAGAAGATGCCGCCAGAGGACGTGATCCGCTTCATCAACGACCTGCTGACCCCGCTGACCGATGTGATCCTGGAGCATGAGGGGACGGTCGACAAATACATGGGCGACGCGATCATGGCGTTCTGGAACGCCCCGCGCCTGACCGAGGACAAGGAGACCAAGGCGGCGCAAACGGCGCTGGCGCTGCTGGACGCGCTGGAGGACGTGAATGCCGGGTTCGCGGAACGGGGCATCGCGCCCGTCGGCATCTCCATCGGCATCAACACCGGGCTTTGCAGCGTGGGCAATATGGGGTCGACGCGGCGCCTCTCTTATTCCTGCGTCGGCGACCCGGTGAACCTCGCCTCGCGGCTTGAAGGGCTGACGCGGCGCTACGGCGTCGACATCCTGATCGGCAGCGCGACCGCCTCGCGCGCCGAGGGGGTGGCGTTACTGCGTCTCGACCGCGTGGTGGTAAAAGGGCGGACCCAGCCCGAATGGGTCTGGGCGGTGGCGGGTGACGGGGCTTTGGCCGAGACGCCGGCCTTCCGCGCGCTCGACGAGACGCTGGATGCCGCGCGCGCGGCCTATGGCGCGCGCGACTGGGACCGGGCCGAGAGGCTGCTGGACGATCTTGCCGCCATGGCGCCGGTCGGCCGGATTGCCCCGGCCGGCATCGCCGCCGAGTTTCGCCGCCGCATCGCCGAGCACCGGCTTGCCCCGCCGCCCGAAGGCTGGGACGGTGCTCTCGTCACCTGGGCGATGCCCGCACTGACGGCACCCAGCGCCGAACGCCCGTCAGGGTCGCAGACGGCGACGGCGCCTGCCCCATCGGCCCCGCCGGAAGGCGCAGCCGCCTGGCGATGAGGGGGGCCATGAGCGGGGGGCGTGACAGGCGAGATCCAGGCCCGGCGTTGCCGGCGTCACGACAGGGAGCGAGAGGACAGATGAGACGCATTTCGAGGAGGCTACGAAGGGCTGCGCGGCAGACGGGCGCCAGCGCGCTGATCGTGTTGGGCTCAACCGGCGGCGGCGCGATGGCGGCAGACGAGCAGCATTTCATGATCGACACCGCCGCCGATCTCGCCCGGCTCTGCGCCTCACCCAGCGTCTCGCCAAACCACGACGCGGCAATCCATATGTGCCAGGGCTACATCGTGGGCGTTCACCATTTCCACGAGGCGCTGGCGGCCGAGATGAACGAGGGGATCTACTGTGTCGCGGGGATCGACCCGCTGCCGAGCCGCGATGTGGTGATGGCCGCTTTTGTCAGCTGGGTCGACGCCAATCCCGAGATGGCGGAACGCGAGGCGATGGACGCCCTGCTGACCTTTGCCGCCGAAAACTATCCCTGCAGCTGAGGAGCACGGGCCATGATCAGACATCTCATCGCGCTTGGCATCGTGCTCGGGCTCAGCGGCTGCGCGGGCCTCGATGACACGCAGCAACGGGCGCTCACCGGTTCGGCCGCAGGCGCAGCCGGCGGCGCGGTGATCGGTGCCATCGCCGGCAGTGCCGGTCTCGGCGCGGCCATCGGTGCGGGCACGGGGCTGTTGGGGGGCCTGGTCGTCGACCGGGTGCAGAAGGACAAGCAGGCGGCCTATGACCAGGGCTTCCGCGAGGGACAGGCTGCCCGGTAACGGCGGCGATCTGGCGTCGGACATCGACCGCGCCCTGGCGCCTGGGAAGGCGTCGCAGGCGCGGCCGTCACTACCGCGCTCCGTCGCCAACCTGCCGAAAGAACGGCAGCTGTGACCCAACATGTGCTTCGAGACGATTTCGCCCCGGTGCAACGGATCTCGCCCGCCAAGCGTTGAGCGACGGCAGCCCCCATTTCTCCGCGCCGATCGGCAGGGACATATCAATGACAGCCAAGATCGCGTGCCGCGCAGGCCTCGCCGTGAGTGTACTGCTTGCCTGGTCCGCCACCGTGCGGGCCGACGAGGCCGACACGCCCGACCGCGCCGCACCGCATCCGGTCTCGGCCGGCGGGTTCATCAGCGCCACCTTCGAGAACGACATCTTCGGCGGCACCGATCGCGATTACACGAACGGCATCCGCGTCGACTGGATCTCGCGGCGGAACGATCTGCCGTTCTGGGCGCGGACCGCGCGGCGCGGCCTCGGCTGGCTGACCGACGCGGATGACTGGTACGTGACCTACGGGCTCGGCCAGAACATCTATACGCCCTCGGATATCTCGCTGGATATCCCCGAAGCCGGCGACCGGCCCTATGCCGGGTTTCTCTACGGGTCCGTGGGCCTCGTCGCGGACCGCGGCGATCTGCTCGACACCATCGCCCTCGATGTCGGCATCGTCGGCCCCGCGAGCCTTGCGGAGGAAGCCCAGACGCTGGTGCACGACATCATCGGGGCGCAACGGCCGAACGGCTGGGACACGCAGATCGAGAACGAGGTCGGCTTCCGGCTGCTTTGGGAGCGCAAGCGCCGCTTCCTGTGGGACTTCGAACCGGGGGTTTTCGGCCTGCAGGCGGATGCGGCGCCCTCCTTCAGCGTGGCGCTCGGCAATGTCGACACCTCCGCCTCGGTCGGGCTGACGGCGCGTCTCGGCGACCGGCTGGACGACACCTACGGGCCCCCGCGGGTGCAGCCGGCCGTGGCGGGTCCGGGCTTCTTCCAGCCGACCGAGGGTGTGGGCTGGTATCTGTTCGCCGGTGCCGCCGGCAGGGTGGTCGGGCGCAACATCTTCCTGCAGGGCAACACCTTCACCGACGGCGTCGACGGCGTGACGCCCAATCGCGTGGTCGGCGATTTCCAAGGAGGCATCGCGCTGCAATTCCGCAGCGTCGAGGTAACTTACACCCACGTCCTGCGCACCCGTGAGTTCAAAGACCAGCGCGAGCCTGCGCAATTCGGCTCGGTCAATCTGCGTTTCCGCCTCTGACGGCGGGCATGTTCGGCCCCGCGCGGGGGCCGACGCGGGAGGCCGTCAGGCGGTCTCCAACAGGCGGCGCGCGATCACCTGGGCCTGGATCTCGCCAGCCCCCTCGAAGATGTTCAGGATGCGCGCATCGCAGAGGATCCGGCTGACCGGATACTCCAGCGCAAAGCCGTTGCCGCCGTGGATCTGCAGCGCATTGTCGGCCGCCGCCCAGGCGACGCGCGCGGCCAGCAGCTTGGCCATCCCGGCCTCCAGATCGCAACGGCGATCCTCGTCCTTTTCGCGCGCCGAGAAATAGGTGATCTGGCGGGCGACCATGATCTCCGCCGCCATCATGGCCAGCTTGGCCGCCACGCGCGGGAACTCGACAATCGGCCGGCCGAAGGCGACACGCTCCTGCGCGTAGCGCAACCCCACATCCAGCGCCGACTGCGCCACGCCAACGGCGCGCGCGGCAGTCTGGATGCGCGCGCTCTCGAAGGTCTGCATCAGCTGCTTGAAGCCCTGCCCCTCGACACCGCCCAGCAGGGTGTCGCCGGCCACGCGGTGACCATCCAGCGCCAGCGTGTATTCCTTCATGCCCCGGTAACCCAGCACCTCGATCTCACCACCGGCCAGCGTGTCGTCGGGGAACGGGTTGGCGCAGTCGCCCCGCGTCTTGGGCGCCAGGAACATCGAGAGGCCGCTATAGTTCGTCGTCGTGGGATCAGTGCGCGCCAGCACGGTCATCAGATCGGTGCGCGCAGCATGGGTGATCCAGGTCTTGTTGCCGGTGATCACCCAGTCATCGCCGTCCTTCAGCGCGCGGGTGCGGAGCGCGCCGAGATCGGAGCCGGTATTGGGCTCGGTAAAGACCGCCGTCGGCAGCATCTCGCCCGACGACAGCTTGGGCAGGTACTCGGCCTTCTGCGCATCGGTGCCGCCACACAGGATCAGCTCGGCCGCGATTTCGGTGCGCGTGGCGATCGAGCCGACGGCGATCCAGCCGCGCGACAGTTCTTCTGAGACGACGCACATCGCCTCCTTGCCCATGCCGTGGCCGCCATGCTCCTCGGGGATCGTCAGGCCGAAGACGCCAAGCTCGGCCATCTCGTCCAGGATCTCCATGGGGACGAGCGCGTCCTTCAGGTGCCATTCATGGGCATCGGGCGCGACCTTCTCCGCGGTGAAACGGCGGAACTGGTCGCGGATCATCTCCATCTCGTCTTCGAGACCGCAGGCGCCGAAGGTCGCCGCGCCCTCCTCGGCTGCCAGACGCTCGGCCAGCGCCATGCGGTGGGACATCGCGGCACCCTCGGCCGCCAGACGCGCGGGGCCCGCGGCGGTGATCGGGGCGAGATCGGCGGCGCTGAGGCCAAGATCGCCCGGGCGGACGATCTCACCCTGGGTCATCGGGATGCCCGTCGTGATCTGCGCGGTGTACTCACCGGCCGCGACGGCGAGGATCAAGCGCTCGGTCCGGCCAAGCTTGCCGTCATCGCGCACTCGCGCCGCCCAGTCGGCCATCTGCTTCAGCGCCTCGGCATAGGTGGCGAGCCAGGCGAGGCCATGGGCGCCATACTGCTCGGCATCGAGCGCGCGGGACGAGACGCGGCCGTCCTTCGCCACCCGGGCCTTGAGCCGCGTCGCAGCCGTTGCAGTGATGGCGCTCGCGGCCGCAGCAGCCTCGGCCACCAGATCGGGGAGCGCGGGATCGTCAGGCAGGGCCGGCGCCGCGGCGCGCGTGGTCGCATCGCCATCCTCGACCGGCGTGGCCTCATTCAGCTCGATCAGGTCGCTGGCTCTGTCATCCATGGCCAAGGCTCCTCGTCAATCCGGTTCGGTCCTGCTGCATCTGCGAAGGGCGCTAGCAGGCGGTCGCCACCCCGTCAACCCACACGCAATATCATGTCGAAAGCCTAGCCTGCGACAGAATTTCCTTGCGCGCACTCTCACTCATCCCGTCTTAACCCACGATGCCGACGCCCGCACGACGGGGATCGCCGAAGGCTGCCGCGGAACGGCCGGGCTGGCCAGCCACCGCGTGGACGCCACCGAAGAACATCGACGGCGCGTCGAAGGCGGTCGGGGCGCTATCGCCGCGGGGCCAATCGGCAACGAGGCGCATCTCCTCATCCTCGGGCAGGCCCTCGCGCTCGTAGAAAAGCGTCGGCGGCTCGGCCGGGTCATCGACCTCGACATGAAGCCGGGGCGCGGTGATCGCCGCCTCCAGATCGGGCAGGCGGCCGGCCGGCGTCGCGTCGATGACGCGCAACAAGACCTGCGCCATCGCCGTGCGGATACGGTTGGACCCGCCCGAACCGAGCGCCACAAGATGCCCATCGTCGACGCTGAGGATCGCGGGCGTCATCATCGAGGCCAGGCGCCGGCCCGGAAGCCAGAACCCGGGGCCACCATCCGGCGCGGGGGGGACGAGATCGTCCTCGCCCAGCATGTTGTTGGGCTGGATGCCGGTGCCGGGGATCACCAGACCGCAGCCCTCGCCGTTGGAGAGGGTCAGCGCCGCCGCCCCGCCCATCGCGTCGATGGCGGAGAGATGCGTGGTGCCCCGGGGCGCAACGCCGGCATCAGTCGCCTCGGTCAGCGCTGCGCGCATCTCAGCCCACCAATCGGCGGCACCACGCGCCTCCGGCGCCAGGGCGTCGCGGATGTCGGGATCGGCGAGCATGGCCGCCCCCGCATCGCCATCCCCGTCGAGCCCACTGACCAGCCGGGCGAGCGCGGTCGCGGCGAAAGCCCGTGCCAGCGCCACCGTGTCGGGCAGACGCCGCGTCTGGGGCAAAAGGCCGAGCGGCAGGGCAGTGAGCACCCCGCCGACCGCCGGCAGCGGATTTAGCGCGATGTGCGCCCGCCCTCGCCTGATCCGCAGCGGCCGGCGGTCGCGAGGCTGCCAGCGCGCCAGATCGGCGCGGTCGAGATGCCCCCCGTCGCGCGACAGCGCTGCGAGGCCCGCGGCGATCTCACCCTGCTGCACAAAGGCCGACCCCTCATGCGCCAGCACCTCGAGCACATCGGCGAAATCGGGGTTGCGATATACCGCGCCCTCGCCGAGCGGCAGGCCGTCGCCATCGCAGGTCAGGGCCCTGAGCGCCAGCGAATGGGTCAGGATGGGCGCGACGATCTGCGACAACCGCGCCTGGAAGGCGGTGATGGCCACGCCCTCACGCGCCATGCGGATCGCCGGCGCCAGCAGCTCGGCCATGGGGATGCGCCCGCCGCGCGCATGGGCCTCGGCAAAACCGGCAGTGAGCCCCGGTACAGCGATGGCACCCGCGCCGACGCGAAAGCGCTGCGTCGTGGTGCCGAAATCGGCGATCGCCTCCTGCAGGTCGATCTCGGCATCGGGCCGCCGCCGCGCCGGGGTGTCGACGAACATGTCGAGGCAGCCGAGCCTCCCGTCAGGCTCGCGCACCATCAGAAAACCGCCGCCGAGAAGACCCGCGAGCACCGGCTCGGCCACCATGGCGACATGGGCGCCGGCGATGACCGCATCGACCGCCGTGCCGCCGGCGGCCAGCACCTCGGCCGCGGCGGCGGCGGTGACCTCATGGCCCGCGGCAATGGCATATCCTGTGCCCATCACCGGGCCATGCAGAGCCTGCGCCAGACTGTCAATCTGCGCCTAGGTCGGCCGCGCGCCCCCGCTGGCGGGTCGCGCAAGGCGAGCCCCGCTGGTGAGCCGCGTCAGGCGGTTTGCGTTACGCCGCGGAGAGTGCGCAGGCGCGCACATCCTCGCCAACATGGTTCTCATACTGAGCGAAGTTATCGGCAAACATGGCGACCAGCTTCGCGGCGGCGGTGTCGTAGGCCGCGGCGTCCGGCCAGGTGGCACGCGGATCGAGCAGGCTGTCGTCGATCCCTGGCACGGACACAGGCACCTCGAAGCCGAAGAACGGGTCGGTGCGGTACGCCATCCCCGCGAGCGAGCCATCCAGCGCCGCCGTCAGCAGGGCACGTGTCGCCTTGATCGGCATCCGGCTGCCGATGCCGTGCTGCCCGCCGGTCCAACCCGTGTTGACCAGCCAGCACTGTGCCCCGGTCTCGGCGATCTTGTCGCGAAGCAGCGCGCCATAGACTTCAGGCCGCCGCGTCATGAAGGGCGCGCCGAAACAGGTGGAGAAGGTCGGCGTCGGTTCGGTCAGGCCCTTCTCGGTGCCCGCCACCTTGGCGGTGAAGCCCGAGAGAAAGTGATACATCGCCTGCGCCGGTGTCAGCTTGGCGATGGGCGGCATCACGCCGAAGGCATCGCAGGTCAGCATCACGATGTTCTTGGGGATGCCGGCCAACCCCGTCTCGGAAGCATTGGAGATGTAGTGGAGCGGGTAGGCGCAGCGCATATTCGCCGTCAGGCTGTCATTGGCGAAGTCCAGATCGCGGGTGATCGGGTCGAACACCATATTCTCGATCACCGTGGCGAATTTCTCCGTCGTGGCGAAGATCTCAGGTTCGGCCTCGGCGCTCAGGTTGATCGTTTTGGCGTAGCAGCCGCCCTCGAAGTTGAAGAGGCCTTTGTCCGTCCAGCCATGCTCGTCATCACCGATCAGGGTGCGCGCCGGATCGGCCGAAAGCGTGGTCTTGCCCGTCCCCGACAGGCCAAAGAACACCGCCGCCTCGTCGGTGTTGCCGGTGGCGTGGTTGGCCGAGCCGTGCATCGGCATCACGCCCTTGCCCGGCAGGATGAAGTTCAGGATCGAGAAGATGCTCTTCTTGTTCTCGCCCGCGTAGGATGTGTCCGCCACCAGCACCAGCTTGCGCTCAAAGCTGACGGCAATGACCGTTTCGCTGCGGCAGCCGTGGCGGGCCGGGTCGGCCTTGAAGCTGGGGCAGTTGATCACCGTGAACTCGGGCAGGAAGCCCGCGAGTTCGGCGCGCTCGGGCCGGCGGAGCATGTGGCGGATGAAAAGCGAATGCCAGGCGAGCTCATTCACGAGGCGCACATTCAGCCGGTGCTCGGGATCGGCGCCGGCGAAAAGGTCCTGCACGTAGTAGGTACCACCTTTCATGTGGGCCAGCATATCGCGGTAGAGCGTCTCGAAGGCCGCAGGCTCCATCGCGGCGTTGTTGTCCCACCAGACATCCGCCTCGACCGAGGGGTCGCGAACGACGAATTTGTCCTTCGGGCTGCGGCCGGTGTGCTTGCCGGTCTCGACCAGCAGCGTGCCGCCCTGCCCGATCTGACCCTCGCCGTGGCGCACGGCGGCTTCCAACAGCCCGGCCTCGTTCAGATTGTAATGCACCTGCGCGAGACCGCTGATGCCCATATCCTCAAGCCGGCAATTCGGGTTGACGGTTCCGGTATCCATCGCCTCTCGCTCCTCACCGCGGCGGCACCCCCGGCGAGCCCTCTGTCGGCCCGTTTAAGACCGTCCATCAGGGCGGCCGGGGCCGCGTGCTGCTCAATCCCCACCGCTGGCGTGGCGGTCCGGGGCGCTTGGCGGCCGTGCCGGTAGGTCCGGTCAGGACGCCCTCGCTGGGTTTGCCACGCGGACGCCTCCGCCCGGCGTGCGGGATGTAGACCCGTCTCTCGCCGCCCGTCCACCCCTCCACAAGGCCGTATCAGGGCGGATCAGACTGACTTTCGGATGATCGACGGCGATCCTTTGTGGCGACGACATGTTGCGTTGCACAATGGTAACTATGGACGCGGTCGCGCGCGTTTCAAATCTGCAACTTACACGCGCAACGCCCGGAAACGGGGGGCGCTGCGATTCCAGTATGGCACGCAGGCCCCTAGAATCAGGTGAAAACACGGCAATGGTCACGAAACGCTGCCGTACTACCGTCATCTTTTGCGCGCAGAAGTTGCTGGTCCGCTGCTTTTTGTGACGTGCGCGTAAAGGATGAGGTCCCAACATGGGTTGGGGAGAGAACGCGGGCGCTGACATATCAGGGGATCAACATGGCCACCATCGCGCTGGTCGACGACGACCGCAACATCCTCACCTCCGTCTCGATGGTGCTCGAGGCCGAGGGCTACGAGGTGAAGACATACAATGACGGCGCCAGCGCGTTGACCGCGCTCACCGGCGCGCCGCCCGACCTCGCCATCTTCGACATTAAGATGCCGCGCATGGACGGGATGGAGCTGCTGCGCCGCCTGCGCCTGAAATCAGACCTGCCGGTGATCTTCCTCACCTCCAAGGACGAGGAGATCGACGAGGTGATCGGCCTGCGCATGGGCGCTGACGATTACGTGCGCAAGCCCTTCTCCCAGCGTCTGCTGGTGGAGCGGATCCGCGCGGTCCTGCGCCGCCGCGAGGCACCGGCGGACAATGCCGGCGTCGAACGGGCCGAGACCGACAAGGTGCTGCGCCGTGGCCGCCTCGAGATGGACCCGATGCGTCACAGCTCGACCTGGGATGGCAAGCCGGTGACGCTGACGGTAACGGAGTTCCTGATCCTTCACGCGCTCGCCCAGCGGCCCGGCTTTGTGAAGTCGCGCGATCAGCTGATGGACGCGGCTTATGACGATCAGGTCTATGTCGATGACCGCACGATCGACAGCCACATCAAGCGCATCCGCAAGAAGTTCCGCGACGTCGAGGAGAGCTTCAACTCAATCGAGACACTCTACGGCGTCGGCTATCGCTACAAGGAGGTCTGAGGCCGCGACGCGGCTTCCGACCCGACCCGCTTTCGTTGAGGCCCTGGCTCCCAGCGAGACGGGTCCCAGCAATAGGTTCCGAGCCGAAAGGGCACGGCCGCTGGGCGGGTGGCCCGATAACGATATGTGCTGACGGGCTGGCCCGGCGGCACAGGCTGCTAGGCTGATCAGACCGAGGCTACCGTGACGCCCGAGGCGCTCAAGGATGCGATTTCTGCCGGCGCCGCCCGACTGAAGGGCGCGGCGCTGAAGCATCTGAACGCGCCCTTACCGGGTGAACGTCGGATGCTGGCCGAGCAGGAAGCCGCAGCGATCCTGGGATATCGCCAGGGACGCGGCCGACGTGGCAGGGGCGATGACGACGAGCAGATCCTGGGCCTCGACCGCCGTCCGCGGCCGTCGACGATGCGCCAGCGGATCATCATCGGCCTCCGCCGTTCGGCTCCGTTTTCATCGCTGCAGCGGCGAATCATCTTCTTCAATCTGATCGGTCTGGCGGTGCTGGTGTTTGGCGTGCTGTGGCTGAACCAGTTCCGCTCGGGCCTGATCGAACAGCGTTTCCAGTCACTCTCGGTCGAAGGCGAGATCATCGCGGTGACCATCGCCGAGGCTGCCGGCGACTACCGCGAGGGCGAGATCGTCCCCGCGACCGAACGGCCGGAGCTCGACAGTGAGCGCGCGTCGCAGATCCTCGGCTCGCTGACGCGTCCGGCGCGGGTGCGGGCGCGGCTTTATGATACGGACCTGCGCCTGGTGGCCGATACGCGTTCGACCGCAGCGGGCGCCAGCACCATCGTTGCGACGCCGCTAGCCGCCCCCGGCACGACCCGCCCGCCGGGCCCGATCAGCCGATTGGAGCGCTTCTACGACGAGTTGATCTTTCCGACCGACACCGGCGCCGTCTATGCCGAGATCGCCGAGGCGGGCATCAGCCTTGCCCCAGAAGTGCGGCAGGCAGCGCTCGGCAACCTGGTGAATGCCGTCCGTGTGAACTCGGAGCAGAACCTTATCGTCTCGGTCGCCATGCCGGTGCGCCGCTTCAAGTCGGTGCTCGGCGTGCTCGTGCTCTCGACCGAAGGCGATGACATCAACGAGATCGTGCGGCGCGAACGCGTCGGGATCCTGCAGATCTTCGTCGCCGCCTCGATCGTGTCCATCGGCCTCAGCGTGCTGCTTGCCTTCACGATCGCCTCACCGATCCGGCGGCTGGTGCAGGCGGTCGATCCCATGGGCACCTCGGCTGCGCGGCCGATCAACCCGGACCGAATCGAGATCCCCGACATGACGGGTCGCGTCGACGAGATCGGCGATCTGTCGGCGGCGCTGAGGCGCATGACCTCGGCGCTCTATCGCCGGATTGAGGCGATCGAGAGTTTCGCCGCCGATGTGGCCCATGAGATCAAGAACCCGCTGACCTCGATGCGCTCGGCCATCGAGACGTTCCACTACGCCAAGACGCCCGAGCAGCGGCAGCGCCTGCTCGATGTCATCATGTCTGACGTCAAACGTCTCGACCGGCTGGTAACGGATATCTCCAACGCCTCGCGCCTCGATGCTGAGCTGGTGCGCGAGCGGATGGATGATTTCGACCTCGGCACGCTGCTCGAAAGCCTCGCCGGCGTCACCCGCAACCAGGGGGAGGCGGTGCGTGTGCGGGTCACGGTCGATCTGCCGAAAGACGGCCTGATCGCTAGCGGCCTTGAAGGCCGTCTCGCCCAGGTGTTCGCCAATCTGCTCGACAACGCACTCTCTTTCTCGCCGGAGGGGACGGCCATCGCCGTGCAGGCGCGCGAGGAAGACGAGATCATCACGGTCACCGTCACCGATCAGGGACCGGGCATCCCGCCCGATAATCTCGAGAGCATCTTCGAGCGCTTCTACTCCGAGCGGCCCGAGCAAAGCTTCGGCAACCACTCGGGGCTCGGGCTGGCGATTTGCCGCCAGATCGTCGAGGCGCATGACGGCGAGATCTGGGCCGAGAACGTCTTTGTGCCCGGTGCCGGCCCCGATGCCTCTCCCATCGGCGCGCGCTTTATCGTCGAGCTGCCGACATGAACCGGGCGCCGGGCGGTGGCGCAGAGGCGAACGGTGCCCAGCCCCTGCCTGCCGGCGGCGCCGACAGTGTGGCCGCGGGGGTGATCGTGCATGCGAGCGCCGTGGCGACCAGCAGCGCCCATGGCGAGCGCGGGGTGCTGATCCTAGGCCCGTCTGGCAGTGGCAAGACCCGTCTTGCGTTGGAGCTGATCGCCCTCGGCCACGCCCTCGATATCGCGTTGATCGGCGATGACCGGGTGCAGATCGAACAACCCGAGATGCCGGGCGCCGGGCCACCGCGCATGCGCGCCGTACCGACGATTGCCGGTCTCGTGGAGATCCGCGGACACGGTGTGCTCCGCCATCCCTACCGACAGGCGGCGCCGATCTGGCTCGCCGTAGATCTGACACCACTGCCGGTCGCCACCCACGAACAGCGCCTGTTCCCGATGCGTGCGCTGAGCATCGCCTCTGCGAGCGTGCCTTGCCTTGGCGGGGGGGCTGGCCTGCATGCCGCATCCATCATTGCGATGCTGCGAACCGGGCGCCTGCCCGATGCCGAGCAAGGCCCTGTGGCGGTGAGGGTTGCAAGCACGATCGCCGTGCCGTCAGAGTGACGGCCCGGCGGGCCCACCGAAAGCCCGCGTCCGCCGGAGCGTGAGCGAACCACCCGATGCCCGGACAGCCGAGAAGAGACGCAACGACGAGCGGCCGCGCGGGGCCCGCGAGCGGACCGGCGATGGTGGTGCTGATCATCGGCCTCTCGGGGGCGGGGCGCACCACGGCGATCAATGCGCTCGAGGATCGCGGCTTCGAGGCGATCAACAATTTCCCCCTCTCGCTGATCGGCGCGTTGATCGAGGAAAGCGCCGGCGACCGCCCCATTGCACTCGGCGTCGAGAGCCGCTCGCGCAGTTTCGCCTCCGAGCGCTTCGGCGAGGTCGTCGACGCGCTCAGGCAGGGTCTCGGCGACATCCGCCTCGTGCTGGTGTTCCTCGACTGCGAAGACGCCGTGCTTGCCCGGCGCTTTTCCGAGACGCGGCGCCGCCATCCGCTGGCCCCGGCCGAGGATGTGGAAACCGGCATCGCGCGCGAACGCGACCTGCTCGCCCCGGCACGTGCCGATGCCGATCTGGTGATCGACACCACGGCGCTCACCCCGCATGATCTGAAGCGCGAGATCGGCGAGCGCCTGGCACCCGTCGTTGCCGGCACCGCGCCGCAGTATGAAGGCGCGCGTGGGCTAAGCGTCAGCGTCAGCTCGTTCAGCTACAAGCGCGGCATGCCCCAGGGCGCCGACCTGGTGATCGATGTGCGTTTCCTGCGCAATCCCTACTGGGCCTCGGAGCTGCGTGCGCTCGACGGACGCCATGCCGAGGTTCAGGGCTATGTGGCACAGGATCCCCGCTTCGACGCCTTTTTCGATCAGGTTCTCGCCCTGCTGCTGCTGCTGTTGCCGGCCTATGCTGACGAAGGGAAGGTTTACTTCTCGGTGGCCTTTGGCTGCACGGGCGGGCGGCATCGCTCGGTCACCGTGACTGAACGCATCGCTTCAGCGCTTCACGGGGCCGGTTGGCCCTCGACGGTGCGCCACCGGGAGCTTGACCGCGGGCCAGGGCGGCCCGGCGGACGGGAACACGACATGGCGGGTGCGCGGGCGGGGAACGCCGAGCGGCCTGGCAGCGGGGCCGATTAGGTGGCCCGGCGCTGAACGGGAGGAGAGACGCATGGACCAGAACGGCCGCCCGAACCCGTCGGGTGAGACCATCGCCGAGACCGGCGACGGCGCGGCCGCCACGGCCACCGACGGCATGCTGGGCATCGTGATCGTCGGCCATGGCGGGCTCGCCACCGCGCTGAAGGACGCGCTGGAGCACGTGGTTGGCCCTCAGCAGGGTATCGTCGCCATCGCGATCCAACCGACCGACGATCTCCATGCCCGCCAGGCCGAGATCAGGGCCGCCGTGGCCCAGAGCGATACCGGCGCGGGCGTGGTGCTGGTGACCGATATGTTCGGCGGCACGCCCTCCAACCTCGCCCTCGGCGCCCGGCTGAAGGAACGCTCGGAAGTCGTCTATGGCGCCAATCTGCCACTGCTGGTCAAGCTGGCGAAATCCCGCGAGCGCCCGCTGAAAGACGCCGTGCGCGCGGCGCTGGAGGCCGGCCGGAAATACATCGATAGCGCGGGGCGCATGCTCGATCCGGGGCATCACTGACCCCCCATGCCAACCGCCACCCTGCCGATCGTCAATGCCAAGGGGCTGCATGCCCGCGCCTCGGCGAAATTCGTCGAGACGGTGGAACGGTTTGATGCCTCCGCCCGCGTCAGCCGCGACGGGCAAAGCGTGACTGGCGACAGCATCATGGGCCTGCTCATGCTGGCAGCGGCGCGCGGTACCGAGATCGAGGTCGAGACCGCCGGCGCTGAGGCGGAGGCCCTTCTCGTCGCGCTCAGAACCCTGGTGGCTGGCCGCTTTGGCGAAGACGACTGACAGCGCCGCTTACCCGGCGAGCGCGAAGGACCGCCCCTCGGCGGCGCAGGCCTCATGCGCCGGGCAGTCGACCAGATGGTCGTTGACCACGCCGCAGGCCTGCATGAAGGCGTAGACGATCACCGGGCCGCAGAACTTGAAACCCTCGGCCTTGAGGGCCTTGGAGAGCGCGCGGCTTTCGGGCGTCTCGGTCGGCACCTCGTCCAGCCGGCGGAACCGGTTTTGCCGCGGGGCGCCATCCGCGACATCCCAGATGAAACAGTCAAAGCCGACGCGCTCGTGCACGTCGAGATAGGCCCGGGCATTGCCGATGGTCGCCTCGATCTTGGCACGTGAGCGTACGATGCCCGCATCCTGCATCAGCCGCGCCACATCCGCCTCGCCCCACCCGGCGATCACGGCGGGGTCGAAGCCCTGGAAAGCCGCGCGGAACGCCTCGCGCTTGCGCAGGATGGTGATCCAGGAGAGCCCGGCCTGGAACCCGTCGAGCACCAGCTTCTCCCAAAGCGCGCGAGGATCGGGCTCGGGCCGGCCCCACTCCGTGTCGTGATAGGCCACGTAATCGGGCGCCGTGCCGCACCAGCCGCAACGGTTGGGGTCTGATTCGGTGGGGGTCATGCTGGCCTCGTCTGCGAGAGTTCACCTTTTGTGCACCAGATTGCCAGAGCATGCCACCGCGCCGGGACGACCCCGGTCACGAGGCTGACGAAGGACGTAGGATGACGATGCTTCAGGGAGGCGAGCGGGGGGCGCGGGCGGAACGGCGAACGGGGGAAGACGGACAGTGGATCACGGCGGAGAAGGCGCGCCGATGGCACGGCGTGGCAGCCGGGCCGCAGCACGAGGCCACGACGCCCGATCCGCAACGAGACGGGCTGATCGGCCTCTTGATGATCGAGATCACCGGGTATGCCACGGTCGAGGCGCTGGAAGGCGGAGACGCCGCCGCGGCACTGCGGACGGCGATCGAGATGCGGCTCTGGCAAGCGGTACCCGAGGACGCGATAACCTGGCCCATGGGGCGCGCGCGCTTTGCCATGAGCCTGAGCGGCACTGACCGTCGCTCGCTGGAGCGTCTGGCCAAGCGGCTTCGGCGCAAGCTTGAGAACCGGGTCGATGAGGACGAAGGGACAGGGGTCGAGCCTTCGCCCTGCGCGACGCCCACGCGCATCCTGATCGGCGGGGCCATCGCAGCACCGCAGATGGCAGTCACCCTAGGCGCCACGGCAAGCCGGGCGCTCGATCAGGCACGGGGCGACAGCAGCGGCGTGGTGGTGCGGGCCCGGCGCAAACCATCGGGCGCGGCCGCGCGAGGTCGCCCACCCCGCACCGGCCGCGGCCCGATCACGCTCGACCCCATGGAGTACGCCTCAGCCACCGATGGCGCGGCATTGACCGCTGCCCGAACGGCGCCGCTCCGCCAGATCGGTCGAGAAAGCGGGCCGCTCGGCGCCGTGGGCAGGTCTGCTGACATCGGCGCGCGATCGCCCGACAGGCAGGCCGCGCCGGCGACCCGGGGCCTCACCGCCCTCGCAGGGCTCGCGCTGCGCCCGGTAACGCCTTGCGACCGGCCCGAGAGCATCGCTTTCGATCTGGTCGCCAAGATCCGGGGTGGGGCCAAGGGCATGCCGCTTTTCGACGCCACCATGCGCGTCCTCGCGCAGGAGCCGACCCGTCGCCTAGCGGTCGAGCGTCCGATTGCTGGCAGCGGCGGTCGACTGAGAGACCGGCTGCGCGTGCTGTCGGCCATGGTGCCCGGGCTGCTCGACAGGTTGATCCTTGTCTTTCCGGTCGACCGCCGGGTCGCTGACACGACAGTGACACTGGTCGCGGCGCTGCGTCGTCTCGGGCCAGCCATCGCCCTTCGGCCGCGCACCGAAACGGGCCTCGCCGCCCTCAGCCAAGACGACGGTCCGCTGGCCAGTCTGAAGCCCGACTTCCTGATGGTCGAGGCAGGCTTGCTGAAAAGCGCGGCCACCGCAGCCCCTGCGCTCTCAGCCGCCAAGGGACTGGAGATTGCGATCGTCGCCGAGTTGCCCGACAATCCGGAGAGGGAGGAGCGCGCAAGGCGGCTTGGCGTTGACTACATCCTGCACGAGCCCTTCCGCTAAAGCAGGCCTCACCGCCAAGGCCGCAACGTCCCGATCAGACGGGGCGTGAGGCAAGCGGGGTCATGCGACGGTGCGTAGAGAGCCTGCGGGGCGGTTGGGGCTGGGCGTCCATGCGGGACGCCAAGTCAGGCTCGGTCGATCACGCCATGCGGCGCGTTCGGGCGAGGCTTCAGGCAGGTCGCGCTCAGGAGCGATCGGTCGACAGCTTGTCGATACGCGACTGCATCTCCCGGATCTGCTTCTGCAGCGCCTCCAGATCGTCGGCCTCGCTCTTGCCCTCTGCGGGTGCTTCAGCGTCGACCCCGTTGCCCTTGCCCGGGAAGGGCGTGAACATCCGCATCGCCTGCTCGAACAGCTCCATGTTCGACCGGGTCAGCGCCTCAAAGTTCTGCATGGCCGGATTGGTGCCGAAGGTCTGACGCATCCGTTCCTGGTTCTTTGAAAACGCGTCCATCGAGGCGTCGAGGTAACTTGGAACCACGGTTTGCAGCGTGTCTCCATAAAGACGAATCAATTGCCGCAGGAAGTTCGTCGGCAACATCGACTGCCCTTTCGCCTCCTCCTCGAAGATGATCTGCGTCAAGACGGAGCGTGTGATGTCTTCACCCGACTTTGCGTCAAAGACCGCGAAGTCCTCACCCTCACGGACCATGCCCGCCAAGTCCTCAAGCGTCACGTAGGTACTGCGAGCAGTGTTGTAGAGACGTCGATTGGCGTACTTCTTTATCACCACACGGTCGGCCGACCCGTTTTCGGTCCCAGAGGCGCGCTTGCCTCCCCCTTTCGCCTCAGCCACGGCGGCATCCTTTCCGTTCTTATTTTCTACTTTAACCGACACCGACACTCCGTCGCGCGCCGATCAATGCTGCCCGAAAACGCAGCCCACTGCCCGTCGGTCGGCAGCGTTCGCCAAGCAGCTTGCCCACAGTGGTAGCGCGCTTCGCTGCACGCGTCACTACGTGGTGGGGACTTCCAAAAGTATCGCTAGCACTTCCAGTGCGTGGTGGTAGTTTCCGCTGGCTGCTGCGTTGCACTCCGCCACGACGCCAAGCGGCGGCCGTGAAACCGCTTTTGCGCGGCATCGACGATCATCGCCTCCCCACCCTTGGGGCAGGCCCCGAACGACCGGCGGCGCGGCGCCACCGGTCCACCGAGACGGCCCCGGGAAGGACCCGGAAAAGCCGACAAGCCCGACGCGAGGAGACCCCCCATGACCAATGTCGTCATCGCCTCTGCCGCCCGCACCGCGGTTGGCAGCTTCAACGGCGCATTCGCGGCAGTCCCGGCGCACAAGCTTGGCGCGACCGCGATCAAGGCCGCGGTCGAGCGCGCCGGCGTCGATGCGGCCGAGGTGTCCGAGACCATTATGGGCCAGGTGCTGACGGCCGCGCAGGGCCAAAACCCGGCCCGCCAGGCCCATATCGAAGCCGGCCTGCCCGAAGGATCGGCCGCCTGGGGCATTAATCAGGTCTGCGGCTCGGGCCTGCGCGCCGTGGCCCTCGGCGCGCAGCACATCCAGCTTGGCGATGCCGGGATCGTCGTCGCCGGCGGGCAGGAGAGCATGAGCCTTTCGGCCCATGCCGCGCATCTGCGCGCGGGCCAGAAGATGGGCGATCTCAAATTCATCGACACGATGATCCGCGACGGGCTGTGGGACGCTTTCAACGGCTATCACATGGGCTCGACGGCGGAAAACGTCGCCCAGCAATGGCAGATCGGCCGCGACGAGCAGGACGAGTTCGCGCTGAAGAGCCAGAACAAGGCCGAGGCCGCGCAGAAGGCGGGCAAGTTCGATGACGAAGTGACCCCCGTCACGGTGAGCACCCGCAAGGGCGACATCGTCACCGACAAGGACGAGTACATCCGGCACGGCGCGACGATTGAGGGCATGCAGAAGCTGCGCCCCGCCTTCTCGAAAGACGGCTCGGTGACCGCCGCGATGGCCGGGGGAAACAACGCCGGTGCCGGGGTCACGCTGCTAAGGGCGGCCGACGTGGCCGAGCGCCGCGGCGTCGAACCGATGGCACGGATTGTCAGCTATGCCACCGCCGGCGTCGATCCCAAGATCATGGGCACCGGTCCGATCCCCGCCAGCCGTCGCGCGCTTGAGAAGGCGGGCTGGAAGGTCGAAGACCTCGATCTCGTCGAGGCCAACGAAGCCTTCGCCGCCCAGGCTCTTGCCGTGAACAAAGACATGGGCTGGGATCCGGCGATCGTGAACGTCAACGGCGGCGCCATCGCCATCGGCCACCCCATCGGCGCGTCCGGCTGCCGGGTGCTCAACACGCTGTTGTTCGAGATGACGCGGCGCGATGCCAAAAAGGGTCTCGCCACGCTCTGCATCGGCGGCGGCATGGGCGTCGCGCTCTGCGTCGAGCGCGCCTGATGCGGGTGGGGGCCGCGGCGACACCGGTGAGGGCGCCGCGCCTCGGCGCAGCCCTTGGCCTTGCGGCGTTGGCCGCCGGGCTGCTGGTGGCCTGCGCCCCCGCACCGCCGCCTGCGGTCAGGCTGTCGGTGCAATTCATCGATGCGGCCTGGACGGGCGGCAGCATTCCGGACGGTCAGCACTGCAGCGCCGAGGGCGGCCAGGGCATGCTGCCCAGCCTGCGTGTCGCCGGCCTGCCCGAGACGACCGACATGATCCATGTGGCGGTGAATGACACCGATGTCCCCGCGCTCTCCTCGGGCGGGGGCCATGGCATCCTCGGCTTCGCGCATGCGGTAGGGGGCCCTGTCGCCATCCTGTCGCCGGTGCCGGGGGAACGTGCGGAGATGCCGGACGGCGTGACCCTTATCGCGGCCAACCGGGCCGAGCGCGACCCTGCGGTGGCCGGTTATCTGCCGCCCTGCTCGGGACGCGCCGGCCATGTCTATGTCGCCGAGGTGACGGCCCTCAACACCGAGGGAGAGGCGGTCGGGCGCGGGCAGATCAGGCTCGGCAGATACTGAACCCAGAACACGAAACGCCGGGCGCCATGGCGGCGGACCGGTCACCTGAACGACTTCCAGAAAAAGACGAAGGAGGAAACCCCATGGCACGCGTGGCACTCGTGACCGGCGGCAGCCGCGGCATCGGCGCGGCGATCTCGAAGGCGCTGAAGGCCGAAGGCTACAGCGTCGCGGCAACCTATGCCGGCAACGACGAAAAGGCCTCGGCCTTTACCGCCGAGACGGGCATCAAGACGTACAAGTGGAACGTCGGCGATTACGAGAGCTCGAAAGCCGGGCTCGCGGGGGTCGAGGCCGACCTCGGCCCGATCGATGTGGTGGTGGCCAACGCCGGCATCACCCGTGATGCGCCGTTCCACAAGATGACGCCCCAGCAGTGGCAGGAGGTCATCGACACCAACCTGACGGGCGTCTTCAACACGGTTCACCCGCTTTGGCCCGGCATGCGTGAGCGCAAATTCGGCCGGGTCATCGTGATCTCGTCGGTGAACGGCCAGAAAGGGCAGTTCGCGCAGGTCAACTATGCCGCCACCAAGGCCGGCGATATCGGCATCGTGCGCAGCCTCGCGCAGGAGGGGGCGCGGGCCAACATTACCGCCAATGCGATCTGTCCCGGCTACATCGCGACCGAGATGGTGATGGCCGTGCCCGAGCCCGTGCGCGAGAAGATCATCGGCCAGATCCCGGCCGGGCGGTTGGGTGAGCCTGAGGAGATCGCCCGCTGCGTGGTGTTCCTCGCCTCGGACGATGCGTCCTTCATCAACGGCTCGACGATCTCGGCCAATGGCGCCCAGTTCTTCGGCTGACATCTGATTGAGCTCGGCCCGTTTCGGGCCGACGACGTCACATTGGGCCCCGGAGCGATCCGGGGCCCTTTTCACGTCGCGCCTCTCAGCCCCGGCCGGTCACGCCCGTCGGGCGCTGGACCCAGGCGGCAAGGTGCGCCACGCCCTCGCCCACCGCCTTGCGGGCGATCGCGATCAGGCGCGCCGCCTCGGCCGCGCGGAGATCGCGGGCACGGGCATAAGCGGCGTTGCGCGCCCGCTGGTTGAGAGCGGTGTCGAGCGTGGTGTTGCTGATGCGGTCGGTCATGTCAGTATCCTTTCACTGAACCGGCGACCATCGCGCCGTTGGAGAGGAAAATGGCGATTGTTACCCGGGCTGACAAACGAGTATTGTCCAGCGCTCACATAAGGAGATTTGAACCGTGCATGGCCGCCTACCCCCGCTGACGGCGCTCCGCGCCTTCGAGGCTGCGGCACGGCATCTGTCCTTCGCCAAGGCGGCGGAAGAACTGCACGTGACCCCGGCGGCGCTCAGCTACCAGATCAGGGTTCTCGAGGAGCATCTGGCGACATCGCTGTTCAATCGCCTGAACCGCGCCGTCACGCTGACCGAGGCGGGCAAGGCGCTGGCCCCGCGCGCGGCCAACGCCTTTGCCACGCTGGCCGAGGGTGTGCGCGCGGTGGAACGGCTGAGCGACAGCTCGCTCACCGTCACGGCCGGTCCCGCGTTCACCGCGAAATGGCTCGCGCCGCGCTTCTTCCGCTTCGCCTCCGCCCATCCAGATATCGAGCTGCGCTTTGTCGCGTCGCTGCGCTTGATGGATTTCGACCGCGACGGCATCGACGCGGCGATCCGCTTTGGCATCATCGGCGACAGCCCGTCGGTCTATAGCGAGGTGCTGATCGACGAGTTCGTGGTGCCCGTCGTCAGCCCCGAGATTGCCGAGACCATCAAGACGCCGGAGGATCTGGCCCGTGCGCCGCTGTTTCATGACGACAGCGTGGCGCATCTGATGCCCGATCTCGGTTGGCCCGCCTGGTTTAGGATCGCCGGGCTTGGCGAGCGGCCCGAGGCGGCGCGGGGTCCCCGGTTCTCCAACGCCGACCACGCCATTGACGGCGCTGCCGAAGGCGGTGGCGTCGCGCTGGCGCGGGGATCGCTGGCCGAGCGAGACATCGCGCAAGGGCGGCTGGTCGTGCCGATCCCCATCGGCATCACCATCCCCGGCCGCTTCCGCTTCGTCTGCAAGTCGGGCGCCGAGCGTGATCCGCGTATCGCGACCTTCCTCGACTGGCTGCGCGAGGAGGTCACGGATATCGCGACGCTGGCCCGGCGGATCGATCTGCGCCCCATGCCGGAGTGACGCGGTGCATGCCACCCTCATCGCCGCCCGCGATCCGCCCGCCATGCCGCGCCGCGCTCTTGCCGCATCGAAGGTCACGCCGTACCTGACGGCAGGCGCTGAAGGGAGGCGAGGTCATGCATATCGGCATCCTACAGACCGGTAGGGTCAACGAGCGGCTGGTCGGCGACTGGGGCGAGTATCCGCCGATGGTGGCCGCGATGTTCGCCCCCGTCGCGCCCGACTTCACCTTCTCGACCTGGGCGGCAGTGGACGGCGACATCCCGGACGATCCGACGCTTTGCGACGGCTGGGTGCTGCCGGGCTCTCGCCACGGCGTCTATGATCCGCTGCCCTGGATCGCGCCGCTCAAGGGCTTCATTCGGGATATCCGCGCCGCGGGTCGGCCGATGGTTGGCATCTGTTTCGGCCATCAGATCATCGCCGCTGCGCTCGGAGGTGCTGCGGAAAAGGTCGACCATGGCTGGGGGGTTGGGCGCCATCGCTATGCGGTTGCGGCGCGGCCGTCATGGATGGCCGATGCGGGCGACGAACTGGCCCTCTATTGCAGCCATCAGGATCAGGTAACCGCGATCCCGGACAACGCCACCACGCTGGCCGGCAATGCGCACTGCCCCCATGCGATGATCGCTTTTGGCGACCCGGAGCATCCGGCGGCCGTCACCGTCCAAGCGCATCCCGAATACCCGCGCGGTTATGCCGACGGGCTGTATGAAGTGCTGCGGTGGAAAGGAAACATCGCCGCAGAACAGGCGGCGTCTGCCATTGCTTCGACCGCCACACCGGTGGAGGGGCAGACGGTGGCCGGCTGGTTCGCGACCTATCTGCGCCGCTCGGCGGAAGCGTCGCGCGCCGCCTGAGAGCGCGCGACAGGGGCGATGCAGCGCGTCGCCCTGTGATCCATCAATCTGGAACACATCAGTCTACGCGTCAGTGACGCACCAGCTTCGCGATCTCATCCTTGAGCTGCAGTTTCTCACGCTTCAGTCGGGTAAGCGCCAGGTCGTCTGTTCCGGGGCGGCGCTGTTCCTCCTCGATCATCCGATCAAGGCTTTCGTGTTTGCGCCGGAGCTGAACGACATGTGCATCAAGGCTCATCGCGGTACCTCCCGTCTGATTGTTGACAACCCAACCATCCAATCAGCGCAGGACGCGCCTGTCACCTCTTTGTCGCCTTCGGGTGTCACTCTTTTGCGCAATTAGGCGTCAATTTCGGTTGACAGAAGATCATCCGCAAAACTGACGCCGGTTAGCCGCGTGGTAACGCCTGCTCCACGATTCCCGACCACAAAGCGACACCAGCGGTCAGCGCGCTGTCGTCGAAGTCGTAGGCCGGATGATGCAGTGCGGCGGTATCGCCGTTACCACAGAGCAGATAGCACCCCGGCACAAACTCGGACATGAAGGCAAAGTCTTCGCCCACCATGGCCAGGGGATGACCGCGCGTGACAAAGGCGTCGCCGAAGGTCTGGCGCATGGCCCCTTCGGCGAAATCGGTGACGTCTGTATCATTGAACATCGGCGGATAGGGATTGTCGCCCTTCTCCACCGTGATCTCGACCCCGTGGGCCGTGCCAACGCCCTCGGCGATCCGCGCGATCTCGGCATGCATGCGCTCCCCGACACCCTTATCGAAGGCGCGGGTCGTGCCGCGCAACAGCGCCTCTGACGGCAGGACATTATGCGCATCGCCGGCCTTCACCTCACAGATCGACAGCACCGCCGTGGCGTTGGCGTCGACCCGGCGGCTCACCACGCCCTGCAGCGCCTGGATCAGCGCCCCGGTGGCGACCACGATATCGGTGGTGTGGTGCGGGAAGGCGGCGTGCCCGCCCTGTCCCCGGATATGGATGTTGATCTCGGCCGCACCGGCAAAGACCGGCCCGTCTTTCAGCGCGAACTGGCCCACGGGCAGGCCGGGCCAATTGTGCAGGCCGAAAATGCGGCTGACCGGAAAGCGGTCAAACAGGCCGTCCTCCATCATCGCCTTTGCCCCGGCGCCGCCCTCCTCGGCCGGCTGAAAGCAGAAATGCACCGTGCCCTCGAAGGCACGCGTTTCAGCTAGCCGCTTGGCCGCGCCCAACAGCATCGTTGTGTGCCCGTCATGGCCGCAGGCATGCATCACGCCGGGCCTGGTCGAGGCATGCTCGGCACCCGTAGCCTCGCTGATCGGCAGGGCGTCCATGTCCGCGCGGATCATGATCGCGCGTTCAGCGCCGGCCCCCGCACCCCCCGCACCGTGCAGCGTGCCGATCACGCCCGTGCGCCCGACCCCCGTCGCCACAGCGTCGAGCCCGAAGGCGCGCAGCTTCTCGGCCACGACCGAGGCAGTGCGCGTCTCCTCGTAGCCTAGCTCGGGGTGGCGGTGGAAGTCGCGGCGCCACGCGGTCAACTCCGCCTCCATGGCGGCGACGGCATTCGGCAGGGTCGGCCGGGCACCGCCATCGGTCTCGCTCATCGTGGCTCCCCTTCGGTCAGCGTGAGTGCGCCGGCATCGTGCAGGATGGCGCGTGCAGCTGGCGTGAAATGATCGCGGTCGCCAGGATGGACAGGGCCGTCGTGCAGGACAAGGGGTGCCAGCAGGCTAAGCGGCGTGCACAGCTGTGTGCGGGCCTGCACGATCACGCGCCCCGCCGGCCGTCCCTGCCGCGCCGCCAGCGGCAGCACCCGGATGGCGCCGCAGCGGCAAGCCAGCGCCGCCAGGATCGTATCGAGCCGGTCGGCCCGGTGGATCAGCGTCACGCTCCCGCGGGGTCGGCAGCGCGCCACGGCCGCCGCTAACCAGGTCTCGAGCGGCGCGCCCCTGCTTTCGCGATGCGCGCGGGTGCGCTCGGGCGTGGCGCTGTCGGGCCCCGGCCCGTGCCAGGGCGGGTTTAGCATGACGTGATCGAATTGCTGCGCCTTCAGCGCGGGCGGCATGGCGGCGACATCGCCCACGACCACCTGCACGGACAGACCGGCCGCCATCGCATTCGCGCGGGCCAGCGCCGCGTGCCCCATGTCGATCTCAAGACCTGAAAAAGCCAAGCCCGGCACGCGGGCGCCAAGCGACAAGCTCGCAGCCCCGGCACCGAGACCGAGATCGAGCGCCGTTTCTCCAGCGGTGGCCGGCACGGCTGCCGCCAGCAGCACCGGATCGGTCGCGGCACGGTAGCCTGTCACCGGCTGCCATAGGGCCACACGCCCGCCGAGCAGTCGATTCCGTCTCAGCGGACCAAGGCGTTCCTCCGCATCCGCCAGCGCTGCCGTGATCTCGCGGTCGCGCGCGATCCTCGCCTCCGCGCGCGTCTCAGGGCCAGCCGTCGCGCTCATAGGGCTCCACCCCGCCATCGCGCAGGATCGCGCGGGCCCTGAAAAGGTCCTGCCGTCGCACCATCACCCGACGCGGGATCGCCCCGATCGACCCTTCGATGATGCTCGTGTTGCTGTCGAAGACCACGCATTCTATGTCCTCGCCAGACAACAGGGCCTCCACATAGGGCACGAGCGTGGGATCCGTGGTGCGCAGTAGCTCCTCCATGACCCAGCACCTAGGCCACAGCGGGCGCGGCGTCGAGACACTTGCGCGATAACAGCGACTTGCCGCAGACAGCGAGACCGCCCGGGGTGCCGTGCGCCAACCCTCAGGAGCCGAGATGACCCTGCCGAATGCCCGTGAGGGCGCAGAGGCCGAGAGCCAGCCCGACAGCCTGCGCCCCTTTGATCGGCTGATGGGCCTGGTCGACAACGATCTCGACCGGGTAAACACCCTGATCCGCGAGCGCATGGCGTCGGAGTATGCCCCGCGCATCCCCGAGATCTCGGCCCATCTGATCGAGGCCGGTGGCAAGCGCCTTCGCCCGATCCTCACGCTGGCGGCGGCCCATCTCTGCGGCTATCGCGGCGGCAATCACGTCAAGCTTGCAGCGGCGGTGGAGTTCATCCACACGGCGACCCTGCTGCATGACGACGTGGTGGATGAGAGCGCGCGCCGGCGCGGCCGGCCGACGGCGAATATCCTGTTCGACAACAAATCCTCGGTGTTGGTCGGCGATTACCTGTTCGCCCGCTCGTTCCGGCTGATGGTGGAATGCGGCTCTCTCCGCGTGCTGCAGATCCTGTCCGACGCCTCGGCCGTGATCGCCGAGGGGGAGGTGCTGCAGCTGACCACGGCTGGTAACATCGCGACCGATCTCGATGCCTATACTATGGTGATCCGTGGCAAGACGGCGGCGCTGTTCGCGGCGGCGGCCGAGGTCGGCGGTGTGGTGGCCGGGGCCGATGAGGAAACCGTGGCGCGGCTCCGGACCTTCGGCGATGCGCTCGGCGTAGCCTTCCAGCTTGCCGATGACTGGCTGGACTATGCCGGGGCAGATGCGGCGCTCGGCAAGAACACGGGCGACGATTTTCGCGAGGGCAAGGTGACGATGCCGGTGATCCAGGCCATCGCCCATGCCCGCGCGCATAGCGATACCGAGGCCGAGGCCTTCTGGACGCGCACCATCGCGCGAGGCCGGCAAGAGGACGGCGATCTCGACACCGCCCGCCGTCTGGTGGCCGAGACCGGGGCTCTGGACGCCACGCTCGCCGCCGCCCGGGCCGAGATCGACCGCGCCATCGAAGCGCTTTCGGTGTTCGAAGACAGCCCCCTCAAACGCGCGATGGTCGACACTGCCGGCGCCGTGGTGAGCCGCGCGACGTAACAGTGGGTGCGAATGGCGGGCCCGTGCAAAGGTCGGGCGCCTGCCACCAGCGCAACGGCAACCTGCAGGAGACCCGGGCCGATCCACGCCGCGCCCATGCAGAGAGTATCGAGGCGGCCAGCCGCGATACCGATTACTCAGCCGGGTGCATAGGGGACAGCCTGCCTGTGGCTACCCACCAGCCCGGCTGTGCCGCGGACAGGCGCGCCGCGGCCGCAAGGGCATGCGTCTCATTGGGGTAGAGACCGAAACAGGTCGCGCCCGATCCCGACATGCGCGCCAGCAAGGCGTCCTCCAACGCCGTCAGCACTTCGGCAATCGCCGGGCAGAGCGCTATGGCGGCGGGCTCCAGATCGTTGCGCGCCGCAGCCAACCACCCGGCGAGCGCCGCAGCATCGGCGAAGCCTTCGGCTGGCGCCGCCGGCCCGGCAGGCCCCGTCTTCTCGGTCGTGGCGCGAAAGACGTCGGGGGTCGAGACCGGCTGGCGTGGATTGACCAGGACCAGCCAGGCCTCGGGCAGCGCGGGGCCGGGCGTCAGGTGCTCGCCAATCCCCGCCATCATTGTTGGGCGCGGCGCCGCGCTGCAGACGGGCACATCGGCGCCCAGTGCGAGCGACAGGGCCTTGGGCACCGCCACCCCCCAGGCCTCGGCGCAGAGGGTCAGTGCCGCCGCGGCGTCGGCCGAGCCACCACCGATGCCGGAGGCGACGGGTAAGTTCTTGATGAGCATTACGGTGCCCTGCGGCCGGTCGATCCCCGTCGCTTCGGCCAGCCGCGCCGCCGCCGCCAGCACAAGGTTCCGGCCATCGCGTGGCACATCGGCGGCAAAGGGCCCATCGAGCGTCAGTCCGAGGGGCGATCCGGGCTCCAGCGACAGACGATCGCCGATCTCCGGAAACACGACGAGGCTTTCAAGCAGATGATAGCCGTCCTCACGCTGCCCGCGCAGATGCAGGAACAGGTTCACCTTCGCCCGTGCCAGACGGGTGCGCAGTGCGGCGGAGGGCTCGCACCGGGTATCACTGGCCACACCGCTCTGCCCGCCGCCCATCGCCCGTCCTGTCGTCGCAATGCTGCCCAGTCCACCCAAAAGGCGCGCCAAGTGGCCCGCCAGATGGCGTGTCACCCCTCGCGCGTCAGCGGCGGCGGCGCAAGAGAACGATGATCGGAGTGCGAGCGTTTCACGACGCCAGAGGACATCGGGCCGCCCCGCGCGGTGGCGCAGAGCGGCCCGATACGATGACTGTCACTCCTCAGCCGTCGTTGGGCTCGCCGACCGCGGTCTCGTTGTCGACGATGATCGCAGGCTCGCCAGCGGCTGCCTCTTCCTCCAGAACGACGTCGAGACCGCGCTTCAGCTTGTCGCGGATGCGGGCTTCCTCCTCGGCCTCCGGCTCGAACGACAGCGCACGCTTCCACTGAAACCGGGCCTCGGTGCGCCGACCGATCATCCAGAGCGCATCACCGTAATGGTCGTTGATCACCGGATCGACAGGGCGCAGTTCGACCGCGCGCTCCATCTTCACGGCCGCTTCTTCGAACTGGCCGGTGCGCCACAGCACCCAGCCGAGGCTGTCCATGATATAGCCGTCCTCGGGGCGCTGCTCGACCGCCTTTTCGATCATCTCCTGCGCCTCGGTGAGGTTGCGCCGCAGCTCGACCCAGGAGTAGCCGAGGTAGTTCAGCACCAGCGGCTGATCGGGCTCGAGCTCAAGTGCCTTCTTGAAATCCGTCTCGGCCAGGTCCCACTGATCCGAGCGCTCGTAGGAGATGCCGCGCTGGTAGAACAGCAGCCAGTGGCGCTGCTCGATCGGATCGGTCAGCCGGATCGCCGCGTCATAGGCCAGCGCCGCCTCGCCGAAACGCTCCTCCTGGCGCAGCATGTCGCCAAGCGCGGAATGCGCCTCGACCGAGCGGGGGAAACGCGCCGTGACCTCGCGCATGGCGATGATCGCAGGCTCGATCTTGCCGGCCGCCTGCATCGACTGCGCCCGCCCGATGCGCGCGCTCAACGCCTCGGGCGCATCGCGGGGCACCGACTCGTAGGCGGCAATCGCCAGCTCGTTCTGGCTGTCGCGCCGCAGCATATGGGCGATCAGCAGCTTGGCATCGATGAGGTCGGGGTTCAGGTGGACCGCCAGCCTGGCATAGGCGAGGCCGATGATCGCGTTTTGCCCGCGGGTCAGGAAACCCGAGATACCGAACAACGCCTCGGCAGCGCCGATGCGGCCGCTCTCCACCATCGGATCGGGGATCTCACCGGCCTCGATATCCGCACGGAGCGCCTCAAGGCGCGGGTCGCCGAGGGTGTTCGCGAGGCGCCCGTCGATGAGCGCGATGGCACCTTCCACATCGCCCGAGCGGGCGAGTGACGCGGCCTGCACACGGGTCAGCCGGTCGGTTGGGGCGCCCGACCGCTCGACGGTCGCTTCAAAAGCCTCGATCGCGGCGGCCTCGTCACCGAGCGCGCTTTCCAAAAGGCCGAGATGGAAGGTCGACAGCATCGCCCCGGCCGCGCCCCCGGTGTTGCCATCGCGGAGCGCGAGCAGCGCCTCTCGCGCGGCATCGGGCCGCCCGTCGGCGTATTCGGCCCAGGCCTGGATCAGGTAGCCGACGAAGGGGCCGCTTTCGCTCTCGGGCGCGTCGAGCAGGTCGAGCACCAGAAGCGGGTCATTCGCGGTGAAAGCATCGGCGGCGAGCAACAGAAGGGCGATCTGGCTCTCGGGGTTGAGCTCGACCAGATCGCGGGAGAGCGCCACGCCGGTCTCGATCCGCCCGGCCGACACCTGGTGCAGGATCGCCCGTTCAAGCAACGCGGCATTACCTCGGTCGGCGGTCAGCGCCTTGGTGTAGTAGTCCGCCGCGGCCGCGATATCGCCGCGCCGCGCCGCCTGTTCGGCCGCCAGATATGGCCCAGCCAGCGGAACGCTTTGCGCCATGGCGCCCGGCGCCGTGGGGAGCGTGGCGGCAAGCGTCAGACCGGCCGCGACGATCATCGCCCACCATGGGACGGGACGAGACACGATGCCAGCGCGAGACTGGGTGCCAGTGGCGCGACGCGCGCGTGATGTCATCGCGCCGCTGTCCTGGTCGGGGCGCATTTCATGGGCGTTGGTCTCTGCCACGGGCGGTCTCCTAGTGCTGTCCCCTCGGCCGGATCGAAAGCGGCCGACAGCCATGCTTCACCGAAAAGCGTCCACATCATGTGCCGCAAAGATGGTCGGAAAAAAGGTGAAAGACCAGATTTCGGACATGCCTGCGGCGACGCGTGTTCACATGCACGCCATCCGTGGCGGGCAGGGCGCTGCCGAGAGCGCGCGCGGACCCGCTAAGCCAGCGCCTCCATCCAATCGACCATAGCCGGCGCCACGATGCCCTGGGCGCGTTTCGAGACGAAGGCGCCGATATGGCCCGTCGGCACCTCGACCTCGGTATAGGCGACGTTGCGAAGATTGCGCTTCAGCGCCGTGGTGCAGGGCGGTGGCACGATATGGTCGTCGCGGGCATGGATGTTGAGCACCGGGCACGCGATGCGGCCAAGGTCGACCCGTTCTCCATCCACCTCGAACAGCCCTTTGACCAGACGATTCTCGCGGTAGAGACCGATCAACCACTCCCGCGCCAATGCACCCGGCTGATCTGGCCTGTCCGACAGCCAGCGCTCCATCCGCAGAAACGTATCGAGGGCCGCGGGATCATCGGCGATCTCCGCCAGATCGGCGGTATAGCGCGCCATCCAGCGCGCCGGGGCGAGACCGTTGAAGACCGCCGCCGTCAGATCGCCCGAGACCAGCCCGCGATCCTCGATCAGCCGTTCCAGCAGATCGTCGGGTAGCGAGCGGAGCCAGTGGTTCAAAAGGCCCCGGCCAGCCTCGGGCGCCTCTTGGTCGGCGTGGAAATCGATGGGCGCCACGGCCAGGGCCAGCCCCGCGAGACGATCGGGGTTCAGCGCTGCGTGACACGCGGCGAACACCCCGCCCTGGCAGACGCCGAACAGCACCGGCCGCCGGGCCACATGCGCGGCGACAGTGCGCAGCACATCGTCCAGGGCATGGGCGGCGTAATCGGTGGTGTCGCGCCACCGGTCCGCACGCGTCGGCGAGCCCCAATCGACTACCCAGACGTCGCTGCCGGCCTTCAGCAGACGGCGCACCAGCGAACGCTGGGGCTCCAGATCGAGCATTGTCTGTCGGCCGATCAGCCCGTGCACGATGACCACGGGACCAAGGCGCCTGACGCCGGGATCGGTCTCGTCGACGCCGGCAATGGGGCGGTAGCGCGACAGCGTGATCTTGCCGGAAGACCAGATCCGATCGGCCGGGCTTTCGGCGATGGGGGGCGCGCGCCGCCCGGGCGGCAGGCGGGCGAAGCCTCCGGTGGCCCGCACCATGCGTCGCGTGGCCTCGATCAGCAGGTTGGGCCCGTGCAGGGGACCGTGGAGCGGCGGCGTCATGACGGTTTCCTGCCGGGATCCCTGCCCGGTTTCCTACCCGGTGGCAGTCCTTCGCCATAGCCGCGACCGTTGTCGGCGCCCTCTGCCATGTCGCGAAGCTGGCGCTTCAGCGTTCGGATCTCGCGCTCCATGGCATGCATGCCGGCGGCTAGGTCGTCGACCTCAGCCCGCGTGGGCAGGCCAAGCGCCTCCGCCAGCCGTTCAACCCGCGCGCGGATGCTCGCCGACAGGGCGAGATGGGCAGAGGCGAGATCCCGGTTGGCCGCGACATAGGCGTCGCTCGCCTGAACCTCAGCCATCTCACCATCGGCCGCCTCGCGCCAAAGCGCCACGAGACGCTCCCATGAGGGCGCAGCATCGCCTGCAGCACCCGCCGCCGCCCGCTCTCCCGTCGCAAGGTCGTCATCGCGCGGATCTGCGGCGCCGGCATCCTCGTCGCGGGCCAGACGCTCGGCAAAGGCACGGAAGGTGCGGAGCCAGGCCTGCCCCATCACCGCGCGATATTGTTCAAGCGCCGCCCGATATTGCAGGAACTCGCGCGTCTCGCGGATCAGGCGGCGTTCCTCGGACAGGACATCGGCAAACCCCGGCCCCTCCAGCCAACGCCAGAGATCGGCCATGCCGCCATCGCCCGGGCCGCGCAGCCAACCGGCGGGATCGAAGGGGCTGGCGTCCCCGGCCTCTGCGCTTTCGGCCCGCGCTTTGGCCATGGCGTCGAGAAACTGGGTCCAGCCGTCCCAAAGCGCATCGAGCCGCGGCGCCCCGCCACCGCCCTCGGAGCCGCTGGCTGCGGCGGCCGCCATGGCGGCAAAGGCGCGTGCGCCCTCGCGCCAGAGACGCCCCATCAGCTCTTCCGCATGGTCCTCGGCGCTCATGCCGCCCTCCCAGGCGCCAGGAAGGGTCCCCTTAGGTTCCGTTGGGAAACCCCTGCAGCGCCCCCGCGTGGTACACCTCGGCCGACCGACAGGCCAGTCTCCGTGAGTGCCGGATTACCCGGCCTGCATGGTGCGGGCAGTGATGGGAGCCGATCGTTGCCTTGATCAGAGAATCTGGCGGTGGGGTGTTTTGATCGGAGACTTCGATCAAGCGATCAACGTCAACCACCCTCTGAATGCACGACATTCAGTGTCATCGAGGTCATCCTCAGGACATCGAATCTTGGAAGAGCATGGATGTGTCCCACTGGTCTGACGTAAGCGGCGAAACGCCATTCGAGTGGCTGCAAGATGCTCTTTCGACACTAGGCTTGGTCGACGCTCTTCTTGATCAAGCCGCCGCAGCAATCGTTTCGGAGCGTGTGCAACAGGCTTTCGTTAATGGAGATCCACGAGTGTGGTGCCTGGACCTAGCAAGAATAACGTCATCTTATTCAACCGCTAGAATCGCGATCACTGATATTGCACCTACAAATGCAGAAGAAGTTTACCTGATTATCGAGCCAGATTATGGCAAATTGGCAATATGCTCGGTCATCCTGACGCTTGTTCCGTCAATCATCGGAGAGATGCCCGGTGTTGAGTATCATGTGCTACCAAAAGATCTCAGCTGGATGATTTCTGAAACCGAGCATGATATGTTGATCGCTTCGAGACCAAAAGACACATGAGCTCTTTAGCTCTCCTGATAGTGCTTTAGAAACCCGAGTCCCTGGTCCATTTTGTATGCGAGTATCCGTGCCGGGCCACTCGAACTATCCAGTGCGGCGGGCGATCATGTCTTGAGCTTGCCCCTGCAGGTCCGGCCATGGCGGAAAGTCCAGCCGGATATCAACGCAGGCCGTCGTCTGCGTCAGCGGAACGGTCTGCGCCTTGCCCTCCGTCGCGCCGAGGCGGGCATAGAATCGCCTCCCGGATGCGTTCTCGCGGAGCACCCAGCACCAGAGACGCTCGGCGACCGCGCGACGCCGTGCGATCTCGGCGATCATGCGCGCGCCGATCCCGCCCGAGCGCGCCCCTGGGCGCACATGCAGCGCGGCGAGGAAGTCGAGCGTTGGCTGATCCGCATCGCGATGCACCGCGGCGAAGGCCATCAGAGCGCCATCCTGCCGAGCGGTCAGCACAAGCGTCCCCGAGCCCTCGGGCGAGAACACCCGCGCCCAGAGGGTCCGATGCATCTCCTCCAGCCTCGCAGGCAGCGCACCGGACGGCAGCAACGGGCCATAGGCATCGCGCCATGATGCCGAATGCAGCGCCGCGATCTCGGCCGCATCCTCGGGCGTTGCGACCTCGATCCTCATCTCGACCTGCCTGCGCACCGCTCAGAGCATCGAGGGGACGACCTGGTCGGGGGGGCGGTGGCCGTCGGCGAAGGTCTTGATGTTGATGATCACCTTCTCGCCCATCTCCAGCCGGCCCTCCTCGGTCGCGGAGGCCATGTGCGGCAGCAAGACGACATTGGCGAGGCCCTTGAGGCGCGGATTTACGCCGGGCTCGTGCTCGAACACATCGAGGCCCGCGCCCGCCAGTTCGCCCCGCACCAGCATCCGGGTCAGCGCGTTCTCGTCGATCACCTCGCCGCGCGCGGTATTGACGATGTAGGCGGTCGGCTTCATCAGCGCGAGGCGCCGGGCCGAGAGCAGGTGGAAGGTCGCCGGCGTGTGGGGGCAGTTGACCGAGACCACATCCATGCGCGCCAGCATCTGGTCCAGGCTCTCCCAGTAATTGGCCTCGAGCGCGCTCTCGACATCGGCGTGCAGCCGTCTGCGGTTGTGGTAATGGATCTGCATCCCGCAGGCCCGGGCCCGGCGCGCCACCGCCTGCCCGATCCGCCCCATGCCGACAATACCCAGTCGTTTGCCCCAGATGCGCCGGCCCGACAGTGCCGTCGGCGTCCAACCGCTCCAATCGCCCGACTGCATCAGCTCGACCCCCTCGGCCATCCGCCTGGGCACCGCCAGAATCAACGCCATGGTCATGTCGGCCGTGTCCTCGGTCAGGACACCGGGTGTGTTCGAAACGAGGATACCGCGGGACCGGGCTGTCTCGACATCGATATGGTCCACGCCGGCGCCGTAATTGGCGATCAGCTTGAGACGCTCACCGGCCCGCGCCAGCAGCCTGCCGTCGATCCGGTCGGTCACCGTGGGCACAAGCACGTCCGCCGTGGCCATGGCCTCCGCAAGTGCCTCAAAATGCAGAGGATCGTCATCGTCGCTCAGCCGGACTTCGAAGAGCTCGCGCAACCGCGTTTCGACGGGTTCGGGCAGTTTTCGCGTCACAACAACGCTAAGTCGGGTGCGGGTCATCGGCTTTCCCTTCCAAGTCGCGCCGCGCTGTTGTTAGATTGTTGCGCTGCCGGATTGAAGGGGTGCCGGCGCGCTGGGGACAGGTTTCGATGGGGAAGGTCATGACCTCTGGTCGCGGCATGCAGGGCGGGCGCTTTCTGGCGCTCGCCGTAGCGCTTTGCATGGGCGCTGCCGGCGCCGCGGCACAGACGGGTGGACTGACCGGTGGGTTGACAACGGGCCTCAGCAGCCAGGCGCCGACGCTACCCGGGGCGGGCGGTCCCGGCGGCATGGCGGGCTACGGCGTGGGGCCGGTGACCAAGCTGCCGATGCCACGCTATGTCTCGCTCAGGGCGCGCAAGATCAATGTACGCCGTGGCCCGGGTCTCAACTACCGGATCGACTGGGTGTTCCAGCGAAGCGCCCTGCCCGTGCGGATCGTCGGCGAGTTCGGCGACTGGCGCCAGATCATCGACAGCGACGGAGCCACCGGTTGGGTGTTTCACGCCCTCGTCACGGGCAGGCGCACCGTGCTGGTGACCGAGGGCATGGTGCCGCTGCGTGCCCGTCCCGAGGATGACGGCCGCCTGCGCGCCAAGGCGAGCGAGGGTGTCGTGGCGGATCTGCGCCAATGCACGCGCGATTGGTGCGAGATCGAGACCGACGTCGCCTCGGGCTGGCTGCCGAAGACGGCGATCTGGGGTGTGGACCAGGGCGAGCTCTGGCCACGCTGACAGGCGCGCTGTCGTGGAGAAATCCAGCTCTCGCGGGTTCACCGCACCGATCAGGTGCGGCGCAGGCGGATCACCACATCGATCTTGGAGATCTCGGCTCCGTCGGGCGCGGGTGCCAGACGTTCCACCCGAACGGCATCATCGGGCGCGTCGGTCAGTGCGCCGTCGTCTTCCCAGAAATAATGGGCATGATCGCTGACATCGGTGTCGAAGTAGCTGCGGCTGCCATCGACCATGATCTCGACGATCAGCCCGGCCTCGGTAAAGCTGCGAAGCGTATTGTAGACGGTCGCAAGCGACACCCTTTCGCCCGCCGCTCCAGCCGCTTCGTACAGCCATTCCGCCGTCACGTGACGGTTGCAGCCATCGCCCATCAACAAGGCGGCCAGCGCAACGCGCTGACGTGTCGGGCGCAGGTCGGCCGTGGCCAGCCACGCGCGCGCACGCTGTTGCGGATCCATCGCTTTATGACCTGCATAGGGTATCATGTCGGGCACTCTTTTCGTCACTCTGTGCAGACTTAGCATAAAGCAGCGGTCAAGCGCAAAGAACGCCGTAACGGGGACCCCGCGCGCCATCAACAGCGCTTCGCCCACCACCACAAGGTATCAACTGGCGAGCACCTTTACCCTACGTAGGCATTGGGCACGCGTGTTACCATAGGGCTGCTTGATGACAGGAGCGCCCGATGCTGCGTTTCGGCTCGACCGGAGACAGGGTGAAGACCCTGCAGACAGTGCTCAACCTGATGCCGACCGGCGCGCCACTGGTGCCCGACGGCCTGTTCGGCATCAAGACGCATGGTCGGGTCGTCAAGGCACAGTACGCGGGCGGCGAAACGCCCGACGGGATCGTGGGCTGGAAAACCCTGGCCCTGCTGAAACCCTATTTCGACATGTTGGACCATGCCCGCTCCCGCGTGCCGAGCGAGTACGAGAGGCAGATCCGCGAGGCGATCATGCAGCAGGCCCGCGCGTATCTCGCCGCCTGGGGCTGGCCGAACGACGCCAAGACAGCACCGAAGCCGCCGCAACCCAATATCGCCGTCCGCTACTTCGCCGACGAGGAGACGCGCCTGCGCCAGGGTGGGGTGCAGTTGCTGCACCTGTTTACTATCGCGGGCGCCAAGGCCGAGCATCGCAAACAGGCGATGTGGATCAGCAAAGGCTACTCGATGAAGGAATGCGACGAACGGCATTACGCCGACAACCGCAACAGCGACCTGCCGAGCTATTGCGGGATCTTCGCGCTTGCGATGCTGCGGCTGGCCGGGCTGCGCCTGCCGGACTGGAGCACGACGGGCAGCCTCGCCGGTCTGGCGCCAAAGATGGGGGAGAAGCCGGACAAGCCGATGCCGCTCAGACTGGTGTCACCATCCGAGGTGCAGCCCGGCGATATCGGGGTGATCGACCCGGGGGTGGACAACCATCACTTCATCATCGTGGATAAAGTGCAGCACCAGCTGATCACCATCGATGGCAATGCGGGCTCGTTTCACTCGATCATCAAGAAGACCTATGCGCTCAAGAACTACCGCAGCAAGAACAGCAACGACGTCGCCTTCTGGGGCAAGGTGAAGAACGGGGTGCTGCTGTCGGCCTTCCCGATGGCCGCGGCCCATCTTGGCAAGTAATCGCCGATAGCTGATTGCCCGGGGTGTTGCCGGGGGTGTTGCCCGCGTTGATCGCCGGGGGTGAGTACCGCACGGGCTGCGATAGGCGCAAAGGAAGGCGGCGGCGCGCTTCGGGCCTGCCCTTGCCGCAAGGGCTTGGGCGGTGCTAGGTGCCCGCGAAACAAGCTCGCGAGGATCGCCCAATGACGGCGCGCCCCAACTCCTATGGCTATGATGACCTGATCCGCTGTGCGGAGGGAAAGCTGTTCGGGCCCGGCAACGCGCAACTGCCGGCCCCGCCGATGTTGATGGTCGACCGCGTGACCTCGATCACCGAGGACGGCGGGCCTGACGGCAAGGGCCAGGTCGTGGCCGAGTTGGATGTGAAGGACGATCTTTGGTTCTTCAAATGCCACTTCCTCGGCGATCCGGTGATGCCGGGATGTCTCGGGCTCGATGCACTCTGGCAACTGACCGGCTTCTGGCTCGGCTGGAAGGGCATGCCGGGGCGGGGCCGCGCGCTCGGCGTCGGTGCCGTGAAGTTCACCGGCATGGTCACGCCCGACAAGCGCCTGGTGCGCTACACCGTCAACATGACCCGGGTGATCGACCGTAAGCTCAAGCTCGGGATCGCCAACGGCACGATGGAAGCCGATGGCGAGGTGATCTACACGACCGAGGATATGCGCGTCGGCCTGTTCATGGATGCCGCCGCGCCCGCCTGAGCCCCCGGCCTGACGGGTCAAGCGCGCCCGGCCGACAACCGCACGAGGGAGAAGCCCATGCGCCGCGTGGTCATCACCGGGATCGGGATCGTCTCGTCCATCGGCGCCGATGCCGCCGCCGTCGACACGTCGCTCCGCGAGGGACGGTCGGGCATCGTGCACGCGCCGGAATATGCCGAGCTCGGCTTTCGCTGCCATGTCCACGGCAAGCCCGATGTCGATGTGGAGGCGCATGTCGACAAACGCGTCCGCCGCTTCATGGGCGATGGCGCGGCCTGGAACCATATCGCCATGACCCAGGCTATCGCCGATGCGGGCCTGGCCGAGGACGAAGTGAGCCACGAGATGACCGGTCTGGTGATGGGCTCGGGCGGGCCGTCCACCAAAAACCTGTTCGACGCGGCGACGATCACCAAGGCCAAAGGCCCGCGCAAGATGGGCCCGCTGATGGTGCCGCGCACGATGAGCTCCACCAACTCGGCAACGCTCGCCACGCCCTTCAAGATCAAGGGGCTCAACTACTCGATCACCTCGGCCTGCTCGACCTCGGCCCATTGCATCGGCAACGCCTATGAGCAGATCGCCTGGGGCAAGCAGGACGTGATCTTCGCTGGCGGCGGTGAGGAATTGGACTGGACACTGTCCTGCCTGTTCGACGCGATGGGCGCGATGAGCTCGAAATTCAACGACGCGCCCGACCGCGCGTCGCGCGCCTATGACAAGGATCGCGACGGCTTCGTCATCGCCGGCGGCGCCGGTGTCGTGGTGCTGGAGGCGCTGGACCGGGCCAAGGCACGCGGTGCGACGATCTATGGCGAGGTCACCGGCTATGGCGCCAATTCTGACGGCTACGACATGGTAGCCCCCTCGGGCGAAGGCGCGGTGCGCTGCATGAAGATGGCGATGAGGACGCTCGGCGATCGCAAGGTCAGCTACGTCAACACCCACGGCACCTCGACCCCGGTTGGCGACACCAAGGAGGTCGCGGCGCTCCGCGAGGTGTTCGGCGCCGACCCCGAGACGGGCGATCCGGCGGCAATGCCGCATTTCTCCTCGACCAAATCGCTGACCGGCCATTCGCTGGGCGCGACCGGCGTGCAGGAGACGATCTACTGCCTCTTGATGATGAAGGGCGATTACGTCGCCGCCTCCGCCAATGTCGAGGCGCTGGACCCCGGCTTCGAGGGGACCGCCCCAGTCACGACGCGCGTCGATAACGCGGGGCTCGATACGGTCATGTCCAACAGCTTCGGCTTCGGCGGCACCAACGCGACGCTGGCGGTCAGCCGCTACACCGGCGACTGAGGGAGAGCGTGATGGAAGGCGACAGCAAAGCCGGGACCGCGCCTCTCATGCCGGGGCTTATGGCGGGTAAGCGCGGGCTAATAATGGGGGTCGCGAACGACCATTCCATCGCCTGGGGCGTGGCCGAGATGCTGGCCAGCCACGGTGCAGAACTGGCCTTCACCTATCAGGGCGCGGCCTTCGAGAAGCGCGTGCGCCCACTGGCCGAGAGCGTCGGCGCCTCGGTCCTGATGAACGCCGACGTGACCGACGATGCCTCGATGGATGCCGTGTTCGCGACCATCGGCGAGGCCTGGGGCCGTCTGGATTTCGTGGTCCATGCCATCGCCTTCTCGGACAAGACCGAGCTGACGGGGCGTTTCGCCGACACCTCTCGCGACAATTTCCTGCGCACGATGGACATCTCGTGCTTCTCCTTCGTCGATGTGACCCGCCGGGCCGCGCCCTTGATGACCGAGGGCGGCGCGCTGATCACCATGACCTATCTCGGTTCGACCCGGGTGCTGCCCAACTACAACGTCATGGGCGTGGCAAAGGCGGCGCTCGAGGCCTCGGTGCGCTATCTCGCCAATGATCTCGGCCCCGACGGGATCCGGGTGAACGCGATCAGCCCGGGACCGATGCGCACGCTGGCGGGCTCGGCAGTCGGCGGTGCGCGGCGCGTCTTCAAGGCGACGCAGGACAACGCACCGCTCCGCAACAACGCCCGGCTGCAGGATGTGGGCGGCGCGGCGCTGTATCTGCTGTCCGATCTCGGTGCCTCCACCACGGGCGACCTGATCTTCGTCGACGGCGGCTTCCACGTGACCGGCCTGCCGCAGCTCGACAACCTTGAGAAACCGGCACCGGGCGAGATCGGCTGATCGCGGCGATCTCGTCACCGATATCGCGTCGGCAGGATCTCTTGGCGGACATGACGCAATAGCGCGCCATCCAAAAATGCGCCTGCAGGCCACGCATCGCCCAGATTTGGCGCGAACGGTGAATAGGCAAATTATGAGACTTAGCGAAGATGCCCGGTCAATTCTTGGATCGATGAAGCTTTATCGATCCTTGGCTGCCGGAGAGCTTGAGGAGATGGAGAAGACTATCGGCTGCGCCTTCCCGAGCGAGCTGAGGGAAATGTACGTATTATTTGATGTTCGTAATGACTACGCCATCGGTGTAAGTAACACTGATGAGCCCGCTGCTGGTTCAGCAGTAGAGGTGCGCTTCTCCAATCACAAGGAATATCATGGAGTATTGGAAATTCTTCGGGATGTTGGAAATTTTAATGATGTTTTTGGAAAGTATATCATCTTCGGCGATAATGGTATCGGCTATCACTTTGTATGCAATTGCACTGGTACTGAATTTTTCACGGTAGAGGGGCTATATGAGGGCATGATGGAGCTGAGATATGTCGCCAGCAGCCTAAGTGAGCTATTGGTAAAGGTGCGATCGGGTCCGATCTTGGACGAATACGAGCTCCAATGCTGCGACGACAACCAAGCTGAAGCCAAACTTCAACCACGACGCAAGGGCGGCAGCAAAGGCAAGCGCGCACGCGTAGACCAGAGGCCTTGATGAGGTCGAAAACCGAGCGCCCCTCTATAGTCGCGCTGCGCCGCCCACACACCAAAGGCGAGACCGAAGCACTCTGCTTGCCCATCGCTTGCCCAGCCTGAGGGGCACGCGCGAGATAAACTCGGGTTAACGGATACGTGGCCGAGACCACACCACGCCGGCTCCGGCCACCCGTAGCCTTACCGCACAAGACGCCAGTCGGGTCGGTAGCCCGCGCTGAAAAGACCGACGACGGGCCAGGGCGTGAGCACCTGGGCGCGGGATGGCAGCGGGACGGCATTACCCTGCCAGCCACCGGCCGCTGGCTGCCAGCGGTGGCCACGGCGCGAGGCGATGAGCATGGCGCCACTGTCCACCAGCACCACGGTGCCATCCGGCAGGTCGGCGGTGGCGGCCTCGACGGTTACGCGGGTGCGGTCGCGGCGCACGCGGTGGGCGTGCAGGTGGCGGTGACGCTCGGCCGCGGTCTTGCCCGGCAGGCCGGCGGCGGCCCAGGCGTGTCGCATCGCGTCATGGGCGGCATAGCGGCACTCGCCACAGGGCAGGTGACCGGCCGCGAAGGCGGCGGCTTCATCCCAGAAGAACAGCGCGGTCCAGCGCCGTGGCGGCATCAGCGGGCGCCAGCGCCCCCGAAAGGACAGCGCGCAGGACACCCAAGCCTGATGCGCCCAGCGCCGGGTGCCGAGCACCGGCCCCTCGGGCGTCTCCACATGCAGGCAGCCGCGATTGCCGGTCAGTGCGCCGCGCCAATCGGCGGCGACGAGCTCACCCTCGGGCGTCATCCGGTTCTGCTGCCCCATGATGCAACCTCCTGGTGCCGCCGATCAGATGAGCACGGTGGCGGGGACCCACCGCACCGATCTGCCCATATGGCAGGCGGATTGGCCAGCCATGCGCGAAATTATCACTCCCCGTCCGGCATGGATGACGGCATGATCACGTCACAGGATGTGCAACCGATAGGAATCGCCCATGGAGGACAGCCCGAGCCACCGCCTTTCCGACGACCCGGCCCCGGCCCCGGCCCCGGCCGGCCTACTCGTCAGCCTGCCGGCGCGCACCGTCGTGGCGCGCACCGATACCGAGCGTCGCCACGGCGGCCTGCTCTGGCGGCGCCGCTTCGAGGAGGAGCGCTTTCGCCCGCTGCCGATCGAGCCGCATGCCGATCTGCGCTTTGCCGATGCCGTCCCCGATACCGAACTGCCGCTCATGCATGTGCTGGTTAAACGCCACCGCGTGACGCCGGACCCCGAGATCGGTGCGGTCGACGATTTCGCCTGGGACAGCATCCGCTCGATCTCGCTGCCTGACGGGCAGGAGGCGGGGCGCTGCGAGACGGTGACACCGGGTGAGGGCGAGCGGTCCTGGATCGAGAGCCTCGTCGCCTCGGCGCATGAGCCGCTGAGGGTGTTGGCCAAGATCGCCATCGCCTTCCCGTCGCTCCGCGGCGATGGTGAGGCGGTGCGCTACCGGCTGGCCGAGATCGATCTCGCCACCGGGCGGGCGACCTCGCTCAGCCCGCTCTCGGACCTGCCCGCCTGAGCGTGGCCAAGCGCGGCTGGAGGTCGCGACAATGAGCGACGAAGAGCGCGGCTTTCGCGTCCGAGCGCTGGGCGAGATCGCGATCCGCTGCGCCGATCTTGGGTCGATGGTGGCGTTCTACCGCGATGTGATCGGGCTCGAGCCGCTGCCGGGTGGGTCTGGCGACGGCATCTTCTTTTTCCGCATCGCGCCGAGCCATGGCGGACATTTCGCCGTGCTGGCCCTGTTCGAACCGACGGCTGGCCGGCGCGAGATCCACCCCGCAGGCCCGCCCCGGCCCGAGGCCGGTGCTGCCTCGTCACTCCATCACCTGGCACTGGTGGTGCCGGCCGACGAGCAGGACGCGGTGATCGGCTGGTACGAGCGGCAGGGCCTGAGCTACCGGGTCGAAGCGTTCGACTGGATCGGCTGGCGCGGTGTCTTCACCACCGACCCCGAGGGCAACACCGTCGAACTTGTGGCCTATGTGGGCAGGTCCGAGGACTGAGGGTTGATCATCGCGATATCGGCCCCAGACGGATCGGACCAGACGCCGATGCGGCCCAAACCCTCAAGCGTGAAGACCGGCACCTGCGGAACGGCACCGAGCACTTCGGCCCGCCGGCCGTCCCCGCCGGGGGAGACCGAGCAGACCATCGGCACCCAGCGGGCGCGCGCGATCTCATAGTCGGTGTCATGGATCAGCAGCCGGATCTCGCCACCGGCACAAAGCGCCGTGACAGCCCCGCCGGGCGCGTGCCGGTCGGTGGTCAGCACCCGGGGCTGAAGCCCCAGCAACGCGGCGTAGAAGGTGATCAGCCGGTCCGCCCGATAGGCCCAGAGCCCCGCACCCCAGATCCCTCCGGGCTGCAGACGGTCGGGGAACCAGACCTCGGAGAGCTCGCCAGCCGCATCGGCGCCCGTGGGGGCCAGTATCTTGAACAGGCAGCCATCGGGGTCGCGCAGGCTGGCAAAACGGCCGTGGCGCGGGCTATCGGTCAGGCCACCCTGCTCTCCGCCAAGCCCGGTGACCCGGGCATGGGCGTCGTCGGGATGGTCCAGGAATTCGGGCAGCCAGCGCGGGGGCGCAAAGGCGCCCATGGCCGAGAAGGCGAGGCCGATCGGCCGGCCGCCCTGCTCGAAGAAGGGCAGCACGCCCCATGGCGCGATATGCACCGGGCGGATGCCCCACCCGAACAGGTCTCGGTAGAACCCAACGGCGACGGCCGAGCGCTGGGCGTTGAGCTCCAGCCAGCCGACGCGCCCGGCCTGACGCTCACTCACAACAGGCACCGCGCGGTCGCATGCTGTCGGCCTTGTGGGCATCCCTTGTGCGGGGCCCGGGGTGGAGCTTGGGGTGGGGTACGGCGTGGGGCCTCGAAGCGGGCAACGTGGTGCGCACCCCGACCGGTCATCTCAGCGCCCGGCCAACTCGGCCGCGATTTCAGCGCGGCTTTTCCGCCCCCGCTCGGTCGCGGATTTCAGCTGACCACAGGCCGCCAGAATGTCGTCGCCGCGCGGTGTGCGCACGGGGCTCGCATAGCCTGCACGGTTGATGATCTCGGCGAAATCCTCGATCCGCGACCAGTCAGACCGCTCATAGGGCGAGCCGGGCCAGGGATTGAAGGGGATCAGGTTGATCTTGGCCGGGATGCCCGAGATCAGGCGCAACAGCCGCTTGGCATCGGCGTCGCTGTCGTTCACGCCCTTCAGCATCACGTATTCGAAGGTGATCCGCTCGGCATTGGACAGGCGCGGATAGTCCCGGCAGGCCTGCATCAGCTGCTCGATCGGGAACTTGCGGTTGATCGGCACCAGCACGTCGCGCAGGTCATCGGTGGTGGCATGCAGCGAGATCGCCAGCAACGTCTCCGCCTCGCGCCCCCAGCGGCCGATCTCGGGAACCACACCGCTGGTCGACAACGTGATGCGCCGGCGCGAGAGGCTGAGCCCTTCGTTATCCATGGCGATCAGCATGGCGTCGCGGACATTCGCGGTGTTGTAGAGCGGCTCGCCCATCCCCATGAGCACGATATTCGAGAGCAGCCGCTGCTCGGGCGGGCGCTCTCCGGGCTTCGGCCATTCACCCAGATCGTCGCGGCAAACCAGGATCTGCGCCACGATCTCGCCAGCGGTCAGGTTGCGGACCAGCTTCTGCGTGCCCGTGTGGCAGAAGGTGCAGGTGAGGGTGCAGCCGACCTGCGAGGAGACGCAGAGCGTGCCGCGCGTCTCCTCGGGGATGTAGACGGCCTCAACCTCGTGCGCGCCGGCGATGCGCAGCAGGTACTTCCGGGTGCCATCGCGACTGACCTGCCGAGTGACGATCTCCGGGCGCTCGAGCGTAAAGGCCGCGTCGAGATCGACGCGCAGTCCCTTCGACATATTGGTCATCTCGGCGAAGTCTGAGACGCCGCGCTGATAGATCCACTGCCAGAGCTGCCCACTGCGCATTCGGGCCTGCTTCTCGGGCACACCGGCCTCGATCAGCGCCTCGCGCATGGCCGGGCGGGTCAGACCGTAGAGCGGGCGCTTTACGCGCTCTCGCGCCTCCCCCGTCTCCGCCGCCTTCAGGTCGCGGCGCGGCAGCGTGGCAAAGTCGGGGGCAATGGCCGTCGCCGGCGGTATCGCTGCCTTCTCTGCGCGGTGGGCAACCATGGGTCCCGTCACTCCGAAAATACGAGGGCCCGGCCGGCGCCATCGGGGCGCCGCCGGGCCAACGAGATGTGTCATCCGCAGGGCCGCGTAAAGCCCCGCCTTGCGGCATCGCCTTGGTTTACTGCTGACAGCGATCGGTCGCGGTTTGCAGCGCGGCGGTGAAGCCCAAGAGCGAGAAGGTATCGACGGTGGTCGTACCGCGCGACGAGACCCCGCGCACCTCGGCATTGCTGCCACGGCGGAAGGCGCCGACGACGCTATCGTCTTCCTCCTCGCTCCGCGGCCAGGCGTTCTCGCCGTCGGTGAACATGGTGAATTCGGCGTTGCCCACCTTGGCCTCGACCGTGGTGCCCTGCTGGAATGGGTAGCCCGCGATGAAGGAGACCTCGTTATCGACGTTCTCGGCCGGGCGCACGGCGACCATGAGGAAGATATCGCCGCGTCGTACCTCGACGCTTTTCCCGTCGCGGAAAGCGGCGCTCGAGGTGGGCTGGGTCACGATCCAGCAGACTTTGCCCTTCTCGCCCTCCGCCTCGAAAATCGACCAGTCCCGTTTTGCGTCGACGCGGTTTGCCGTCAGCGCCAGCGCTGGCCCAACCGCCGTCAGCATCACCAAGAAAAGCGCCGTCGCCACCGCAACTACGCCGCTCACCTTCGACCATGTATGTGTCATCTCGTGCCCCCGGAACGCAGGCTCTGCCGGCCCGCTACCCGCCAGTTTAGTTGCGGAAACGTGTTTGTTTGAGTTCCGCGCGAAGCATACCCTGACAGCGGCGCGGAATTCCACCCCGAGGGTGCGGCGGGACGGAAGGCCGTCAAGGTCTGAACGCCCCTGCTTGTGAGCAGCAGCCCGCGCCAGCAAAGACGGGGCCTGAGTGACCCATGAAAGGGACGTGATCGCCGGCATCACGGCCGGTCAGGACAACGGCGACGGGGAACCGTCGGCGGTGTCCGGCGACGTGTCTGCGTCCGTTTCAGTGCTTGAGCGGCAGGAGGACGACAGGGCGTCGGCCCCAGCGACCTCCGCAGTCAGTGCCGCCGATCGGGCCAATCCAACCGAGGCCAGTGACGCGGCGCTTCTCGCCCTGATTGCAGAAGAAGCCTCTCGCGCCGCCTTCGTCGTGCTGTTCGACCGCTATGCCGGCAAGGTCAAAGCCTTTCTGATGGCCGCTGGCGCGACCCATGAAGAGGCCGAGGAAGGCGTGCAGGAGGTCATGGTGACCCTCTGGCGACAGGCCCGGCAATTCAACGCCGCGCGCGGCGGGGCATCGACCTGGATCTACACCATCGCGCGCAACAAGCGGATCGACCTGATACGGCGACAGCGCAGACCCACGCCCGACCCAAAGGATCCGCTCTTCACCCCGGATCCGATCCGCGACGCCGAGCATGAGGTGGCGCATGAACAGCGCGATACCCAGGTGCGCAAGGCGCTGAGCGTGTTGAGCGACGATCAACTGGCCGTTGTCAGGCTTTCGTTCTTTGCAGGCCTGACACAAAGCGAGATCGCCCATGAGCTCGGGACCCCACTCGGCACCGTCAAGTCACGGCTGAGATTGAGTTTTCAACGTTTACGCGAAGCCCTTGGCGACGAATTCCACGGCGAGCTACTCGACGAGTAGGCGCTCACCTGAGCCTCTGCTGTCACCTGCCCTAGCACCCGCCGAGACGCCTCCGCCCGCGACAAACCCTTCGGGCGCACGCCCACTGCCGACGGCTGCGTGGCGACTGAGGCCCATCGCCTCATATCCCGATTGGCACCCCCTCACACTCGACTGTCGGAGACCCCAGCCCGGTGAGGAAGCCTCTCCCCGCGTCGGCCGCGCGCCATGCAAAGGTGGCGATGCTCTGACACCGCTCACCGGCGGAGACACTTGCCCCAAAGCGGCGAAGCTTGGTGTTTGAGGCTCCGTGAGGCTCATGGCCCCGATGATCGGGGCCACGAATCGATGTCTACCTAAAGCGCACCGCGTCAGTCATCCCAAGGTTGAGCAGGCGCGCGCCCCCAGCAGCACAGAGCGCCTGCCCCCCGTGCCGCGGTTGTCGTAGGATGGGCGCGTGGCCGGTCGGGCCTGTCCGCACGTAGCCGCCTCTCCGACGACGGCTCAAAAGGCGCGAGACCCAGGGCGGTGCCGCGGCACTTGGTTGGCACGCGACACCGCACTCGGTGGTCGGCGCCCTGCCGCTTGATCGTCCTGCTACGACGCGTCGCTGGGCCGCGCTGCAACCAGTACGGGTCGGTAATCGCATAGCGCGAAAGTCGGGGTTTTATCGACCGAATCACTTAGCGAGAGGCGGGTGGATCACACGTCAGAAGCCCGCGGCGCAGACCCTTTGGTAAAGACTTGCAACGCACCCGGATGTGATTGCGCTACCAACTGGAGTGTCCGCTTGCCCCTCCGCCGGGACCGCCTGCCGCCTACCCCGGCGCGGCACCGGCCAAGCGGGCCTCACGCCAGATCGCGTAGAGGCCCGCACCGATGATCAGCGCCATGCCAAGCACGGTCGACCATGCGATGGCCTCGCCAAACACCCAGAGACCGATGAATTGCGAGAGTACCATCTGCAGGTAGATGAAGGGCTGGATCCGCACCGACTCGGTCGCATCAAGCGCACGGATCAGACAGTAATGCCCCGACATCCCCATCACGCAGAGCGCCGCCAGCCAGGCCCAATCCCCCGGGGTCATTGGGGACCAGAACCATGCCCCGGCCAGTGTCGCCGCCACCGCCCCGGCGGTGCCGGTGTAGAAGAAGGCGGGCTTGGCCGATCCATCGGCCTTCGAGGTCATGCGCGTCAGCACCGTGTAGAACGCGAACATCACCGCCGAGGCGAAGGCGACGAGTGCCGCCGGCTGGAACAGATCGCCCCCCGGGCGGATGATGACCAGCGCGCCGAGAAAGCCCGTCGCCACCGCCGCAAGGCGCCGCCAGCCCACCACCTCGCCAAGAATTGGTATGGCCAGCAGCGTCGCCAGCAGCGGATGCAGCGCAAAGATCGCATGCGTGGCGCCGAGGCCGATGAGGTCGAAACTCGTCACGATGACAAGGATCTGCACGACGAGCAGCACGCCGCGGATCGTCTGCATCACCGGCATTGCCGTTTGGCTGGCCCGAGGCACGCCACCCGGCGCCCGGCTGGCCATCACAATCACAAAGGCTGCGAAGAACCAGTACCGGATCATCACGAAGAAGGGCACCGGGTAGCGCTCGGCGAGGTAGGTCGAGATGCCGTCCTGCGCGCCGAAAAGGCAGACGGCCAGCAGCACAAAGCGGATCCCGCGCGCCGCACCGCCCCCGTCGCTCATCGCCCAGTGCCGTCAGGGCTGTCGGGCGGTGCGGATCGGACCGGGTCTCTCATCCCTGTCGCGCCGCCGCCGTGACGCCCGCCATCGCCATCAGCGCCGTGCCGCCTGCCCGGGCCATCAGACGCCGTGCTCGCGGCCGGCGTAACCGCGCGCCAAGCCGATCGGCCAGCAGCGCATAGCCAAGCGCGTTGACCAGCGCGAGCGACACGAAGACAGCCGTCAGGATCGCCGCCTGTGGCAGATAGCGCTCGGCTGGGTCAATGAATTGCGGGACGAAAGCGACGAAGAACACGATCCCCTTGGGATTGAGCGCCGTCACGACAAAGGCATCGCGGAACACCTTCCCGGGCGCGACCAGGACGGTGTCGACGGCGGGACCGGGCGGGGCGTCCTGCGCGTCATCGCCAGCGGAACGCGACGCGCCCCGCCACATGGTGATGCCCATCCAGACCAGATACGCCGCGCCGATCAGTTTGAGCGCGACGAACAGATCGGCCGAGGTCATCAACAGCGCACCGAGGCCTGCCAGCGAGCAGGTCATGGCGACGAAATCGCCGAGTGCCACGCCGCTGGCCGTCGCCACCGCCACCCGCCGCCCCTGCGACAGCGCGTAGGAGACGATCAGCAGCGCCGTGGGCCCTGGGATCATCAGCATCATGACCGAGGCGGCGGCAAAGGCACCGATCGTGGCGATATCCATGGCGCGGCATCTCCTGCGCAGGCGGGCCGCATCCAACGCTGCTAAGCGCTGTTCTGGCGGGGGATCCTTGCGGCTGTTCCCATGGCCAACTTGCACCGCTGCACCAGCGCCGCCTAGTCTTCGAGCTGCTACGCAACGGGGCTATGCGATGACTGAAACCTCAGCGATGCACGAAAACGAGCGTGGCGTCCCGCGCCCGCTGCCGCCGATCCCTGCCGATGGCGTTCTCCTCGAAGACACGGTGGTTGCACCGCGGGCACCCTGGTCGGCGCGGCTCGACACCGGTGAGCGGCTCCGCCTGGTCGATCTCGAAGGCCAGCAGGCGATCGACTTCCTGTGCTTCGGCGCCGAGCCGCACCGCGGTCAGGTCGAGCGGTATCACATGCCGAACACGATCAAGATCCCGAAGAACATCCTGATCGGGTCCGGGAGCGTGTTGTACTCGCAGTTTGCCCGGCCGCCGATGACGGTCGTGGGCGACAGCATGGGCGGTCACGACACGATCTTCGGCTGCTGCTCGTTCGACGTGGATCTGGTGCGCTATGGCCAAGCGAATATCGCCTGCTGCCAACAGAATTTCGAGGATGAGCTTGCGCGCCATGCTCTCGGGCCTGAGCAGGTGGTGGCCAATGTCAACTTCTTCATGGCCGTGCCGGTCGCGGCCGATGGCGGGGCGGAGATCGTGGAGAGCCCCTCGCGGCCCGGCGAAGCGGTGGAACTGCGTGCCGAGATGCCGGTCATCGCGGTCCTGTCGAACTGCCCGCAGGAATTGAACCCGGCCGCCGGCGGCGCACCCACGCCCATCCGCGCGATCCGCTGGCGCCCGGGAGCTCACGCCGCCTGACCCTATCACGCCACCCCGCAACCGCACCCTGTGCGATGCGCGGGTGTCGGGCCGGGTCAAGGTTCGCGCCAGCGACCGGCGGAGCCGGCTCGACCTTGACGCGGCCCAACACCCGCCCAACGCTCGATCAGAAGCCGCCCGCGGCTTCTCCCCAGCCCCACTTCCACGACCGATTTACAGCGCCGCCAGGCAACGAACGCGGGAACCCCGCCACCGGGCACCCCGGGCGGCAGCGCCGACCGCGGACCGTCGGGGCTCGACGCCCCGGCGGGCCGCCCCCGGCTCAGAAGAACGCCTGCAGTCCGGTCTGCGCCCGGCCGAGGATCAAGGCGTGGATGTCGTGCGTGCCCTCATAGGTGTTCACCGTCTCCAGGTTCACCATGTGGCGCATCACCTGGTACTCGCCCGAGATCCCATTGCCGCCGTGCATGTCGCGGGCCATGCGCGCGATATCCAGCGCCTTGCCGCAGTTATTGCGTTTGACGATGGAAATCATCTCCGGCGCCATGCGTTTCTCGTCGATCAGCCGCCCGACGCGGAGCGAGGCCTGCAAACCGAGCGCGATCTCGGTCTGCATGTCGGCAAGCTTTTTCTGCACGAGCTGCGTCTGCGCCAGCGGCCGGCCGAACTGCACGCGGTCGAGCGTGTATTGCCGCCCCGCATGCCAGCAGAATTCCGCCGCGCCCATCACGCCCCAGGAGATGCCATAGCGCGCCATGTTGAGGCAGGAGAACGGACCCTTCAGGCCCTCCACGCCGGGCAGCAGCGCCTCCTCGCCGACGTCGACCCCGTCCATCACGATCTCGCCGGTGATCGAGGCGCGGAGCGACAGCTTGCCCTCGATCTTGGGCGCAGACAGGCCCTTTATCCCCTTCTCGAGGATGAAGCCGCGGATCTTGCCGCCATGCGCCTCGGACTTGGCCCAGACGATGAAGACATCGGCGATCGGACTGTTCGAGATCCACATCTTGGCGCCCGACAGCACATAACCGCCCGCGGTCTTCTTGGCGGTGGTCTTCATGCCCGCGGGGTCCGACCCGGCATCGGGCTCGGTCAGGCCGAAACAGCCGATCAGTTCGCCCGTGGCGAGGCGCGGCAGGTATTTCTCGCGCTGCGCCTCCGAACCGAAGGCGTTGATCGGGTGCATCACCAGCGAGGACTGCACCGACATCATCGAGCGATAGCCGCTGTCGATCCGCTCCACCTCGCGCGCGACCAGGCCATAAGCGACATACGATGCGCCGACGCCGCCATGGCTTTCGGGGATGGTCACGCCCAACAGACCCTGCGCGCCCATCTCGCGAAAGATCTCGGGATCGGTGGTCTCGTTGGCATAGGCGTCGATCACCCGGGGCGCCAGCTTGTCCTCGGCAAAGGCGCGGGCGGCATCGCGGATCATCCGCTCGTCATCAGTGAGCTGATCCTCGATCAGGAACGGATCGTCCCAGACAAAGCGCTCAGCAGCCTTGGCCGGCGCACTTGCATCGGCCGTGTCCGGCCGGATCGGGCTTTGCTCGTTCATCGGATCCTCCCGCTGTTGATTGGGCGGAGTCTACGCTTTCGCCAGATCGCTGCCAACGCGGCCTTGCGCAAGCCCGCCTCCCACAGATCGAAAGCCCTGGCCTGCGACGGGCTGCCGCAAGGATGCGACTGAACACGCTGCGATCCGTCCCGATTGCAGACCCAGTTGCAGAGCGATAGACCAAGCACGCGATGAGACCGCTCCGAGACAGACTGTGGGATGCACATGTGGGCCGACCCTGGCGGCGGCTCGGCTTTGGCATCGTGATGGCGCCGGCGAGCGCCACGCTGATCGTCGCGGCCATCGCCTTTGTCGTCGCGGGCATGAGCGAGGCGACACAGATCGGAACGCTGGTCGTGACGCTCGATGCCACCGTGGTGTTTCTCTACTTCGTCGCGGTGCTCATGGTGACCTCGGTAGCGCCATCACTGGTCATCCTGATGCTGTTCGGTTGGCGCTCGGGGCTCGTCTGGGCGATGATGGGGGCGCTCGCGGGGATCGCGACGGCCTATGCGATCGCCGAGGCGCGGGGCACGCCGATGATGCCGGCCGTGCCCATCGGGGCGCTGACGGCCGCATATTTGATGACCGTGCTGCGCTGGGTGGCGGGCATTCGGCGCCGGCCGATCGAGATGGACCCCGAGGATCCGCGCTACGTAGTATGAGCGCTCAGCGCCCGCCCCGCCCGGGTCGGCTGCCGGGTCAACCGCTGGGTCGGCCGCTGCCAAGGCGCGTCTCGTCGCCCGCCGCTCGGCCTTTCCAAACCTTGAGCGGGCGGGCGGCAGGGTCGGCCAGCGCATCGCGCGCTGCGGCGCTGTCGAAGCCCGGCAGGGTCACCAGTGCCTCCAGCAGGGCCGAGGCGCCCTCGGCATCGGCGGGGATATCGACCGTGGTGCCCTCCGCATCGGCGAGGCGCCAGGCCGCGCGGGGTGGGTGACCGGGCAGCGAGACGACGTCGACCCGGGTCAACGCATCGCGGGCGAGCACTCCGCCGTCGAGCGGGCCGAAATAGCCGATGGCGCCCTCGCGGACCGCGGCGATACCACTGCCGGCGGGCCCCGCGAGCGAGGGTAGCGCATCGCGAGACTGTGCCAGAGCGCCCGCCGCGGGGTCGGGTTTCGCCAGCGGCGCCGTGAGCCGGGCCCGGCGCAGCGCCGCGATCAGCCAACCACCGCCTGCCAGCGTGAGCACGAGACCCAGGATATCGGCGGCGAGGCTCCGCCCGGCATAGCTGGACATGAGCAGCAGGCCGAGGGCCAGTGCGGCACCCGCGATCAATCGCTCGCCAAGCGGGCCGCGGCCGCCGGGTCCTGTACCGCGCCCCATCCCCCGCGCCGCGCCGCGCCGCGCCGTCATCGCCAGTCGCCCAACACGCTCTGCCACAGCGTGATGGCGGCCACTGCCGCGGTATCGGCGCGCAGCACTCGGGGGCCGAGCCCGACGGCCAGGGCATCCGGCATGGCCGCGAGACGCGTGATCTCACTGTCGCTGAAGCCACCCTCGGGCCCGCAGAAGACTGCCCAGCCGGCATCACCCAGTCTGGCCGAGGACAACGCGTCGGCGGCGGGCGGCAAGTCGGCCGGTGTCTCGCGCCCGAAGCCTGCGGCGCGTTCATCACAGACCATCAGCCGGCGCCCCTCGGGCCAGCTGTCGAGCAGCGCCTTCAGCGAGACCGGCTCGGCCACCTCGGGCACATGGACGAGACCGCATTGCTCGGCCGCCTCCACGGCATGCGCTGCCAGGCGATCGGTACGCACCCGCTCGGCATTGGTGTGCTGGGTCAGGCAGGGCACGATGCGCCGGCAGCCAAGCTCCACGGCCTTTTCCACGATGAAATCGGTACGCGCCTTCTTGATCGGCGCAAAACAAAGCCAGAGATCGGGCGGCGCCTCGGGCGGGCGCAAGCGCTCGATCAGGGCCAGCATGGCGTCACGCTTGGAGGCCTCGGCGATCTCGGCCGCCCATTCCCCGTCACGGCCATTGAAGACGCTGAGCCGCGCGCCGTGTCCAAGCCGCATCACGCGCAGCAGGTAATGCGCCTGATCGCGGCCAAGCGTCAGCCGATGGCCCGCCACCCATGACCCGGCCACAGGTTCGAGGGATGCCGCACTGGGGCCACCATCGCCGCCGGCCGTGGCGTCAGCGGCAACATGGAGCCTGATTTTCCCCGCGTCCTGTGCCATCTGCCTTCCCATGACCCGCACGCCAGATAGCAGCAGCCCGCCCGACAGCCCAAGCCCTTCGCCAAGTAGTGCCGCCACCATCGCGGCCCGGCGCGACCCGTTTGCCCCGGTGCGAGACGCGGTCGACGGCAACTGGGTCGATCTCCGCGCGCCGATAGGCTGGCGGCCCTATCTCAGGCTGTCGCGGATGGACCGGCCGATCGGGACATGGCTGCTCTGGATCCCGTGCCTTTGGGCGGTCGCGCTCGCCGCAGGCGTAGATGGCTGGCGCTGGTTCGATCTGTGGCTGGTGGTCGGCAGCGGGATCGGCGCGCTTCTGATGCGGGGGGCGGGCTGTACCTGGAACGACATCCAGGATCGCGGGATCGACGGGCAGGTCGCGCGGACGGCCAGCCGGCCGATCCCCTCGGGCGCGGTCACGGCGCGAGGGGCCGCGATCTGGATGGTGGCGCAGGCGCTGACGGCCTTTCTGATCCTGCTGACCTTCAATCCGACCGCCATCGTCTGGGGCATCGCCGCCTGCCTGCCTGTCGCGGTCTATCCGTTCGCCAAGCGCTTCACCTACTGGCCGCAGGCGTTCCTCGGCCTCGCCTTCAACTGGGGCGCGCTGCTTCTTTGGGTCGCGCATACCGGCAGCATCGCCTGGCCGCCGGTACTGCTGTATCTCGCCGGCATCGCCTGGACGCTGCATTACGACACGATCTACGCCCATCAGGACCGTGAGGATGACGCGATCATCGGCGTCAAATCCACCGCGCGCCTGTTCGGCGAGGCGACGAAGACCTGGCTCTGGGGCTTCACCGTGGCCACGGTCGCGGCGATGACCGGTGCGGCGCTGACAGCCGGCGCCGGGCCGCTCGGCCTGATGGCGGGGCTGGCGCTTGGGGCGCATATGATCTGGCAGATCAGCGCCACCGATATCGACGACCCGGCGCGCTGCATGACCGTGTTTCGCGCCACGCGGATCGGCGGCATCGGCGCGGCCGCTTGTCTGGTGATCGACAGCCTTGCGCGGGTCTGACCGCGCCCTGGCTCAGGTACCGCTTTCCGACACGCGCCGCCGTATCCGGCGCAGGAACAGCGCTACGATGACGACCGTGGGCAGCGTGACCAGCGCCGTCAGCCCGTCCTTAGACAGGCCAAGCCCCTGGGTGACGTTCAGCGGATAGAGCGCGAAACCCACGAGGTTGACGGCATAATAGCTGATCGCGACGACCGAGAAGCCCTCCACCGTCTCCTGCAGCCTGAGCTGCAGCGCCGCCCGCTTGTCCATCGACATCAGAAGCTTCTGGTTCTGCGCCTCCAACGCCACGTCGACGCGGGTGCGGAGCAGGGCCGCGATGCGGTTCGCCCGGGTCGAGAGATCCTCGATCCGCTGCTCGACCGCCTGGCAGGTGCGCATGGCAGGATCGAAGCGGCGCAGCATGAATTCAGCGAAAAGCTGCCGGCCGATCAGCCGCTGCTCGCGCATCATCGCGATCCGCTCATGCACGATGCTGTCATAGGCGCGGGTGGCGGCGAAGCGAAAGGCGGTGCTGGCCGACAGCGCCTCGATCTGGGCCGACAGGTCAGTGAGCTTGTCGAGGATCGCCTGCTCGGTCCCGTTGCTGTGCTCGCCCATCGCGATCTCGGTCAGGCTGCCGAGTGCGGCGTCGATCTCCTTCAGCACCGGCGCCGCATCGCGGGCGACCGGCAGCGCCAGCATGGCGAGGCTGCGATAGCACTCGATCTCGATCAGGCGCTGCACCGCGCGGCCGATGCGCCGCGGTCCGGCATTGCCATGCACGATGATGGCAAAGCGCGAGAAGCCGCCCTCGTGGATGCGGAAATCACCCACCGACAGCGCCGAGCCGTCCAGCGTGCGGGCGGTGGCGAGGCTTTCGCGGCTGAAGGCGCGCACCAGCGGCCCCTCGGACATCAGCGCCTCGGCCGCCTCGGCGCTCTCGGCGCGGATGACCTCGATCTCGATCGCGGCGACGACCCGGCCGGGTGCCTCATCGAGCCAGGACTGCGGGAAGACCTGCGCCAGCTTTCGGTCGAACAGCACCTCGCTCGGCGCCTCTTCGGAGAGGATGTAGCTCACGAACTCGGCATGACGTTCCCACTTCACCTGGAAGCGGCCGAGATCGGCGTCGAACTGGTTGCTATGGGGCGTCGGCTCCAACCCGCCATGGCGCGCGAGGAAGGAGACGAGATGCTTGCGGTCCGCTTCCGGATCGCGCCGCTCGGCGCCTTCCTCGGGCGTGAAGGCCAGCATCAGGACGCGCCCAGGCGCGCCAAGCGCCATAAAAGGCCGGGCATGCAGCTCATTCGTCATCTCGAAGCGCAACGAATGGTGGCTAAGCTTTCGTTCCGTCATGGCCCCTCTTTGGCTGGCTGGCCGCGCTGGCAACCCCTGGCGCACCCGCATCGGGCACTCCCCAAGCACCCCAAAAGCGCGCGCCGCTCGCGTGCACCGCAACATCGCTGCTTGTCGGAGGGTAGGCCTGCCGTGTCTAGGCGCCAGCCAAAACCCTTCGCATCGCGAGGCAGACATGGCCGGGCACGGGCACGCCGGTCTCATAGCGGATGACGGCAGGCTCGACGTTTCGCACCTCTAGCCCCGCGATGGTGAGCGCCTGCTTAACCGCCTCGGCGCGGTGGGCGAAGCGGTGCGCCGGGCCGACGCAATAGGCCGCGTCGCCAAAGGCAGCCTCGGGCAGCGTCTCGGTCGAGAAGGCGAACACCCCACCGGGCGCCAGCGCATGGGCCACGGCGCCGAACAGCCCATCGACCGTGCCGAGATAGGGCAGCACATCCGCCGCCACGATCAGGTCGTAGGCAGCCTGATCCGCTGCGCGGCAGGCGGCCTCCGCATCGCCGACCACGAAGGACGCATAGATTTCCTTCTCATCGGCGATGGCGATCATCTCCTCGGCGAGATCGACGCCCTCGATCACCGCGACCATGTCCTCCATGGCCTCGCCGACGAGCCCCGTACCGCAACCGAGATCGAGCGCGCGGGCAAAGCGGCCACCTGAAGGCAACAGGCCCGCGGGGTCGATCGCCTCGGCGATCACGTCGGGAATGGCATAGCCCAGGCTGTGGACCAGCGTCATCTCGAAGCTGTCGGCATGCTGGTCGAACAGGGTCGCGACATAGGCCGGTGGCGCGCGATCGGGCGTTGGCGCGGCGCCGAGGGTCGCGAGACGCACCGCCACGCCGCCACGGTCCTCGGGGTCGAGGGCAAGGCAGTCGCGGTATGCGGCCGTCGCGGCGCCGGTATCACCCGCCTTCTCGGCCGTCAGACCCCGCTCATACGCCTCGGCCAGCGCATCGAGGTCGAGGCCCGTGTCGGCGCCCGTGTCGGCGCCCGTATCGGTGCCATGACCGGTCACAATTCGCAGGGGGCGAGCGCCCGGCTGGAGCCCGACAGGCTGAACTCGGCCTCGCCGCCTTCCGGGAAGGTCACGGCGACGCGGCTGCCTCGCCTGAACATCTCCACCATCTCGGCCAGCATCTCCAGATCCGGCCCGTCGCCGGGCTCGAAGGTGCCGAGGTAGAGATCGGCCTCGAAGGTGGTGTCGCCATCGATCACGAAGACATGGCCACCGTTCTGGCCAATGCCGTCGGGCGAGACATAGACGCCGCTTCGGATATCCAGATCGCCGTTGTTACAGACCACGCCCAGCACCGCGCTGCCGCTAGCCACTTGGGCATCGGTCAACCCCTGCCCCGTCTCGGTGCGCCAAGCGGCCATGGCGGTCGGCGCACTAAGCAGCGAGGCGGTGGTGGCGAGAAAGATGGCGGCGCGGGACATGGCGGTGCTCCTTCTGGCCGAGCGCACACGATCTCGGACAAGAAACGAGCATGCCATGGCCCCGTCAACCGGCAGCACTAAGCGCCTTGTATCGGGCGATGCCGTGAAGGTCCCAGCCGATGGACAGGCGACGGTCACATATTCGGGTAGTTCGGCCCCTCACCGCCCTGCGGCACCGTCCAGACGATGTTCTGCGCCGGGTCCTTGATGTCACAGGTCTTGCAGTGGACGCAGTTCTGAAAGTTGATCTGCAACCGCGTGCCCTGCGGGGCCGTCTTGTCCTCGACATACTCGTAGACCCCGGCCGGGCAGTAGCGCTGCGAGGGGCCCGAGAACTTCTTCAGCTCCCAGGGCACGGGCATCGCCGCATCCTTCAGCTTAAGGTGCCCCGGCTGGTCGTGGTCGTGATTGGTGAAGGCATAGGCCACATTGGTCAGCCGGTCGAAGCTCAGCACGCCGTCGGGCTTGGGATAGTCGATCGGGTCGTAATGGCGGGCGCGGCCCGTCGCCTCGGCATCCGATTTGTGATGGCCGAGCGTGCCGAGCAGCGTCTTGCCCCGCCCGAAGCCAATGCGCTTCATGATGTCGGAGGCCCACATATCGAGCGCGCCAAGCGCCAGCGACGCCATCATGCCGTAGTCGGACCAAAGCGGTTTGACGTTGCGCACCGGCTTGAGGTCGTCGGCGATGGGCCCGGTCTCGACGGCCGCCTCGTAGGTTTCCAGCACATCGCCCGCGCGCTCGGCGGCGATGGCCTCGGCTGCCGCCTCGGCCGCCGCGATCCCCGAATGCATGGCGTTGTGGTTGCCCTTGATGCGGGGCACGTTGACCATGCCGGCGCTGCAACCAAGCAGCACGCCGCCCGGGAAGGCGAGCTTCGGCATCGACTGCCAGCCGCCCTCGACGATCGCGCGGGCGCCATAGGAGATGCGCTTGCCGCCCTTCAGCACCTCGGCGATCAGCGGGTGGTGCTTGAAGCGCTGGAACTCCATGTATGGGAACATGTAGGGGTTTTCGTAGTTCAGATGCACCACGAAGCCAATGTAAACCTGATTGTTCTCAAGGTGATACATGAAGCTTCCACCACCGGCATTGCCGCCGAGCGGCCAGCCCATGGTGTGGGTCACCTGCCCCAGCTTGTGCTTCTCCGGGTCGATCTCCCAGAGCTCTTTCATGCCAAGGCCGTATTTCTGCGGCTCGCGCCCTTCGGACAGGCCGAAATCGGCGATCATCTGCTTGGAGAGCGAGCCGCGCGCGCCCTCGGCCAGCATCACGTAGCGCCCGCGCAGTTCCATCCCCGGCTCGTAGCTGGCGCCCTTTGAGCCGTCCTTCTCAAAGCCGAATTCGCCGGCGACGACACCCTTCAGCACACCGGCCTCGACGATGGCCTGGCTCGCCGCCATGCCTGGGAAGATCTCGACGCCCAGGGCCTCGGCCTGTTCGGCGAGCCAGCGGCAGACATTGCCCATCGAGACGATATAGGTGCCGTGGTTCGACATGAGCGGCGGCATCAGCGAGGTCGGCAAGCGGATCTCGCCGGCCTGGCCAAGCATGTAGAACCGGTCCTCGGTCACCTTGGTCTCGATCGGCGCGCCCTTCTCGGCCCAGTCGGGGATCAGCCGGTCTAGCCCGCTGACGTCGAGCACGGCGCCCGAGAGGATATGCGCCCCGACTTCCGATCCCTTTTCGAGGACCACAACCTCAAGATCGGGATTGATCTGCTTCAGCCGAATGGCAGCCGAAAGGCCCGATGGCCCGGCGCCCACGATCACCACATCGTAGTCGACGGCGTCGCGCTCGATCCCGTCCATGTCCATCCTCTCGGTCCAGGCCTCTTGGCACCTTCCAAATGAGCAAAGTTGACGCGCGCGTCAACCCGGCTCACACCCCTTTGATTGCACATGCTGCGGCGCAATGGCCCGTGACCGGTTGGCTCACCACGGCGAGGCCGCCCCGTCAAGGCCGACCCCCGTCAAGACCGCTTCCCGTCAAGGCCGACCCATCAAGGCCAGCCTCATGGGATGCGGCGCCCTCGACCCCGTTGACGCAGGGCGCTAGCGTCTGCCCATGTCCGACCAGCCAGACCACAAAGACCGAGAACACGCGGCTGCCTTGCGCGCAGCACTCGATTGGCAGATGGAGCTCGGCTGTGACGAGGCGATTGGGGAGAGCGGGATCGACCGCTTTGCCCTGCCGCAACAGGCACCGCCTTTTCCGGCGCCGGTCGTCGAGATAAAGGCTGCGCCGGAAGCCCAAACCGCACCGACGTCCCCACCATCATCTGGCGCGGTGGCGCAGCCCGCCGCGGGCCCTGCTCCGGCCGCATCACAGGATCACGCCGTGCGCAGCGACGACATTGCCACTGCCCAGGATCTCGAGACGCTGGCGCGGCTCGGACGCGCACTCGACGCACCGACGCTGAAGCCCGCGGCGCGGGAGTTCGTGTTCTCGGACGGCAAACCGGGGGCGCGGCTGATGATCATCGGCGAGGCGCCGGGCGCCGATGAAGACCGCCTCGGCCGGCCCTTCGTCGGGCGGGCGGGCAAATTGCTCGACCGCATGCTGGCGGCCATCGGGCTTGACCGCGCGGCCGAGGATCCGGCGCGCTCGGTCTATATCGCCAACATCCTGCCCTGGCGCCCGGCTGGCAACCGGACCCCCACGGGCGAGGAGATCGCGCTGTTCCTGCCGGTCATCGAACGCCACATCGCCGTTGCTGCACCCGAGCGCCTGCTCCTGCTCGGCAACACGCCGCTGAAGGCGCTGACGGGGACCAGCACCGGGATCACCCGCGCCCGTGGCACCTGGCAGCCGCACAAGGCGACGGGTATCCCCGCCCTGCCGTCCTTCCACCCGGCCTATCTGCTGAGATCCCCGGACAAGAAGCGCGAGGCCTGGGCCGATCTGTTGACGGTGGCAGCAACGCTCGATCTGCCCTATTCGGGCCCGTAGACGACACCCCGCGGACCCATCCCGAGGACCCATCATGAGCCGCATCGACACCGCGCGCGCGTTCATCCCGGTCGGCATCGCCGTCCTGACCGTCTCCGACAGCCGCACGCCCGAGGACGACCGCTCGGGCAACACGCTGGTCGAGCGATTGCAGGCCGCTGGTCATCGCCTGGCCGCCCGGGCGATCACGCCCGATGAGCAGGCCAGGATCGAGGCGCAGCTGCGCGCCTGGATCGCCGATCCCGAGGTCGATGCCGTGCTGACCACCGGCGGCACAGGTCTGACGGGGCGCGACGTGACGGTGGAGGCCCATCGCGCGGTCTATGAGAAGGAGATCGATGCGTTCGCCACGGTGTTTACGCATGTCTCGGTGGCCAAGATCGGCACCTCGGCGGTGCAGTCGCGCGCCTGTGCCGGAGTGGCCGGCGGTACCTATCTCTTCGCGCTGCCGGGCTCGCCCTCGGCCTGTCGCGATGCCTGGGACGAGATCCTGGTCAAGCAGCTCGATTATCGCCACCGGCCCTGCAATTTCGTCGAGATCATGCCGCGGCTCGAGGAGCACAAGCGGCGCAAGTGATCTGACCGGGCACGAGGGGGTGAGCGGGTAAGAAGGCCTCAACCATGTTGGCGCAGTCTCGGCCGACATCGCCGAACGCCCCATCGCAAGCAGCCGCGAAAGATGCCCGACCGCCCATGAAAACGCCCTCCGCGGTACCATCCTCGGCCTTATCGCCGCTCTCATCCGCGGATGCATCCGCAGTCACATCCCCAATCTCATCACCGGTGCTCGACCATGCGTGGCTCGACCGCCTCACGCGGATGCTGGGGCCCGACACGCTGCGCGAGCTTTTCGCCGATGGCGTGATGTCGCTGCACGACCGGCAACGGGTGATCGCGGAATGCCTGGGCGCCGAACCATCCTCCAATACGTCGCGCGATCTGGCCGGCGTGGCCCATGACCTTGTCGCCATGGCCGGGCATCTCGGCCTGGGTGAAGTTGCAGCATCGGCCCGCGCCCTCGACGCCGCTGCACAGGCCGCTATCGTGGCAGGCGGCGTTGACGACCCAACACGGGATCTGGCCATGGCAACCGTCGCGGCGATCGACCGGGGTCTGGAGGCGCTGGCAGCGACTGGCGTGGCAGCGACCCCGACCCCAGCGAGCGGGTCGCCGGCCACGAAGCGGGGAGAGGCGAAGCGATGAGGACGCGCCATGAGCGATGATACTGTGCCGGACATGGCGCCGGACATAGCGCCCGACATGTCGACGGAGAGCGGCGGCGAAGCGACGCCCATCGGCCTGCATCTCGTTGCCTCGGATGCGCTTGAGGAGTTTCTCGACACCCTGCCGGGGCCTGAGGCGCAATGGCTGAGGGCGAACGGGTTCAACGCAGCGCTCGGCCAGCACGTCGCCATGCCAGGCAGCGGCGGCGCGATCGACCGGGTGATCCTGGGTTGGGGCACGGCCAGGGCGCATCGGCGCACCCGCTTTGCCATCGGCGCCTTCGCGGCCAAGGCGCCGGCCGGCACCTACCGGATCGTGACACCCTTGGAGAAAGCCGTGGCGGAGGAGGTCGCCCTCGGCTGGCTGCTCTCGCGCTATCGCTTCGACCACTATCGCGGCGGCCGTTCGGATGAGGCCGCGGGTGAGCCCGCCGGGGAAGAGACGAGCGAAGCGGATCTGCTGGTCCCTGACGGCGTGGACGGCGAGCGGCTCGGCGTGGTGGCCGAGGGCGTGTTCATCACCCGCGATCTCATCAATACCCCGGCCAACGACATGGGCCCCGCCCGGCTGGAGGACGCCGCGCGCCGCCTGGCGGAGCGCCACGGCGCCAGCATGACGGCTATCGTCGGCGACGATCTGCTGGCGCAGAACTTCCCGCTCATCCACACCGTCGGCCGCGCCGCCGCTGAGCCGCCGCGCCTCGTCGACCTTAACTGGGGGCGTGCGGATGCGCCCCGTGTCACCCTTATCGGCAAGGGCGTCACCTTCGACACCGGCGGCCTCAACCTCAAACCCTCCGGGTCGATGGGCCTGATGAAGAAGGATATGGGCGGCGCGGCGACGGTCCTGGGGCTCGCCCATATGATCATGGCGCTCGGCCTCGATATCCGGCTTCGGGTCCTGCTCGGCATTGCCGAGAATGCGGTTGCGGGTGGCAGTTTCCGCCCCGGCGACGTGCTGAGGGCGCGCAACGGCAAGACGGTGGAGGTGAACAACACCGATGCGGAGGGTCGGCTCGTGCTGGCCGATGCCCTCGCCCTCGCGGCCGAGGGAGAGGCAGCGGGAGAGGGAGAGCCCGGGCTTATCGCCGATTTCGCGACGCTGACGGGGGCGGCCCGCGTCGCACTCGGTCCCGATGTCGTCCCGTTCTACACCGATGACGACGCGCTGGCCGCGGCGCTGGCCAATGCCAGCCAGAGCGTGCGCGACCCGCTTTGGCGCATGCCGCTGCATGATGCTTACGAGACGATGATCGAGCCCAAGATCGCCGACCTCGACAACGCGCCCTCCGGAGGTGCGGGCAGCATCACGGCAGCGCTGTTTCTCAGGCGCTTTGCAGGTGACGGGCCCTGGGTCCATTTCGACATCTACGGCTGGACGCCGAGCGCCAAACCCGGCCGCCCGGTCGGGGGCGAAGCACAGGCAGCGCGGGCGCTGCTCACCGTGCTGGAAGCCCGCCACGGCGCGAGCCATGGCGCGAGCGGTGGCTGAGGCGCCGGCCGCACCATCCCGCACCGCGAGCCAGGTGCCCGACGACCCGCGCCAGTGTTTCACCCGAGCCGATCTCGCAGCCGAAAGCCTGCGCGGTAAGATCGAGGCGCCCGCCTTTGCGGCGGAGACCGCGATGGTCGTCTCGGCCCCTCTGTTGGACTTCCGCAGCCGGCCAGATGCAGGCGCCATGCTCGACAGCCAGCTCGTCTTTGGCGAGCGCGTGCGCTGTTGCGAGATCGCGGGCGACTGGGCCTGGGTGCAGCTGCAAAGCGATGGTCGCGTGGGCTATGTGGCGCGTCGCGGCCTGGCGCCGGCTGATGGGCTGCCAGCGCCGACACATCGCGTCTTGCCGCCGGGCAGCCATCTCTATCGCGAGGCGGCGGTCAAGGCGCCGGCCGCAAGCCCTCTACCGGCCCCCGCCATGGTCGCTGTTGTCGACCATGTGCCGGCAAGGGGAAGCAGCGGCACATTCGCCCGCCTCGCAGCGGGCCTCGGCTATGTGCCGTCGGCCCGGCTCGCCCCGCTTGAGGTGCCGGCGTCCGACTGGGTGGCCGAGGCCGAGCGCTATCTCGGCGCGCCCTACCTTTGGGGTGGGCGGTCAAGCTATGGCATCGACTGCTCGGCCTTGATCCAGCTCGCCCTTGCCGCAGCCGGTATCCCCGCGCTCCGCGACACCGACCAGCAGGAGGCAATGGGCTGGAAAAGCGTCGCCATCGATACCCTTGCACGCGGCGATATCGTGTTCTGGCGGGGTCATGTGGGGGTGATGGTCGATGGCGCGCGACTGCTCCATGCCAATGCGGGGCACATGGCGACCGCGACCGAACCGTTGCAAGACGCAATCAACCGCATTGCCGCCTCCGAGGGGCACCAGATCACGACGACATGCCGCCCCGTCTGTGCCAAACTGAAGGCCTAGCGTTCGCGCCTGTGTCGCCGTGGATCTGTCGAGGACTGCATGTTTCGTCTCCCCCGCCTCGCCTTCGGCCTTTCCGTCGCCACCCTCTCCGCCTGCGCCAGCGCGCCTGCTGGTGTGCCGGCACCGCCCGAACGACCGGCGGCAGCCGCCGCCACAACAGCGGAAACGACCGCGGCGCGACCGGCCTCGGCCACCAGCGTCCCCGAAGGCCAGACGGTGAACTTCGCCACCTGGCGTCAGGCCTTCCGCGCACGCGCGCTTAGTGAAGGAATTGCGCCCGCAACCTTCGATGCGGCCTTTGCTGGCGTCGCGCCGATCGAGCGGGTGATCGAGCTCGACCGGTTCCAGCCCGAGTTCACCCGGCCGATCTGGGAGTATCTCGACAGTGCCGTCTCGGATCTGCGGATCGAGAACGGTCGCGCAGAGGCGCGCGCCAAAGCCACCCTGATGCGCGATATCGAGGCCCGCCACGCTGTCGAGAGCGAGATTGTCCTGGCGATCTGGGGGCTTGAGAGCGCCTATGGTGCCAATTACGGCCGAACACCGGTGATCGGCGCCCTGGCGACGCTGGCCCATGACGGCCGCCGCCGCGCCTTCGCCGAGGATCAGCTGATCGCCGCGCTAAGGATCATCCAGGCCGGTGACATAGCGCCCGGGCGGATGATCGGATCATGGTCGGGCGCCATGGGGCATACGCAGTTCATTCCGACGAGCTTCCTCGACTACGCGGTCGACCATGACGGTGACGGGCGGCGCGATATCTGGGCAGGTGATGCGGCGGACGCGCTCGCTTCGGCGGCCAATTACCTGGCGCGCTTCGGCTGGGAAAAGGGCCAGCCGGCCGCGCTGGAGGTGATGCTACCCGCCGGGTTCGACTATGCCCTCGCCTCGGCCGGCGCCCGACCCGTGGCCGAGTGGAGCGCCATGGGAGTGCGCCTGCCGAACGGCGCCGCCCTACCCGATGGCGCGGCGGTTGAGATCCTTCTGCCGGCGGGCGCCGAGGGCCCGGCCTTTGCGACCTGGCCGAATTTCCGCGTGATCCGACGGTACAATAATGCGACGTCATACGCGCTTGCCATCGCACTCCTGGCACAGCGGATCGAGGGACGGCCCGGCCTTGTTGCCGAATGGCCGCGCGGTGATAGGGCGCTGTCACGGGAGGAGACGCGCGAGGTGCAGCAGCTTCTGAACCTGCGCGGCTACGACACACGCGGTGTCGACGGCATCGTCGGCCCCGATACCCGCCGCGCCGTCCGCGCCTTCCAGTCGGATAGCGGCACGATCCCGGACGGCTATGTCTCGACCCGCCTGCTGGACGTTCTGCGCGATCCCACAGAGGGCGGCAACGACGGCTGAGCCAAGCGGAATCGCGGCTGGTCGCCGCGATGCGTCTTGCGTGAGCACCCCGTGGCGCGGTCGGCGCGTTGATGCGGGATCGAGCCCTTGGCGTGTGATGCTGCCGGGGCTGGGGAGAAGCCGCAGGCGGCTTCTGATCGAGCGTTTGGCGCGTGTCGGGCCGCGTCAAGGTCAAGCCGGCTATGCCGGTCGCTCACGCGAACCTTGACCCGTCCCGACACCCGCATATCACCCTGTGCGACCGGTGGCGATGCTGCGGGTGATCCGTCGGGAATTGCCGGAAACGGGGCGCTGAGACGATAAAGGGATGCGGACGTGACCCGCAGTCTGAGGAGGAGCCCTACGATGCCTGGCCTATCCACCCACCCCGGACCGCTTGTTGTCCTCCTTGCCACCGTCCTGATGGCCGGTGGCGCAGGCGCGCAGATCGAGCGGCAGGGCGGGCGCCTCGTCGATACCTCGAAACCGCCCGAACAGCGCACGGTGACCGACGGCACCGACGCCTCGGCAGCCGACCGGGCGGCGATCCTGCAGGCGGTGGCCGGCGTGCTCGGCGACGGGGCGCTCGCCTCGAACGGGCGCAACCTGCCGGAAGCGGTGGAAGACGCCATCGTCGAGGGTGATCCCCTGCCCGAGGGCGCCAACCCGCAACCGGTCTCCGAGGCGCTGGAAACCGCGCTCGCCCCGCACCGGATCGAGGCCACCCGCTGGGTCAGGGTCGGCGAGCATCTGGTCGCGGCCGATGGCAGAGGCACCGCGGTGCTGATCCTCTACGACGCGCTCGACTGACGCGCCCCGGCCCACCGTCCCCACAGCCGACAACGCGGCCCGACGGGGAGGTCCCACGGGAAGGTCCCACGGGAAGGTCCCACGGGAAGGTCCCACGGGAAGGTCCCACGGGAAGGTCCCAAGGCGAGGATCCGGGCACAACACGCGGCGATGTCGATTTTCGCCCTGTGCCGGTCGCTACCATCCCAGCCCGCCGCGGCGCCATCGGCGATCCCGGGTGAAACGGGATCCCGGAGGATGGGCGATGCGCAAGACGGCAAGAGCGGTAATCGTGGGCGGCGGCGCGGTCGGCTGCTCGATCGCCTATCATCTGGCCAAGGCAGGCTGGACCGACACCGTCCTGCTGGAGCGCGACGAGCTCACGGCGGGCTCGACCTGGCATGCCGCCGGGCTACTCCCGTATTTCAACATGAGCTACGCGACGAGCCATATCCACGACTACTCGATCAAGTTCTACAAGACGCTGGAGGAGGAGACGGGCCTCAATGCCGGTTTCGCCGTCGTCGGCAATCTGCGCATGGCCCAGACACGCGAGCGCATGGACGAATACATGCTGTACGCCGCGACCGCCGAGACCATCGGCATCCCCTTCGAGTGGCTGAGCCCGAACGAGATCGGCGACCGCTACCCGCTGGTGCGGACCGAGGATCTGGTGGGCGCCATCTTCCACCCCACCGATGGCTACATCAATCCCGCCGATGTCAGCCAGGCGATGGCCAAGGGTGCCCGCATGCGCGGTGTCGAGATCATGCGCCGGGCGCAGGTCGACGCCTTCCGCCGCCAGAACTGCCACTGGATCGTCTCGGGCCATATCATGCACGAGACCGGCGGCCGGCTCGTCGCGCAAGAACCCTTCGAGATCGAGTGCGAGACGGTCGTCACCGCCACCGGCAACCATGCCCAGCGCACCGCCGCCATGATCGGCTGCTACATCCCCGCGATCCCGGTCGAGCACCAGTACATCGTGACCGAACCCGACCCGGCCCTGGTCGAATGGCGCAAGACCAATGGCGAGCATCCGGTGCTGCGCGACGCCGATGCCAAATGGTACGTGCGCGAGGAACGCGGCGGCTGGATCCTGGGTCCCTACGAGCGCAATGCCCCCGCCTGGGCCGTGCACGGTGTGCCCGAGAACTTCCGCGCCGATCTGCTGCCGCTCGATCTGGAGCGGATCGAGGAGGAATACGCCTCCTTCATCCACCGCATCCCGACCTCGGAGACCTGCGGGCTGAAAGACGACTATAACGGCCCGATCTGCTACACGCCCGACGGCAATCCGCTGGTGGGCCCCGCGCCCGGCGTCGACAACTTCTTCTTCGCAGAGGGCTTCAGCTTTGGCATCACCGCGGCGGGCGGCACGGGGCATTATCTCAGCCAGCTGATTACCGGGGGTGAGGCCGAGATCGACATGTTCTCGCTCGATCCGCGCCGCTTTGGCAGCTGGATGAACCGCGACTACGCCGCGCGCAAGAACGAGGAGGCGTATGAACATGTCTACATCCTCCACCACCCCGACGAGGAACGCCCGACCTGTCGGCCGCTCCGCACCGCGCCCTGCTATGACCGGGTGAAGGCGCAGGGCGCGCAGTTCGGGCAGGTGAACGGCTGGGAGCGGCCGAACTACTACGCGCCCGAGGGTTTCAGCGACCATGACAGCCGCTCGTTCCGCCGCGGCGGCTGGTGGCAGTATGCCGAGGCCGAGGCACGGGCGATCCGCGAGGGCGTGGGCTTGATCGATGCCACGGCCTTCACCAAGCACCGCGTGCAGGGGCCCGGGGCGACGGCCTTCCTCGACTGGCTGACCTGCAACAAGCTGCCCAAGATCGGGCGCATCAACCTGAGCTATGCGCTGACCGTGGCGGGCACGGTGCGCACCGAATTCACCATCATGCGGCTCGCCGAGGACAGCTACTACCTCGTCTCCGCCGGCAGCGCGCAGGATTACGATGGCGATTACCTGCGCAAGATGGCCGAGAAGATGCGCGGCAAGCTCGGCTGGATCGAGGTGCAGGACGTCACCACGCAATACGGCTGCTTTGCGGTGGCGGGGCCGCGCACGCGCGATCTGCTGGGGCCGCTGGTGGTCGATGCCGACCCGTCGCAGGCACTGTCGAACAAGCGCTTCCCCTGGCTAAGCTTCCGCACGCTCGATCTCGGCATGGTCGGCGCCATGGCAGTGCGCGTCGCCTATACCGGCGAGCTCGGTTGGGAGATCCACCACCCGATCGAGATGCAGAATTACCTGTTCGATAAGCTGATGGCCTCTGGCGAGGCCTGCGGGCTGAGCCTCATCGGCGCGCGGGCGCAAAATTGGCTCCGCCAGGAGAAATCCTACCGCGCCTTCGGCACCGATCTCGGCCGCGATGCCACGCCGCTGGAGGCCGGTCTCGACCGCTTCGTCGCGCGCGACAAGGACTACAAGGGCCGCGCCGCGATGGTGGAGACCGGCATCCGCTCGAAATGCTGCACGCTGCTGATCGACGGGCCCGCCAATGCCGACCCATGGGGCCGCGAGGCGCTTTATCACCGCCACGAGAAGGTCGGCCGCCTGACATCGGGCGGCTACTCGGTGGCCTTTGGCAGGCAGATCGGCCTCGGCTATCTGCGCCCCGACCTCGCCGAACCCGGCACCGAGCTCAAGCTGCGCATGTTCCGCGACCTGTTCGACGCGGAGGTCGTGGAGGACAGCCCCTACGACCCGAAGAACGCCCGCATCCGCGTGGACGTCTGAGCCGGATCAAAGCCGCAGCCTTGCGGACGTGGCAACCCGCTGAGCAGGGTTTCCTCGGCAATCGCGGCGCCGCCCGACTGGATTGACGCCCGACCGGGCATCCGGGCGGCTAGTTTGCGCTCCTGCCGCTGCCAAACCTGCCGGTGCCCGTCGTCCCCGGCATGCGGGCCCCGGTAAACCCTGCAAGACTCATTGCGGCGACCAGCCGCGATTCCGCTTGATTGGGTCGGCGCCGATCGGCGTACCTCCGCTACCTTAGCGACACGCAGCAGAAGCCCCGGAAGCACCACTGAGCGCCATGTTTCAGCCTTCCCAAACGTCATGCCACGGCTCTTCACAGAGACGGGAAACACCGCAATTTTTGCACCATATGCGAGAATGCGACACCAACTGTTCATCACGACGATCGATCCACCGATCATGGGAGACACCGCGATGACGCACCGGAGAGACCTGACTGAGCGGCTGAAGCGCCCCGGCAGAGCTGCGCTGCTCGCCACCCTCGCCCTTGGCCTTGCGGCCTGCGCGCAGGGCGTCGTTCCGACCGACCCAGCCTTCACTGGCGGCGAAAACCCGCTCGCCGGGATCAACGAGAACCGTGCCCTCGGCTCCGATCTGAAGATCGCCAACGGCATCTGCCTGCAGCGCACCGCCGAGGAGCGCGGCTTCTTCATCACCAATCCCAACAAGTGCCTCTCGGTACTGGAGCACAGGCAATGATCACCTCAATCCGCGCCTCACGCCTTGCCTTTCTGCCCCTCGCCCTTGCGCTCGGCGCTTGTGCGCAGACCGGCGCGATCGACTCGGCCAAGCTCAACGGTGGCGCCGAGATACTCTCCGGGGCCAATGCGAACCGGACGCTCAGCAATGACCTGCGCGTCGCCAACGGCGTCTGCATGCAGCGCGTCAGCGACGAAAGCGGCTGGTTCATCGCCAGGCGCACCATGTGCATCGCTGCGCTGGACAGGTTGTGATGATCAGCAACCCTTCGCGCCGTGACCTGCGTCGTCGCCTGCGCCTTGCGGTCTTGCCGTTGGTCGCCCTGCTCGCGGCCTGCAGCGGCACAGTCAGCGAGCCGGCCTTCGGCGTCAGCCTCAGCACCAACTTCAAGATCGGGCGCGAGGCCGATGACCGCGACGGCATCGACCGTCAGGGCTCCATCTGCATCCGCAGCAATGGCGGCGACCGGGGCGGCAACACCCTGTCGCGCTCGTGCTGAGCCAGCTTACCTCCCGGCCCGGCCCGGCCCGGCCCGGCGGCGCATAGCCGTCGCGTCGGCCAGGGAGCGGACTTGCCTCGCCCCTAGCCTCGGAGAGACGGTCCTTCGCCATGCCAGAGGCCGGGATCAGTTCGCTCCGGGAACCGACAGCTTCATGAACCAGTGCAGGACATGGCGATGACACCCAAAGCGCTGGAACCGGAATGCGCTGCAACTCTCAGCGCCGATACCTAGGCTTCGCGCCGCGGTGCCCTTGCCGTCTCTGCATCGCGAGCCCCGACGCGATCATTGACCGCAGCGCCCGGAGGCGCCACCTAGCGCGGAGAGGCCAATGAGGGACCCTCGCCATGCTCGCTGCAGCAACGCTCTTGCTGATCAACGTCCCCGCGGGCGCGCCCCTGACGGCGTTGCCGGGCGGGGTGTGGTTCAGCGATGGGGCACGCACAGTCAGCCTGCAGGTTATCGGTCTCGAGGAAGCGGCCCTCGCGATCGAGGCCGCCCGGAGCGCGGCGGCGAATGATCCGCTGCAGACGGTCGAGGACGGCATTGCGCTTGGCTATGCCACCGTCACCCTGTCGCGCCGCGGCCCCGATGGCGAGGAACGCACGCTCTATCTGAGCTTTGGCGAAGAACACCTGCTGGTGACCGAGCAGCGTGTCGATGGCGCGGCCGAGGCGGCGCCCGTCGGCGAGGTCCTGAACCTCGCTCCTGCTGGGGCCGGGACGCCAGATGGGCAGGGCACAGGCGGTCCGTTGGACCTGCTCCGCCCGGGCAGCGAGGCAGGACGGCATCCAGGCCGGGTCGATCTTATGATCGATGGCTACCTGATGGACGATGCGGCTGGCGTGCTCCCGCTCGATTTCTTCTCGGGGCCCCTCACGCTGGAGATCAGGCCCGAGGGGGCGGCGGTGGAGTAGACCGAGGGGCGCGGATCATACGCCCGCCACGCCGCCAGCCAGTGCTGGGCGCCCGGTTCATGGCGCCCAGTCCGCCGTGCCTGGCCCGTTCAGTTCATCGTCGGGATGACGAACTCCGCGCCTTCCTTGACACCCGAGGGCCAGCGCGCGGTCACCGTCTTGGTGCGGGTATAGAAGCGGAAGGCATCGGGTCCGTGCTGGTTGAGATCGCCAAAGGCCGATTTCTTCCAGCCGCCGAAGGTGTGGTAGGCAAGTGGCACCGGAATGGGCACGTTGATCCCCACCATGCCGATGTTGATCCGGCTTGCGAAATCGCGCGCCGCATCGCCGTCGCGGGTAAAGATCGCAACGCCATTGCCGTACTCATGGTCCATCGCCAGCGAGAGCGCTTCCTCATAGGTCTTGGCCCGCACCGTCGAGAGCACCGGGCCAAAGATCTCGGTCTTGTAGATGTCCATGTCGCGGGTGACGCGGTCGAACAGGCAGCCGCCCATGAAGTTGCCGCCCTCATAGCCCTGTAGGTTGAAGCCGCGGCCATCGACCACCAGCTCGGCGCCTTCCTCGACCCCACGATCCACCAGCCCCTTCACCCGTGTCAGCGCCTCGGCCGTGACGAGGGGGCCGAAATCGACATTGTCGCCATCGGTGTAGGGGCCGACCTTTAGGCTCTCGACCTTCGGTGTCAGCTTGGCGATCAGGCGGTCTGCGGTCTCCTCGCCCACGGGCACCGCGACCGAGACGGCCATGCAGCGCTCGCCCGCCGCCCCGTAACCGGCGCCGATCAGGGCGTCGGCCGCTTGGTCCATGTCGGCATCGGGCATCACGATCATGTGGTTCTTGGCGCCGCCGAAGCATTGCACGCGCTTACCGGCGGCGGTGCCGCGGCTGTAGACGTATTGGGCGATCGGGGTCGAGCCGACGAAGCCCACGGCGCCGATGTCGGGATGATCGAGGATCGCGTCCACGCTCTCCTTATCGCCGTTCACGACGTTCAAGACGCCGGGCGGCAAGCCCGCCTCGATCATCAGTTCGGCGAGCATCATCGGGCAGGATGGGTCACGTTCGGACGGCTTCAGGATGAAGGCATTTCCGCAGGCGATGGCCGGGCAGAATTTCCACATCGGGATCATGGCGGGGAAGTTGAACGGCGTGATGCCGGCCGCGATGCCGACGGGCTGGCGGATCGAGTACATGTCGATGCCCGGGCCCGCACCCTCGGTGAACTCACCCTTCAGAAGATGCGGCGCACCGATGCAGAACTCGGCGACCTCAAGCCCCCGGACCACGTCGCCCTTGGCATCGGGCAGCGTCTTGCCATGCTCGCGGCTGATCGCTTCGGCCAGCTTGTCCATGTCGCGATGCAAGAGATCGACGAATTTCATCATCACCCGCGCGCGTTTTTGCGGGTTTGCGGCGGCCCAGCCAGGCTGCGCGGCCTTGGCATTCTGCACGGCGGCATCAAGCTCGGCGCTGCTGGCGAGCGGAGCCCGGGCCTGAACCTCGCCGGTCGCCGGATTGTAGACATCGGCAAAGCGGCCCGAGGTCCCGGCCACATGGGCCCCACCGATGAAATGGGTCAGGTCAACCGTCATGGCGCGTTCTCCCAAGCTTCGGGGTCTGTCGCGCGCCCCGTTTCGCGTCGTCTCTGGCGTCATGCCCGCGCCGGCGCCGCCCGACAATGGGTGATGGCGCTTTTTCGCCACGCGGCGTGCCGCGCGGGGATGGCCGGCAAAAGGTGTCAGGCGGACCAGCGATCTCGATCCGGTCGGGTTGACCGGTGTTGGCCCCACCTAGCGCCTCGCCTGGCCCAGCATCACCAGCCTTCGGGACACTGGAGACGTGCGGCGGCGGTGAGGAGTGGATCGAGCGATCCCGCCGCTCTCACGCCGCGCCATCAGCCCAGGAGCCCGGCGCCGCACCACCAATGGCGCGGCGGGCATAGAGCAGCGCGACATCGGCCAGCCGCACAACATCGCCCCCCATTCCCAGCGCCGCCGCATCGGCGGCGTTGCCGTCGAGGCCCCGGCGGTAGACACCCTGGATGATCGCCGCCATGCGGAAGGCGTTGTAGGCGATGAGCAGATCCAGATCGGGCAGAGCACTGCGCCCTGTCGCGGCCGCATATCGTGCCGCCAGACCCTGCATGGTCGGAATGCCGCTGGCCGCATGATCGACATCGCGCAGCCCCCATCGCAGATCGGACGGGAAGACCCAGGTCATCAGGAAATAGGCCAGATCCGCCAGCGGATGGCCGAGCGTCGAAAGCTCCCAATCGAGCACCGCCGCCACCTGCGGCAGAGCCTCCGCCAAACCGGTCCAGATAACGTTGTCGAGGCGGTAATCCCCGTGGACAAGGCACGTCTCGTCTGGGATTTCGGCCACAGAACCCGGGAGATGATCGATCAGCCAGTCCATCGCGGGCAGATCGTCGGTCTGACTGGCGCGGTACTGTCGAGCCCAGCGCGCGGCCTGGCGGGCGACATACCCGGCCGGCTTGCCGAAATCTCCGAGCCCCACCGCCGCCACATCGACGCTGTGGAGGGCAGCAAGCGTATCGATCAGCGCGTGGTAGAGCGCCGTTCGCGCGGGGATGCTGAGTGCCGGCAGCCGGGTGTCGAAGAACACCTGCCCCTCGACATGGCCCATGACATAAAAGGGCGCGCCGATAACCGCATCGTCGCCGCAGTAATGCAGGATGGGTGGCACCGGGACGGTGGTCTTGGCGAGCGCGCTCATCACCCGGGCTTCGCGATCGATCGCATGGGCGGAGGGCAGGAGCGGCCCGAAGGGTTTGCGCCGAAGCACCACCGACCGCGCCGGACCGCTCGCGCTGTAGGTCGGGTTGGACTGCCCACCAGAGAAGCGCCGCCAGTCAAGCGGCGGCGTCAGACCGCCGATATGGTCAGAGAGGTAGCGATCCAGCACCTCGCTCGGCAGATCGACCTCCGACGCCGCGTCGGCATCGGGGCTTGAAGGTTGCTCGATCATGCAAACCGAGCCGGAAGTGTTGCAGTATCGACCCAGTGGTCCGGGGCTTCGGTCATAGAATACCCGCAATCGTCACGCATCAACGCAACGCTTACCGGGGTGTGCAATGGTAAGTACGCGGTGCTGATGTGTGGTGGCATCGACACCGCGTTTCCTCCCTGTCGACTCGGCCGCGCCTTTGGCGCGGCCATTTTTTTTGCAGAAACGAATTCGACTAAGTCGGGCAGACTCTCCCGCATTGCGAAAACGCAATCCAGGTTTCTAAACTGAGTCCGATGGCGGGGTCAAAGCGCCGTCCGATGCTGGGACAGGACAGGCTAGGAACCCTGTTGCACATGCATTTTCCCTGTTGACCTTCGCTGCCAGACCGTGAACCGTGACGCACGATCACGGCAAAGCCGGGTCGACAGGGAACCAAAACACCAGAGACGGAAAACCGTCGGTCAGGGGCGCCAATCGGCGCCCCTGACCATTTTATGGGCAGGCACTGGCACTGCTATTTGCAACCGCCGCGTGTGAGTGTTCGATATCGGCGCCGCGGTCACAGGCCGCGCACGGGAGGTTGCCTTGATTTCCGCGCGCGGGACTGGCACCCACCCGGCGGACAGCAACCACGAAGCGGAACCATGCCTATGCCGTCGATCCTCGTCGCCCGCCATGCTGCCGCCCTGTCTCTGTTGGCAGGCATGATCGCCATCGCCGGTGATGCCGGTGCCCAGACGGATAAGCTTCGCTCGAGCCATGGCGACTGGCAGGTCCGCTGCGCGCCCGACACCGATGCCTGCGTCATGGCGCAGGTGGGTAAGGGGCCGCAGGGCAACGACCTGATCGAAATGCGCATTCGCAAGCTCGATGGCGTCACCGGGCAGAACGGCGATCCCGTGCCCGCGGCCATCCAGATCCTCGCCCCGCTCGGCGTCGCCCTGAAAGCCGGCGTGCGCGTGCAGATCGACAGCGCCGAGGTGCGCGGCGCAGCCTTCGAGGTTTGCGCGCAGGGCGGCTGTATCGTGCGTGAGCCGATGGGCGACAAGTTCGTCAGCGAGATGAAAGCCGGCGCCAGCGCCACGGTCACGCTGACGGCGCTCCCGCCCGACGGTCAGGTGCAGGAGCTGGCAAGCCGCATTTCACTCCGCGGCTTCACCGCAGCCTTCAACGCGCTGAGCCCCTGATCACCGCTCAACGGTAAAGCAGGGCGCAGCGACGGATCACCCCCGCCAGGCCCTGAACGCCAACACGGCGTTCAGGCCGCCAAAGGCGAAGGCATTCGACAGACAGGCATCGACCCGCACCTCGCGCGCTGTATTCGGCACGACGTCGAGCGCGATCTCGGGGTCGTGTTCCTCGTGCCCGATGGTCGGCGGGACGATCCCGCGCGACATCGCCATCAGGCAGGCTGCCGCTTCGAGAGCACCGGCCGCGCCGATCGCATGGCCATGCATCGACTTGGTCGATGACACCATGACATCCTCGGCCCGCCCGCCGAGCGCCATGCGGATCGCCGCCGCCTCTGTCTTGTCGTTCAGCGTGGTCGCCGTGCCGTGGGCGTTGATATAGCCGACCTCCGACGGGTCCATCGCCGCATCGCGAAGCGCGATCTGCATGGCCGCTGCCGCCCCCTCGACCGCGGGCGCCACAATATCCGCAGCATCGGCGGTGGCCCCCGACCCCACGATCTCACCCAGAATCTCGGCACCGCGGGCCTTGGCATCCTCAAGCCGTTCGAGGATCAGGATCGCGCAGCCCTCGCCCAGGACCATGCCGTTGCGGGTCTTCGAGAAGGGCCGGCAGCCGTCCTTGGACATCACACGCAGGCCCTCCCACGCCTTGATGCCGCCGAAGCAGAGCACGCTTTCCGTACCACCGGTCACCGCGGCCTGCGCGGCGCCCGAGCGGACCAGCTGAAACGCCTGCCCGATGGCGTGATTGGAGGAGGCGCAGGCCGTCGCAACTGACCAGGCGGGCCCGCGCAGGCCATGCGCCATCGACACCTGGCTGACCGGCGCATTGGCCATCAGCCGCGGGATGATAAAGGGGTGAACCCGGTTCTTCCCCTCCTCGTAGACCAACCGGTAGTTCTCGTCCTGGGTGTGCAGCCCGCCCATCGCCGTCGCGATGATCGTCGCCGTCCGCTCGCCGACACTGGCGAAATCGATGCCGGACTGATCGACCGCCTCGGCCGTCGCGGTGAGGGCAAACTGAGTGATCCGGTCGAACAGCACCCGCTGCTGCCGGTCCCATCGATCCTCACCGACATAGCCCCGGGCCTCGGCCGCGATCTTGATCATCAGGCGAGACGGGTCGATCAGCGAGATCGGGCCGATCCCCTCGCGCCCTTCAGCGAGGCCGTTAAAATGCGCCTCGCGTCCGACCCCCAGGGCCGAGACGACCCCGAGGCCGGTAACCACGACGCGGTGCATCAGGCCTTCTCGGCGATCAACTGCCTGACACCATCCACGATCTTGCCGACGGTCCCGATATCGAAATCGGACGAGGTGGGATCGTTCGCGTTGAACGGCACCGAGATATCGAAGGCTTCCTCGATCCCGAAGACGACCTCCACCAGCGACAGGCTGTCGAGGCCCAGATCCTCCACCGTTGTATCGGGCGTCACGGTCTCGGGCTCGACCATGGCCTGTTCTGCAATGATCGCCACAACGCGGTCATGCACCTCGTCGCTCATGACACCCTCCGACTTCCCGGACCCCTCTCTAGCACAGGGGCCCGGCCGTTAAAGACCGAGCTTGGCCCGGACCTCGCGCAGCTGCTCTGCCATCCGTGGCAACCGCCGCAGGTTCAGGAAAACCTTCGTCATTTCGTCGCGCGGCGCGGCCGGCGCGCCCATCATGACCTGTCCGCCACGGATGTTGCCGCCGACCATGCTGCCGCCCGCCAGGACGACATCGCTGCCGATGTTGACGTTATCGGCGATCCCGACCTTGCCCCCCAGCACGCAGCGGTCGCCGATGGTGACCGAGCCCGCGATGCCCACATGGCCGCAGATCAGGCAGGTCTGGCCGATGCGGCCGTTATGGCCGATCATCACGAGGTTATCGATCTTGGTGCCCTGCCCCACCACGGTGTCGCGCACTGTCCCGCGGTCGATGCAGGCGCCCGCCCCCACCTCGACATCGTCGCCGAGCACCACGGCACCGATGGAGGCGATGCGCAGAAAGCCGGTATTGCGCGTGTCCTCGCTGACCCGGCCATCCTCTTTGGCGGCCTCGACGGCGCCGCGCTCGGGCGTGACATAGCTGAAGCCGTCGCCACCGATCACGGCATTGGCCTGGATGCGAACCCGTGCACCAAGACGGCTGCCATGCGCGATGCGCACGCCCGCGCCGATGATCCCGCCGGGGCCGATCACGGCGTCGCGGCCAATGCTCACATGGGCGCCGATGCGCAACCCGTCACCAAGCCGCGCACCGGGGCGGACGACGGCATGGGGACCGATCCAGACATCGGCACCGATGATCGCTGTCGGATCGACGACAGCGGTCGGATGAATGCCCGGATCCTGATCGAGGGCAGGTTCGAAATGGCGCGTTATGCTGGAGAGGGCCACCCGCGCGCGCGGGGCAAACAAGGCAGCCGCCAGCCCCATCGCGCGCCAGTCCGCCCCGGGCCAGAGAACCGCCGCGCGTGCCCCACCGGCATCGAGCGTCTTGGCATACTTCGGGTCCATCGCCAGCGCGAGATCGTTGGCCGTGGCCACACCGGGCTCGGTGGCACCGGTGACGCACATCGAGGTATCGCCCTCGGCCTCAAGCCCCGTGGCGGCGGCGATATCGGCGATGGCGTGGGACATTCGGCACCCGCGTCGAGCAACGCCGCCCTCCTACTCAGTGCCGTGCGACGATGCAACACGGGGGCTGAGCCAGTCGGCCGCGTTTAGCCTCCGCTCGGAACAAGTCGACCGCCCAGCGCATCAGAGCGCGGGCAGCGAGACCCCGGCCTTCTCCAGCGCGGCTGCCACCTTGGCATCGCGGCGATAGACGTCGGAGCGGAACGCAGGCTGGCCATCGGCATCGGTGAAGGCGGTTCGGTACACCAGATGCACCGGCAGCGGCTGGTCGAGGTTCACATAGATCTCGCGCCCTGTCCGAAGCCAGCGCTGGAACGACCGCTCCGGGCTGTCGACCTGACCGCTCAGCAGATAATGCGCCAGCTCCAGCGGCCGCTCCACCCGCACGCAACCGTGGCTGTAGGCGCGATTATCCCGGCGGAACAGGCCGCGCTGAGGCGTGTCGTGCAGGTAAATGGCGTGGTTGTTGGGGAACATGAACTTGACCCGGCCAAGCGCATTGCCCGGCCCAGGCGCCTGACGCACGCGCCCCGGAAAATCCGAGGGCGTCATCGTCTCCCAATCGATCAGCCAGGGGTCCTCACCGCTGACCAGCGTCATGTTCCGCGCTTCCAGATAACCCGGATCCTCACGCAGCTTGGGCAGGATCTCGTTGCGGGCAATGGACATCGGCACATGCCAGGTCGGGTTGATGACCATGTGGTCCATTGTGTCGGAGAACTCGACCGTCTGATGCTTGTACTTTCCGATCACCGCCCGGGTCGTGAAGGCGATCTCGTCGCCCTCCATCACGTCGACGCGGAAGTCGGGCATGTTGACCATCACGCGCCGGCCATCGCGGTCGATCTTCCCGTTGTTCCAGCGGATGCGCTCCAGATTGACTGCGACCTGCCGCGCCCGCTTGGCCGGGCTGGTGTTCAGCACAGCGCGGGTGGCGGGTCCGACCACGCCATCGGTGTTGAGGCCATAACGCGCCTGGAATGCCTTCACCGCCTCGACCAGCGTGGGGTCGTAGAGCTCATCCGGCACGGTCGTCATCGTAAAGGCCACGCCGTCGCCGTCCGCCGCAACCAGCGCCGCGTCGGCATCGACCGCCGGCCGCGCGGGCTCAAGGTATTCCATGGCGATCATCCGGGCCCTGAGCGCTGCGACGCGCGGTCCCCGATCGCCTTCCTTGAGCGACCGTCCCTTGGGAAGAGCGGGCCCCCAGGCCTCCGGTTGTTCGGCCAGGGCGACCAGTGCCTCATGGCGTGTCATCAACGCGGCGTAGTCCGGATCGGACGGCACCAGCGCCGCAAGCAATCCGTCCGGGTCCTGGCTCGTGGCAAGATCGGTCATCAGCGCCGATACCTCGGGCCGGATCGGGCGCACATCGAAGTCGCGGCCCAGCCTGCGCGGCGTCAACAGCCCCGACGACACCGCGCGCGCATAGTCGAGATAGACCTCGGCAAAGAGCATTTCAGCCCGCGCATCCCAGGGGCGGGCCAGGGCGGCATCAAGCTCAACGGGCCGGAAGCGTGCCATCGGCAGCGCATGCCGCGGCGCGTCCGCGATGGCAGCCTTCAAGGCGCGCGCCCGCTCCGGCGCGATCTCGCCGGCCGCGCCCCAGGCCGGCGCATGCCCGCGTGCCTCGTAGAACGCTGCGAGTTCGGCATTGTCGGTCTTGGCCAACAAGAGCGCCAGACCGTCAATCGACGAAAGCTGGATGGCCGCGCTATCGCTCTCGACCGGAGCGGCGAGCGATGGCGCGCCAACGCCCAGAAGGGCTGCGGCCGCGATACCTGTCAAGACATGGCGAAAGCAGGGAGTCATCGGCACGGCACACACCTCGTCGGTCGTGATTCACAATTGAAGTAAAGTAGCACGCGCGTGGATTGACACTTCTTCACCGGAGTGTGTTCGCGACATCTCTGCGCGAGAGCGTGTGGAATCTGCCTCAGGGAAGGGCAATGCCATGGTGGCACGTGCCAACGGTTTCGGCACTTCGCCGACCAACACCGTGTGCTGTCGGCAAATGAGAGCACAATCCTTGGCATTAGCCTTAACGCGTGGCATACCAGACCTGCGTAGTGTGACGAAGATCACAGCACCTGAGGGACAAGCAGTGGCCCAGAAACGCACGTCTGCCTGCGGGCTCAGCCGCCGGCGCTTGATCGAATCGGGCCTAGGCCTGGCGGCATTTGCGTCCTGCAGCGCTCTCGCCGCGCCAGCACTGGCACGCGGTCTTGGCGATTTCCGATCGCTCAAGCTGATCAACAATCGCACGGCCGAGAGCATTCACTGCGTCTATTATGTCGATGGCCAGTATATCGACGAGGCATTGTCGGCCTTCAATTTCATACTGCGCGACTGGCGGGCCGAGGCCGCCACGGCGATGGATCGCGGTATCATCGATATCCTTTCCGCCGTGCAACGCAGGCTCGACACCGACGAGCCCTTCGAGATTGTCTCGGGTTATCGGACGCAGAATACCAATGCGACGCTGCGGCGGCGCTCGCGCGGGGTGGCGCGCAAAAGCTACCACACCAAGGGTATGGCGGTGGATGTCGCGATGCATACGCGCAGCGTGTACCAGATGGCCGCCGCCGGCATGGCACTGGAGGCGGGTGGTGTCGGCCGCTATAGCCGGGCGAAATTCATCCACCTCGACAGCGGCCCTGTGCGTGATTGGGGCCGCTGAGCGACCCTGTGCGCAAGCGGCGCCGCCGAACGTCGTGAGCGCTAAGGACGGATGCTGCCGTCTCCCACAACCAGGTACTTGAAGCTCGTCAACTGCTCGGCGCCCACCGGGCCGCGAGCATGCATCTTGCCGGTGGCGATCCCGATCTCGGCGCCCATGCCAAACTCGCCGCCATCGGCGAATTGCGTCGAGGCGTTGCGCATGACGATCGCGCTGTCGATCTCGGCCGAAAACTGCGCCCAGGCGGCATCATCCTCGGTCAGGATCGCATCGGTATGCGAGGAGCCGAAGCGGCGGATATGCCCGATGGCGCCGTCGAGCCCGTCCACGACCCGCGCCGCGATGTCCATCGACAGGTACTCGCGCCCCCAGTCTTCTTCGGTCGCGGGCACGACGGCAGGGTTCATCGCCTGAACGGCGGCATCGCCATGCACCGTGACCCCGGCGGCGATCAGCGCATGCACGACCTCGGTGCCGAGCGCGCCGGCGGCGGTGTCGATCAGCAGGCATTCGGCCGCGCCGCAGATGCCGGTGCGCCGGGTCTTGGCGTTCAGCACCACCGACAGCGCCTTGGCCGGGTCGGCGGCGGGATGCAGGTAGATGTGGCAGATCCCTTCGAGATGGGCGAAGACCGGTACGCGCGCCTCGGCCTGCACCCGGCCGACCAGCCCCTTGCCGCCGCGCGGCACGATCACGTCGACATGGTCCACCGCCTGCAACAGGGCACCGACGGCGATCCGGTCACGGGTGGCGATGCGCTGGATGGCCTCGCCCGGCAGACCCGCCGCCTCCAGCCCGGCCAGCAGGCAGGCATGGATCGCGCGGGCGCTCTCGAAACTCTCCGATCCACCGCGCAGGATGGCGGCGTTGCCAGCCTTCAGGCAGAGCGCACCGGCATCGGCGGTGACGTTGGGACGGCTCTCATAGATCACGCCGATCACGCCGAGCGGGGTGGCCACGCGCCGAATGTTCAGGCCCGAGGGTTGCTGCCAGGCGGCGAGCTCACGCCCCACCGGGTCGCGCTGCGCAGCGATCGCCTCGACACCCGCTGCCATCGCCTCAATCCGGTCGGGCGTCAGCTCCAGCCGGTCGAGCATCGCGCCCGAGATGCCGCGCGCGCGCGCCGCCGCCATATCCGCAGCATTGGCCTCGGCGATCGTGGCGGCCTGCGCGCGGATCGCAGCGGCTGCGGCGGCCAATGCGCCATCGCGCGCTTTTGCGGGTGAGGCGGCGAGTACCGCTGCCGCCGCCTTCGCGCGCGCCCCGATAGCCGCAACCTCGGCCGCAATGTCACCCATTCGCTCGTTCATCGCCGCCTCTCGCCTGTCATTTGGCCAGCCCATCACCGGGGCGCTGCGCCGTCAATCGCCCGAAGCGCCAGCCACCTCGCGTGCGCTCCAGATCACCATGTCGTCGGCGTGGACCAGCGCGGCCCTCCCCGGATAGCCCAGTACCGCCGCGATGTCGCCCGACTGCCTGCCAATCAAAAGCCCGGCCTCGGCGGCGGCATAGCCCGCCAGCGCCGTGCCGATCCCCGCGCCATCGGGCCCCGTGATCACCACCGGGTCGCCGCGGCGAAACCGCCCCTCCACCCCGGTCAGCCCGGCCGGCAGCAGCGATTTTCCGCGACGAAGCGCCCTGACCGCGCCAGCATCGACCATCAAGCGGCCAAGCGGCTTCATGCCGGCAATCCAGGCCTTGCGCGCATGGGCTGGCGTGGCGCCGGCCGCGAATAACGTGGCACGGGCACCCTCTGCCACGGCCGCGAGCGGGCGCCGCACCGTGCCCTCGGCGATCAGCATGGCGCAACCGCCCTCGGTCGCCGTCTGCGCCGCCATGACCTTTGTTTTCATACCCCCCCGGGCGAGGCCCGATCCCGCCTCCCCCGCCATCGCCTCGATCTCGGGCGTGATCGCCGTAACATGGGGCAGATGGCGCGCGCCCGCCTCGCGCTGCGGATTGGCGGTGTAGAGCCCGTCGACATCCGACAGCAACACCAGCAGATCGGCCCCGGCCATCAACGCCACACGGGCGGCGAGGCGGTCGTTGTCGCCATAACGGATCTCGTCGGTCGCCACGGTATCGTTCTCGTTGACCACCGGCACCGCGCCATGGGCGATCAATGTCTCAAGCGTTGAGCGGCCGTTCAGATAGCGCCGCCGGTTCTGCGTGTCCTCCAGCGTCAGCAGGACCTGCGCGCCCAGCATGCCCTCGGCATCGAAAGCACGCTCCCAGGCCCGCGCAAGCCGTGTCTGGCCAACCGCCGCCGCGGCCTGCGCAGCCTCCAGCGCCAGCGCGCCCCCGCCGAGACCGAGGATCCCCCGGCCAAGCGCGATGGCACCGGACGAGACGACGAGCACATCCGTACCCCGCGCTCGGATCGCGGCCAGATCGGCCGCAAGCGCGGTCAACCAGTCGGCGCGCAAGGTCCCGTCCGGCGCGACGAGCAGTGCCGAGCCGACCTTGACGACCAGCCGTCGCGCGGCCGCCAGCGCGCCCGCTGCCGCCGTCGCCTCGGCCGCCGTGTCCAGCCCATCGGCGGTCATGGCGCCCAGGGCTCCTCGATCCTGATCGGTGCTGCCGCCTCACGCGCCGCGTCGATCTCACCCAGCAGGACACGCAGCGCCGCCTGCACACCCTCGCCCGAGACACCTGACAGCGCATGGGCGACCGCCACACCCTCCTCCGCCATCAGCGCCCTTAGCGCCGCGAGGTCTTCGGCCGGCAGGGCATCGGTCTTCGAGAGCGCGACGACCCGCGGCTTTTCCGCGAGGCCTGCACCGTAGGCAGCCAACTCTCCCTCAACGGTGCGCAGATCGGCCAGCGGATCGTCGGCCGTCGCGTCGACGAGGTGCAAGAGGACCGCACATCGCTCGATATGACCCAGGAACCGATCGCCGATCCCGCGCCCCTCATGCGCCCCTTCGATCAGGCCCGGGATATCGGCCAGCACGAATTCGCGCCCGTCGATGAAGGCGACACCCAGATGGGGATGCAGCGTCGTGAAGGGATAGGCCGCCACCTTGGGCCGGGCGTTCGAGACCGCCGACAGGAACGTCGACTTGCCGGCGTTCGGCAGCCCAACCAGCCCGGCATCGGCGATCAGCTTCAGCCGCAGCCAGACCGACATCTCCACCCCGGGCTGACCGGGATTGGCATGGCGCGGCGCCTGGTTGGTCGATGACTTGAAATGCAGGTTGCCAAAACCGCCATTGCCGCCGCGCGCTAGGCAGATCCGCTGCCCCACCGCCGTCAGATCGGCGATCACCGTCTCCTTCTCGTCGTCAAGCACCTCGGTGCCGACCGGGACCTTCAGCGTGACACTGTCGCCATTGGCACCGTTGCGCTGCTTGCCCATGCCATGGCCACCGGTGCGCGCGAAGAAATGCTGCTGGTAGCGAAAATCGATCAGGGTGTTGAGGCCGGGGACTGCCTCGATCCAGACATCGCCGCCCCGCCCGCCATCGCCGCCATCGGGCCCGCCATACTCGACGAATTTCTCCCGCCGGAAGCTGACCGACCCCCCGCCCCCATTGCCCGAGCGGACATGCACCTTGGCTTCGTCGAGGAACCGCATCGCCGCCCGCCCCTCAGCCCGCTACCCGGCGCGCTGCCCAGCCATCGCGCGTCACCCGGCCGAGGCGCGTCTCCGCCTCCTCGCCCCGCGCGACCGAGAAGCGCTGCACGACGCCTGTCCAGGCGAAACCGAGCTTCTCCAGCACCGCGGCGCTGGCGGGGTTGTCGGTGAAACAGCCGGCATGGATCGCCGCGAGCGGCTGCGTGTTAAAGAGGTGGTCGATCGTCGTGCGAACGGCCTCGGTCGCGTAGCCCGTGTTCCAGAAGGGCGGGCCGACCCAGTAGCCGATCTCCGCCAGTTCGGGTTTGTAGCCAACGACGCCTAGGAACTCCGCACCGCCCGAGGGCGTGGCATCGATCGCCCATTTCCACTCGCGCGCTTTGGCGCTGTCCTGCGTCAGATACACGGCCGCCGCACCGGGCGGATAGGGATGCGGGATCGAGGTCGTCATGCGCGCAACGCGCGGATCGGCGGCAAACAGCTGCATCGCGCCGGCATCCGAAGCCTGCGGCGGCCTGAGGCACAGTCTTTCCGTGAAAAGTCGCGGGGTCATCGCCCCCTCCACTCCGTCTTTCTGCCTGGCGTCTCGGCACCGCGCGGCCCCGAACGCAAAAGGGGACCGGCCCGCCGGCCGATCCCCCCACATGCCTGTCGGGCGATGTCGCGCCGGCTTACTCGGCCGCCTCCGCCGCCGGGATCACCGACACGAAGGTACGCCCTTTGAGACCCTTGTGAAACTTCACGTTGCCCGGCGAAGTAGCAAAGATCGTGTGATCCTTACCGAGGCCCGTGTTCTCGCCTGGGTACCACTTGGTGCCGCGTTGGCGGACCAGGATGTTGCCGGCGAGCACTTTCTCACCGCCATACTTCTTCACACCGAGGCGCCGTCCGGCGCTGTCGCGTCCGTTCCGTGAAGAACCGCCTGCCTTTTTATGTGCCATGCCGTTCTCTCCTCAGGCCGAAGTGACGCCGGTGACGCGCACCGTCGTCAGGGGCTGACGGTGGCCGCGCAGGCGCTTGGAACTGCTTTTGCGGCGCCGCTTGTGGAACGTGTAGACCTTGGGCCCACGACCCTGCTCCACCACCTCGGCCGCAACCGAGGCGCCTGCGACCAGCGGCGTGCCAACGGTGACGCTGTCGCCACACAGCATCAGCACCTCGCCAAATTCGACCGTGTCGCCGGCAGCACCTTCAAGCTTCTCGACGGTGATCTCGTCACCTTCGGCCACTTTGTACTGCTTGCCGCCAGCCTTGATGACCGCGAACATCGCATTTCTCCTCAACCGCGCCGATCGGCGCCTGCCGCACGGCCATGGGCCAGGGCTGGACTTTTGCGGGAACGACCCGCGCCTGGGGCTGCGTCATCGCCGGCATTGCCGGCAAAATCACCGCTTCGCTCAACACGAGGGTAGCATCGAGCGCGCGTAATGACGCCGCCCCCATCGAAAGTCAAGCACAGCCGCCATCGACCTTCGCGATGGCGCGCAGAGGCCCTTGATCGCGTCCGACGCTGGGGCTATCAGGCGCGCCAGCATCACGGGGCGACCACGCACAGCACCCCCATGATGCCCGCGGAGAGGTGCCGGAGTGGTCGAACGGGGCGGTCTCGAAAACCGTTGTGGGGGTGACTCCACCCAGGGTTCGAATCCCTGTCTCTCCGCCATTCCACACTCGTCACCGCCGATTCCTGTTAACACCTTGAATGGCATGGTAGTTTCCGGGGTTCGAAACCCTTCCTTCCGGCAGTAGGCGAGACGGCTGGCAAAGGCGAGGTTGAGGGTGGTCCTGCGGAGCCCGAGATCGCCTGATTCCCAGAGTTTCCAGGGGTTTGCGAGAAAGCCGAGGGCGCGTTCGAACATCTCGTCGAAGGGTCGGCGTGGCGCGTGGCCGGTGGCGGCCTTTTCGGCCCAGAGCAGCTTGTCGCGTTCGAGCTTAGCGATGCGGGTCTCGTAGGCACCGATGACGGCGGGGCTGTCGGCCGCGACGATGCGGTCGAGCAGCTGCTCGATCTGGCGCTCGATCTTGGTGGCTTCACGGTTGGCGCCGGCGGCGAGGTCGCGGCGGATGGACTTGCGGTAGTCGGGGCAGCCCTTGGCGAAACAGAGATAGTATGGGTGCTTGTCGCCGGTCTTCGAGGTCGACCAGCAGGAGATCAGCGGCCGACCACAGCTGGCGCAGGCGACGGCACCGCGCAGGGGGAAAACTGCGTCGATATCGGCCAGGGCCGCGACACGCGCGCCCTCGGCAATGCGGGCCTGGATGCGCTCATACTCAGCAAGGGTGATCAGGCCCTGGTGATGGCCCTTGCGGCGCGTAACACCCAAGTCGGGCACCTCGATATAGCCGGCATAGTGGAGCCGAGTGAGAAGCCGGTTCACCTCCTCAAAGCGGATCTGGCCGCGCGGATAACGGCTGGCCAAGGCGGGCTCGGCTTCGAGGAAGCGCTTGACCTCGGCCTGGCTCTGCAGCCTGCCGGCGGCAAAGCCTTTGAGGGCGTCGGCGAGGATGGTGGCGACGGGCTCGTCGCGGACCATGACCTTGCCATGGCCGGGGCGGCGCTCGAAGCGATAGCCCGGCGGCGCGTGGAAGCACCAATAGCCGTTGAGGGCGCGCGCCCGCATCCGGTTCTTGGTCTGCTCGCCGTTCTTCTGGCGCTGATGCTGACCTGAGCCCCGACTTTCCTCCGGCGGTGGGGAGAGTCCTAGGGTTGATGTCTGCGCGCTACGCGGCCTTCTCGTCCAGTGCGATCTGCGGGGCGAACTCTGCCGGCGGGACGTTCCCTAGGGCGGAGTGCGGGCGGCAGGTGTTGTCGTCCTCCCG
>JBCCJI010000008.1:0-165167 GCA_039027855.1 Pseudomonadota bacterium | reverse complement strand
TGAGGCGCATTGCATCGCGCAATGGGGCCATGATTTCCGTCCTGATTACCTGCGCCTCGGCCCGCTCGCCGCGCGGGGCGGCCGTGCGGGCGGTGCCGTCAACGCCCCCCCCCCAGCCCAGACCCGCCGCCCGATGGGGGGCCCCTATCGCGGCGCGCGTCTCTGATGGGGGGGGGGGGTGTCTGGCACCTCCGGGCCCGCCGCGCCGCGCGGCGAGCGGGCCGAGGCGCAGGTAATCAGGACGGAAATCATGGCCCCATTGCGCGATGCAATGCGCCTCATCAACGGCAAGGCGCGCCACACCGAGACGGCTGAGCCACCCGCAGAACGCGTCGGACGCGAGCCTTTCGGGCGCCACATAGAGGAGCCGGAGCCGCCCGGCATGCAGCGCGTCGATCACCCTGTTGCGCTCCTCCTCGGGCGTGGCGGAGGTCAGCATCCCCGCCTCCACCCCGGCGGCGCGCAGGCCCGAGACCTGGTCCTCCATCAGCGCGATCAGCGGTGAGATGACCAGCGTCAGCCCGTCACCGACCAGTGCGGGCAACTGATAGCACAGCGACTTGCCCCCGCCCGTCGGCATGATGGCGAGCACATCGCGCCCCGCCGCCATCGCCTCCACGATCTCCTGCTGACCCGGGCGGAAGCCTTCGAAGCCGAAGACCGAGGCCAGCGTCGCCGAAAGCGGATCGCGTGGCGCGCTGGCAGGGATCTGCTCAAGCTCTGACAGGGTCACTGGCCCGCCCCTTCTTCGATCCACCAGACACCGGGGCCCGACCACCAGGCCCACCAGCCGTATAAGCTGTCGGTCCCGGGCGCGCGCATGCGGGCGGTGTGGACGATGCGATCGGTTGGCAGCACGCCGAAGGGGACCACGTAGAGCCCGGCGGTGAGCACCCGGTCCAGCGCCCTTACCGCCGCCTCGAACGCCGCAACATCCTCGGCCGCGACAAGCCGGTCGATCAACCTGTCGACCGCCGGGTCATCGATACCGGCATAGTTCCGCGTGCCCTCCGCCTCGCGCCCGGACGAGCCGAAATAGAGCCGCTGTTCCGTCCCGGGCGACAGCGACATCGGCCAACGGTTGACGGTGATGTCGTAGTCGTAGCGGCGCCGCCGCTCGGTGAACTGGGCGGCATCGACGCGGCGGATGTCGAGGGCGACGCCAAGCCGTTCCAGCGCCGCCTGCCAGAGCCCGGCCAGCGTTTCATCCCGCGTGTCCCGCACCAGCACCGTCAAGGTGAGCGGCGTGCCGTCCGCCCCGCGCCGCGCGCCGTCGGCCACAGCGTAGCCCGCCGCATCCATCAACTGCCCCGCCCGGCGCAGCGCGCGGCGATCGCGCCCGGTGCCCGCCGTCCGTGGCCAGCGCGCAATGCCCTGCAGGGTGCCGTCGGGCAGCGTCGCGGCAAAGGGTGCCAGTAGATCAGCCTCGATCCCGCTGGCGGCGCCCTCGAAGGCGAGCGACGAGCCGCCGAAATACGAGGTGATGCGCTTGTATTGCCCGGCAAAGACCCGCTCGTTGATCCAGGCCCAGTCGAACAACAGGCCGAGCGCCTCGCGCACGCGGCGGTCATCCAGCGGGGCCCGCCGGGTGTTGAAGACAAAACCCTCCATCCCCGAGGGCCGGCGGTGGGTAAGCTCGGTGCGAACAACCCGGCCATCGCGCACCGACGGGATGTCGTACCCCGTCGCCCAACGGACCGGATCACCGTCTGAGAAGAGATCGATCTCTCCCGCCGCCACCGCTTGCCAGAGCGCATCGCCCGAGCGAAAGAATTCGTAGGTGACGCGGTCGGGGTTGTTGATGCCGGCCGAGGCGACCAGCGCATCGCCCCACCAATCCTCGACACGGGCAAACGTCACCGTTCGACCCGGCTCGAAACCCTCGACGACATAGGGGCCCGATCCTATCGGCGGGGAGAGAGGATCACTGTCGAGCGCGGTGTCCCACGGCTCCATACGTTTCAGAATGGGACGAAGCGCGATCAGCAACGGCAGCTCGCGATTGTCGGTGTTGAAATAGACGCTGATCCGCCCCGGTTCGCTCTCCTCAACACGCTCGACCGCGGCCCAGGCGCTCCGGTAACGCGGATGGCCCTCCTCGCCGAGTGTCCGGAGCGACCAGATCACATCATCGGCCGTCACCGGGCTCCCATCGGAGAAGCGTGCCCGCTTATCCAGGGTGAAATGAACCGCACTCCGGTCAGGCGCGGTTTCGATCCCCTTCGCAATGGCTGGGTAAAGTGCGAAAGCTTCACTGTAGTTTCTCGCCATAAGAGACTGATAAACATGGGAAGTCATCGCCCATGGCGAAGAGCCTCTCAGTACGAAGGGATTGAGGCTATCGAAGCCCCCGAGCGCACCAAGGCGCAGGCTGCCACCCCGCGGAGCCGCCGGGGAGGCATGCGGGAACGACGCTGCGGCAGGATCAAGCGCTGGCCGACCATACATGGCGATGCCATGGGCGGCCTCCGCGCGGGCTGACCTGGGTGAATCACCCCAAAACCCCGAAAAAACGCTCAGCAGCGCCGCCACGAGCAAGGTTTTGGCGAGGGATACGCCCCGTTGTCGCCACGATCCCACACCCGATGCGGCGAAGCGCAAAAGATGCTTGTGGCGCCAGCGGTTCCGACGTAGTGTTCTGACACTGCTCGATAGGTTTCTTGCCTGCATGAAACCTGCCTCAACACCTGATGCGCCCCCTCGTGGGGCGCTTTTTTTTGGCTCACGATTGCAGAAGCGACGTCGCGCCTCCCCGTGCCCCTCGCTATATACCGCCTGACGCTGCACCGCACCCGTGCAGTGCTATCACGGGCGCATCGTCGGATAGCCTCTTCTCCCTCCCCGGCTAGCCACGGCGGGCACCCCCATCACGGAGACCTCCCATGTCGCTTCAGGGCAAGACCGCCATCGTCACTGGCTCGAACTCCGGCATCGGCCTCGGCGTGGCCGAGCAGCTGGCCAAGCGGGGGGCGAAGACGGTGCTGAACTCGTTCTCGGACAGCGATGAGGATCACGCCCTGGCCCGCAAGATCGCCGAGGAGACGGGCGCCGAGGTGGCCTATATCCAGGCCGACATGTCCAAGGGCGAGCAATGCCGCGCGCTCGTCGACAAGACGGTGGAGCGGTTCGGCAGCGCTGATATCCTGATCAACAACGCGGGCATTCAGCATGTCGCGCCGATTCCGGATTTTCCCGAGGGGAAATGGGACGCGATCATCGCGATCAACCTCAGCTCCGCCTTTCACACCACTGCGGCCGCGCTGCCCCATATGCGCAAGGCAGGCTGGGGCCGCGTCGTCAACATCGCCTCGGCCCACGGTCTGACGGCCTCGCCCTTTAAATCGGCCTATGTCGCTGCGAAGCATGGCGTGGTGGGCCTGTCCAAGGTCACCGCCCTCGAGACGGCCGAAGAACCGATCACCTGCAACGCCGTCTGCCCGGGCTATGTGCTGACCCCGCTTGTGGAGGCGCAGATCCCCGATACGATGAAGCAGTACAACATGAGCCGCGAGGACGTGATCCGGAACGTGCTTTTGGAGCGCCAGCCATCGAAGGCGTTCGCCACGGTCGAACAGCTGGGCGGCACGGTCGCGTTCCTCTGCTCGGACGATGCGGCGCAGATCACGGGCACGAGCATCTCGGTCGATGGCGGGTGGACGGCGCTATGACGCTTACCAAAGCAGCAGATGCTCAATCGGATGGCAATACCGTCATAGAACTGTCAATTATAATCTGTAAAGCGATAACAAATTGGCAGCACATCGACATGTTGTGATGGCGACGACTCCAAGACTCTGGCACTATCGCCACGCGTTACAGGCCTGTTGGTTCAGGCCGCTGTGGGATGTGATCGATGACCATGGAAGATGCCATGGCCGCGCTCAGCGCACTTGGCCATGCCAGGCGGATGGAAGCATTGAAGCTTCTGATCTCCGCCGCTCCCGAAGGACTGCTGGCCGGCGAGATCGCCGACCGTTTGGGCTCGAAGCAAAATACCATGTCAACCAATCTCGCCGTGCTGCTCCGCGCGCGCTTGGTGAAGGCGGCGCGCGAGGGCCGAGGTGTGCGCTACACCGCCGACACGCAGACCTTCGCGGCGATGTTGGAGTTTCTGATCGCCGATTGCTGCGACCGTCAGACGAGCGCCTGTCCAGAACTCGACAGTGTGCTGGAGAGCGTCCGCGCCATAGAACGAGAGCCGGTAGACGCCTGATCGCTTTGCCGAGCACGGGCGCCGGGCCGCGGTGATGACTGCGGCCGTCCTTAGTGTTGTCGGCGATGCCCCGCCCCGCCCACCGGCGCGGTTCAATATCGCCGCGCATGTGCTGGCGGCCGCGTCGCGGACACCGGATAAGACGGCCTTGCGGGTTCTCTCGGCGCCGGGTCAGGTGGCGGAGAGCGTGACCTACGCCGATCTTGACCGCCGCATCCGGGCGATCGCGGCCGGTCTTCGGGCTGAAGGTCTTCACCCGGGCGACCGTGTTGCCCTTCGCATCGCCAACAGCCTCGCCTTTCCACTGATGTTCTTCGGCACGATCGCAGCCGGTGGCGTCGCCGTACCCCTCTCGGCGCAGCTGACAGAGGGTGAGACGCAGCACTTGCTGGCGCGGATCCAACCCCGCTTTCTCGCCTGGAGCGATGGGTTGGCGCTCACCCTGCCGGAGGGGATCAGCCCCCTACCACCCGGCGCGGTCGCCGAACTTCAGACAGCCGCCCCCGGAGACATCGCCGCCACCGCGGCGGACGATCCGGCCTTTTTGATCTTCACGTCGGGTACGTCAGGGCGCCCGCGCGGCGTGCTCCATGCCCAGCGCTCGGCCTGGGCCCGGCAGATGATGTGGCGTGACTGGTATGGCCTCGGTGGTGGCGACCGCATGATGCATGCGGGCGCGTTTAACTGGACCTACACGCTCGGCACCGGTCTGACCGACCCATGGGGCGCTGGCGCCACCGCGCTCGTTTATACCGGCCCCCGCGATCCGCTGATCTGGCCCCGCCTTATCGAGGCGGAGGAGGCAACCCTTTTCGCCGCCGTGCCCGGCGTCTACCGCCAGCTTCTGCGCAGCGATCGCGATCTCCATGCGAGCTGCCGGTCACTCAGGCATGCCTTGACCGCGGGAGAGCGGCTGCCCCCTGCCCTCGCGCGGGACTGGCAGGCCCGCACGGGCAAGCACCTGCACGAGGCGCTCGGCATGAGCGAGGTCTCGACCTTCATCTCGTCCTCTCCCCATCGCCCGGCCCCCACGGGGACGGCGGGCTATGCCCAGACGGGCAGACGCGTCGCGATCCTGAACGAGGCCGATGACGGTATTGCTCCCCGGGGCATGGCCGGCCGCCTCGCGGTCGATCGCCGCGACCCGGGCCTGATGCTCGGTTACTGGCAAGAGCCCGAGGCCGACCGTACCACGCGGACGGGCGACTGGTTCGTGACAGGCGATCGCGCGGTGATGGCGGAGGACGGCGCGATCACGCATCTCGGCCGGAGCGACGACGTGATGAACGCGCTCGGCTACCGGGTGGCGCCACAGGAGGTCGAGGAGGCCCTGAGCACCCATCCCGCCATTGCCGAGATCGCTGTGGCTGAACTGCCGGTGCGCGCCGATCTCTCACTGATCGCAGCCTTCGTCGTCCCGGCCGATCCCAGGCTGGGCGCGGCTGACCTGGATGAGGCGGCGCTGAATGCCACCGCCGAGGCCAGGCTCGCGCCCTACAAGCGGCCCAAGCTCTGGATCGGGGTCGAGCACCTGCCACGCACGGCCAACGGCAAACTGCAGCGGCGCGCGCTGGTGGAGGCGCACCGGCGTGACCGTTGATCCCGTCCTGACGCGGCGGCTGCGTTGACAGCGGCGGCATCAGCCACGATTTCTGGGCTCGGAGGCGCGCTATGATCCCGCTCGACATCATCTCTGACCCGATCTGCCCCTGGTGTCTCATCGGCAAGACGCGGCTGGAGCGCGCGCTCGAGAAGGTGGGCCACAACCCCTTTTCCACGCGCTGGCGGATGTTCCGTCTCAATCCCGACATGCCCGACGCGGGGATGGATCGCCGCGCTTATCTCGAGGCGAAATTCGGCGGGCCCGAGGGGGCGGACCGCGTCTATGGCCATATCGCCGAGGCGGCGGCAGGCGACGGTCTGGATGTCGATCTGGGCGCCATCGGGCGCGCGCCGCAGACGCTGAATGCGCATCGCCTGATCCGCTGGGCCGAGCAGGACGACCATCAGGATGAGGCGGTGGATGCACTGTTCGACCGGTATTTCCGCCGGGGGGAGGATATCTCGGACCCTGCGGTGCTGACGGCGGTGGCGGGTGAGATCGGTATGGATGCAGCCATGGTCGCCAGGCTCCTGGACAGCGACGCCGACAGCGAGGCGCTGATCGAGGAAGAAACCGCCGCGCGTGAGATGGGGGTCAGTGGCGTGCCCTGTTACATCATCGCCGGGAAATACGTCGTGCAGGGCGCCCAGGATGCCGATACCTGGATGCGCATCATCGAAGAGATCTCGGAGGCCCTGGTCGAGAAGGGCAATGCTGCGGTGGAGGGATCGCTACCATGAACATGCTGATCGAAACCCTCGGCATGGTCAGCACGACCTGGGTGGCCTGGATCCCCGTCGTGCTGATCACGCTCGCCGCCCTTTACGGCATGATCCACATCCGTCTCTGTCCCCATATCCGCGGCACTGCGGCCGTTGAACCGCACGAGGCGGCGGCCCGTCTGCACCAGCCTTTCGTCGCAGGCACGACGTTCTTCCTCGTCATGGCGCTGGGGATCGCGGCGATGTTGGTCGGCCTATCCATGACGGCCGACGCGAAATCGCCCGTCACGGCGTTTCTCATTCTCGCAGCCGGCATCATTATCGTGCAGGTCGCGCCCATCATGCTGCGGCTGCGCGAGGCCTATGACCGGGTCATGGCCGCGCATCTCGAAGGGGAGGAGGCCGTGCAGCTCGCGACCGAGCGGCTGCGCGATCTCCATCTCGGCGGCATCGCCATGTCGCTCGGCATCGCGGCACTTTTGTCGGTCGGCCTGCTGGTCTTCTGAGCGGGCGACGGTCAGGAAGCCAGCATCAGCTCTCGCCCATGGGGCGTATCGAGGTCGAGCACCGGACCCGCCGGCACGACCCGCGTCGGATTGATGGTCTCATGGCTCTGATAGTAGTGGCCCTTGATATGCGCCATCGAGACGGTCTCCCGGATCCCGGGCCATTGGTAGAGCTCACGGACGAAACCCGACAGCGCCGGGTAGTCGGCGATACGGCGCAGATTGCATTTGAAGTGTCCGACATAGACCGGGTCGAAGCGGATCAACGTCGTCCAGAGGCGCCAGTCAGCCTCGGTGATCCGATCGCCCGCCAGATAGCGGCGCGTGGAGAGCAGCTCCTCGAGCCAATCGAGGCTTTCGAACAGCGGATAAACCGCCGCCTCGTAGGCGGCCTGTGTCGTCGCAAAGCCTGACTTGTAAACACCGTTGTTCACCGTGTCGTAGACACGCGTATTGATAGCGGCGATCTCAGCGCGCAAAGCCTCGGGGTAGTAGTCATCGGCATTGCCCGTCAGCGCGTTGAAGGCGCTGTTGAACATCCGAATGATCTCGGAGCTTTCGTTGGAGACGATACGGCCCTGCGCCGTGTCCCACAGGATCGGGACTGTCACGCGGCCGGTCATATCGGGGGTATCGGCCAGGTAGACCTCGCGCAGGAACTCCCGGCCACCCAGCGTATCACCCGTGGCGCCGTCGTTATCGGTGCCAAAATGCCAGCCATCCGCCCCCATGAAAGGGTGCACGACGCTGATATCGATATGGCTGGTCAACCCCTTCAGCGCGCGGAAGATCAGCGTCCGATGCGCCCAGGGACAGGCATAGCTGACATAGAGGTGGTAGCGGCCGCTCTCGGCTACGAAGCCACCGATCCCGGATGGCCCGGCGCTGCCATCGGCGGTGACCCAATTCCGGAACTTGGCCGCCTCGCGCTTGAACGCGCCATCGCTTTTGCGCGTGTCGTACCACGTGTCGTGCCATTTACCGTCGATCAACAGGCCCATCATGTCCTCCCGCGTTGATGCGTCTGACAGAGATGGCCTCACCACGACGCGATGTCATGCCGGTCGGCGATCAGACACTCTTCTCCCGTGGCGCAGAACCGCACTGCAGAAGCTCACGAATTGTCATAGTCGGAAAAAAACTAGTGAAGTGCGCCGGCCGGTGGTGTACAGGATGCCGACGACGCCGACGGCGCGCGAACGCGCCTCAGGCGGTTTCACAACAAGCTGTTCCTTGTAGGAGGGTGCCATGCTCGACACCGATCCCCATACGACTGCCGTTGCCGTAAAGCGCCGCAGCACCGATGCTGACATAAAGCGCAACCCGCGTGAGCGCTCGAAGATTGCCCGGACCGAGGAGGCCCGCCGCTGGGTCGTTGCGCGCCGCCAGGGCCGCCCGGCCAGCGCACCGCGTCGTCTGCCGGTGTCTGTCTCGGCCTGATCGACACGCTCAGCCTGTTTTCGGGGCGTGCCATCCGTGGCGCGCCCTTCGTCTTTTTTCGTCCCCTACCCGCCGGATAAAGCGCCGACGCCCTTGCACCGCCTCAAAGTCGACGCACGTGACCCTAGAGGGGTCGGGGGATCGCTATGTTGGATGACGGACGACGCGCAGTGATTGCGCGCCACGCGGCCGCGCCGTGGCGGCTATTGATCGGCGATCTGATCAGCTTTGTGGTGTTTGGGGCTGTTGCGGGTGTCGCGATGGGCATCTCGGTCTTGGCACTGGCTGGGCTGACCGGGCTTTCCCCCATCGCCGCGGCCCGGATCGATGCCCTCTCGCAGATCCACGGCGGCGTCGGTCTTCTGGCCATTCTTGGATGCGCCGCCTTGTGCGGGCGTCGCTATGGCGTCGGGCCCGGGCAGGCACTGCTCGGCCTGCGCGGCTTTGACGAGGAAGGCGGCCGCGTTGATGTGCGCTACCTCTTCGTGCGTCTGCTCGCCAACATCATGCTTGGCGGGGTACTCGGCATCACGGGGCCGATCATGGTCGGTATCCTCACACCCGGCGCCACCGGCACGGTGGTGCTGATCGCGTTGTCGGCCCTGCTCTGCATCTGGGGTCTGGCGCTCAGAACGGACCGGACCGGGCGCACGGCGGGCCACGCCGCCGCCAGCATGGTGGTGATCGCATCCTCAGATGCCGCCGCCTATCGCGACGATCTTGCGGCCGCCGGTTATCTCGACGTCTCGCCCTACTGGGCGCGCGCGGCCGCCTCGCGGGCGGGTTGATCAGGCGGCGGCCTGTTTGGTGGTCTTGATCAACCGCGCCAGATCGCGCGCGATGGCAAAGGCGCCCTTCACCTTGGCGTCCTCACCAGCCCAGTCACGGCGGATGATCAGCCGCGTGTCCTTGACCTTGGCGAGACCGTTGTTCTTGCGGATGTAATCGGCAAGCCCCGCGGGGTTGTCGAACCGGTCGCCACGGAACTGAACCGTCGCGCCCTTGGGGCCGGCATCGAGTTTCGCGATCCCGGCGCGGCGGCACATGTTCTTGACACGCACCACTCGCAACAGGGTCTCGACCTCGTCGGGTGGCTTGCCAAAGCGATCGTGAAGTTCCGCGGCGAAACCCTCAAGCTCCTGCTTGCTCTCGAAGTCGGAGAGCCTGCGGTAGAGACCGAGGCGCACGTCGAGGTCGGGCACGTAGTCTTCTGGGATCAGAACAGGGACGCCCAGATTGATCTGCGGCGACCACTCGCCATCATCGGCGTCATCCTGTTCACCGCCGGAGCGGAGCTTGGCAATCGCCTCCTCCAGCATCGACTGGTACAGCTCATAGCCCACCTCGCGCACATGGCCCGACTGCTCTTCGCCGAGCAGATTGCCCGCGCCGCGCAGGTCGAGGTCATGGCTGGCAAGCGTGAAGCCCGCGCCCAGACTGTCGAGCGATCCCAATACTTTGAGACGTTTCTCGGCCTGCGCGGTCATGGGCTTGCGCGGCTGGGTGGTGAAATAGGCATAGGCACGCAGCTTGGACCGGCCGACCCGCCCGCGGATCTGGTAGAGCTGTGACAGCCCGAACTGGTCGGCCCGGTGCACGATCATCGTGTTGGCGCTGGGGATGTCGAGCCCGCTCTCGACGATCGTCGTCGACAGCAGCACGTCGTATTTGCCGTCGTAGAACGCGTTCATTTTGTCGTCGAGAATGCCCGGCGCCATCTGGCCATGGGCCACGAGGAAGCTGACCTCGGGCACCTGTTCGCGGAAAAACGCCTCGATCTCGGGCAGATCGGCGATGCGCGGGACGACGAAGAAGGACTGGCCGCCGCGGTAATGCTCGCGCAACAGCGCCTCGCGCACCGTCACCTCGTCGAACGGCGCGATATAGGTGCGCACAGCCAGCCGATCGACCGGTGGGGTCGCGATGATGCTCAGCTCGCGTACCCCCGACATCGCAAGCTGCAGCGTGCGCGGGATCGGCGTCGCCGTCATGGTCAGCACATGGACATCGGCGCGCAGGCTCTTCAGCCGCTCTTTATGGGCGACGCCGAAATGCTGCTCCTCATCGATCACCAGCAGGCCGAGATTGCAGAACTTCACGTTCTTGGCGAGCAGGGCATGCGTGCCCACGACCACCGATATCTCGCCTGCTTCCAACAGTTTGCGGGTCTCAGAGGCCTCTTTGGCCGGCACGAAGCGCGACAGTTGGCGCACCTTGAGACCGGTGCCACGAAAACGCTCGGTGAACTCCTTGGCGTGCTGGCGGGCGAGCAGCGTGGTCGGCGCGATCACCGCGACCTGCAGCCCGCAGGCGGCGGTGACATAGGCTGCCCTCAGCGCGACCTCGGTCTTGCCGAAGCCGACATCGCCGCAGACCAGACGATCCATCGGCCGACCCGAGTTGAGATCGCCCAGCACATCCTCGATCGCGCGGAGCTGATCGTCGGTCTCGGTGTAGGGAAAGCCTGCGGCGAACTTCGCATAGCCGCCGGCCTCGGGCTCCAGCGTCTCGGCCTTCTTGACCATGCGCCGGGCGGCGACCGCGATCAGGCGTTCCGCCATCTCGCGGATACGCTCCTTCATCTTGGCCTTTTTCGCCTGCCAGGCGCCGCCGCCCAGACGGTCGAGCTCGGCGGTTTCGTGGCCATAACGGCTTAGCAGTTCGATATTCTCGACTGGCAGATAAAGCCTTGATCCGCCGTGATATTCGAGCGCGAGGCATTCATGCGGTGCGCCCATGGCCATCACCGTCTCAAGACCCTGATAGCGACCGATGCCGTGGTCCACATGCACGACGAGGTCGGCCGGCATCAGGCTCTGCGCCTCGGTCAGGAAGTTCTCGGCCCGCTTTGACCGGCGCGCCCGGCGGATGAGGCGGTCGCCCAGCACGTCCTGCTCGGCAATCACCGTGCCCTCGCGCGCGGTGAAACCGGCCTCGATCCCCCAGACCATCAGCGTGAGACCCTGGCCGATATCGCGCCAGTGCTTGGCGGTCTTGGTATCGGTAAAGCCCTGATCTGCCAGCAGGTTGCCGAGCCTTTCTCGTGCGCCCTCTGAATAAGTGGCGAAGATCACGGGACCGTCGCGCATGCAGGTGCGTACATGCTCGGCCAGTGTCTGGAACAGCTTGCCGTCATCGGCCTGCCGCTCTGGCGCAAAGGACCGTCCCGCGCGGGCGCCCGCGTCTATCACACCCGGGCCCGGCGCCTGGCGGTGGGGAGAGAACGCGCGGACGGGTCGGCCATGGAGTGCCGCGTTCCACTCGGCCTCGCCCAGATACAACAGATCCGGCGGACAGGGTCTGAGTGGCGTCGCCGTGGTGCTTGCGATCCTGCCCGCCTCGATCCGCGCTTCGTAATGATCGGCGATGGTGTCGATGCGGGCGGCGCGCGCCTCCTCGATCTGCGCATCCAGGCTGACGGGCGCGCCGGGCAGGTAGTCGAACAGCGTCTCCATCGTGACGTGGAACAGTGGCGCCCAGTGTTCCATGCCCTGGTGCTTACGGCCCTCGCTGACGGCGGCATACAGCGGATCGTCAAGGCGGGGCGCGCCGAAGGTCTCGCGGAAGCGTTTGCGAAACCGCTGGATCGAAGCGTCGTCGAGGATCACCTCCGAAGCCGGCGCGAGCTCGACGCGCTTGATCCGTGCCTCCGTCCGCTGGGTCGTGGCGTCGAAACGGCGCGCGCTCTCCAGCACATCGCCGAAGAAATCGAGGCGCACCGGGTTCACGCGCCCCGGCGGGAAGATGTCGATAATCCCCCCGCGCACGGCGTAGTCACCCGGTTCGGCCACGGTGGAGGTGCGATTGAAGCCCATGCGCGCCAGCCAGCCGGTCAGCGCGCCGACCTCCATCCGGTGGCCGGGGCGACCGACAAAGCTCGCCTCGGCGAGGACCGAGCGTGCCGGTACCTTCTGAAGCGCCGCATTCAGCGTCGTGATGATCACCGCAGGATCGCTTGGCGCGGCATGGGAGAGCCGGGCGAGCGTTGCCATCCGCCGCGCCGCGATCTCGGGGTTGGGCGAGACGCGGTCATAAGGCAGACAGTCCCAGGCGGGAAAGGACATCACCGGCGTGCCGGGTGACCAGATGCGCAGCGCCTCAGCCATGGCGGCGGCCCGAGCGTCGTCACGCGCGACATGGATCACCGGCCCGGCCGCCCGTTCGGCAAGCTCGGCGATCAGCTTTGCGTCATAGCCCTCAGGCGCCCCACCGACGGTGACGCGTCCTGGCCCGAGTGGTTCGTGCCTGTTCATGGGCCGGGCAGGTAGCTCCGTCTCGCCGGGCCCGCAAGGCCGAAGACCGGACTATTCCGGCGCCGATCGTGCAATCGTCACCCAGGCAGCCGTCACCCAGGCAGCGCAGCCTCGAGGTCGAAGGCGTCGTCGAGGGCGCCATGATCGACCGCATCGAGGCTTGCTGGGCTCCAGATCGGCGCACCGTCCTTGTCGATGATCGCCGCGCGCACGCCCTCGTAGAAATCGGGATGGGTCATGCAGAACCGGGCGAGGCGGTATTCGAGCGCCATGCACGCGTCGAAGCACAGCATCGCACCGAGTCTCAGTTGCCTGAAGGCGATCGCTGTGCAGGTTGGTGATTTGGCGCGGATGGCGGCGGCTTGTGCCTCGGCCCAGTCGGTACCCGCCCCTTCCAGCCGGTCGAAGATGCCGCCGATGCTGCGCGCCGCGAAACACCGGTCGATCACCGCCTGTTCGGGCAGACCCGGGCGCGCAAGATGCGCCTGCACACCATCGTCGGGCGTGTTGAGGCTCAGCATCCTCCCCTCGGGAGGGTGATCCCAGCGCCCCTCGGCCAGCCAGTCGATCAACCACGCGATGCGGTGTGACGGCAGCATGAGATCACAAAGGCCCGCGCGCACCGCATCGTGCCCTTTGAGCCGCGCCCCCGTCAGCCCCAGCCACAGCCCGGTGCCGCCAGCCAGGCGCGGCAGCACATAGGTGGCACCGACATCTGGAAACAGCCCGATGCCGGTCTCGGGCATGGCGAAGACCGTTCGTTCCGTGGCGATGCGCAGGCTGCCATGGATCGAGACGCCGACACCGCCCCCCATCACGATCCCGTCCATGATCGCCACATAGGGCTTGGGAAAGGCCCGGATCGCGGCATTCAGGCGGTATTCGTCTTCGTAGAACCGAAAATTGGCGGCACCGCGCGGGCCTCCGGGACAGCCAGCGTCGTAGAGCGCGCGGATATCGCCCCCGGCGCAGAAGGCGCGATCCCCCTCTCCCATGACCACGACCACGGCGACGCTGTCATCGCCACCCCAGCGCGCCAGCGTCGCTTCGATGGCGAGCGCCATGCCATGGGTCAGGGCGTTCAGCGCCTTTGGACGATTGAGGGTGATGAGGCCCAGATGCCCCCGCCGCGCGAAGACGACCTCGCCGATCTCGCGCGCTGCTTCGGCTGTCGTGGATCCCATGGTGTCTCCCCTGCCCCGCGCGCGCGGGGCCCCCACCGCCGGCACCCTGCGTCACGCTCAGGCCTAAGCGATCGCCACCCTGGCCGACAATCCGCCAGTTGCCGTGCACCCCGCGCGCGTGGCAGCGTCGCGCCAGCCAACCTGACAGGATCGCCGATCATGCTGCCCCCTGCCCCGTTCCCCGCCGCGCGCCCCAGGCGCCTGCGTCGCACGCCGTGGATCCGTGCCATGGTGGCCGAGACCGTGATCACGCCTGCCGATCTCATCTGGCCCTGTTTTGTGATCGAGGGGGACGACCGCGCCGAGCCGGTACCGGCCATGCCGGGCGTCTCGCGGCTGACCATTGATCGCCTGGTTGCGGCTGCGGAGGACGCGGCAGCACTCGGCATCCCCTGCATGGCGATCTTTCCCTATACCGAGGCCGATCGCAAAACCCGCGACGCCGAGGAGGCATGGAACCCCGACAACCTGGTTTGCCGTGCCACGCGCGCGGTCAAGGCGGCGGTGCCCGAGATCGGTGTCATGCTGGATGTGGCGCTCGATCCCTACAACGCTGATGGCCATGACGGGCTGGTGCGCGATGGGATCATCCTGAACGATGAAACCCTTGAAGCACTTGAGAAACAGTCGCTCAACCAGGCGGCTGCCGGTGCCGATATTCTGGGGCCGTCAGACATGATGGACGGGCGGATCGGCGTGATGCGCCGCGGGCTCGAGCGCGAGGGCTACAAGGATGTCGCGATCATGTCCTATGCCGCGAAGTACGCCTCGGCGTTCTTCGGGCCCTTTCGCGATGCGGTGGGCTCAGGCGGCGCGCTTCGTGGTGACAAGAAGACCTACCAGATGGATCCGGCCAACAGCGACGAGGCGCTGCGCGAGGTGGCGACCGATCTGGCCGAGGGGGCCGACATGGTGATGGTCAAGCCCGGGATGCCTTATCTGGACATCTGCTCACGGGTCAGTCGTGAGATGGGCGTGCCGACCTTCGCCTACCAAGTGTCGGGCGAATACGCGATGCTCAAAGCCGCGGCCGCCGCGGGCTGGATTTCCGATGACGTGGCGATGATGGAGAGCATGGCCGCCTTCAAACGCGCAGGCTGCGACGGGGTGCTCACCTATTTCGCACTCGACATCGCGCGCCATCTAAGGGCCGGCTAAGGGGCAGATGCTGGACGGCTCGGCAGTCAACCGGCGCGGCCGCTACCCCGTCCCGTCAGCATGAGGCCGAGCACCGCCAACGAAAGCAGCACGGCGTTGATCGGCATGCTTGGCATTCCGGCGGCGAGAAATCCCCCATCGCCCGCGTCCCTGACGGATCGCTCATGGGCGCCGATGGACGCTGTCTCGGGCACGACGATGGGATCAGCCAAGGGGGCTGCCGCACAGTCACCGCTGAAGGGCGCCATGAACGCCAGTGCCACCAGGCACGCAGCAACAGCGTTCTGCTGTGTCTGCATCTCGTATCTCCCACACTCACAAGTAGAAAATGCCCGCTTCGCGCACGTTGTGCAATGCAGAAACGGCGACACTTTGGCGAAGCTCGGCCAAGCCCCATATCCACGTCACAGCTAGTGGAGAGGAGCGATCGGATGCGCACCAGGCTGCTTGCGGGTATCGTTGCGGCGGGGAGTGGCTTGGCCCTGCTCGCCGGCTTGGGGCTGCCGGGCGGCGGCAGCGGCCGGGCGGCCACCTCGGCCGGCACCATCGTCGTCGAGCGACTGGCCGATGATCTCGACCTGCCCTGGGCGGTGGCACCGCTGCCCGATGGCGGTGCGCTGATCACGGAGAAAGACGGTCGGCTCTGGTACTTTGACGCAGCCTTCGAGCGCAAGGCGATCGGCGGCGTGCCCGAGGTCTTCAATCGCAGCCAAGGTGGTCTGCTCGACGTGGCACCCGCGCGCGATTTTGCCGAGACAGGCGAGATCTTCCTCACCTATGCCGAACCTGCCGGCGGCAGTCGGGCACGGACGGCCATGGCGATCGCCGCGCTGGACACCGAGGCCGGCCGCCTGAGAGATGTCAGGGTCATCTTCCGGCAGGAGCCGTCGCTCGGCGGTGGGCGGCATTTCGGCAGCCGCATCGCCGAGGCAGCGGATGGCACGATCTTCATCACCACCGGCGACCGCGGTGAGCGACCGCTGGCGCAGGACCCGGATAACCATGTCGGCAAAGTCGTGCGGATCGCCCGCGACGGCAGCGTGCCGAGCGACAACCCCTTTCCCGATGGCCGTTTGGCGAGCGGCGGCGCGATCAAGCCCGAGATCTGGTCGCTTGGCCATCGCAATCCCCAGGGCTCGGCGCTGGATGAAAGCGGCAGGCTCTGGACACTCTCCCACGGCGCGCGGGGCGGTGACGAAGTAAACCTGTCGGAAGCGGGCCTCAATTATGGATGGCCCGTGATCTCCTATGGCCGCCATTACGCTGGCGGCCAGATCGGTGAGGGGACTGCCCGCGTCGGGATGGAACAGCCGAGGTTCTATTGGGATCCGTCCATGGCGCCTTCGGGCATGATCGTCTACGGCACGGCGTCAAGCGGTGCCGCGTTTGCCGACTGGCGCGGCGACCTGATCGTGGGCTCGCTCAAGTTCTCCTATGTAGGCCGGCTCGATCGCGAGGGCGGCGAGATCCTTGGCGAAGAGCGCCTGTTCGAAGGCGTCTACGGCCGTGTGCGCGACATCGCTGAAGCGCCTGACAGCAGCATCTGGTTCCTCTCAGTAAACGACGGTGCGCTCTATCGTATGGCGCCGGAGGGCTGGTCCCCCGGCGGTTGATCTTGCCGCCGGTGAGCCATCGCGCTAGCGCTCGGACATGGGCAATGAAACCAAAATCCCCGCGCGACAGGATCGAGGGACGCCGCCGCTGACACCGCTCGCAGCCGCGCTGCCGGCGAGCGTCCCCTTCGTCGGACCGGAGCAGCAGGAGCGCGAGCGCGGCCGTGCCTTCGCCGCCAGGATCGGAGCGAACGAAAGCGTGTTCGGCCCCTCGCCCGCCGCGGTCGAGGCCATGGCGGCGGCGGCCGAGCGCGCATGGTGCTATGCCGATCCCACCGCCCATGACCTGAGGCGCGCGCTCGCCGCAGCCTTGGAAATCGCGCCAGAGCGGTTTGTCATTGGTGAGGGGATCGACGGACTGCTCGGTCTGACGGTCCGTCTTTTCGCTGGGCCGGGCGATACCGTGGTGACCTCGGCGGGGGCTTATCCCACCTTCAACTACCATGTCGTGGGACATGGCGCGCGGCTCGTCACGGTGCCCTATCGTGACGATGCCGAGGACATGGACGCGCTCGCCGCCGCAGCCCGCACCGAGGGGGCCCGTCTCGTCTACCTCGCCAATCCCGACAATCCGATGGGCAGCTGGCACGACGCAGAAAAGGTTGCCGCTTTCGCCCGGGCGCTGCCGCCTGGATGCATGCTGTGTCTCGACGAGGCCTATGGCGAATTCGCGCCCGCGGGCACGCTGCCGGCGCTTGAGGCGCTTGGCGCCAACACCATACGCTTTCGCACCTTCTCGAAAGCGCATGGGCTCGCGGGGCTGCGTCTTGGCTATGCGATCGCCGACCCGGCCGTTGCCGCCGCTTTTGATCGCGTGCGCAACCATTTCGGCGTCAACGCCATGGCCCAGGCGGCCGGAGCCGCATCGATCGCTGATGCTCGGCATCTGTCGAGCGTGATCGCGCGCACGGCAGCAAGCCGCACGCGGCTGGCGGGCATCGCCAAGGAGAACGGTCTCGAAGCCCTGCCCTCTGCCACCAACTTTGTCGCCATCGACTGTGGTGAAGACGGCGCGCTCGCCCGCCGGGTGTTGCAAGGCCTGATTGCGCGCGATGTTTTCGTGCGCATGCCCGGCGTGGCGCCCCTAGACCGTTGCATCCGCGTCGGTGCGGGCACGGATCGCGATCTCGACCTCTTCGCCGCAGCCCTGCCGGCCGCACTGCGCGAGGCGCGTGCCCCGGCCGACGCCTGATCGCGAGACACGCCCGATCACGCTTGGGCCAGATGCGTTGCCAGCACGCCGCGGCGAGCGTATCCGTTTGGGACAGAGGCAACAGGGCAACAGTCTCATGGCTCATCCGCTGAGCGGGGCCAATTTCGGCACACTCCTGCGCGTCGTGCAGGATGGGGGCGGTGCCGATCAGACGTTAAAGATCATGGGCATACTCGGTGCCGTGCTGGCTCGCGCGCCCTTTAGCCTCGCGGAGAGGCTTTGGGTCAAACTGCCTGCGCCAGACGTGGACGGGCCGCCGCTTTTCGTGCTGGGCCATTGGCGCTCGGGCACCACGCATCTCTACAATCTGCTGGCGGCGGGCGGCTGGGGGTATGTACCGCCAGTACCCGTAGGGCTGCCCCATGACGTCCATCTGCTGGCTCGCTGGCTCCGCCCCTTTCTGGAGCGGCAACTGCCTGAGACCCGCTGGATCGACGCGATACCGGTGACGCCGACCGCGCCGCAGGAAGACGAGATCGCGCTCGCCTCCATGTCGCCACTGTCCTTCTATCACGGGCTCTATTTTCCGCGTGCGTTCGACCGGCTGGTGGACCGGGGCGTGTTCTTCGACGGGGCGACCGAGGCCGAGATCGCCGACTGGCAGGCGCAGCTGCGGCTTTTCCTGTCCCGGATCGCGCACCATCAAGGTCGGCGCCTCGCCATCAAGAACCCGACCTATACCGCGCGCCCGGCGATGCTGCGCGCGATGTTTCCCGGTGCGAAATTCATCCACCTGCATCGCGATCCGCTCGACGTCTTCCTGTCGATGCGCAACTTCCATCGCCGCCTGCTCGACGTGATGGCACTTCAGCCGGTGCCCTCGGACCTGGATATCGACGCCACGATCCTGCGCGTCTACGACCGGATGATGCAGCGTTTCACCGAGGAGACGGCGGGCTGGGGCGCGCCCGATTTCGTCGAGATCGCCTATGCCGATCTCGATGCGTGCCCGCTCGACACGCTGAGCAAGATCTATGGCACGCTCGAGCTGAAGGGACTTGACGTAGCGCTACCGGCGTTTGAGCAGCATTTGGAAAGCGTGAAGCAGTATTCCCGGAACCGCTTCGAGCCGGAGCCCGCCTTAGCGGCGCGTCTGGATACGGCATGGGGACGGTGGTTCGACCGGTTCGGCTATCCCCGACCGGGTAACGCGGAGATCGGGCCGGCGATGACGCCCGGCGCGGCGACAGAAACGGTGGCGCAGAACGAGGGTCAGGCTGACGTGCCCATGCTCGCAGCGGGAGAAGGCGTATGAACCGGATGCTGATGGCGCTCGCCGTCCCTGTCCTCGCCATCGTGATGGTTGCGATCACGCTGTCAGGCCCGCCACAGCCCATGCCGGCCGTCTTCCTGCCCGAGGATTGCAGGCGCATCGACATCGTCGACCGGCGCGACCGGATCATCGAGGGGATCGAAGACCTGCAGATCCTGCCAAGCGGCGAGGTGATCTTCTCGGCCCATAACCGCCGCTATCGCGAGCGCCCGGCGCGCGGCATCTATCGCATCTCGGTACAGGACATGGTCTTTTCCGACCCGCCCTATGCCGAGGAGATCCGCGGCGTCGAGCGCGCTGTCGAGCGCCTTTATCCCCATGGTATCGCCTATGATCCCCGTGACGGCCGGTTGGCCTTTGTGAACCGGCCGACCGACGACGATGCCGAGGTCGTCTGGGGCACCCTTGGACCCGGCGGGTTCGACATGTCGGGGCGCTGGTCGGGTGGTGGATCGTGCCGGGCCAACGACGTGATCTGGCGGGGTAGCGAGCTTTTCGTCACCCTCGATCGTCAGGATTGCGGCCCCTCGGTGGCCGACCTGATGCCCGGCGCTGCCACGGGGCGGCTGATGCGGGTCGGGTTCGGTGGTGCTGAGACGCTGGCCGACGGGCTTGAGTTCGCCAATGGCCTCGTGGAGCTCGGCGGTACGGTCTATGTTGCCGAGACCCGGGGCAATCGCCTGCGCGATGTGGTCACGGGCGAGACAATCGAAATGCCCGGGGGGCCCGACAACATCAATCCGGGGCCCGTTGGCACCATGGTCGTGGCGATGCATCCGAGCCTGATGGACTACTGGTTCTACTCGCTGAATTTCTCCGAACGGGCTGGAACGCGCGTTGTGCGACTGGACCCACGTCGCCAGGGCGACCAGACGGTTCTATTCGACGACCCGATCGGAAAGATCTTCAAGGGAGGTACCGCGGCCGCCTTTTCCCGCGGGACGATGATCGTTGGATCGGCCTATGATAGCGGGCTGCTGATCTGCTCTCCGGCGCTCGATCAGCCGCCGCCGAGCGTGGGCAGCAACACGGGCTGAGGGCCGCTTGGCGACCGTTCTCGTTACCGGCGCAGATGGATTTGTCGGGCGCCATCTCGTCAGCACGCTCACCGCGCGCGGCGATGCGGTGGTGGCCCTCGATCTCCGTTTTGGCTCCGACGATAGCGCTTCAACCGGCGTAACACGGCTCGAGGGCTCCGTCCTCGACGCGGCCCTTCTCGGCCAGGCGATGTCGGGCGTCGATGCGGTGATCCACGCGGCCGCCGTCGCCGATCTGCATGCCCCCCAAGGAGGGCATGACCGCATCAACCGAGGCGGCACCGAGGCCGTGCTCGCGGCCGCGGAGGCGGCGCGTGCGCGCTTTCTACTTGTCTCCAGCTACACGGCGCTGGTGGGCCGGCAGACCCGGGCGGGCGAGACGGTCGATCCCCGGCAAGAACTGGCGCCCGATGATCTTCTCGGCACCTACCCGGCCTCAAAGCGCCGGGCCGAGAGGGCGGTTGCCGCTTCGGCAGCACGGGGCATACACGCCCTGTCGGTTCTGCCCACCGCGCCGGTCGGAGAGGGCGATCATCGCCCGACACCACCTGGGCGCATGATCCTGGATCTGGCCCGCGGTGCCACTCCGGCACTGATCGACACACGCATCGATCTGGTCGACGTGGCGGCGCTGGCCAAGGGCATCGTGGCGGCGCTCGATAAGGGCCAGCCCGGCGCGCGTTATGTCCTTGCCGGCGAGAGCCTGACGCTCGCCTCGCTGGCAGAAAAGATCGCGGCACTGACCGGGCAGAAAGCGCCGAAGGCGCGAGTGCCCATGGCCGTGGCGCTCGCGGCGGCGCGGGTCGAGGCCGGCATCGCCGCGATCACCGGGCGCCAACCGACTGCACCGCTGACCGGCGTGCGCCTCGCTGCGCGCCCGGTCGAGTTCGCGACCGAACGCACAGAAAGCGATCTCGGCTGGCAGCGTCCGATGCTGGACGATGCCCTTGCCCGGTCGCTTGGCTGGTACCGCGCGGTTGGGATGCTGTGAGCGTCAGCGCGGTGGCGTGTCGGCGGGCTCGCCCCCATAGGTCCGTCCCTTCCAGGGCGCACCACGGCCAAGCCAGTCGCGGCGCGCACTATCCAGCGTCATCAGCAGGTAGAGAAACCCTGCGACCGGCAGCAACGGGGCCAGTAACCGGCTGACACCGAGAGCGCTGAGGGTCGGCGCGAACGCCAGCGCCTGCAGCGACCACCCTGCGAGGCCCGAGATCATCAAGGCGGCGCTGCCATTGGTCGCCCCACCGCCCCCCAGCACGCCAACAAGGGCGGCCACCGGCGCCGAGAGATAGAGAAAACCCATGCCGAGCACGCATCCCAACAGCAACCAAGGCGAGCGCTGAAGCTGCACATAGGCCGTGCGCACCACGGTCTGCCAGATCACCGCCGCGCGCCCGGTGTCACGCAACGAGATGACCTCACGCTCCGCCAGCCCGAGCCAGAGCCGCCCGCCCCGCCGTTTGAGCAGGGCCGCGAGGGCGCAATCGTCGATGAGAGCATCGCGAATGGCGCTGATGCCCCCCGCCTCTGTCAAAGCTGCCCGGTTCACCAGCATACACCCCCCAGCAGCGCCTGCGACGCGCGACGAGGGGTCGGCGACGGCGGCGAAGGGGTAGAGCTTCTGGAAAAAGAAGACATACGCCGGGACCAACAAGCGACCGAGAGCGCCGTGCCAAAGCGGCGGGCCGGTCTCGAGCCGCGCCATGAGAGAGACGAGCGCGCGGTCCTGATGCTCGGCCAGTGCGACCAGCCGGGCCAGCGTGTCGGGCGCGTGCAGGATGTCGGCATCGGTCAGCAGCCAGTACTGGGCCGCGGCAAAGGCTGCGTCGGCCCGGCTCTCGGCGTGGTCGATGCCGGCTGCGACCGCCCCCATCTTGCCCGACCAACCGGGTCTCAGCGGGGGTGCCGTCACGACCTGTAGCGTCACCCCGCCCGCCGCCGCGTCCCGCGCCAGATCGCCGGTGCCGTCGGTTGAGCCATCGTCGACCACGACCACGGCAATCGGCCCAGGGTAGGTGGTCGCGCTATGCGCCGCGACGACGGCGGCAATGGTGGTGGCCTCATCCCTCGCGGGGATGATCGCGACGACGCCGGGCCAGTCACCGTCGGGCGCGGGCAGATCGCGCGGCAGCCGTGGCTCAGCCCGCCAGAAGCCGTGCCAGCCGATCAGCAGACCGATCCATACCGTTGTCGACGCCAGGGCGAGGGAGAAAAGCCATGTCATACCCCTCCCCTCACCACGGCCTGCGGGCCGCCACAAGGGGGCGCAAACATCGAGATCGGGATCAATGACGCAGTGCAATGACACGGGGTGGCATGGACAGTCTGTGGCGACGACCCTAGTGTCACAAATGCGATACGCAGGAATACCAATGGCACCCCCCACCGTTGCTAACAGCGTTGCACCCGTGAGCTCACCGCGCGCCCAACGGCCGATCGAGGCCCCCTCGGGCAAGGGCGCGGGTGAGGAGAATTTTCCTGTCGGCTCCCGCCTGATCGCACCGGCACTGCGCCCTCATGTGATGGCCTACTATGCCTTTGCCCGCGGCACCGACGACATCGCCGATGACGAAGACCTGTCGCCCGATGAGAAGATCCGTCGTCTCGACGCCTGCGAAGCGAGCCTGCGAACCGGAAAGGGAGAGCCTGCCTTCTCTCGGCGCCTCCGCGAAAGCCTTGCGGAGACCGGGGTCCCGGTCGAGGTGGCGACCGATCTGCTGGTCGCCTTCCGGCAGGACGCGCGGATGCTGCGCTACCCGGACTGGCAGGCACTCCTTGAGTACTGCCGGTATTCGGCCCATCCGGTGGGACGTTTTCTGCTGGTCCTGCACGGCGAAGACGACGCCACTGCGGCACCGGGCGATGCGCTTTGCGCGGCGCTGCAGGTGCTGAACCATCTGCAGGATCTCGCCAGCGATAGGGCGCGTCTCGATCGTGTATACCTGCCGCTGGACTGGATGGCGGAAGCAAGAATCGACGAGACGGCACTGGATGACGGTACGACATCACCGGGGCTGAGGGAGGTCATCGACCGGTGCCTGGACGGGACCGACACTCTGCTGGATCGCGCGGCGCCCCTGTCCGGGATGGTGCGTTCGCGGCGCCTGGCGGCCGAGATCGCGGTGATCCAGCGATTGGCACGGCGTCTCGCAGCCCGCCTCAGACACGAGGACCCGCTGGCGGCCCGCGTCAAGCATAGCAGGATCGACCTTCTCCATGGCGCAGCGGCGGGTGTCCTGCGCTTATGCGGTATCGCCCGTGGATGAGATGGCGACAGGCGACCGGTCAGAAGAGTGGCCGGCTCCGGGCAACGACCGGCCCGAACAGCCGGGTCTGCGCCCTGCTGATCTGCCCCATGAGATCAGGGCCCTCTCACCGCTTTTCGGCGTGGAGGAGACCGACCCGGAAGCGGCCGTCGCGGCCATTACCGCGGCATCCGGAACATCCTTTGGGCCCGGCATGAGGGCGCTGTCGGCGCCGCGCCGCCGGGCGATGTGGGCACTCTACGCCTTTGCCCGCGTGATCGACGATGTGGCCGACGAACCCATGGAAGACACCACGCGAGAGGCGCTCCTCACGGCGTGGCGTACCGAGATCGAGGCACTTTATGCCGGCGCGCCGGTGTCGGTGATCGGGCGGGCGCTTGAGCCCGGTGTGAGTGCCTACGAGCTGCCGAAGGAGGAGTTCCTCGGTCTGATCGACGGCATGGCGATGGATGCCGCAGGTCCCATCGTATCACCCAAGATGGACGTTCTGCGCCGCTATACCCGTCTGGTCGCCGGAACCGTCGGGCTCCTTTCGATGCGCATCTTCGGCGCGTGGCGGGGGGCCGTCTCGGCGCGCTTTGCGCTGGCGCTTGCCGATGCCCTGCAGCTGACCAACATCACCCGGGATGTGGCGGAGGATGCGGCGCGCGGGCGCCTCTACTTGCCGGCGGAGCTGCTTTCGCGTCACGGCGTGACACAGGATCCCGACGCCGCCGCATCGGACCCTGCCATCGCCGGCGTGCTGCGCGAAATGGCCACCCTGGCGCGGCAGGAATTCGACACGGCGCGCGAGACCCTGCCCGCCCATGCGAGACTGGCGGTGCTGCCGGCACTCATGATGATGGGCGTCTATGAGGCGACGCTGAACCGCATCGAGGACAGCGGTTTCCGCACCGCCCCGCGGGTGCGTCTTGGCAAGGGGGCCAAGATCGTGGCGGCGCTGTCGACGGCGATCTCACCCTCCGCTCACCGACGGAGTGTCGTCTGATGGCCGACGGCGGGCAGACACGCCTTGCCCAGGATGGGGTCGTTGGCGGCATGACCCACGTCATCGGCGCGGGCCTGGCAGGGCTCTCGACGGCGCTTTGCCTCAGCGAGGCAGGCCATCGCGTCACGGTCTGGGAGAGCGCTGGCCACGCCGGTGGTCGTGTCCGCAGCTTTCACGACGCCGTGCTCGACCGGATGATCGACAACGGCTCGCACCTGATCCTGACCGGGAATGACGGCGTGCAGCGCTTCATGGCCCGCAGCGGCGCGCCCAACGGCCTCGTCGCGGCCGATCACGCGGCCTTTCCCATGGTCGACCTTGAGGCTGAGGGCGACCGGCGCCACTTCACCATCCAGCTTGACGAAGGACGGCTGCAGCGCTGGCTCTTCGATCCGGCGCGCCGGATACCCGGAATGGGTGCTCTCGATCTTCTCGCGGGCTGGCGGCTGGCTTTTGCGGGCCCCGAGACGACTGTCGCACAAGCGGTGCGAGACCGGGGCCCGGCCTGGCGCGCGTTCTGGGAGCCACTGACGCTTGGCATCCTGAACACCAAGCCAGAGGCGGCCTCAGCGGCGCTTCTTTGGCGTGTCATGGCCGAGACCTTCCTCAAGGGTGCGCGACCCTCGCGCCCGATGTTCGCGCCGGATGGACTGGCGAGCGCGCTTGTCGACCCGGCGGTCGCACGACTGCGGGCCGGGGGCGTGGCGGTAAACCTCAATACGATGGTTAAAGACGTCGAGCGCGTTGGCGACCGAGCCACGGCCCTTAGGCTGGGTGGCGAGCGCGTCGCGCTGTCGCCCGACGATCGCGTCGTGCTCGCGCTGCCGCCCTCGCGTCTGACCCGCTTGATGCCAGATCTCGCGCCCCCTGCTGACGATGCGGCGATCCTGAATGCGCATTTCCGGGTCGACGAGCCTGCTGCTCTCGCCGACGTCCCGCCGCTGGTCGGGATTATCGGCGGTATGGCGCAGTGGACCTTTGTCCGCGGCGATGTGATCAGCGTCACGGTGTCGGCCGCCCACCAGATCGGCGCTCTCGACAGGCCGAGGGCTGAAGTCGCCTCTATCCTCTGGCGCGAAGTTGCCGCCGCGTTGCATCTCAAAAGTGAGCCCGCAGCGTCACGAATCATCGTGGAAAAGCGCGCGACTTTCGATCAGTCGCCCGATGGGGTTGCGAGGAGGCTGACAGCCACCACTTCGATGCCCAATGTATTTCTAGCCGGTGACGCGACCCAGACCGGCCTGCCGGCGACCATCGAGGGCGCGGTAAGGTCGGGGGAGACGGCAGCAAAGCTGGTGATGGCGTCCTTGTCCTCGGACAGCGCCACAATGCCAACTGGGCGTAAGGTAACGACGGCAGAAGCATGACGGCGTCTTCAGACATGAGCTTCGACCCCCTCGACCGCGAGGGCGCCCAGAGCCTTGCTGGTTTCGAAGCGGATCCCCTGTTTGCGACGGCGGCGCGTGACCGCACGCCGCCTGAGCGCGACGAGCGTCAGCAGGTCATCGATGAACAACACGCGCGCCTCTGGGACATGCAGCGCGATGACGGGCACATCGTGTTCGAGCTGGAAGCGGATTGCACGATCCCGGCCGAATATGTGCTGCTGCGCCATTTCCTGGGCGAAATCGACACCGAGCGCGAGGCGCGTATCGCCCTCTATATCCGCTCCGTCCAGAACGACGATGGATCTTGGCCGCTGTTTCATGCGGGCAAGGGCAATATCTCGGCGACGGTCAAGGGCTATTGGGCGCTGAAGCTGATCGGCGATGACCCGGAAGCCCCGCATATGCGAAAAGCCCGCAGCTGGGTGCTCTCGCAAGGGGGTGCGGCGACCGCCAACGTCTTCACGCGCATCATGATGGCGCTTTATCGCGAGATCCCCTGGCGCGGCATGCCCTGCATCCCGGTCGAAGCGATCCTGATGCCGGAATGGTTCCCGTTCCACATGAGCAAGATCGCCTACTGGTCGCGCACCGTGCTGACGCCACTGCTGATCCTCTATGCCAAGCGCGCGCGCGCCGAGAACCCGACCGGACGCACGATCCGCGAGCTCTTCGTCGTACCGCCCGAGCGGCAGAAGGTCTGGCAAATCAACCCGACGGGCAGCCGGATCGGCGAGATGTTCCTGCTGCTCGACAAGGCCCTGCAGACCGCCGAGCCGTTCTTTCCGCGTGGCACGCGTGAGCGGGCGATCCGCAAGGCCGAAGAGTTCACGCTCTCCCATCTCAACGGGACCGATGGGCTGGGGGCGATCTACCCGGCCATGGCCAATGCGGTGATGGCGCTGCGCGTGCTGGGCTATGCGGATGATAGCCCCGAGATGACCACCGCCCGCGAGGCGGTCGAGAAGCTGATGATCGAGCGGGGCGAGCAGCTCTACTTCCAACCCTGCGTCAGCCCCGTCTGGGACAGCGCCCTTGCCGCTCATGCGGTGATGGAGGCGGGCGAGCGCGAGGATCCGCGCCTGACCGATATGCTGGACTGGCTCGCCTCGAAACAAGTGCTCGACCATGTGGGCGACTGGGCCGTGCGCCGGCCGGGGCTAAGGCCGGGCGGCTGGGCGTTCCAGTACGAGAACCCCGACTACCCTGACGTGGACGACAGCGCCGTGGTGGTGCTGGCGATGCACCGCGCCGATCCCAAACGCTATGCCGAGAACATCGAGCGTGGCTGCGAGTGGCTGGAAGGCATGCAGTCGCGTTCCGGCGGCTGGGGCGCCTTCGATCCCGAGAACGAGCACTACTACCTGAACTCGATCCCCTTCGCAGATCATGGCGCCCTGCTCGATCCGCCGACCGTCGATGTCACCGCGCGCTGTATCGGTTGCCTCGCCCAAGTCGATGCGGAACGCTATGCCAAGAGCATCCGGCGCGGCATCGCCTTTATCCGCGCCGAGCAGGAGCCCGATGGCTCGTGGTACGGGCGCTGGGGCGCAAATTACATCTATGGGACCTGGTCGGCACTGGTCGCGCTGAAGGGCGCGGGTGAGGATATGCAGGCACCCTATGCGCGCCGCGCAGTCGAGTGGCTGTATGCCCACCAGCACGAGGATGGGGGCTGGGGCGAAGGCCTTGAGAGCTACGACGGCGTGGATGAGGGCTTTGGGCAAGTCTCCACCCCATCGCAGACGGCTTGGGCACTCCTCGGTCTGATGTCGGCCGATGAGACCGATCATCCCGCTGTCAAGCGTGGCATCGACTGGCTCGCCCGGGCACCGCGCGAAGAGAACGGCGCGCGCTGGCATGAACCGCATTTTACCGGCACCGGTTTTCCCAAGGTTTTTTACCTCAAATACCATGGATATGCTGCGTTTTTCCCGCTTTGGGCGATGGGCAGATACGAGAAGTTGCAAGCCTCGAATGATCGCGAGGTCCGCTGGGGTATCTGAGCTTGGCGCCGCGCGCCAAGGCGCGTAGGACAAAGCATAGGAGCTGCCCGGGGAAAGCGATGGCGAAGACCGAGAGTGTCGGCGAAAGCCCGCGCATGCCACGTCCCGTGATTGGCATCGTCTGCGGCATCGCCGCCGAACGCGAGGTGCTCGGCGCCCTGATCGATGATCCGCGCGTTGCCGTTCGCGTGGCCGGCGCCCGCCCCGCGGTGGCCGAGGCCGAGACCACGGCGCTTGCGGCGTTGGGCTGTCGACTGATCGTCAGCTGGGGGATCGCGGGCGGGTTGGCCCCGGGGCTCGCCGCTGGCGATGTCGTGGTGCCGCGCGAGGTCGTCAGCGAAGGCGGCGAGGTCTGGGAGATGGCCGTCCCAGATATCGACCGGGCGATGATGCGACCGGTCTCACGATTGCTCGGCATCGAGCATGTCGCCACTGAGGTGACCGAGAAACAGGCCCTCGCGGCGGCGTCAGGTGCGGCGCTGGTCGATATGGAGAGCCACCGCGTCGCGCGTGCGGCCGGCGCGGCCGGAGTGCCGGCGATGGTCTGGCGGTCGATCAGTGACCCGGCGGGGCGCGCGCTGCCCGCGCTGGTGAGTGATGCTGTCACCCGCGACGGGCACCCCGCCTATGGCCGCATTCTGCTCGGGCTCGCCCGGCGGCCGTTCGACCTGCCCTCGCTCATCGCCGCCGGACGCGACAGCCGAGAGGCGCTCGCTGGTCTGGCCGCATCGCTACCCGCACTGAACGCCGTGATCGACAACGTCGCAGCCGAGGTGATCGAACCCGCCTGACGAGAGAAGGCGGAGCGTACGCGTCGGAGGTGTGACGCTACTCGGCAGCCACCTTCCTGATCTTGGCCATCTCCTCTCCCACGATGCGTTCGTGGTGCTCCTCTGCGCGCCGTGCCTTGGAGAGATCGATCTCCTCCGCCATGGGCCCATCGGTTCGCAGACCGTTCAGCGCAAGCTTCAGCATCTTCAACGGGTTGGCAAAGGCGACGTTGGCAGCGGTCGGCTCATAACCGCAATGGGCCATGCAATCGGCGCACTTCTCGTAGTTGCCGGTGCCGTAGCTATCCCAGTCAGTCGTCTCCATCAGCTCCTTGTAGCTCTGCGCATACCCCTCGCCGAGCAGGTAGCAGGGCTTCTGCCAGCCGAAGACGTTGCGCGTCGGCATGCCCCAGGGCGTGCAGTGCATCTCCTGATTGCCAAGGAGGAAGTCGAGGAACACCGGCGAGTGGCTGAGCGACCATTTCGACCCGCGTTCCTTGCCGATGCGGAACACGTCGCGGAAGAACTCCTTGGTGCGCTTGCGTGCCAGGAAGTGCTGCTGGTCCGGCGCCCGCTCATAGGCGAAGCCGGGCGACATGGTGATGCCGACGCCCATCGCGGTGCAGGTGTCGAGATAATCGGCCAGTTCGTCAGCCGGATACCCCTCGAAGATCGTCGCGTTGACGTTGACCTTGAAGCCCTTCTCCTGCGCCGCCTTGATCGCCTTCACGGCGCGGTCGTAGACGCCTTTCTGCGCCACCGCCTTGTCATGATGCTCTTTCAGTCCGTCGAGATGGACTGAGAAGAACAGATAGGGCGAGGGTTCGAACAGCTTGAGCTTTTTCTCCAACAGCAGCGCGTTGGTGCAGAGCGAGATGTAGAACTTGCGCTCCACCAGCCCGCGGACGATCTCGCCGATCTCTTTGTGGATCAGCGGCTCACCGCCGGGGATCGCAACCATCGGCGCACCGCATTCCTCCGCGGCCTGCCAGCACTCCTCAGGGCTGAGCCGGCGCCCGAGGATCAGTTCGGGGTAATCGATCTTGCCGCACCCCGGGCAGGCCAGGTTGCACTTGAAAAGCGGCTCCAGCATCAGCACCAGCGGATAACGCTTATTGCCGCGCAGTTTCTGCCCGATGATGTATTGGGCTACGCGCAGCTGTTGGCGAAGGGGGACTGACACGTCGGCACTCCGTTTTGGTTAGCTTTTGGAACTTAGGTCGCAATCCGCGTTGGCGCCACTCCGGCGTGATCACGCTCTCTGCGCGATTTTGTCCAGCGTATCGCCAAGGCCACGGGGCAGCCTGAAGGTCACCTCCTCGCGCACCCCCTGAGCCTCGGTCACCTTCAGCTCGAACCACTCGGACAGGCGCGTCATCACCTCGTCGACGACCACGCCCGGTGCCGAGGCGCCGGCGCTGATCCCAAGCCTGCGCACCCCCTTGAGGAACCCGTGCTCCAGGTCGCGGGCGTTGGGGATGAGGCGTGCGGGGATACCCGCGGTTCGCGCGATCTCCACCAACCGGTTCGAATTCGAAGAGTTCGGCGCACCGACGATGACCATGGCATCGACGCTGGACGCGATGGCCGTCACCGCCTGCTGCCGGTTCTGGGTCGCATAGCAGATGTCGCGCGTGTCGGGGCCGACGGCATCGGGCCAGCGTCGGCGGATCGCCTCGATCACCGACCGGGTATCGGAAACGGAAAGCGTGGTCTGCGTGACATAGGCGACGCGCGCATCCGCGGGCAGATCGAGCGCCTCGACCTCAGCGACATCGGCGACCACCAGCACGGGCTGGTCAGGCGGTGTCTCGATCTGGCCGAGCGTGCCTTCGACCTCGGCATGGCCGAGATGGCCTATCAGGATCACCCGGCGCCCCTCGGCCACATAGCGGCGACCGCCGAGATGCACGCGCGTGACCAGCGGACAGGTCGCGTCGATCACATGGTGCCGGGCGGCCGCGGCAGCGTCTTCGACCCGGCGGGCGACGCCATGGGCGGAGAAGATGACCACCGAGTTCGGCGGCACTTCCTCGACCTCCTCGACAAATATCGCGCCCTTGGCCCGCAGGTCATCGCAGACCCGGGCATTGTGGACGATCTCGTGGCGCACATAGACAGGCGCCCCGAACTCGATCAGCGCGCGTTCGACCGTCTCGATTGCCCGCTCCACCCCAGCGCAGAAACCGCGTGGGCTGGCGAGCACGATCTCAAGCAACGGCTTTGCAGCCATCCTCATCGTCTTTCCCTCGTCTCCATCGGGTCGCCGTGTCGCAGGCGCCGGCGACCTCGTGTCGCATGAGGGTGGAAGGCGGGACGCGATCAGGCAAGCACGCGCTGTTCACGATCTTCGGCTGATGCATCAGACGGTACGCATTGCTGCACCGCGGTGACGGTTTTGCGTCAACGCCGCCTACGGCGTGAGCGCATTGGCGCGCATATGGGCAATCAAGCCTTCCGGCCCGCCATCCGTGAGGATCTGCGAGAACTCATCGCGTTTGAGCTGGAGGAAGCTGATCCCGCCCACGATGATATCGATCACGAGATGGCCGCGTTCGCCGAAATCGCGGACCCGCCACTCGGTCGGCAGCGTGCCGCCGCCCGCACGCGGAAAGCGGACCGAAACCAAGACGTCACGGCGCACGTCACGCGTATCGCCAACCTCGGGCGCGACATCGAGGCCGCGCGCGAACTGATCGACGTAGAGATTGGCGAGAAAGCCGGGGAGAAGCGCCTCGATCTCGGCCTGCTGCGCCTCGGACATCGTCTGGACCGCATCGCCGAGCAGAAAGCGCCGCCAGATATCGAAGGCAAATGTCTCGTCGATCGCAGCCTGCAGCGTCGCGAGGCGCTCCGCCTCGGGGGCCTCGCTGCCGGTCAGGGCCGTATGTGCCGTGGCGGTCAGGCTGCGCGCCGTGGTCTGCGCCGTGGCTGGATCTGCCGCTTCGGCAGGGCTGGCGAGAGCGAGGCAGAGGACCAGCACGGCGCCCGCGGCGCGTGCAGTGATCAGTACGGGGGCCATTATCGGGACGGGGGCGATGATGGATAGGCGGCGGGACATCGTCTGACCTGAGGTGGCTTTGGCCCGTGACATCGGGCGCTTGAAGATCTTCATCGGCTGCCGGCGCCGCTTCCGTCGGGCGCCGCCCACCCCACAGTCAGGGCGTATCGGGCCGCGGTGCGAGGATGGCTGGCGTGAGCGCAAAGATCAGCACGAGGCTCGTCGTCAAGGCAATGACGAGCATGAAACCCATGCTCGCCGTGCCTGCGTGATCCGACAGCGCAAGGGTGCCGAAAGCGGCAATGGTGGTCAGCGCGCTCGCCAACGCGGCCCTTGGGGTGGAGGTGGCAAAGACGCCACCGCTCTGCTGCTTCCCTGCCCGCATGGCGATGTGGATGCCGGTATCGACACCGATGCCGATCATCAGGGGCAACACGATCACATTCGCATAGTTGAACGGCAGCCCGAGGAGCGCTGAGAACGCGATCGTGACCAGACCGGCCAGCGCGAGCGGGACGAGGATGGCCAGAACCATCCGCGACGAGCGCAGCACCAGGACCGCGAGCGCACCCGTCGCCAGCAAGGACAGCAGCGTCGCCTGCAGCATGGCGCCACCGATGGCCCGGGCCGCCCCCTCGATCTGCGCCGGAGCGCCGCCGGCACTGGGCAGACGCGCAGCGACCGCATCGACGAAGATCTGTCGGTTCTCGGGGTCGGTGAGGTCGGTCTTGGCGATGATCTCGACACGGTGGCGGCCGTCGCCGGCCACGAACCGCTCCGCCAGCGCCGCGGGCAGATCGGCACGGCTAACCGGCCCGACGTCAAGCTGCATGGCCAGACGCTCCATCAGCTGCGGAAAGAAGCGGAAGAGCGCCTCGTCGGTCACCGGGTCGCGGGCGGTAGGCTCGCCATTCTCACGCAATGAACGCCATGCCGCTATCGCCTCAGCCAGGCGCGCGGCCCCCGGTGCAGGAAATGCGGCAAGGCGGGATGGCAGGGCGTCGAGATCGACGGCGCCACGGGCCAGGTCGATTGCATCACCGTTCACCGCGAAATCCAGAGACGGCCAGGCAAGGTCAATCTCGTCCAGCTTGGCGTCCTGCCCATCCGGCACCAGATACCCGATCCAGAGCGCATTCTCGACCCCGTCGATCCCTGCCGCCTCTTCGGCCGTCATGGCTGCCGCTTCGGCATCGGGGGCGATCACGCTGAGCCGCAGGGGCGCGCGCGCCGGGTCGGCCGCCAGCCAACCATAGGTGACGACCGAGGCGGACTGCGGATCGCGCAGGCCCATGGGATCGGCATCGAACCGGGCCGATGGTGCCAGCACCCCTGCCCCAAGCGCGAGCAGAGCCGCGGCCGCAAAGATCGGCCCCCTACCCGGCAAGACGCCGGAGGGGAGGCTAAGCGGCCCACGGCCCCGGGCAAGCGACGACCGCAGGGCAACGGCAGCAGGAACCAGGGTCAGCGCCACGACCAGGGCGATGATCACGCCGGCGGCCCCGATGATACCAAGCTGCGCCATCCCGACGAAATCACCGGTGGTGAAGGCCAGGAAAGCCAGCGCGGTGGTCATCGCGGAGAGCACCAGCGCCCCTCCGATCGCGCGCATCGATCCGGCGATGGCCGGCGCGCCCGTTCGCCCCGCAGCCGCCTCCTCATCGAGATGCGCCAGAAAGTGGATGGCGAAATCGATGCCGAGCCCGACCATCAGGACAACAAAAGCCACCGAGACGAGATTGAGCGCACCGACCGTCAGCGCCGCCACCCCGGTCGTCAGGATCAGCGTCATCACGACGGCGCCAAGCGCCAGGCCCACCCTGCCCCACCCCCCGAGAGCGAGCCAAAGCACGAGGGCGACCAGCAGGATCGAGAGGCCGAACGAGATCGGCAGGCTCGCCGTGACGCTGGCAAGCTCCTCACCGCGCAACGCCGGATCACCCGTCACGCCAATCTCGACCAGCGCGGCGAGTGACGGCGGCAGCGCCTCCACGGCGCGCGTCACGGCCTGAAGCGCGGGTTTTGCGGCATTCACACGCGTGAAATCGAGCACCGGCTCGACCGACAGCGTCGCGGTCGCCAGCCCCTCCACCCCCTTGTCGTCAAAGGCGGCCGACCAATCGAAGGGCAGCGGCGCGCCCGTCGTCGCTGTCTCGAACACCTCGGCCGCGCCCATCATGAGGGGTGCGAGATCAGCCGGATCGCCCCCCTCCTCCGCGAGGGTCATGGCGCGGTCGAGGGCGTCCAGGAAACCAGCTGTGTCTGGCGCGGCCCTTAGCCGTGCCAGCAGATTGGCCGACTGACCAAGGCGTGACAGCCGCTCTCTCAGCCCCGCGAGATCGTCATAGAGAAGACCGTTGGTCACAAAGAACGGATCCACCGACGGGGCGAAGACCCGCGCTACAGCGGCTTCCTCGGCCGCAAGCGCCGTGACCAGACTGACCGTGGCCGCAGTGACCGCGTCGCGATGCGTGCCCCGCACAACAACGAGAATCGTGTTCTTGATGCCGGGGAAGGCGCTGTTGATCTCCTGCGCGCGCGACTGGAACGGCAGGTCTGGATTCAGCATCCGGCTCGAATCGGTGTCGACCCGCAGCGTGGTTGCCAGGGCGACTGATGCCAGCGCAAGGATCGCCAACAGCACGAGCGTAAAAACCGGGCGCGCATAGGCTGTCGTGGCAATGATCGCGGCCAGACGATCCAGCCATTGGCCTTTCAGGGCAGGCGCATCGGCCGCGGTCCTCATGTGATCCATCCGACGACGCAGCCCTTCTTCGCGTGGCACCTGCGCAATCACGCGCAGAGTGTTGGTACAGCGACGCAACCTTCGAACGTGCTTTCGCTGCATCGGCCATCTGACAAGGGCCGCGAGGGCGGTAAACAACCGTCTCGCGACCGCCCTTCCGCCTTGTTGCGCCGCAGGCCGCAGGGTAGCTTCCTCGCCGATGGACGCCAATCACCCGCGCCGGGGGATGCGCGGGCTCGTGGCAGATAAGGGGTTCTCATGACTATCGCACGGATCGGACGGATGGTTGCCATCCTCGCAGTTGGCCTTGTCGTTTCGGCTTGCGCCTCGAGTGATGACGCGCCCGTCGCCGCGACCCCGGGAGACCCCTATGAAGGCACCAACCGGGCGATCCACGACTTCAATGTGAGCCTTGATCGCAACGTGCTGCGCCCGGTGGCACAAGGCTATGACGTCGTCGCAGTCGGGCCGATTAAATTGATCGTCTCGAACGGCCTCAATCATCTCGAACTGCCCGTCGACTTTGCCAACTACCTGCTACAGGGCGAGGCGCGCTCGGCCGGACGGACGCTCGGCCGCTTCGTGCTTAATACTGTGGTCGGCGCCGGTGGTCTGCTCGACCCCGCGACCGAGTTCGGACTGCCGCGCGAACAGACCGATTTCGGTGTGACCCTCGGCAAATATGGTGTGGAACCCGGCGCTTACCTGGTGCTGCCCTTCCTCGGACCTTCCACGGTGCGTGATCTCGGAGGCTCCGTGGTCGACCGAGCGTTCACGCCCACCACCTATGTTGGCCTCACCGATGTCGGTGTCATCGAAGCGGCGCCGATCCCGCTCGCGGTGCTCGATCCCGTCGATGCGCGCTCCACCAATTTCGAGCTTGTCGACGAATTGCTGTACGAGAGCGCTGATAGCTATGTGACCCTGCGCTCGGTATACCTGCAGCGGCGCGCTGCACAGGTCGGCGGCGACGACGCGGCGGTGCCCGATATCTTCGACGACGAGACGGCGCAGTAAAGCGCGCCGCCTCACCGCCGTCTTACACCCGCGGCGCCGTTCTCCAGGGGCGTCGCCAAACGGCTGCAAGGGTCGCTGCTTAAACCCGCGGCCCGGCTCCCCAGACGAGTACCCCCATGATCCTCTCGGACACAGCGCGCTTTACCACAGCCCTTGCCGAGACGGCGGATGACGTCGAGCGCACACTGGACGCCTGTCTGCCCCAACCGGTCGACACGCCCGGAGAGGGCGCGCTGATCGCCGCGATGCGCTATGCCGTGATGGGCGGGGGCAAGCGGTTGCGGGCCTTTCTGGCGGTCGAAGCCGGCAAATTGGTCGGTGCACCCCTGCAAAGCGTACTGCGCGCCGGGGCAGCGCTCGAATGCCTGCACGCCTACAGCCTCGTCCATGATGACCTGCCCGCCATGGATGACGACGATCTGCGCCGCGGCAAGCCGACGGTGCACAAGGCCTGGGACGACGCCACAGCGATCCTCGCGGGCGATGCTCTGCAGACCGAGGCGTTCCGCATCCTGGCCCATCCCCAGACCCATGCCCGGGCGGAGGTGCGCGCGCTCGCGGTGCTGCGCCTTGCCGAGGCGTCGGGGTCGGCCGGCATGGTGGGTGGTCAAGCGCTGGATCTCGCGGCCGAGGCCGGCCATGCCCATCAGGATGCTGCGGCCGTCAAGCGCCTCCAGGCGATGAAGACCGGCGCACTGCTGGAGGTCTCAGCCGAGATCGGCGCGATCCTTGGGGAAGCCGCGCCGCACGAGCACAAGGCGATCCGACACTATGCAGCAGCGCTTGGCGAAGCGTTCCAGATCGCGGACGATCTGTTGGATGTGGAAGGCGACGAGGCCGAAGTCGGCAAACGCGTTGGCAAGGACGCAGGCGCCGGCAAGGCGACCTTTGTGGATATCCTGGGCCTCGACGGCGCAAAAGCACGCGCCCGCGCGCTCGTCGACGAGGCGACGGCCGCGCTCGACCCGTTCGGCGAGCGTGCCGCAATGCTCTCGGCGGCGGCGGCCTTCGTGGTAGACCGGCGCTCGTGAGGAACGGGCGCCGACGGCCTCTCAATCGCGGAGACGGATACTGGGATCGAAGCGCCTGACAGGGATCGCCGCACCGTCGCGATGAACAGTCGGGTGCAGAAAGCACCCCGCAATCAAACAAGGGATCAGCATCCACCAGCCGCCGATCCAGGCCACGCTAAGGGCGATCACCTGTCCTGCCCCGAGCAGCCATGCCACCAAGCCCAGCAGCGCGAAAAGCAGCCTTACGAGCATGAAGAAAGCGAACCCGCCGAGGACCGGCGTCGCGATCCGAAGCAACAGCGACGGGCGGGGCGCCGCGCCCTCGGCCTCCTCGCTCATTCCTCGCGCCATGCGCGGTTCACATAGTCGGTCATCGGCTTGACAAGATAGGCCAGCGGCGTGCGCTCACCGGTCTGCAGGTACACCTCAACCGGCATGCCGGCGACGAGATCCTTACCCTCCAGCTTGGCGAACTCGTCGGGCTGGATCGCGACATCGACGCGGTAATAGCTCTGCCCGGTGCTTTCCTGCGTGAAGGCATCGGCGGAGATGTTCACGACACTGCCGAAAATCTCAGGGGTGGTGCGCGCATTGAACGCCGTCAGCCGCAAGACCGCTTCCTGCCCCTGGTAGACCTGATCGATCGAGGCCGGCTCCACCCGGGCCTCGACCACGAGGCCACTATCGGTCGGCACGATGTAGAGAATGGGCTCCGCGGGACGCACGACCGATTTGAGGGCGAAGACCTGCATATCGTAGACGATGCCGGTCATGGGCGCGCGGATGGCGAGGCGCGAGAGCTGATCCTGCAACTGGATGCGCCGCTCGCGCAGCTCAAGCTCGCGGAATCCGAGCTCACGCAGTTCGGAAATCGCCTCTTCGCGGCGCGAGGCGCTGAGGCGAACCTGCTCTTCCTTCAGCTCGGCAATCTGGCCACGCAGCTCTGCCTGGCGCGCGATCTGTCGGCCCTCCTGACCCAAAAGCCGCGCGCTTTCGCGCTCAAGCGCCATGACCCGGTCGCGCCGGGCCAGGCCCTTGTCGGCCAGTCCCTTCACATCTGTGAGTTCTTCCTGCGCCAGCGACTTCTGCCGGGTCAGCGCCTCGATCTCGGATTGGACGCCGATGATCTGCTGCTCCACCTGAGCCTGACGCTCGGCGAAGACCGAAAGCTCCACCTCGACCGAGCGGCGTCGCGCCTCGAAGAGTGTGCGCTGGCCGTCGACCAGGTCGCTCACGGTCGGGTTTTCCGAGGCGACCTCAAGCAGTTCGCTATCGAAGGTAATGCTGTCGCGCTCGGCCTGTTCGGCCATCAGGCGGCCGCGGCGGGCGACGATCTCGAAGAGCTGGCCCTCCAGCGCCGCCAGCTCGGAGTTGAGGCGCGTGCCGTCGAGCTCGACCAGCACCTCTCCTGCGTCGGCGACATCGCCCTCGCGCACCATGATGTTGCCGACGACGCCCCCTTCCGGGTGCTGCACGATCTGGCGTTGGCTCTCAACGCGCAACTGACCCTGGCTGACGACGGCGCCGGCGATCGTCGCCGTGGCGGCCCAGCCCCCGAAACCGCCAGCCAGCAGCAGCACGCAGATCAAGCCGAACATGGCAAAGCCGCGCCCGGCCCAGCCGTCCCCCTTGGTCGACGTCGCAATCTCGGCCATCAGCCTTCCTCCTTCTGGCGCCGGTCATCGACGCGCATCGCCTCATCCAGCCGCAGTGGCGTGCTCGCAGCCAACCCCCCGCCTGCGCCCGCACCCACGGCCACCGAGGCAGGCTCAGGCGCCGCCCTATCGGCCGCCGTTGCCGCCGTCGCCGCCAGCGCCCCGGCTGGTTCAGGCACTGGTGGTGGCGCCCCGACTGGTGCCCCTGGCCCGACTGGCGCTTGCGCCCTCTGTCCGTCAGGCTGCTGCCCGCCTGTCTTTGCGACCAGCTGAGTGTAATTCCGCGTCCGCTTCTTCAGCACCTCGTCGCGCGGGCCGAACTCCACCTGCTGACCCTTGTCCAGCATAAGCAGCATATCGCAGGCGGCGATGGCCGAGGGGCGATGCGCGATCACGATCACGGTACGGCCGCGTTCCTTGGCATCACGGATCGCCTCGATCACAGCCTGCTCGCCCTGGGCGTCGAGATTGGCGTTCGGCTCGTCGAGCACCAGCACGGGCGGATCGCCATAGAGCGCCCGGGCAAGGGCCACGCGCTGGCGCTGGCCGCCCGAGAGGCGCCCGCCATTCGATCCGATATCGGTGTCATAGCCCTGCGGCAGGGTGAGCAGCATCTCGTGTGCCTGGGCCCGCCGCGCGGCCTCGACGACCTTTTCGGCATCGGGTTCGGCTGACATCCGCGCGATGTTCTGCGCTACGGTGCCGCTGAAAAGGCCACCATCCTGAGGTAGATAGCCGAAATGACGCCCCAGATCCTCGATCGGCCAGTGATCGAGCGCGGCGCCATCGAGACGCACCTTGCCCACCGTGGGTGCCCAGATCCCCGTCAGCACCTTGGCCAGTGTCGTCTTGCCGGCACCCGAAGGGCCGATCACCCCCAGCGCCTGGCCCGGGCGCAGCACGAAGCTGACATCTCTGAGCGCCACGCCCTCGCCGTCGGGAGAGCGCACGCCGATCTTCTGCACCTCGAGGATGCCCTTCGGATCGGGCAGGCGCGTGCGTTCGATATCGTTGGGGATCTCGGCGAGATAACTGCCAAGATCGCGCCAACCGGCAAAAGCACGCTGTACCAGCGACCATTGCCCGATGGCTTGATCAATCGGCGCCAAGGCCCGCGTCATCAGGATCGAGGCGGCGATCATCATGCCGGGGCTGATCTGCTGCTGCAGCACGAGCCAGGCGCCAAGCGCCAGCATCAGCGACTGCATATACATGCGCATCGCCTTCGACGCCGAAGCATAGCTGCCCGAGCGGTCGGACGCGTGAATACCCTGATGCAGCGCCCGCTCACGCAGTTGGCGCCAGCGGGCCATGGCGGCATCGCGCATGCCAAGGCCTTGCACCGCCTCGGCATTCTGGCGCATCGCTTCGCCGAGATTGTCGGCCTCGTTGGTGGCGCCCGCGGCCTCGAGCGTCAGGCGACGCGAGCGGATCTGGTTGAGTGCGGTCAGCGCCACCATCACGACGCCCCCACCGATGGCAAGCCAGCCCATCAGCGGATGGAACAGAAAGATGATGGCAAGGAAAAGCGGGGTCCAGGGGATGTCGAACACCGCAAAGGGTGCAGGCCCCGAGAGCAGCTGCTTGATGCTGTCGAGATTGCGCGCCGCATTGTTTGGCCGGGCACGGGCCGCGGGCGACAGCGCGACCTTCATCGTGGCCGTGAACACCCGGCTTTCCATCATGTCCTGAAAGCGCGCACCGGCCCGAGCCAGCATACGCCCGCGCGTCCACTCCAAGATGCCCATCATGAGGTAGAGGAAAGACACCAGCAGCACGAGCGCCACGAGCGTGGGCACCGAGCGACTGGCGAGCACGCGGTCATAGACCTGCAGCATGAAGAGAGGGCCGGTCAGCATCAGCAGGTTCACGAAGATGCTGAACACCGCCACCCAGGCGAAATGCTGGCGGCAGGTGCCCATGGCGCGGCGGAGTTCGCCCGGTCCGTGATCGTTCTTCATCGCTCAGTCCCCCGATCAGGATTGGCGCCACTGCCTGAGTGTCGGGCCGTCCCGACAACGATCCACTGATTGGTCACTACGCGAACCCGCTGCATTTGTTTCTTATCGACACAGGGTGGCGATGAAAATCAATGAAATCCGTAACGTTCGGGTCTCAGCGACAGGATCACACGGCATCATATGGCGCGCCTTATCGTTCTGTTCGTTGACGGCGAGGCATCGCGCCGCTTGTCCGAAGCGCTGACGGCCATCAACTCGAGGGTCAGGCTTACGGAGGTGACATGACTGACACCACGGAGACACCCACGACCTGCGACGTGATCTTCAATGGCGCCTGTCCGGTCTGCGCTGCGGGGATCGACGTGCTGAAGACGACTGAGGATGGCGTTGAGTACACCGACATCGCGGCGACGCCGGAGAAGCTCGACGCACTCGGCCTTACGGCGGAAGACGTCCAGTACCGGCTGCATGCCGTCGGACCGGATGGCACCCTCCGCCGCGGGATCGACGCCGTCGCCGAAAGCCTCAAGTCCCATCGGCGTTGGCGGTGGGCGGGTCGGCTCGCCACGCTGCCGGTTCTGAGGCAGATCGGCTGGGTTCTCTACGAACTGACCGCAGCCCTGCTGTTTCGCTGGAACAAGTGGAAGGGCAACTTCTGATCACGCCCGGTCCGTGCCGTGCCACGAAGGCACCGCGGCACCCGGATGTGGCGCTCAGCGCTTGCGGGCACGCGCGGCGCATGTCACATCGCGGCGACGCCGTGGCCCCCTGGCGGAACTGGTAGACGCGGGGGTCTCAAAAACCCTTGCCTTCGGGCGTGCCGGTTCGAGTCCGGCGGGGGCCACCAGCGTCGCTGCCCACCTGCTGCACCGCGGCACCGTCAGGTGGATCATTTCATCATCTGGGACAACGGGTTGGCATCGGCCATACCGTGCTGCTGGACAGTGCGCGGATGCGGCTGCTACCGGCTCCCTTGCCGCGAGGGGTCTGCGGCCAGGGGATGCCACCGCGCGGGGGACGACGTGATCAGGGCACTCTACGATTGGACGCTGGCGCAGGCGGCCAAGCCGCATGCCATCTGGATCCTCGCAGCGGTCAGCTTCATCGAAAGCTCCGTCTTCCCGATCCCGCCCGACGTCCTTCTCATTCCCATGGTGCTCGCCGCCCGTCATAAGGCCTGGTTCATCGCCGGTGTCTGCACGCTGGCCTCAGTCGCCGGGGGCCTCGCCGGTTACGGCCTCGGCGCGCTGGCGTATGAGGCCGTGGGGCAGCCGGTGCTGGAATTCTACGGCAAGATGGACAAGTTCGCCGAGTTCCAGCAGGGCTTTGCCGAATGGGGCGCCTGGATCGTGTTCGGCGCCGGTGTCACACCGTTTCCCTACAAGGTGATCACCATCGCCAGCGGGACGGTCGGGCTCGATCTCTTCGTCTTCACGATCGCCTCCGTCCTGTCGCGCGGGCTCAGGTTTTTCCTTGTCGCAGCGCTGCTCTGGAAGTTCGGGCCGCCGGTCCAGGCCTTCATCGAACAGCGCCTGGGCTTGGTGTTCAGCGTCAGCTTCGCCATGTTGGTCGCAGGCTTCGTTGTGGCGAGATACGCTCTATGATGACGATCTACGGCCGGATGCTGCTCGCGGCATCCGGTTCTGCGCTCCTGCTGATCGGCGCGCTTGCCTTTCAGTACATCGGTGGGCTGGCGCCCTGCGAGATGTGCATCTGGCAGCGTTGGCCCCACGTCGCGGCCGTGGCGATCGGTGGGCTTGGGGTCACCGTCCTATGGCGCCAACGGCGGATCATGGCGGCGATAGGCGCGCTGGCGATGCTCGTATCGGCCGGGCTCGGCCTCTTCCATGCGGGCGTGGAGCAGGATTGGTGGGAAGGCATGACGGCCTGCGCGACCAACGACATCTCGGGGCTCTCGACCGACGACCTGATGGCGCAGTTAATGGACGCGCCGCTGGTGCGCTGCGACGAGATCCCATGGTCGTTCCTCGGCCTCTCGATGGCTGCATGGAACGGCGTGATCTCGGCCGGGCTCGCCTTGCTTTGGGCTGCGTCGATCCTGTGGTGGCGGATGCCGTTCAACCGCGAGGCCTGAGCCTTCTGCCGCTACGGCAGGGTGTTACCAACACGTCAGATGCGCTCAAGTCCGGCCGAGGATCGGTCGAGAGGTCGCGATGTATCCCTTTCTCAGAACAGCGAGAATCGTCCTGTTCAGCCCGCGCGCTGAAGGAGGGATGCCGGACGATATCGTCTCCTTCCCGACGCGCTGCTGGCCGTGGGATGCCGATATGTTCGCCGAGCTGAACAACGGGCGCCACCTTACCATGTTCGATCTGGGACGCATGGCCCATGGCGCGCGGCTGGGGCTTTTCCCGGTGCTTCGCGCGCGCGGCTGGGGCCTCGTGGTCGGTGGCGGCTTTGTGCAATACCGCCGCCGCATCCGGGTGATGCAGCGCTTCGAGATCCAAAGCCGCATGATCGCCCGCGATGCCAAGTGGTTCTACTACGAGCAGGTCACGCGCCGGGGGGATACGCTGTGTTCAACGGCACTCATGCGCGTCGCAGTGGTTGCCGGGCCGCGCGGGACGGTGCCGACGCAAGAGGTCGCCGAGGCCATGGGCCACGCCGATTGGCACGGCGCGCTGCCCGACTGGGCAAAGCGCCTCACGGCCGCCGATGCGGCTCGTCCCTGGCCTCCAGTGGGCTTTTGAGGTGAGCGATGGCTCAGCTTTCCAGCTCGGCATCCCAATAGAGGAAATCCATCCAGCTCTCATGCAGGAAGTTCGGCGGGAACTTGCGCCCCTTGGACTGAAGCTCGCCCGCTTCAGGCCGATAGGGCGGGCGTGAGAGCGACATACCGGCCTGGCGAAGCGTCATATTCGCCTTCTTGAGATTGCAGCGAGAGCAGGCGGCGACGACGTTTTCCCAGGTCGTCTGGCCGCCGCGCGAACGCGGCACCACGTGGTCGAAGGTCAACTCGCCGGTCGCCCCGCAGTACTGGCAGGTGAACTCATCGCGCAGAAACAGGTTGAACCGGGTAAAAGCCGGGTAGCGCGCGGGCTTCACGTAGTCGCGCAGCACAACGACCGAGGGCAGCCGGAAGGCGGTCGAGGGCGAATGCACCTCGAAATCATACTCCGCCACGATCGAGACACGGTCGAGGAAAACGGCCTTCACCGCCTCCTGCCAGGGCCAGAGCGAGAGCGGGAAATAGGACAGCGGCCGGTAATCGGCGTTGAGGACGAGCGCGGGGTGATCGCGGAGAATGGCAGGCTGGCGCACGAATTGGTTGGCAAAGGCGGTGCGACCGGATGCCTGACCCAGCGGCGCCGCCATGATACTCCGATGATCCAGTGTCCGTGTCGCCATAACTCAGCCCTCGCCGTCATGCGTGTGACGCCTGTGGGGCCAGTCGGGAAGTGCGACCCCGATGTATCCACTATATATGGCGGGATACGATGAGCAACGCCCAAGATGCATCCTGACAATCGCGTGGTAGCAGCACCATGCAACGATTCCACGACAATCGGTAGCGACCCTACCGCCGCAAGCAGATAGGGCGCGCCTCGCAGCATCATAGCGTTTTGGCGAGGCCTTGGGCGTTCTACCCCATTGCCGCGGCGTTCGCGGCGTCGGGCAGTTGCGCCATCATGAAGCGTGCGGCAAGCGTCAGACCGTCCGGTGCGATGCCATGGGCCGTTCCCGGGCTGATATGCGCCGAGACCTCGAAACCGGCGGCAGAGAGCGCGTCGTGAGCCTCCTGTAGCGCCGCTACCGGGATGACATCGTCCTGATCGCCGTGGATGAGCACGACCGGCGTCTTCGAGGGCACCTCCCCCAGATCGGGCGTGACCACGAGACGACCGGAGAACCCCACGATACCCGCGAGAGGGCTGGCGAGCCTCGGCCCCACATGCAGCGACATCATGGTTCCCTGGCTGAACCCGGCCAGCATCGTCTCCGCGGGCGTCACCCCCTCATCGGCCATCGCGGCCTCGAGATACCGTTTCAGCGTTTCGGTGGCGCGGGCGAAGCCTTGATCGCGCTCTGCGTCGCTGGAGCCGTCGATCCACGGGATCGAGAACCACTGCCGCCCCATCGGATTGATGCGACAGGCTTCGGGCGCGTTGGGCGCGCGAAACGTCACGCCCGGCAGCACCGGTGCCAGCGGTTGGGCGAGGCCCGCGAGATCGGTGCCATCCGCGCCATAGCCATGCAGCAGCACCACCAGCGCCCGCGTCTTGCCATCGGCAGCCGGAATGCGAGGACCCTGCAGGATTGTGTCGGCGCTCATCGGCTCTCTCCTCGTGGGGCTGTCGGGGCCCGCGGCTCGGTTCAGGTGCTCACGCCCTCGCGGCGTTTCGCCTGGGCGTAATAGGCCCACAGCAACCGCGCCGCCACGGCGCGCCAGGGTCGCCATGCCTCGGCCATGTCGCGAAAGGGCTTCGGACGGGGGCGCTCATCGAGGGCGAAGATCAGCCGCGCGCCTTCCTGCAGCGCCAGATCGCCCGGGGCGAAAACATCGGCGCGGCCGACGGCGAACATCAGGTAGATCTCCGCCGTCCAGGTGCCGACGCCCTTGATCGCCGTCATTTCGGCCACCGCCTCCTCTTCGGGCATGGCGGCCAGCGCGTCGAAGTCCAGACCGGCTTCGGCGATGGCCCGCGCATAGGCGATCTTCTGTCGCGACAGGCCGCAGTCACGCAGCGCCGCATCGTCAAGCACCACGATCCCGTCGGGCGTGCAGGCGCCTACACCTTCAAGCCGGCGCCAGACCGCCTCGGCCGAGGCGACCGAAAGCTGCTGGCCGCAGATCGCCTTGAGGAGCGCCGGAAACCCGCCCGGTCGGCGGCGGAGCGGCAGGGGGCCGGTGGCGGCCAGGGCCTCGGCAAACCGCGGCTCGGCCCTGGCCAACCATGCGGCCCCCTCGGCCACATCGGCATCGGTTTCGATCAGTCGGAAAGCGTGCGCGGACATGCCCCCCAATCGCGCCGCTTCCCGATGGCGTCAAGCGGTGCGGGACATGCGCCTTTCAGTGGGCCGAGCCCGTGCCATAATGGTCGGCCAGACGCTGCAGCGCGAGCTTAAGCACGACCTTGCCCGAACGCGATGACCAGCCGAAGCGCTTCTCGCAGGCTTCCAGCCCTTCGAGAAAGCAGCAGACGCGCAGTGCCACATCGGCCAACCCGGGTCCGAGCGTCTCGAGCGCCTTGGCCAGACGGGCGCGCGCCTCGGCCGGGCCTTCTGCGGGGCCCCGTGCGGGGCTGTTGCCGGCCAACTTGTCGCCCGGCGTGAGGAAGGCGCGCCAATCCTGGGTGATCGAAGGTGCCATCTGTGCGCGTTCAAAGTCGGAACGCAGACGCTCCCCGGCCTCGACCTCGGCCGGCGTCAGATAGGGCGTGCCGTCGGGGCCGCGCCGCTTCGCCAGCCAACCGATGACGCTTTCGGCCAGGTTGACGCGCCGCCTGACCAGGGTGCCGTCGACCGGGTCGGGCACGATGCCCGCGCCCTCTTCCTGATGCTGCGCGCTGAACGGGCTGATCGTCGAGGGTTGCGGACCATCGCCAGCGCGGCGCTTCTCGCTGTCCTCTGCGATGGCGCGACGCAGGAAGGCCCGCCCAACATCGGTGATGCGGTAGCGCACGCTGCAATCGGTATGGCGCGCGATACGGATCCAGTCATGGCGCAGGAAAGCCGCGGCGAGACCCACCGGCAGCATCGCGATCGGTTTACGGTGTTGGTTGGCCGCACAGAAGATCCCGGCCTTCGAGGCACCATTGGCGACAAGCAGGAACGAGCCGGGCTCGCAGAGCCTGCGCAGCAATCGACGACCCTCCCGCTCGGTGTCCGCATCCGGGATGGGCACGCTGGCATGGCGGAGCGGTTCGAAGGCGATGGTCTCGGCCGGTGCCCCATGCTCGACCGCGTCTTCTGCGGCCTCATCATCGGCGGGTGCGCAACCCGGGCGACAGGCTTCCTCCAGCTGATCAAGCATCTGGTCGAGCAACGGGTCGTCACGGCGTTCCTCAACGCGGCGAACGGTGCGCATGATGGTCGACGGATGAGTGCCGGTGACGGCGGCTATGGCACGAAGGCTCTGACCGCGGCCCGTATGTGCGGTGTAGATCGCGGCATCGCGCGCGCTGCAACACAACGACCGCTGGCCAAAAAGCCTTGATGCACGTTCTGAGCATGTGACCAGAATATCTTGGGTACGCATGATTTTTCCTCGCTGACGCAACACTTAGCGACGCTCGGACGATGTGGGTGAGAAAGTAAACGAGATCTTAATTGCAACCTAAAACATAATTTTAACTTTTTGGTAACCTTTAGCGGGCGGTGCGCTGGGATGCCAGCAACGGCTCCGTCCCGTCGCCTCTCCTCGGCACACGTCATGGAGAGGAACGGATGACCAAGGATCTCAACACCACCGACAACGGGGCGCAGGTCGCCGAATGGGCGATCACCCTCGACAGCTTGCGGCCGCGGCGCCTCTGCCAATGCGCGGCCGAGGTCGCCGTGTCACTGCTGAAGGCCGGACGTTGCCCGTCAGAGGACAGGCGCGCGGCGCTGGCTGAACTTGAGAAAGGGTTGGAGCGGGTGCGGCGGACCCACCCCGAAGCATGGCGGGCCGAGCGCCATGTCGACGCGCTCGGCCGCCTGATGGCGCTGGATGCCCGGGCGAACTCCCGAGCAGAGGCGCAGGCAAAAGTTCAGGCAGAAACTCAGGCGAAGGCGTCGGGCTCAGACGCCTTGCGCTCGGCGACATAGGCCCGCAGCGCCTCATCGACACCGGGATCGAGCGGCGGCGGCGTGTACTCGTTCAACAGACGGTCCACCCGCTTGGCGGCACGCTGGAAGGTGTCGGGCCCGCCATCATCGGCCCAGGTTTCAAACGGGCGGTAATCCAGCACGTCAGACCGCCAGAAGGCGGTCTTGAAATTGGCCTGGGTGTGCGAGCAACCGAGGAAATGGCCGCCCGGCCCCACCTCGGCCAGCGCATCCAGCGCCTGTCCGTTCGCATCCATCTCGACGCCGGCCGCCAGCGCGTGCAAGGCACCACACTGGTCTGCATCCATCACCAGCTTCTCAGGGCTGGCGACAAGTCCGCCCTCAAGCCAACCGGCCGCGTGCAGCATGAAGTTCACGCCGCCCTGCAGCGCCGCGTTCAGCGTGTTGGCGGTCTCGTAGCCTGCCTGCGCATCCGGCAGCTTGGAGCCGCAAAGGCCACCGCCTGACCGGAAGGGCAGATTAAGACGCCGCGCCAATTGCCCCGCGCCATATAGGATTTTCGAGGCCTCGGGCGTGCCGAAGGTGGGCGCGCCCGAGTTCATGTCGATCGACGTCACGAAGGCGCCGAAGATCACCGGGGCGCCCGGGCGGATCAGCTGACTGTAGGCGATGCCCGCCATCACCTCGGCCAGGATCTGGGTGAGCGTTCCCGCCACCGTCACCGGCGCCATGGCGCCGCCCACGATGAAGGGCGAGACGATGCAGGCCTGCCCCGCCCGAGCATAGACCTCGAGCGCGCCCATCATCACGTTGTCGAAGGTCAGCGGCGAGTTGATGTTGATGAGCGAGGTCATCACCGCGTTCTCGGCCACGAAATCGGCACCAAACGCGATCTCGGCCATCCTCACGCTGTCCTCGGCGCGCGTCGGATCGGTGACCGAGCCCATGAAAGGCTTGTCGCTCAGCCGGATATGCGCCGCCAGCATGTCCAGATGCCGCTTGTTCACCGCAACATCGGTCGGCTCGCAGACTGTGCCGCCCGAGTGGTGCAGCCATTTCGACATGTAGGTGAGTTTCACCAGCTTCTCGAAATCGGCGATTGTCGCGTAGCGCCGCCCACCGGCATGATCGCGGATGAAGGGCGGGCCATAGACCGGCGCGAGAACCAGGTTGCGCCCGCCGATCTCGACATTGCGCGCGGGGTTCCGCGCATGCTGGGTGAAGGTCGCGGGCGCGGTTGCGCAGAGTGTGCGGGCCAGGCCACGGGGGATGCGGACCCGTTCCTCGCGCACATCCGCGCCGGCCTCGCGCCAGCGGGCGAGCGCGGCGGGGTTCTCGACGAAGTTGACGCCGATCTCCTCAAGCACGGTCTCGGCGTTGTGTTCGATGATCTCCAGCGCCTCGGCGTCGAGGATCTCGAAATTCGGGATCATGCGGGTGATGTAGCGGACCAGCTCGGTATCGGGGCCGGTGCGCGCGGCACGGCGCGCCGCACCGCCACCACCGCGCCCGCGCCGCCGGCTACCGGTATCGCCCATGCTCTCGTCGGCCGACATGATCGGACCCTCCTCCATCACCGCGTCCCCCGGGCTCTCGTGCTGCTCGGGCCCAGTGATCGCGTCACTCTGGCGCGGGAGCCTGCCGGATTTCGCCCCCCTGCCGTCCCAGAGCGACATTCGTGGCGGATCGGGTCGGGGAGGATGGAGCGGGGCCGCGTGACATGGGCAGCGATCGGCGCTACGGGACCGGTGTCGTTGTGAGGAGCCCCAATGCCGGACCCGGTGCATGACATGACTTCCCCCGCCAGGCCGCCTGCAGCATCGCGTTCTGCCGCTACGACGCCGGCGCATGAGACTTGCCTGATCGTCGATTTCGGCAGCCAGGTGACGCAGCTGATCGCCCGACGCCTCCGCGAAAGCGGGATCTATTGCGAAATCCATCCCTATGACCGCGCCGACGATGCCCTGATCGCCCGGCTCTCGCCCAAGGCCGTGATCCTCTCCGGCGGCCCGGCCTCGGTCGAGGACGCGGGCAGCCCGCGCGCCAATCCGCGCCTCTTTGAACTGGGCGTGCCGGTGCTTGGCATCTGCTATGGCCAGATGGTGATGGTCCATCAGCTCGGCGGCCGGGCCGAGGGCGGGCACCACCGCGAGTTCGGCCGCGCGAGCGTGACGATGCAGGCCGACAGCCCCTTGTTCGACGGCATCATAGGCCCCGGCGAAAGCACCGAGGTTTGGATGAGCCATGGCGATCGGGTGACCGCCCTGCCCGAGGGCTTCTCGGTCGAGGGGGCGAGCCCGAATGCGCCCTGCGCGGTGCTGTCGGACCCGGCCCGCCGCTTCTACGGCCTGATGTTCCACCCTGAAGTCGTGCATACGCCCGAAGGCGCGCGGATCCTAAAGAACTTCACCCATGGCATCGCGGGCATGGCGGGCGACTGGACTATGGCCGCCTATCGTGACGAGGCCATCGCCAAGATCCGCGCCCAGGTGGGCGAGGGTCGCGTGGTCTGCGGCCTCTCAGGCGGGGTCGACAGCACGGTGGCGGCCGTTCTGATCCACGAGGCTATCGGCGAGCGGTTGACCTGTGTGTTCGTCGATACCGGCATGCTCCGCGAGGGAGAGGCGGACGAGGTCGTGAGCCTGTTCCGCGACCGCTTCAACGTGCCGCTGGTCCATGCCGACGAGAGTGAGCGTTTTCTCTCGGCCCTCGAGGGCGTGACCGACCCCGAGCAGAAGCGAAAGACCATCGGGAAGCTCTTCATCAACGTCTTTGAGCACCATGCCAAGGCAGCCGGTGGTGCCGAATTTCTCGCGCAAGGCACACTTTACCCTGACGTGATCGAAAGCGTGTCGGCGACCGGCGGCCCGTCGGTGACGATCAAGTCGCACCACAATGTCGGTGGCCTGCCCGAGCGCATGAACCTCAAACTGGTCGAGCCCCTGCGTGAGCTCTTTAAGGATGAAGTCCGCGCGCTTGGCCGCGAGCTCGGGCTTGAGCATCGCCTCGTCGGTCGTCATCCCTTCCCCGGCCCGGGTCTCGCGATCCGCTGCCCCGGTGACATCACGCGCGACAAGCTCGATATCCTGCGCGCCGCAGACGCCATCTATCTCGATGAGATCCGCTCGGCCGGGCTCTACGACACCATATGGCAGGCCTTTGCCGTGCTGCTGCCGGTACGCACCGTCGGAGTGATGGGCGATGGGCGGACCTATGACTATGTTTGCGCGCTGCGCGCCGTAACCTCGGTCGACGGGATGACGGCCGACTACTATCCGTTCGGACATGACTTCCTCGGCCGCATCGCCAACCGGATCATCAACGAGGTACGCGGCATCAACCGCGTGGTCTACGACGTGACGTCCAAACCCCCGGGCACCATCGAGTGGGAGTGACCTGCCAGGCGATGCAGCGGCGCCGAGGATGATGCGGCGGCTCTGGCGATTGGTTACTTTGGGCGCGTTCTTCGGTGCGCTTACGCTTGCGTGCGTGATGGTGGCGGAGCGCTGGGCCGCCAGTCGCTATGCGGCGGATCGGCTGCAGCGGGTCGATGCGTTGATCGTGCTGGGTGGCGGCGTGAATCCCGACCAGACGCAGAACTTCATCGGTCGGATGCGGGCCCGGGCGGCGGCGGGCGTGCTGCGCGATGGCCGCGCCGATGTCGCGATCCTGACGGGCACCTTGAACGATCCGGCTTTTCCGCGGGGCGAGGCGGGGCTCTTTGCAGACCACATGCTCACCCTCGGCATTTCTGGCGACGCGATGATCCTGGAGCCCAACGCCCGCACGACACTGGAGAACCTGCGCTTTTCCTTCGCGCTCGGCGACGCGGCCGGGTTCGAGCGTTATGCCGTGGTCACGGATGCCTTCCATCTGCCGCGCGCCCTGGCGCTTGCCGCCTTTCTCGGCCGAGATGTGCAGGGGCTGGCGGCACGCGGCTTTCTCGAACATGGGCACTTCATGCGTATCGGTCTGATCCTGCGCGAGGCGATGGCCTGGTGGTACAACGCGGGCAAAGTGGCGGCGTGGCATGCGCTCGGCCTTATCGGCTATGACGATGCGACCCGCGAGGAGATGGTGTATTGACCGACGCAGCGAGCGAGACGCCCGGCATCGGTCGGCAGGCGGGTATCGCCGCGCTCTGGATGATCGTCGCCATCCTGTCGTTCTCGGCCATGGCGGTTGCCGGGCGGGAATTGTCCAGTGAATTGGCGACTTACGAGATCATGTTCTACCGCTCTTTGATCGGTGTGACGGTAATCGCGGGGCTGATCTTTCGGCGCGAGGGGCGCCTCAAGGTCGCGACCGGCCTTGGCCGTGAGCATGCGGTGCGCAACATCGTGCATTTCGGGGCGCAGAACTGCTGGTTCTACGCTGTCGCCACGATCCCGCTGGCACAGATGGTGGCGCTGGAATTCACCAACCCGCTCTGGGTGGCGATGCTGGCGCCCCTGCTGCTGGGCGAGCGGCTGACCCGGGCGGGCGCGATCGCGACCCTGATCGGTTTCGCCGGTATCCTGATCGTCACCCGGCCCGGCTATGCACCGTTGGAGATCGGCCATGGCGCGGCGCTCGCATCCGCGGTGGGGTTTGCCCTCACCAACATCTTCACCAAACGGCTGAGCCGCGAGGACACCGCGCTCACCATCCTGTTCTGGATGACGGCGAGCCAGGCGGTGATGGGTCTCGTTTGCACCCTGCCCTTTGGTGGGCCGGTGATCTTCTCGGCGGCGGCGGTGCCTTGGGTGGCGCTTGTGGGTCTGTGCGGGTTGACCGCGCATTGGGGGCTCACGCGAGCGCTCTTCATGGCGCCGGCTTCGGTTGTCGCCCCGATGGAGTTCTTCCGCCTGCCCGCCATGGCCGGCGCTGGCGCAGTCCTTTACGGCGAAAGCCTCGAGACGGCGGTCTTCATCGGTGCCGCGCTGATCCTAGCGGGCAACCTGTACAACATCCACGCGCGGCGGCGCGAGGCGAGCCGGGCTGTGGAAGGGGCGGCATGACCGACGATCTCGACAGGCCGCTCACCGACCGGGCCGCCTCGGATGCGCTGGTCTTCGACCGGGCCGCGGGGATGGCGCGACTTCTTGAGATCATGGCCCGGCTGCGCGCCCCCGATGGCTGCCCCTGGGATCGCGAGCAGACCTGGCAGACCATCGCACCCTATACGATCGAAGAAGCGACCGAAGTGGCCGAGGCCATCGTGGAGGGCGACGTCCCCGCGCTTTGCGACGAGCTTGGCGATCTGTTGCTGCAAGTCGTCTACCATGCGCGCATCGCCGAGGAAGGCGGGCATTTCACCTTGGCCGACGTGGTGCGCGCGATATCGGACAAGATGCTGCGCCGCCACCCGCATGTCTTCGGCACCGAACCCGGCGGAGAGCGCGCGGATCTCGACAGTTTCGACTGGGAGGCGCTGAAAGCCGCCGAGCGGGCGGATCGAGGCGAGACGCGCGACAGCGCGCTCGACGGTGTGCCGAGCGGGATGCCGGCGCTCTCACGCGCGCTGAAGCTGACCAAGAAGGCCGCGAAGGTGGGCTTCGACTGGTCAGACCCGGCCGATGTGCTGGACAAGATCGACGAGGAGACCCGCGAATTGGTCGCCGAGATCGATGCGCGCGAGGCGGAGAAGACCGCCGAGGAATATGGCGACTTGCTCTTCGTCATGGTCAATCTCGGCCGGCATCTGCGCGTCGATCCCGAGGCGGCGCTCCGCGCGGCTAACGCCAAGTTCGAGCGCCGCTTTCGCGCCGTGGAGGCCGCCCTGAAAGCCGAAGGACGGCGCCCTGAGGATGCCACGCTGGCCGAGATGGATACCCTTTGGGATGCCGCAAAACGGGCCGAGCGCGGCCGGTTATCGGCGGCCAGCCTCGACAGCGACAATCGCTGAGCGGCAATCAGCCTTTCGCCCAAGGGTTCTTCAAAGCGACGCGCCGGCGCGCTACACCCCGCGCCACGAGCCCACCGGAGGATCCCCAATGAGCGCCATCGTCGACATCGCCGCGCGCGAAATCCTGGACAGTCGCGGCAATCCCACCATCGAGGTTGATGTGACGCTGGAGGATGGGGCGGTCGGCCGCGCGGCCGTGCCCTCGGGCGCGTCGACCGGTGCCTATGAGGCGGTCGAGCGGCGCGACGGCGATCCGCGTCGCTATGGCGGCAAGGGCGTGCAGCATGCCCGAAACGCCGTGAACGGTGAGATCTTCGAGGCACTGGCCGGCATCGACGGCTATGCGCAAAAGACCATCGACAGCGCCATGATCGAATTGGACGGCACGCCGAACAAAGCCCGCCTCGGCGCCAATGCCATCCTCGGCGTCAGCCTGGCGGTCGCCAAGGCAGCGGCGGCGTCCTCGGGCCTGGCGCTCTACCGCTATGTCGGCGGCGTCAATGCCCGCACCCTGCCCGTGCCGATGATGAATATCCTAAACGGCGGCGAGCACGCGGATAACCCCATCGACATTCAGGAATTCATGGTGATGCCCACCGGCGCGCCCAGCTTCTCGGAGGGGCTGCGCTGTGGGGCGGAGATCTTCCAGACCCTGAAGAAGGAGCTGAAGGGCGCGGGCCTCAACACCAATGTGGGCGACGAGGGCGGCTTTGCGCCCAACATCGCCTCGGCTCGGGCCGCGCTGGATTTCATCATGGGCGCCATCGAGAAGGCGGGCTACCGGCCGGGCGAGGATGTGCATCTCGCCCTCGATTGCGCGGCGACCGAGTTCTACGACGCCGAGAGCAAGACATATAAGATGACCGGCGAAAGTGTGGACTACGACTACGGCGAGATGGCCGGCTATCTGCAGGGGCTGGTGGCGGACTATCCGATCATCTCGATCGAGGATGGCATGGCCGAGGATGACTGGGACGGTTGGTCGGCCCTGACCGAACTGGTGGGCAAGCGCTGCCAGCTCGTCGGCGACGACCTGTTCGTGACCAATGTCGAGCGGCTGAGCCAGGGCATCGACAATGCCATCGCCAACTCGATCCTGGTGAAGGTCAACCAGATCGGCTCGCTCTCCGAGACGCTGGATGCGGTGTCGATGGCGCATAAGGCGCACTACACCGCGGTGATGTCCCACCGCTCGGGCGAGACCGAAGACGTCACGATCGCCGATCTCGCGGTGGCGACCAATTGCGGGCAGATCAAGACCGGCTCACTCGCCCGCTCCGATAGGCTCGCCAAATACAACCAGCTGCTGCGCATCGAAGAGGCCCTGGGCGAGAGTGCACACTACGCCGGCCAAAGCGTCGTGCCCCGGGGCGAGGGCTGAGGGTTGGACGCGACGCCACGCTTTGCCCTGCCCCCCGTGGGCGCGCTGGCGCATGTCTGGCTCGTGCCGGCGGCGCTGATCGCGGGAGAGCGGCTCATTGATCTCGGGGGCGATATCGGGCCGCTGCAGCTGGTCATCCTGGGTGCCATGATGCTCGGCGTGCCGCTCTTGGCCGGCTGGACGGCGTCGCGGCTCTCGCTCACGACGGTCTCCACGCTGGTCGTCGCGGGGCTCGGTATCGCCATCTACTGGGCCATCGCGCTTTGGCGCGTCACAGCGGCGGGGCCCGAGGCTGCCGGCTGGTTGCCGCTGGTCGTGGCCTTGGGCGCCGGTCAGGTGTCGGTTGCCTGCTCAACCGCCTGGGCCATGCTGAAGCTTCAGAAAGAGGCTGAGGGCACGGCACCGACCGCGCCGCAAGCCGGCAAAAGCCCAAAACCCCGACGGCCTGTGGCCAAGGGGCCGCGGCGCAAGGGAAAAGGCTGATACGCAAGCGCGGAAGGAAGAACGTCAATTCGTCTTTACCGATGATTGGCGCATCTTCTTGCCGACGCAGAACCGGAGAAACCGGTCAAAGCGGAGGTTGAGCGTGAGCAGGATGAGATGGCGCCAGATCCTGGCTCCTGGATGCTACGTGCTGATGGGTGCGATCGCTCTCGTTTTCTTGCACAGTGCAATCGCGGGCGAGACCGGCTGGCGCGCCCTGCGTGAGGCCGAGGCCCTGAAGGCGCGCTTGCAGGTCGAGCACGCCGAGGTGCTGTCCGAGGACGCCGTGATCCGCAACCGCGTGGAGCGCCTCAAGGGGCCGGTAATCGACCCTGATCTCCTGGACGAACGGGCTCGCATCGTGCTTGGGCTCGCGCGAACCGAAGACCTGCTTCTCCGCCCCTGACGGTCTTGCCGACGTACCAAAAGGTAGGGGTCCAACGCACTTGCGGTGGGCTGTCGCGGTCGTAATGTTGCGATCAAAGCGGGCCGGATCACTGTCGGCCAATTGCGCTGCGGCGGCGCCGCTTTCCCCGCTGCATGAACTTAGAAGAGCGCCGCAGAAGGCGGCCCGTGTCGATCTGGAGGATCCCCATGGCAACCGCCCGCAAGAGCAGCAGCGCCAACGGCACAAAACCGGCGGCCACTCGCGCCGGCGCCTCGAAATCAGGCGCAACGACCCGGGCGAAAAAGCCGGCCAAGAACTCGCCCTCGCCCGAGGAGATGCGCAAATACTACGAGGACATGCTGCTGATCCGACGCTTTGAGGAGAAAGCCGGCCAGCTCTACGGCATGGGTCTCATCGGTGGGTTCTGCCACCTCTACATCGGCCAGGAAGCCGTCGTGGTCGGCCTGCAGAGCCAGTGCATCGAGGGCGATCAGGTCATCACCTCCTATCGCGATCACGGCCATATGCTCGCCGCGGGCATGGACCCTAAGGGCGTGATGGCCGAACTGACGGGGCGCGAGGGCGGCTACTCCAGGGGCAAGGGCGGCTCGATGCACATGTTCTCCAAGGAAAAGGAGTTCTATGGGGGCCATGGCATCGTCGGCGCTCAGGTGCCGCTCGGCGCGGGTCTGGCACTCGCAAACCAGTACACCGGCAACGGCAACGTCTCGATGACGTATTTCGGCGACGGCTCCGCCAACCAGGGCCAGGTCTACGAGACCTTCAACATGGCCGCCCTCTGGAAGCTGCCGGTGATCTTCGTGATCGAGAACAACAAATACGCCATGGGCACCTCGCAGCAGCGTTCGACAAGCTCGATGGAGCTTTACCGGCGCGGCCAGGCCTTCGGGATCGAAGGCGAGGAGGTCGACGGCATGGATGTCGTGGCGGTCGCCGATGCGGGGCGCCGCGCCTTGGAGCACTGCCGGTCGGGCAAGGGCCCCTATGTGCTGGAGTGCAAGACCTACCGCTATCGCGGCCACTCCATGTCCGACCCGGCCAAGTACCGCACCCGCGACGAGGTCAGCCAAATGCGCGACACGCGTGACCCGATCGAGCAGCTGAAAAAGCTGATGATCGAGCAGGGTCTGGCGGACGAGGACGCGCTGAAGAAGATCGACAAGGACGTGAAGGCCCGCGTCAACGAGAGCGCGCAGTTCGCGCAGGACAGCCCCGAGCCCGCCCTCGAGGAGCTCTGGACCGACATCACCACCGAAGTACTGCCCCAGGCGGCAGAATAACCGGCCGAGCCAACGGCCCAACAAAACGTTTCCTGGGAGAGGACGCTCGGATGACCATTCAGGTACTGATGCCCGCGCTTTCACCGACGATGGAGGAAGGCAAGCTCGCGAAATGGAACGTCAAGGAGGGTGACGAGGTCACCTCAGGCGACGTCATTGCCGAGATCGAGACTGACAAGGCCACCATGGAGGTGGAAGCCGTCGACGAGGGTAAGATCGGCAAGATCCTGATCGCCGAAGGCACCGAGGGGGTAAAGGTCAACACCCCCATCGCCGTGCTGCTGGAGGACGGTGAGGACGCAAGCGCCGCCGAGGCGGCCAATGGCGCCGCCCCTGCCGCCGCCGAGACGCCGGCGCCCGCGGCAGAGGCCCCCGCAGCCGCGACCCCTGCCCCGGTGCCCGCCGCAGTTGCCGAGGCGCCGCCGGCCGAGCCCGACTGGCCCGAGGGCACGACGATGAAGACCGAGACCGTGCGCGTCGCACTCCGCGATGCCATGGCCGAGGAGATGCGCCGCGACGACCGCGTCTTTGTCATGGGTGAGGAGGTCGCCGAGTACCAGGGCGCCTACAAGATCACAGAGGGCTTGCTCGACGAGTTCGGCGCCAAGCGCGTGATCGACACGCCGATCACCGAGCATGGGTTTGCCGGTATCGGCGTCGGCGCGGCCTTTGCGGGGCTGCATCCGATCGTCGAGTTCATGACCTTCAACTTCGCCATGCAGGCGATCGACCACATCATCAACTCGGCCGCGAAGACGCTGTACATGTCGGGCGGTCAGATGGGCTGTCCCATCGTGTTCCGCGGCCCCAATGGCGCAGCTGCGCGCGTCGGCGCCCAGCACAGCCAGGACTACGCCGCGTGGTACAGCAATATCCCGGGTCTCAAGGTCGTGATGCCCTATACGGCGGCCGACTATAAGGGCCTGCTAAAATCGGCGGTGCGCGATCCGAACCCGGTGATCTTCCTCGAGAACGAGATCCTCTACGGCCGCACCTTCGACGTGCCGGACATGGATGATTTCACCGTCCCGCTCGGCAAGGCGCGGGTCGCCCGCAGCGGCAACGACCTGACCATCGTCAGCTTCGGCATCGGCATGAGCTATGCGATGGAAGCCGCCGAGCGGCTGGCGGGCGACGGCATCGATGCAGAGGTGATCGACCTACGCACGATCCGCCCGATGGACCGCGGCGCCGTCATCCGCTCGGTGATGAAGACCAACCGCTGCATCACCGTCGAGGAAGGCTGGCCGCAATGCTCGGTCGGCAACCACATCTCGGCCTTTCTGATGCAGGAGGCCTTCGACTATCTCGACGCGCCGGTGATCAATCTGACCGGCAAGGACGTGCCCATGCCCTATGCGGCCAATCTCGAAAAGCTGGCGCTTGTGACGACCGACGAGGTTGTCGAGGCCGCCAAAGCCGTCTGCTATCGCTGAGGGAGCGGGACCGATGCCAATCAATATCCTGATGCCCGCTCTGTCGCCGACGATGGAGGAGGGCAAGCTCGCCAAGTGGACGGTCGCGGAAGGTGACGAGGTCAGTTCGGGCGACGTGATCGCCGAGATCGAGACCGACAAGGCGACGATGGAAGTCGAAGCCGTCGATGAAGGGACCATGGGCAAGATCCTGATCGCCGAAGGCACCGAAGGCGTGAAGGTCAATGCCGTCATCGGCATCCTGCTGGAGGAAGGCGAGGACGCGAGTGCCATCGACAGCGCCGGTGCAGCGCCCGCTGCTGGCCCTGCCCCGGTGGCTAACGGCAGTGTGAACGGCACGGCGAACGGCGCCTCGGCGACCGCAGCGGCGGCCCCTGCAGAAGCCGCGGCCCCCGCGGCGAGCGCTGCCCCCGCGGCCCCCTCCGCTGGCGGCAGCCGCGTCTTCTCCTCACCGCTTGCCCGGCGCATCGCCCAGGACAACGGGCTCGACATCGCCGCCATCAAGGGCAGCGGACCCCATGGCCGGGTGGTGAAAGCCGATGTTGACAAGGCGCTGGTCGATGGCACCGGCAAGGCCCCGGCGGCCGCGCCCGCGGCGGCCCCGGCCGCAGCCCCGGCGGCGCCTGCAGCTGCGCAAGGCATGGGCGCGGATGCGGTGAAGAAGATGTACACCGACCGCACCTATGACGAGGTGACCCTGGATGGGATGCGCAAGACCATCGCCGCGCGCCTGACCGAGGCGAAGCAGACCATCCCGCACTTCTATCTGCGACGCGACATCCTGCTGGACGACCTGCTGGCCTTCCGGGCGCAGATGAATGCCAAGGGCGAAAAGCGTGGCGTCAAGCTCTCGGTCAACGACTACATCATCAAGGCCTCGGCGCTCGCGCTGAAGGCCGTGCCCGGCTGCAACGCCGTCTGGGCGGGCGACCGCGTGCTGCAGTTCGAGGCCGCCGATGTCGCGGTGGCTGTGGCCATCGAGGGTGGCCTGTTCACCCCGGTCATCCGCGATGCCGATGCCAAGTCCATGTCGGCGATCTCGGCGGAAATGAAGGACCTGGCAGCCCGCGCCCGCGACCGCAAACTGGCGCCGCAGGAGTATCAGGGCGGCAGCTTCGCCATCTCCAACCTCGGCATGTTCGGCATCGACAACTTCGACGCAGTCATCAATCCGCCCCATGCCTCGATCCTGGCGGTCGGCGCTGGCGTGAAGAAGCCTGTGGTAAAGGACGGCGCGCTGGCCGCGGCAACGGTGATGTCAGTCACGCTGTCGGTCGATCACCGGGTGATCGACGGGGCGCTTGGCGCGCAGTTCCTCGATGCGTTCAAGACCTTCCTCGAGGATCCGATGAGCATGCTGATGTGACACCGCCGCCTGGTGGACGAGCTTGGGCGACGGTGTCCAGCAGAGGGATCGTCACGTGACAGGGGGCGCCGGGCGACCGGCGCCCCTTGTTGCGTCAAAGCTCGCGGTCACCCTCGGGCGCTGCCTCTTCTTCGAACAGGTCCGGGAAGCGGCGCTGCAAACGCTCCAACATCCGCTCACCGCGCCGGCGCTCGCGTGTCTCACGGTCGAACCGACCGGCATGGCGCAGGTCGTCGCGGCCCAGCGCGCCATCGCCCGTGCGATCCCGCCGTTCGACGAGATCGGAGAGGGTGTCGACATACTCCTCCTCGGTCACGAGACCGTCGCCGTCGCGGTCATGACGCTGGAACCGGCGCACCATCCGCTCGCGCATCGCCTGCATCCAGAGCGCCTCGAACTCGGCAATGCTGAGCGCGCCGTCGGTGTTGGTGTCGAACTCCTCGATCTGGTCGCGGCGGCCCTCGTCGATCTCGGTCTGGGTGATCAGGCCGTTGCCATCGGCGTCATACTGATCGCGCAGCCGGCGCAGACGCTGACCCATGCGCCGCCCGCCCCGGTGATGCGCACGATGGGCGCCGCGGCGGTGGCCGATCTCGGTCGGATCGGGCGCGATGCTGGCGATCTGCCCAGGGGCCGGGCTGCTCGGGCTGTTGGCGGGCGTGGTCTGAGCGGTGACGCCGACGACACCGGCGATCAACGCGCCGCCTGCGACCGTCAAGATCAAAAATCTCTTCATCGGGCTCTCTCCTCTGCTGCCGATGCCCCCTACACGCTCGCGTGAGGGCGCACCGTCGCGCCAGCGGAAAAGAAAGAAATCCGGTAAATCGCGTCGGAATTCGCCCGATCACCCGTAGCACCGGCCGCTCTTTTGCACTGGCGCAGCCGTCGCTACAGCGTCTTCCGAACCGCGATCGACGGCCGATCAGGCGGCGAGCAACGCCTCGACGGCGGCGATGGCCTCGCTTGCCTTGGCCCCTTCCGGGCCACCGCCCTGCGCCATGTCGGGCCGGCCGCCGCCACCCTTACCGCCAACTGCCGCAACCGCCGCGCGGACAAGGTCCACCGCCGAATGGGCCCCCGTCAGATCCTCGGTCACGCCGACAGCAACGGTCGCCTTGCCATCGGTGTCGGCGATCAGCAGCACCACGGCCGAGCCGAGGCGCTTCTTATGCTCGTCGATCAGGCCGCGCAGATCCTTGGGGTTTGCGCCTGGCAGGGTCTGGGTGAAGAACGGCGTACCTGACACATCACGCGCCTGAGCCGGCGCCTGACCGCCACCGCCGAGCGCCACCTGCTTGCGCAGCGCCGCGATCTCCTGCTCCATCTGGCGGCGCTCGGCCATCAGGGCCTTGATGCGCTCCGCAGCGTCTGTCGGGCGCACCTTGAGCTGGCCGGCCACGGCTTCCAGCGCCGCCTCACGCTCGGCCACATAAGCCAGCGCCGCCGCGCCGGTGAGCGCTTCGATCCGGCGCACGCCGGCCGAGGAGGCGCTTTCGCTGACGAGCTTGAAAAGCCCGATCTCGCCGGTGCGCGCGACATGGATGCCGCCGCAGAGCTCGAGCGAATAGGTCAGGCCCTGCGGCCCGCTGGTGCCGCCCATATGTGCCGCCGTCCGGCGCCCCATCGAGACGACGCGCACCTCCTCGCCGTACTTCTCACCGAAGAGCGCGCGCGCCCCCTCGGCAACGGCGTCGTCGGGCGTCATCAGGCGGGTGCTGACCGGCGCGTCCTGGCGGACGAGATCGTTCACCTCAGCCTCGACGACCGCCATCTGCTCGGCCGTCATCGCATCGTTCTGCACGAAATCGAAGCGCAGGCGATCGGGCGCGACAAGGCTGCCACGTTGGGCCACATGATCGCCAAGCGTGCCCCGCAACGCCTCATGCATCAGATGGGTGGCGGAGTGGTTGGCCCTGATCGCCGCGCGCCGCGTCCCGTCGACCGTCAGCTTCACCGGGTCGCCGACGGCGATTCTGCCACTCTCGACGGTGGCGAGATGGGCCGAAAGCGTACCGACACGCTTCTTCACGTCGCTGACCGCAAGGCGGCCGTTCGGCCCCTCGATCACCCCGGTATCGCCGACCTGGCCACCGGCCTCGGCATAGAACGGCGTCTGGTTCAGGATGACGCTGACCTGCGCGTCATTGCCCGCCGTCTCAGCCTCAGCATCGCCGATGACCAGGGCGCGGACGACCCCCTCCGCCACATCGGTGTCGTAACCCAGAAACTCGGTGGGCCCGACCCGGTCGGCGATCTCGAAGAAGGCCGCGCTCTCGGCCACCTCGCCCGAGCCCTTATGCGCGGCCCGCGCCTGCGCTTTCTGCTCGGCCATTGCCGTGTCGAAGCCATCGGTATCGACGGTCATGCCCTTCTCGCGCAGGGCATCCTGCGTCAGATCGAGCGGGAAGCCGTAAGTATCGTAGAGCTTGAATGCCGTCTCGCCGGCCAGTTGCCCGCCCTCGGGCAGGCGCGCGACTTCGTCTTCGAGCAGGCCAAGACCGCGGTCGAGCGTGCGGCGAAACCTGATCTCCTCACGCTCCAGCGTCTCGGTGATCAGGCCCTGGGCCGTCGCCAGTTCCGGAAAGGCCTGGCCCATCTGACGCACCAGTTCAGGGACCAAGCGGTGCATCAGCGGCCGATCGACGCCGAGCAGATGCGCATGCCGCATCGCCCGGCGCATGATCCGGCGCAGCACATAGCCGCGCCCCTCGTTCGACGGCAGCACGCCGTCGGCCATCAGGAACGAGGTCGAGCGCAGATGGTCGGCGATCACCCGATGATGCGTCTTGCCCGGCCCGTCCGGGTCGGCGCCCGAGGCCGCGGCGGACGCCTCGATGAGGCTCCGCATCAGGTCGGTGTCGTAGACGTCGTTCTTGCCCTGCAGGACCGAGCCGATCCGCTCCAGCCCCATGCCGGTGTCGATCGAGGGGCGCGGCAAGTCAGTGCGCGGGCGCCCGTCGTCATACTGTTCGAACTGCATGAAGACGAGGTTCCAGATCTCCACGAACCGGTCGCCATCTTCCTCGGGCGAGCCCGGCGGTCCGCCCCAGACATGGTCGCCATAGTCGTAGAAGATCTCAGAGCACGGGCCGCAGGGGCCGGTCGGACCCATGGTCCAGAAATTGTCGTCGGTGGCGATGCGGATGATCTTGTCTTCCGGCACGCCGATCTTCTTCCAGATCCCGAAGGCTTCCTCGTCATCGTGGTAGATCGTGACGCAGAGCCTGTCCTTCGGCAGGCCGATCTCGCCCGTCACCAGGTTCCAGGCCAGCGGAATGGCGTCTTCCTTGAAGTAATCGCCGAAGGAGAAATTCCCCAACATCTCGAAGAAGGTGAGATGCCGCGCCGTATAGCCGACATTGTCGAGGTCGTTATGCTTGCCGCCCGCGCGCACGCATTTTTGGCTGGTCGAGGCGCGGGTATAGCCGCGGTGCTCAAGCCCGGTGAAGAGGTTCTTGAATTGCACCATGCCCGCGGCGGTGAACATCAGCGTGGGATCGTTGCGCGGCACGAGCGAAGAGGACGGCACGATCTCGTGTCCGCTCTTCGCGAAATAGTCGAGAAACGTCGCGCGGATCTCGTTGAGGCTGGGCATGGTCTCGGTCCACCGCTTAGAGGTCGTGCAGCGATGTACCGGGGCGCGCTGGGGGTGTCCAGAACACCAGCGCCATGCGACCCGCCGCCCGCGGGCTGCGCCGCGAAAGCGTCAGGTCAGCATCAGGGGGCATGATGTGGCCGGTGTAACCGCTCAGGCAGCGCTTGGCAGCGTTGTTGGCGCCGACTGGGCGGGTGTGTTCTCGGCCGCCGCATAGCCATACTTGTCCCAGGCCAACCGGCCATCGACGTAATGTATGATCTCGCTGCGTGTGATGCCAAGATCGCGCAACAGGGCGTCGTCGCTTTCCTGCAGCTGGCGGATCGCCTCTGCCCGCCGGCGTGCGGCGACGAGCGTGTCGAGCATTGCGGTCAGGATCGTCATCGTCTCTCTCCCGTGTCCTACATACAAACAGATAGCGAGCTGAGACCGTCTCAGAACACACGTTGCGGCAAATCAGCGTTGCGTGTCGTTCAACAGAGACCCGACCGCAGACCATGGTATTTTCTCCGTGGGGCGCCCGCCCGCCCCGCGGCCACCGACAGCAGGGAGGCGACCATGGCCCTCGACCAGCGTGCCGATCCGAGATCTGCAGCGATCATCGGCCGGGTGGCGCGCCCGCTGCCGGTGGGGGTGGCTGCGCCGGTCGCGCCGCTTGGGCTTTGGCGGTCTTACCGCACCGCGCGGCGCAACATCCTCGAGCTGATCCCGGCGCAGGCCTATCACGAGCCGATCCTGCGCGGCGGTCGGGGTGCCGGCTGGGTCATGCTGCAGGACCCGCCCTGGCTTGAGCATGTGCTGAAGACGCGCGAAGCGAACTACCCGAAATCCGTCGTCACCAAGCGCATCCTTCGCCCGCGCGAGGGTGAGAACCTGCTGACCATCGAAGGTGCCGAATGGCGCTGGCAGCACCGGGCCATGACGCCCATGTTTCAGCGGCGCGCGATCGAGAACCAGGTGCCGGCCATGGCCGCCGCCGGCGTCGCGGCGACCGACAGGCTGGTTGCGGCAAGCCGCTCCGGCAAGCCGGTCGATCTCTACCCGGAAATGGTCACGGCGACCTGCGATGTGATCTGCGACGTGGCGCTCTCGGGGCGCGAAACCCTCGACCGGGACGCGATCACCGAGGGGATCAGCGCCTTCATCCGCCATGTCGCGCGGCTGTCACTCCTCGACCTGATGGGCGCGCCACGCTGGATCCCGCGCCCGGGGCAGTTGATCAATCGCCAGGCTGCGCGGATCGACAGCATGATCGACGGCATCATCGCGACGCGGCGCGCAAATGGCGCGTCAAAACCGCCCGATCTGCTCGACATGCTGATCGCGTCGGAGGATCCAGAGACCACGCAACGCATGGATGCGGTCACCCTGCGCAACAATCTGATGGCCTTGATCGTGGCCGGTCACGAGACGACGGCACTGGCGCTGACCTGGGCGCTCTATCTCATTGCTTTCGACACGGCAGAGGGCGGCGATCTGCAGGAGCGTCTTGCAGCCGAAGCGGCGCCTTTGGCAGAGCGCCCGGCGACGGCCAAGGACATCCGCGCGCTGTCGCTCACCCGCCAGGTCTTGCAGGAGGCATTGCGCCTCTATCCCCCGGCCGGGTTCATGACCCGTGACGCCAGGGAGGCGGACACCATCGCCGGGGGCGCCGTGCAACCGGGCGCGACAGTCATCCTGCCGATCTACGCGGTGCATCGGCACCAGGCACTCTGGGAAGATCCGCTGGCTTTCGTGCCCGAGCGCTTCGCTGAAGGGACGCCAGCCCATCGCTATGCCTATCTGCCCTTCGGCGCCGGGCCGCGCGTTTGCATCGGGATGCAGTTCGCGCTGATCGAGGCGCAGGCGATCCTCGCGACAATTGTGTCGCGTCTTTCGATCTCCCTGCCCGAAGGTTTCGTGCCAGAGCCGCGCATGTGGTTCACCCTGCGCCCCGCCACGGGCATGCCCTTGATCCTGCGGCCACGATAAGGGCCCGGGCCCCAGCCTAGGCGCTGGCCACCGTCTGGCATCACAGGAAAAACGGCGTGTCGTCCGCCGCTCGCGATGCCACCCATCACGCAATTCAAGCGCCGCGTGCAGACCCGCTATGCGCGCAGGAAAGCGCGATTGCGCGCGTGCAAGTTGACGCTTACGTCAGCCGAGCTTTGAGGACCGACGCGCACGGCCGACCGGCCTGAAACATCGGCATTGGGCACAAGACATCGGAAGGATGAGCGCCATGCAGAACCGCACGCCTTCGGTGTCGGATACCATCGTGATCGCCGAGGATAACGGCCCGTATCGCAAGCTGCTGCGCATCGCGCTTTCGCAGATGGGTTTTAGCGTTCACGACACGGCGGACGGCCGATCAGCGGTGGTGACCACGTTAGCGCTGCGCCCGTCCCTCGTGGTCCTCGACATTTGCATGCCCGGCCTCTCCGGTGTGGAGGCGGCGCGGCAGATCAGACGCGATCTCGCTGAAGGCGCGCCCTGGCTTGTCGCCCTCTCAGCCCTCGACCCGACGCGCCTCGACAGCATCAGGCAAGAGGGCGACTTCGATGTTGTCTTGGCGAAGACCAAGGACATCTACGCGCTCTGCGACGAGATCGCGGCGCTGCCCGCCCAGAGTTACCCCCAACTGATCAAACCGGTCGTGATCCGATAACGCGCCGCAAAGACCAGAACCCTCGCAATTGCGTGAAACCGTAGGATTAGTCCTTCCGCGTGCGGTGCATTGCGAGAAAAGACCGAGATCGCATGTCGTTAGCCCCCTCTCGGCTCTCACGCTCATGCGAGCGATGACATTTCATCGCGACCAAGCAGCTTTTTCGCGGGTTGCAGCCGATTAGATAACATGCATCACGTCATGTAATTGCCGCTGCTGGCGCGCAGAAGGACCGTCGAATGACCCGCGTGGGACGAGAATTCGGATGCTGGGCACTCGGTGCTTGTGTCATGGCGGCATCGCCTTCGCTCGCTCTGGCGGATGAGCCAACGGCCCTCTCGATCATCGTCGACCGCGGCGCGAGTGATATCACCTATTACCTGCAGATGCCGGCGGAGGGGATCGTCCCCTTGCTCGATGCCGATCCGGCCAAGGTGTTCTCGGACGACGGCGCCGTGCCCATCGTGGCCTTTCGCAGCGCTGGAAGCTTTGTGTTGGCCGATGCGCTCTTCTCGGGGATCGAGGCGCAGGCGTCCTCATCCGACGTCTCGTTCTCGTCGATGTCACTGATGCTGCATCCGGCGAGCGAAAGACTGCCCTTTGAGACGCCGATCGAGGGGATCATCGCGATCTCGGTCTGCAATGTCGATTACGGGTTCGACGCGCTGATGCCGGCGGATCTGACACTCTATCACGGTGCTTTCGCCGACGGTGTCGCGGCCGATGACGCCGTGACGCTCAGCTTTCCGGCGACGGGACGGGCGCCGGTCGAGGTGACCCTCCGCCACTATCAAGACGGGCGCTTTATCACCGAGGAGACGACCACGCTCCGCGATGGTGGGACGCTGACGCTGGCGCCGCAGCAGGCGACCACGCTGGCGATGCCCCCGATGGCCTTCGCTGCCTTGGGGCTCACCCTCCTGCTGATCGGTGGCTACCGCGCGACGCATCGCGAGACGCTTGGGTCGGCATGACAAGGATGCGCTCAAGACCGTGAAGACGCGCCTGTTCGCCGGTGAGAACCGGCACCGATTTCTATCGGTCTTAGGCGGTCCCCCTACCCCAAACGCAAAGATCTGATTGGCAGCGTGCGGCGCGCCTGCGGTCGAGCGCCCAGACACCCTCACCATCGCCCGCCGACAGCACCTTCGGCGAACACGTCGCGGCGCAGTGCCTTGGCTTTCTCGCCGGAAGTTCTTGCCGGAGAGAGATCCTGAACGAGCCACAGACACCTGCTGGCGCTTGCTGACACACCGTCTTGGTTTTATGCCAAGACTGAGGGTGGTGTCTGACCGTCGGAAAGCCGCCCCACGGCACGCAGTGACGCGGGTCGGGGAGGAGACATGACGGGCAGCCGCCCAAGCAGGCAGGGAACGCGAACGCCCGTGCTTCGATGTCACGGCGTGGATGATGTTAAGGTGGGCTTGAAAACCACTGAAAAGGCTGGCTTCTGCGCCTGCAGCACAGTCGCTAAAGCGCACGGCACTCACGGGGACGCACACGGAGCCAAGATGCCGCAAGACGCTCGGACCGAGGGCGGCAGTGCTGAGAACGCCGGGGCGTTCTCGGATATCGCCGCTGTGGTGTTTGCCGATGGTCGCGACCACGCAGGCGGGACAGACAGCACCCACGCAGCGCCAACCGGGCCGGACCTGCCCCAGCATCAGACGCCGGTGACGGTTGTCGATATGCGCTGCCTCAACGCCCGGCACGGTGATCGTCTGCCACCCGACAAAATTTCGCTCCGCACCGCGCCGCTTTTGACATGCAGAAGTGCCGAGACGCGAATACCGCGAGCAAGGCGACACAGTGACATAGAGGGACCGATCCGCCCCCTTGCTGATCGTGCGGCGCTGGAGTGCGAGATAGCCGGAGAGCCGTGCCGCGACCTCCAACGCGCCAGGGTCTTCGCCATGATACCGCCTGTCAGGCAGCGGCCGAACAGCCGGCAGCGCTTCATCGACATCGATCATGCGCGTTCGATCCAGATATGCGACGATCTCAACGCGAAGGGACACGCCAACAGCTGGAAACATCCATTCGCAGGACCGCAGCGCGCCATGCCACGCACCACCGACGACCTCGCCAGACGCGGCGATCCCTGAACGGCAGCGGCGGAGAGCGACATCATGGCACGGGTAACGGGGATCGGCGGGTTCTTCATCCGCACTCGTGAGCCAAAGGCGATGGCGGCATGGTATGCCGAGCATCTGGGTGTGGGCGTCACGACACCCTGGATGACCGAGGCGGGGCCGACCGCCTTTGCGACCTTTCCCAGCGATACCGACTATTTCGGCCACCTCGAGCAGGGCGCGATGCTCAACCTGCGCGTCGACGACCTCGATGCGATGATGGCACATCTCTCCGCGGCCGGCATCGCGGCAGAAAGGCGTGAGGAGTGGGATGGACCGCATGGCCGCTTTGCCCGGATCCACGATCCGGAGGGCAATTCGGTGGAGCTTTGGGAACCGGGCGTGCCGCCGACACCCGCGACGGAACCCAGGTGAGCATCCGAGGCTGACCGCAAGACCGCGCCCGAACAGGAATGATCGCATGAGCCAGGAGACGAGACGATGAGCGACGACGCCTTCAACATGTCGATGCGCAAGTTCCTCAAGCAGGTGGGCGTCACCTCGCAGCAGGAGATCGAGAAGGCGATGCGCTCGGCCGCACCCTCGGGCAGCGTGAAGGCGCGTGTCGTGCTGACGATCCCGGAACTGGGGCTCGAGCATGTCGTCAACGGTGAGATCTCGGCGTCCGGCGCAGATGACGGAGGGGCGCGATGAGCGTGACGCGCGACGCCGTGGTTGCCGCCCTATCGAGTATCATCGACCCCAGCCAGGGCCGCGATATCGTCAGTGCCGACATGGCCAAGGCGATCTCGGTCGCGGCCGGGCCCGAGGGCAGCAAGGTAAGCTTTGTGATCGAGGTCGATCCGGCCAAGGGAGCTGAGATGGAGCCGGTGCGCGCCGCTGCCCAGGCCGCCGTAGAGGCGCTGCCCGGCGTCTCGGGCGTCTCGGCTGTGCTGACCGCCCATTCGGGCCCCGGACAGGCAAACCGCGCCCCCAAGGCAGCGCCCGCCTCGGCCGAGCGCCGCCCGCTGCCGAAGGAACCGCCCCCTGAGCTAAAGCTCGGTCGCCGCAAGCCCGCAGAGCCCGCTTCCAAGCGCATCCCGGGAGTAGATCGGATCATCGCCGTCGCCTCGGGCAAGGGCGGGGTCGGCAAATCCACCGTCTCGGCCAATCTCGCCGTGGCGCTGGCGGCCCAGGGCAAGCGCGTCGGCTTGCTCGACGCCGATGTCTACGGTCCCTCTCAGCCGCGCATGCTCGGCATCTCGGGGCGGCCCTCAAGCCCGGATGGCAAAATCATCCTGCCGCTTCGCAACCACGGCGTCACGACCATGTCGATCGGCTTCATGGTGCCCGAGGGCGAGGCCGTGGTCTGGCGCGGGCCGATGCTGATGGGCGCACTCCAGCAGATGCTGGGACAGGTGCAATGGGGCCGGCTGGATGTTTTGCTGGTCGACCTGCCGCCCGGCACCGGCGATGTGCAGCTGACGCTCAGCCAAAAGGCCGAGGTGGAGGGCGCCATCGTCGTCTCGACCCCGCAGGACATCGCGCTGCTAGACGCGCGCAAGGCGGTCGACATGTTCAAGAAGACCGATGTGCCGATCCTCGGCGTGATCGAGAACATGTCGAGTTACATCTGCCCGAAATGCGGGCATGAGGAGCATATTTTCGGCCATGGCGGGGCGCGGGCCGAAGCGGAGCGGATCGGCGCACCGTTCCTCGGCGAGATCCCGCTGGATCTCGCGATCCGCCAAGCGGGCGATGGCGGCGCACCCATCGTCGCCGCGAAACCGGCCAGCCCCCAGGCGCGTGCGTTCCTCGACGTGGCCTCCGCCCTGATCGATACTGGCAAGGTCTGAGGGCGGGAGGGGCACGGAGCCACAGATGGGCACCCGTTGCAGGATCTGGCCTAGCACGGCGCATTACCGCCGCACGGGCCGGGGCCGCCGTGTGAGGGAATGCTACGAGGCGTGGACGTCATCGCGTGGGCGATACGCCGCGCCAGCATCAGCATAGAAGCCCGCGTGGATGAGCGGCGTCGTGCGATCCAGCCGCGCCACGCCACAGTGTGTCTGGTGACCGCCCAGGGCATGCGCAGCCCGGGATAGGCGTGGTCCCTGAGGGTTTTACAAATCAACGGTTGCAACTTGGCCGATAGGCGCCCCCCTCGCGCCCTCATCTCGCCATGGCCCCGTGGCGCAATCTTGGAAAGGGTACAACGAGGGATCGGGCATGAAGTTGTTGCGCGTCGGGGCTGCGGGGGCGGAGAAACCCGCGATGCTGGATCCTGAGGGGAAGCTGCGCGATCTGTCGGGGCATGTGCTCGATATCTCGGGCGACACACTCAGCCCGCGCAGCCTCTCGATGCTGCGCCAGTTCGACCCCTACAGCCTGCCCGAGATGGGTTCGGGCCGCCGCATCGGCCCGTGCATCGGCCAGGTCGGCAAGATCATCTGCGTCGGCCTGAACTACACCGACCACGCCCATGAACTCGACATGCCGCTGCCCGACGAGCCGATCCTGTTCGGCAAGGCGGTCTCAAGCCTGTCGGGCCCCCATGACAACGTGTCGATGCCGCGCGATGCCACCAAGCTGGACTATGAAGTGGAACTGGCGGTCGTGATCGGCAGCCGCGCGAAATATGTCAGCCGCAGCCAGGCGATGGCCCATGTCGCCGGCTATGCGGTCTTCAACGACCTGTCGGAGCGGACCTTCCAGACCGAACGCGGCGGCCAGTGGATCAAGGGCAAAAGCCATGACGGCTTCGGCCCGCTCGGCCCATGGCTGGTCACGACGGACGAGATCGCCGATCCGCAAGACCTGACCCTCAGCCTGAGTGTCAATGGTGAACTGCGCCAGCGGGGCAGCACCCAGCGCATGATCTTCGACGTGCCGACGCTGATTTCGTACATCTCGCAGTTCATGACGCTGGAGCCCGGCGACATCATCCCCACCGGCACACCGCCGGGCGTCGCCATGGGCATGCACCCACAGGCCTGGTTACAGCCCGGCGATCTGGTCGAGGCCGAAGTGCAAGGGCTCGGTCAGCAGGCCGCGCGCATCATTCCGGCAGACGTGCTGGCCGGCGTCGCCTGATCGGATATGGTTCCCTCGGCCGGGCGTCTCGGTCGGCAGAGGAAACGTACCATGGGCAGCACCGCCGCGATCCGCCGGGTCGCCTTTCTCGGCATCGGCATCATGGGCCGGCACATGGCCCGTCATCTCGCCACAGCCGGCTTCGATGTCACCGTCTGGAACCGGAGCCGCCCCAAGGCGGAGGCCCTGGCCGATGTGGCCCGGGTGGCGGATGGCCCGGTCGACGCGGTGACCGGTGCTGACTGCGTGGTCACCATGCTGGCCGACGGTGCGACGGTCGAAAAGGTGGTGATCGACGGCGATCTCGGCGCAGCGGCACCGGGCGCCCTTTTTATCGATATGTCCTCGATCGAACCCGCGCGCGCCCGGCGGATCGCCGAGCGGCTGGCCACGCATGGTGCGCGGGCACTGGATGCGCCCGTTTCAGGCGGCGAGCCCGGTGCGGAACGCGCGCGGCTCGCCATCATGGCAGGCGGCGCGGCCGATGACTTCAACGCCGCCTCACCGCTGTTCGCCGCCATGGGCCGGGCGACGCATGTCGGCCCGAACGGCGCGGGCCAGATCGCCAAGCTCGCCAACCAGGCCATCGTCGGCATTACCATCGGCGCGGTCTCTGAGGCGCTGACGCTGGCAGCCGCCAATGGGGCGGACCCGGAGAAGGTCCGGCAGGCCATCGGCGGCGGCTTCGCGGGCTCGGCAATCCTGGAGAACCACGGCGAACGGATGCTGCGTGGTGCGTTCGAGCCGGGTGCGCTCGTGACGACGCAGCTGAAGGACATGACCAACGCGCTCGCGGCGGCGGCAGAGGGAGGCCTGCGTCTGCCGCTGACCGAACAGGCCCGCGTCGCCTATGATGAGCTTGCCGGCCCGCTTGGCCTTGGGGACCGCGACCATGCGGCGTATTTTCTGTGGCTTGCGACGAAGAAGGCCGGCAGCGGCGCGGCCTAGATCAGTGCCAGGGGCGCGGGGTCGCCTCGAACACCGCCCAACGCTCCAGCGCTTGCGCCCAGTCGTGGTCAGCGGCCACGAGACTTGCGCCGATCAGTCTCCCAGCCGCCCGCGCCGCCGCCGGATCGTCCATCCCGGGCGCATCGTCGGACATGAACAGCGCCTCGCCCATCGCGGCATCGTTCAGCGTGCCAAACAGGTTCTGCACCTTCTTGACTGATTTGACGTAGCCACGGACATGGCCATCGGGCCAGTTCGGTGCTGCAAACTCCACCGTGTAGCGCAGCGTCTTCATCGCTTTGCGCAGGTCATGCCGCGCTTCGTGATCCAGCGTTTCGATCCCCACGGCGCGTTTCATCACCCGTCGCTCGGCCTTGATCACAGCCTTTCGGGCGAGCTTGGAGAACGGCCTGGCAAGCCGCTTTGCCTGCGCCTTGTCCCGACGTCCCTCGCCCGCCGTCCAACCGCGAAGCGCGACAAGCGCGGCCAGATCGAGCAAGAACGCCGTGGCACGCGGCCCGTCGAGCGTGGCGAGCAGCGTCGCATAGGTCTCCCCTGCCCGATCGCGAAGCGCGGCGCCAAGCCGGGCAAATCCCGGTTCCTCCGAGTACGACACGGCAGCCGGTGCCACTAACTCCATCTCGGCTACCTGCAGGTCGCGCAGTCCACCCACTTCGCCGGCCAACCAGCGCGCCTCGTAGGCAAGCGCTGAGAGATCGGCGCCGCCCTCGCCCGTAATCGCCGGCATCAGCATCATGAGCGCCGAGCGCAGGCGGCGAAGGCCAACCCGCAGCTGATGCGCGCCTTCAGGCGCGCTGCTGGCCCGCAAGGCGGTGACGTTGGTCATCACCTGACCCACGCATTCGGCAAGGATCGCGGCGGTGGCATCATCGACGCTGGCCCCTTTGGCGAGGATGATGGGCACTGCATTGCGCGGCCCCGGCGCGAGGACCGCTGGCAACCCGTCGGCCACCCGCCGCCCGCGGGTGGCCTTGTTGGTCGCCGACAGGCGCACCGGCCCCGTTGTGACGACAGCGCGTGCCAGATCGAAAAGATGCGCTGGAGAGCCTTCCAGCAGTTCCATCTCCAGCTCGATCAGCGGTTCCTCACGCCCCTCGGCCCGGATCATGCCCTTGTCCAAGGCAACCTCCGCACGGCCCTGCTGCAGCGGCACGGTCCAGAGGGTGCGCGACATGTCCGTTTCGAACTGCGGTGCCAGCGGCAGGTCGCCCTTTAGCGCGATGATCTCATCACGCACCGCTTGTGGCAGAAGACCCAGCGCCACGCGGCCGCCCGGCGCCTCGGTGGTGACCTCATCGGCCTCGGACAAACCTGCGGTGTGGCGTCGGGCGCGTTTCACCGTCTGGCTCCACCGCCGTCCCTGCAGCCGGAGGCGCAGCGCGACCCCGCCAGCGGCAAGCCGCTGATCGACCGTATCGAGATAGATGCTGCGGAGCTTGCGGATGACGCCGCGTCCCTCGGCGCGCGCGCCGATGCGCCGCTTGAGCGCGGGGAGCATGGCCTCTTCGACCAGCAGCTTGAACTCGATCTCGGTCATTGGCCTGCCCCGTCGCCGCGTCCATTGGTCAGCCGCCCCCGTTAGCCACCGTGGTCAGCCGCCATCACCGATCAGTCCGGTGGCCGCGATCCCCGCCAGCCCGGCTGCTTCGTCATTATCGGACGTATCGCCCGAGATCCCGACAGCGCCGATCACCGGCCCGTCCGCCGCGGCGCGCAATAGGATGCCGCCTGGCACCGGCAGCACGTTTCCACCGAAGGCCGCGGTCAGGGAGTTGGTGAAATAGGCCTGCGTCTCGGCTCGGGCCATCAGGGCGCGCCCCCCGATACCGATGCCGATGCAGCCATAAGCCTTGGCATAGGCCATGTTGAACCGCAGGTTCGACGAGCCGTCTTCGCGCTCGAAGGCGGTGATGTTGCCCCCCGCGTCCAGCACCACGACAGACAGCGGCTTAAGCCCCAGTTTCTGCCCTTCCGCCCGAATACTGGCGATCAGGCTGCGGGCGGTGTCGAGGGTCATGACAGTCATGGGCGCAATCCTTGCGTTGGGGCGTGATGGTTACTTCCACCGACGGGCCCAGCAAGGTCAACACTGCACCAGACACGGTGCTAAACGCTGCACCGGGCGGCAGTCTTGCGGCCCTGCCACTTGCAAACCACTAGGGTCTTGTCGATTGACGCCACGGCCTTAAGGCTAGATCTGGCGACGGTGCCAATGCCTAGGCAACCCGAAATCACAGCCGGGGAGAACGGTCATGGAGGAGACAGCGGGCGATGCAATCGCCCTGCGTCATCGGCGGATCGACGAGATCGTCACCGGGCATCTCGGGCGGGAGACACCGGACCGGGAGGGTTTCCGTAACGAGCTGCGCACCATCAAATCCGGGCTCTCGAATTACTCCGACGACGAGCTGAGGGCGCTGGTCGAAAATCTGCGCGATCAGGCCACCGAGTTCGAGGAAATGGCGAAGTTACCCACAAAGAGCGCAGCGCATTTCACAACCCAGAAAGGCCTTGGCCTCGGGCTGTCCGGGGTCGGCGCTGCGGTGGCGTTGCTGAGCGTCAGCGGCGTCGGTGGGTTCGGCCTCATCGCGTGTGGGCTGATCATCGCCGGCATGTCGCGCAGCGAATGCGACAAGCTGCAGGATGAGGCGATGTTCTACACCGACGTGGCCCGCGATTTCCGCGATGTCGCCGATGAGATCGGAGCCCGCCATGTCGACTGAGACGCTGAGCCGGCAGGCGTGCCTCGACCTTGTGGACGCCGGCGAGGACGCGATCCCCAATGCCTGCGCCGCCTATATCGATGCCAGCGGCGCGGTCTTCGATGAGCGCGCGGAGGTGGCGCTGCTCATGCTCGGGCTGCTGGCGATCCTGATCGGCTATCACTACGTCAACAACTCGGTCGCCGCACGGCGCCAGCGGAGCAAGGTGGTGCGCGCCAAGCGGACGACGACCGACTAGCCGGGCGTTCAAACAGGCTGGCCAGGAACGGCCCCCCACCCTGTGCTGGGTCCGTTCCCTCGCCGCCTAAGATGTCAGGCGGCCTTCTTCTTGAGCCGCCAGGCATGGAGCAGCGGCTCGGTATAGCCCGAGGGCTGCGCTGTCCCCTCCAGCACCAGATCGCGCGCCGCCACGAAGGCCGCGCCGTCGAAGTCGGGCGCCATTGGCTGGTAAGTCGGATCGCCCGCGTTCTGACGGTCCACCACCTCGGCCATGCGCTTTAGCGCCGCCATCACCTCTTCCTCGCTCACCACGCCGTGGCGCAGCCAGTTGGCGAGATGCTGCGAGGAGATCCGGCAGGTGGCCCGGTCCTCCATCAGGCCGACATCGTTGATATCGGGCACCTTCGAGCAGCCGACGCCCTGATCGACCCAGCGCACCACATAGCCGAGGATGCCCTGGCAGTTGTTGTCGATCTCGGCGCGGATCTCGTCGGGCTGCCAGTTCGGGCGGTCAGCAAGCGGGATGGCGAGGATATCGTCCAACCGCGCGCGCGGGCGATCGGCGAGGCGCGCCTGCCGGTCGGCCACGTTGACGCGGTGATAGTGGATCGCGTGCAGCGTCGCGGCGGTGGGGCTTGGCACCCAGGCAGTGTTGGCGCCGGCCGCCGGATGTCCGCCCTTCTGCGCCATCATCGCATTCATCAGATCAGGCATCGCCCACATGCCCTTGCCGATCTGCGCGCGCCCTTTCAGCCCGCATTCCAGGCCGATATCGACGTTCCAGTCCTCATAGGCCGCGATCCAGGCGGTGCCCTTCATCTCGGCCTTGCGGATCATCGGGCCCGCTTCCATCGAGGTGTGGATCTCGTCACCTGTGCGGTCGAGGAAGCCGGTATTGATGAAGGCCACCCGCGACTTGGCCGCCCGGATGCACTCCTTCAGGTTCACCGTCGTGCGGCGCTCCTCGTCCATGATGCCGAGCTTGATCGTGTTGCGGCCCATGCCGAGCAGGTCTTCGACCGCGGCCATCATGGTATCGGTGTTCGCGACCTCCTCGGGCCCGTGCATCTTGGGCTTAACGATGTACACGCTGCCGGCGCGGCTGTTGCGGGGGCCGCGCGGCTTGTTGAGGTCATGCAACGCGATCAGCGATGTGATCGTGGCGTCCATGATCTCTTCCGGGATCTCGCTGCCATCGGCCAGCAGGATCGCCGGGTTGGTCATCAGCGGCCCGACATTGCGCACCAGCATCAGCGACCGGCCGGGCAGCGTGAAGCGCACACCATTGGGGTCGAGGTAATCGCGATCGGGGTTCAGACTGCGGGTGAAGGTCTTGTCGCCCTTGGTGACCGTCTCCTCCAGATCGCCCCTCATCAGGCCCAGCCAGTTGGCATAGGTCACCACCTTGTCCTCGGCATCGACGGCGGCAACGGAATCCTCGCAATCGCAGATCGTGGTGATCGCGCTCTCCAGCACAACATCGGCGAGGCCGAGGGTATCGTGGCGCCCGATCGGGCTGTCGAGATCCAGCTTCAGCTCGATATGCAGGTTGTTTCGCCGGAGCAGGATCGCCTCGGGATTGGCCGGATCGCCGCGATAGCCCGCGAACTGCCCTGGATCAGCCAGGCCAGCCGTGTCCGCACGGGTCGTGGCCCCGTCACGGGCGGTCATGTTGGGCAACAGCTTCAGCCGCAGCTTGCCGTTCTCGACCCAGACCCGCTCCACATGCGCCCAGGCGGTACCAGCCTCGGAGAGCGGCGCGATCCCGGTCAGATGCGCCTTGGTCCAGGTCACGACACGCCCGCCGCGACGGCGGTCGTATTTGCCACCGGGATTGGGCGAGCCCAGCGCATCGGTGCCGTAGAGCGCGTCGTAGAGCGAGCCCCATCGGGCGTTAGCCGCGTTCAGCGCATAGCGGGCGTTCATGACGGGCACGACAAGCTGTGGCCCCGCGATCTCGGCGAACTCCCGGTCGACATTCGGTGTGTCGATCTTGAAGGGCGCCCCCTCGGGGACGAGATAGCCGATCTCTTCCAGGAAAGCGCGATAGGCGACAGGATCATGCGGCTGGCCGCGCCGCCCCTGATGCCAGGCGTCGATCTTTGCCTTAATGTCGTTCCGCTTGGCCACGAGCGCGCGGTTGCGGGGCGCAAACTCGGCAGCGAGGGCCGCAAAGCCTGCCCAGAAGGCGGCGCTTTCCACGCCACTGCCGGGTAGCGCCCGCGTTTCGATAAAGTCGTGAAGTTCCCGGGCGACCTTGAGGCCGCAAGCATCCACGCGCTCGGTCATGGTGAGCTCTCCGATTGTGTTGCGCGGCGGTTAGAGCGCGTGAACGGGCGCCTGACAATCCGCTGGTCGCAGGGTTGTGGCGGCCATTCCGCGGTGCGGCATAAACCGCGGGTCACACCTAGCGGCGGAGCGCACCGACGCAGGAATGCAGCGAGGAGCCGTTATCCCGGGGCCATGAAAGTGTCGTTCCGGGCGTTGGCTCAGGCGCAGCTAGGCTTGCCTGCTCTCACGTCACAACAACGGCGGGCAATACGTTGCAATTGTTTGGTTCTCTCCGCCCTCCCACACTTCGCACGTGATGCATTGGCGGCCAGTCAAGACTGCCGCGAGCCACGCGAAAACAGAGTGCCCGCGGCATTGATGATCGGCGCTTGGGCCGGTCATTGGCGGCGGTGTCCGCCAGCGTGCTGAACGCGGCGTCGTGGGTAGGGTAAGCCCGTAGGCGGTTGGCTGAGCTGAGGCCCTGCCGCAGCTTTCCAGAAACGAAAAACCCCGGCACATGACCGGGGTCGTTTCAGTCGCTCGGCATGCCCGGCCATCAGCCGTCTCGATGTACCTTCTCGCGCCGTTCATGCATCTCTTGCGCCTCAAGGCTCAGGGTCGCGATGGGTCGGGCATCGAGGCGTCGCAGGGCGATCGGATCACCGGTGATCTCGCAATACCCATACTCGCCATTGTCGATCCGACGGACCGCAGCATCGATCTTCGAGATCAACTTGCGCTGGCGGTCACGGGTTCGAAGCTCCAGAGCGCGGTCTGTTTCGGCCGAAGCGCGATCGGCGACGTCAGGAATATTCTGGGCGGACAGCTGTAGTTCAGCGAGTGTCTCGGCGCTTTCTTCCAGGATAGACGCTTTCCAGGCGAGCAACTTGGCCCTGAAGTATCTCTTGTGTCTATCGCACATGAACTCCTCGTCGTCACTGGGCCGGTATTCTGGATCGATGGCGACTTCGATGTTCATCCCGTTTGGCTCCCTCAGGCGGTAGGTTGCGTTTCGCAACAGCTCTTGGAATGGCGTTCCCTATAGCGGCACGTCAGCCGGTTGTCACGGGTTAAAACTGCAGCAATTCCAGCCTACCCCCCTCGCCTGCTTCGCAAATTTCGTGCAGGCCATGGCATGACGAAGCTTCGTGGCTGAAAGGCACAGGATGCGTTTCGACAGCACCCAGGACTATGTGGCGACCGGCGATCTGACTGTCGCCGTGAATGCAGCGATCACGCTCGAGCGCCCGCTGCTCGTCAAGGGAGAGCCCGGCACCGGCAAGACCGAACTTGCGCGCCAGATCGCCTCAAGTCTTGATCTCAACCTGCTGGAGTGGAACGTCAAATCAACGACGCGCGCGCAGCAGGGGCTGTACGAGTACGACGCGGTCAGCCGGCTGCGTGACAGCCAGCTGGGTGACGGGCGGGTGCGCGACATCGCAAATTACATCCGCCCGGGAAAGCTGTGGGAGGCGTTCACCGCCGAAGACCGCGCCGTGCTGCTGATCGACGAGATCGACAAGGCCGATATCGAGTTTCCGAACGACCTCCTGCAGGAGCTCGATCGCATGGCATTTCACGTCTACGAGACGGGCGAGACCATCGCCGCGCGCCACCGGCCCATCGTCATCATCACCTCCAACAACGAGAAGGAACTGCCCGATGCGTTCCTGCGCCGCTGCTTCTTTCACTACATCGCCTTCCCCGATGCCGAGACGCTCTCCGCGATTGTCGAGGTGCACTTCCCCGGCATCAAGCCGACGCTACTCCGCGCCGCGCTAACCCGTTTCTTCGAGATCCGCGAGGTCCCGGGCCTGAAGAAAAAACCATCCACCAGCGAAATGCTGGACTGGCTGCGCCTTCTGGTGGCCGATGACGTGAGCCCGGAGACGCTGCGCACCGACGCGAAGAAGGCGCTGCCGCCGCTTCATGGCGCCCTGCTCAAGAACGAGCAGGATGTCCATCTGTTCGAGCGTCTTGCCTTCATGGCGCGCCGTGAGGGGCGGTAGCGGCGCTGACTGTCGGGGCCACGCAGTGATCGACGGTGCCCATATCGCGGGTGCAATGTCGCTAGGCCGTCCCGCATCCTTCAGGTACTGCTAGGCCATGGCTGACGACATCACCCTGCCCTCGCGCAGCAGTACCCTCCCCGGCCCGGTCGAAACCATGGCCGGTCTGCGCAACAGCGCGCTTGACGCCACGCTCTACGGCATCGCTGGACTGACCGCGGTGGAACGGGGCCTGCTGGCGCCGGGCACGGGCACGCCGGGGGCGGTCGTGCTCGCCAAACCCGGGCGAGAGGAGGCGCCCGGCGTCCGGGTCTTTGCCGATGCGCGCGCTTTCCTTGATGCCGCCCATGGCGCTGTCACGCAGTTCGCCGTGCCGGGCGGGGGCGGGTCCGAGCTGGCCGCCGCAGCGCTCGCCCGGCATGTCGCCGACGCCACGGGGCATCCGACGGCGGCCGTCGTGCCGGGGTATGGCCGGCAAGACGCCGTGGCCGAAGCGCTTGGCGGTGCCGTGCTCTTTGCGCCCATGGCTCGGCTGCGCACGGCGCTTGGTACGCTTGCCCGGCAGACGGTTGCACAGGCGGCGGGCCAGCGCATGCCCGGCCGGCGCGTGAGGCTGAGGGATGACGTCCTGACCGCGCCCGCCATCGCGGCTCTGGTCACGATCCTCGGCGATCAGTCACGGCGCGTCGATCTGCTGGTCGCCCATGCGCAAGGGGCGCTCACGCTCAGCGCCGCGCTGGCGCGGGTGATGCGCGAACGTCGCGGCGCCCGCGCCGCCGATGCGCAGATCGTCACGCTGGCAGCGCCCACGGCCTTTCCGGTCGGTGTGCGTTGGCTCCATCAGGTGCGCGGGGCCCTGGACCCGCTGGCCGCGCTGAATGCCGAGAGCGAGGTGGCGCACGACATCCTGCCCATGGTCGGCCACCACATGAACCCGGCGATCCCGGGCTATCTCAGCCTGCGGCGCGTCCTGGACGGCCTCGGCGGATCGACGCGATGAGCGGTCTCATCATCCGTCCGCTGCACCACGACGATCGCGCCGCTTGGGCGGTGTTGTGGGAAGCCTACCTCGCCTTTTACGGCACCTCGGTCATCGATGCAGTCTACGAGACCTATTTCGCCCGGCTGCTCGGCGATGACCCGCGCGATTTCTCGGCCTTTGTGGCCGAGAAGGACGGCGCCCTCATCGGTCTGACCCACTACCTCGTCCACCGTCATGGCTGGCGGGTCGAGGACGTGATCTATCTGCAGGATCTCTATGTCGTGCCAGACGCGCGCGGCACCGGGGCCGGACGCGCCCTGATCGAGGCGGTTTATGCCGCAGGAGACGCTGCCGGCTGCCCGACGGTCTACTGGTTGACGCAGGAGGGCAATGCCACGGCGCGTCAGCTTTACGACCGTATCGCCACGCCGACCGATTTCATGAAGTATCAGCGCTAGGGGCATCGCAGAGAGTTGAAACCGCACCTCCTGTTGGCGCTCGCCAGTCTCGCGCTCACGGCCTGCGCAGCCTCGCCCAGCGCGACGCGGCCCCAGGGGCCCTCGCTGCCACCGCCACCCCTCGAAAGGGTCGAGCCTCAAGGCAGCACCGCATTTCGCAACGACGATCTCGCCGATCTCTTGGTGCGCCTGACCTTCCAGCTGGAAAGCGGGGATCGTCTGACCAGCGTCCCTCGGCTGGAGGAGCCGGTACGCGTGGTGCCGGATGTCCGCTTTGACGCCGAGACAGAGGCGGCGCTGCAAGCCGTTGTCGACTGGACGGCGCGTCATGCCGGGATCGATATCGCCTATGCCCCGGAAAGATCGGCCGAGGCGCCTGGGACGCTTGGCGGCTCGGTCATCGCGGTCACGACGGTCTCGCCGGTGTGGCTAGCGCAGGCGGCACCGACCGTCGGCTGTTTTGTGCTGCCGGGGCCGCCGATCGATCTGGAACGCCAACGCCGGCGGATCGACTTCGACGAGCAACTGGCCACCTGGCAGGAACGCCAGATCGCCACCGTCTATGTGCCGGAGGGTGTAAGAGAACCGCGGCGAAGCGCCTGTTTCTTCGAAGAAATTGTCCAGTCCACGGGGCTTTACAACGATATCTTCGATCTGCTGCCGAGCATCTTCACCGATGAGGGCCTGCATATCGTGCCGACCGCGCTTGATATGCTGATGCTCCGCACGCTCTATGCCCTACCGAAACCGACACTCGGCAACAGACAGGCAACCCGTACCGCTGCCCGCGTCGCGCTGGCCGATCTCAACCCCGATGGCGAGGGTGCTGCTGCGCGACCGCTAGGCCTTGCGCCACCGCCGGTGATCAGCCGGGTGCGCCGTTTCTTCGAAGGAACGGCCCGGGGCAATGGGGGGCGGGTACCGCGCCAGACGCTGGAGCGGCTGATCACCTCGACCGATACGCGGCACAATGCGCTGCACTGCGCGCTCCGCGACACGCTGGCCATCATCGCGACGCGCGAGGAAGACCCGGGCGCGCTCGACCTCCTTGACCGGGCCGAGCAGGCCTGTCGTCGTTCCGGCATCGCCACGCCGCTTAGGTTTGCGAATATCGACGTGCACCGGGCGCTGGCCTTCTCGACCCAACAGCGACCGGTGGAGACGCTCGAGGCGTTGGATGGCACCACCGAGGTGCTCGAGGCCTATGGCATTCCGGTCAGCCCCGAGATGAAGCAACTGGTCGCCATGTTGCGCATCGTGATCGAGAATGGCACCTGACGCGTCGGATGCTCACCTCGACCGGAGCCACGCATGGTCCTCGCCCTCATCTTCATCGGCCTCGGTTTCTGGCTCGGCTGGAAACGCGCGGAAAAGCGGGGCGGCAAGCGGAGCGACAAGATCCAGATGGGCTTTGCCCACGCAATCCCGCTCGGCGTGCTGGGCTTTACGCTGTCGATCCTCACGGTCAATCTAGGCTTCTGAGTGGGCCTGCTCTGAGATCTTCGCAGCCACGCATTCACCGGATTGATGCGCCGCAGCCGGACGGTCTTGCCCTGCAAAACTCATCGCGGCGACCAGCCGCGATTCCGCTTGGATCGATGCGCCCTGCCCTGCGGACGCGCACGTGTTAGGTGTGGCGCATGTTCATGAACCTTTTTTTTGGCCTGCGCGCGGCGCGGGTGCCCGTGTCGCTTCGCGAACTGCTCACCCTGACCGAGGCGATGCAGGCGGGGATCGCCGATTACAGCGTCGAGGATTTCTACACCCTCGCCCGCTCGGCACTGGTCAAGGATGAGCGGCATATCGACCGCTTTGATCGGGTCTTCGCCCAGGTTTTCAAAGGTCTGGAGGCGGTCTCAGGCGGTGGTGCAGCGGATGGCCCGGACCTGACGGGCCTGCCTGAGGCATGGCTTCGAAAACTGGCCGAGAAGACGCTGAGCGCGGAAGAGAAAGCGCTCGTCGAAAGCCTCGGCGGCTTCGACAAGCTGATGGAGACGCTGGCGGAGCGCTTGAAAGAGCAGCAGGATCGCCACCAAGGCGGGTCGAAATGGATCGGCACCGCCGGCACCTCGCCCTTTGGCGCCTACGGCTACAATCCCGAGGGCGTGCGGATCGGGCAGGATCGCAGCCGCCACCGCAAGGCCGTGAAGGTCTGGGACCGGCGCGAGTTCCGCAACCTCGATGGCGATGCGGAACTCGGCACCCGGGCCATCAAGATCGCGCTGAGGCGGCTCCGGCGCTGGGCGCGTGAGGGCGCGCATGAAGAGCTGGATCTCGACGAAACCATCCGCTCGACCGCGCATCAGGGATACCTCGACGTGAAGATGCGGCCCGAGCGGCACAACGCGGTCAAGGTGCTGATGCTGTTCGATGTCGGCGGCTCGATGGATGACCATGTGCAGGTGGTCGAGGAGCTGTTCACCGCCGCACGGGCTGAGTTCAAGTATCTGGAATACCGATACTTTCACAATTGCCTCTACGAAGGGGTCTGGTCCGACAATCGCCGGCGTTGGACCGAGCAGCAGCCGACCCTCGATCTGCTCAACACCTTTGGGCCCGACTGGAAACTGGTCTTTGTCGGAGATGCCGCGATGAGCCCCTATGAGATCCTCTATCCCGGCGGGGCGAACGAGCATTACAACGCCGAAGCGGGCGAGGTTTGGGTCCGCCGGGCTCTGCAGCGGTTCCCGAGCGCGGCCTGGATCAATCCGACCCCAGAGCAGCACTGGCGCTATACCCAATCCACCGCGATCCTCTCCAAGCTGATGGAAGGCCGGATGTACCCCATGACGCTGGCCGGGCTGGAGGCCGCGACACGGGCGCTGGGCCGGTAGGCTGGCGCTCCCGCCTGCTCCAGATCGGCAGGCACGACGGAGGCCCCAGAGCATCCGTATCGCCGCCACCGGCGCGTTGAGGTCACGTCGCCTGTCAAAGCGCCTCAGCGGAGCCTTGCCCCGACCTCAGTCGGCGCCCTCTTGCTCCAACGAAGCGACATCGAGCGGTTTGTTCGACATCGAGAGCGTGCCGTCCGCATGGAGCGGCCATTCGCGCCGCGGACGGTCGCGATAAAGCTCGATCCCATTGCCATCGGGATCGTTGACATAAACCGCCTCGGACACGCCGTGATCGGCAGCGCCCGTCAGCCCGTATCCCGCCGCCTTGACCCGCCGGATCGCGGCACCCAGGGCCGCGCGGTCGGGGTAGAGAAAGGCGACGTGATAGAGGCCCGTATGCCCCTGTGGCGGCGGGCCGGCGCCGACGCTCTCCCAGGTGTTGAGCCCGATGTGGTGATGATAACCGTCCGCGCCCAGGAACGCCGCGCCCGAGGGGAGCCGTGCCAGCACATCGAGCCCAATGACATCGCGGTAGAAGGCGACAGACCGGTCGAGATCGCCAACGCGCAGATGCACATGGCCGATGGCAAAACCCGACGGTGCCGGCACGGTGGCGCGGTCAATGGGCACCGGCCCTGCGCTCTTCATCGGTGTCATCACATCCTCCCTCACGCTGCTCACACGCTGAGATGGATCCTGCGGCGACAGCGGTTAGGGGGGAGCGGCAGAACTGACACTGACGCGCAGGTGCAGGATCGCGCCCAGGCGCGCTGTCGCCCCGCGTCATGATCGGCGCGACGGCATGTCTTGGCCTCGTGCGGATGACGCGCGGCGCTTTGATCGCTACATCACGCGCATGGCCAAGCTCTTGATCGTCGTCGCCGTGCTGCTCGGTGCTTTCCTTTTCGCAGGCGGGCAGCAATACATGATGGCCCGCGCGCTGAGACGCGCCTCCCGGCCGTTGAAGCGCGATCAGCTCGACCGGCTGTTCGACCGGCTTGCCATCGCCGCAGGCATCGACCGGCTGGAGGTGCGGGTCATGGAGCAGGCCATGGTCAACGGCATGGCGACGTCTGACGGTGGCGTCTATCTGACATCGGGCATGGTGGAACAATACCGGGCGGGGCGCATCACGGGGCCCGAGCTTGCCTCGGTCGTGGCGCATGAACTGGGGCACGTGGCGCTCGGCCACCTGTCGCAGCGCCGGGTGATCGCGCCAATCATGTTGCTGGCCAACAGCTCGATCGTGGCGGCGCTCATGCGGGTGATCCCGTTCTTCGGCGCGCTGCTTGCACAGTTCGTGCTGCAATTCATCGCGGCCGCGCTGAGCCGAAAGGGTGAGTTTGAGGCGGACGCCTACGCGACCGCCCTGATGTTGCGCGCGGGGCTCGGCGCCGAGCCGCAGGCGACGATGCTGGAGAAGCTGCCGCGCCTGCTGCCGGGCGGGGCGGCGCTGGCGGGGCGGGTAAGCTGGCTGTCCTCGCACCCGGCGGTGCCCGACCGGGTCGCCGCGATCCGCAGCAATGCCACGCGCTGGGACGCACAGGCCTGACGGGCGGCCTTGTTGCGGCGGCTTAGCCGACCTGACGACCCTCGGCCCAGACGCCGCTGATCGCCGCCGTCTCACCATGGCGGAGAACCCGCAGCATATCGGCGCGCAGACCAACCCGGATCGTGCCCCGGTCGGTCAGGCCCGTGGCGACGGCAGGCCCGGCCGTGGCCAGCCTGACCGCGCCCGGCAGATCGCCGGTGATCTCGGCCACACGCATCACCCCCATCAGCAGCGACGACGGCGCATAATCCGAGCTCAACACATCGAGCAGCCCGCGTTCGGCCAAGAGCCCCGCGGAAACATTGCCCGAATGCGAGCCCCCGCGGAGCACATTGGGCGCGCCCATCATCACCGGCACACCGTGTTCGCGGTAGGCCTCGGCCGCCTGTAGCGTGGTGGGGAACTCGGCGAAGTCGACCGAAAGGGCGACGGAGCGGGCGACATGGGCGGGTGTTGTATCGTCGTGACTGGCCAGCACCGCACCGAGCCGGCGGGCATGACCGACGATCCCAGTTTCATGCTCGGCGCCATATTGCTCGTAGAGGCCCTGGGTAAAGACGATATGGGCGTCCATCTCGGCGTCGCTGATGCGGTATTTACCCTGATGGTACTGCCGAAACTTGGCGATGTCGGCGAACTGCCGCTGACCCGGCGTATGATCCATGATCGACACGATCGCCACGCCGTCCTCGCCGTCGAACTCGGCCAGTTCCTCGACCACCGTCTCGGAACAGACCTCGGCGCGCAGGTGAATACGGTGATCGGCGCGGGTCAGCCCCAGACGGCGAAGCGTCTTGATGTCGTCGACGATGCCGCGCGCATACCGTGCGTAATCCTTGCCGCCCGAACTGGTCTGGCGCATCGAGCCACAACGCACCGCGTCGAAGACGGTGGTGATACCCGCCGCCGTCACCTCGCCATCATGCGCGAGCACCGCCGCCTGACCCGGCCATGTGACGCCGGGGCGGGGCATCAGATGCCGCTCGAGGTTGTCGGTGTGGAGCTCGATCAGCCCGGGCATCAGGAACTGCCCGCCACAATCCTCGGCGCCGGGGGGCACATGGCCACCCTCGACGATATCGACGATGGTGCCGCCGGCGATGGTGACCCGGCCGCGCATCACCGTCTCCTCAAGCACGATCTCGGCATTGGCGAGCGTCCGCTCGGGCGCCGGGCGCATCGATGCCTGGGGGGCGGCCGAAGGGCCTGCGGCGCCTGGGGCTGGGGATGTCGGCTGCATGGGGTTACCGAGGGGTGGAGATCGCGGTCGGGATCGTGGTGCTGACTTGCCGGCGGCGCGGCGAATTGCAAGCGTTGCGGTGAGGGCGGTGGCGCTGCGGCGCGCTCGGCCCCGTCCAACGGCACGGCGCGGAGGCCGCATGCGCGAGGGTTACCGACGCTACGCGATCTACTGGACACCCGAGCCCGACAGCGTGTTGGCGCGGCAGGGCGCCGCGTGGCTTGGCTGGGATCCGGTCTCGGCAACGGGCGAGGCGCCGGATGATCCGCGCCTCGCCGCCCCCTGGCGTTATGGCCTGCATGCGACGATGAAGGCGCCGTTTCGTCTGGCCACCGGAACGGAGGTAGAGGCGCTCGACGCCGCGATCGCCGATTTCGCCGGGGCGCAGGCCCCGGTTCTGCTGCCAGGGCCAGTGCTGGACGACGCTCTCGGCTTTTTCGCGATCCGGCCCGGGGCGCCCTGCCGCGCCCTGGAGCAGTTGGCGGCCAAGGTCGTGGAGGTGTTCGACCCCTTCCGCGCACCGCTTAATGCCGCGGAACGGGCACGGCGCGACATGGGTGCCATGACCCAGCATCAGCGCGCACTGTTCGAGCGCTGGGGCTATCCGCATGTGATGGAGGCGTTCCGCTTTCACATCACGCTGACCGGTCGGATCGCGCCCGAGCACGCGGCGGCCACGCGACGTGAGCTGGAGGCGCGATTTGGCCCTGCCCTGGATGGGGGCATCACCATCGCGTCCCTGACACTGCTCGGCGACCCAGGCCCGGATGAGGCGGGAGGGCCGCGCGGCTTTGTACAGCTGGCGCGTCATGCGCTGACCGGGGCGGATTGAGCGGCCTCGCCATCGGCGTCCGGTACGAAGGCTCCGACATCGACGTCGCGATCACAGACCGCGCCACGTGCCGCAGCGTCGTGAAAGATACCAAGGATCGCCGCGCCGCGCGCCTTCGCCTCGCACAACAGGTCGATCACCACCTGCCGGTTTTCGGCATCGAGCGAGGCCGTCGGCTCATCGACAAGCAGTGCCGGATAGGGGTGGATCAGGCCGCGGGCGATATTGATGCGCTGCTGCTCACCGCCCGAAAAGGTCGCGGGCGGCAAAGACCAGAGCTGCGGCGGCACACGAAGTCGGCTGAGCAGCGCCTTGGCCAGATCGCGCGCCTGATCGGGCGGCGTGCCGAGCGTGATCAGTGGTTCGGCCACGACATCGACCGTGGCCACCCGCGGGACAACGCGCAGAAACTGGCTGACATAGCCCAGGGTCGCACGTCGCAGGGCCAGTATCGTCCGCGGCTCGGCGCCCACAACCTCCACCCCATCGACGGTGATCGACCCCTGCTCGGCGAGGTAATTGCCGTAGATCATCCGAAGCAATGTGGACTTGCCCACACCAGATGGGCCAGTCAGCGCCACAGCTTCGCCTTTTATAATACTAAAGTTGACATTATTAAGTACTGGCAGTCGAATTCCACCCTGTAAATGCAGAGTGAAGACTTTTGAGCAGTTTTTGACTTCTATCATGTTTGAGCTTTCGCGAATCTGTATGTCAGAGCCGGAGAGCGGCGCTTACCAAGAGTTGCGTATAATTGTGTTGCGGATCATCGAGTACTTGGTCCGTTAAGCCGCTCTCAACTACCTCTCCCCGACGCATGACCATAAGGCGGTCTGCAAGTAGCCGCGCTACCGCCAGGTCATGCGTCACCACCACCACCGACAGACCGAGATCGCGGACCAGACTGCGCATCAGGTCCAGCAGCCGCGCCTGCACGCTGACATCGAGGCCTCCGGTCGGCTCGTCCATGAACACAAGGCGCGGCGCGGAGACGAGGTTGCGCGCGATCTGCAGGCGCTGCTGCATCCCGCCCGAGAAGGTGGTCGGCCGGTCGTCGATGCGTTCGGGGTCAATCTCGACACGGTCGAGCCAACTGCCCGCCGTCTCGCGGATGCGGCCGTAGTGCCGCCAGCCAACGGCCATCAGTCGCTCACCCACATTGGCGCCGGCCGAGACACCAAGACGGAGGCCATCGCGCGGGTTCTGGTGGACCAGCGCCCATTCGGTGCGCATCAACCGCCGGCGCGCAGGCTCGGGCATCGAGAGGACATCGACCGGCCCGTCCTCACCGTCAAAGACCGCCGTGCCGCTATCGGCGCTCAGATGCCCTGACAGGCAACGCAGCAAGGTCGTCTTGCCCGAACCGCTCTCGCCGACGATGCCCATGACCTCGCCAGGCCAGATATCGAAGCACACATCGCGGCAACCGATCTGGCTGCCATAGGACTTGGTCAGCCCCTCGACGGTGAGGAGCGCCTCTGCACCCGGCGATGGCGCCTCGGCCGGCAGCTCGGCAGCCAGAGCGGTCATGATGCGGCCTCCCACCCAGCGGTTGGCGCCGCCGCATCGCGTTGTTGTTCGCAGAAATCGGTGTCGGAACAGACGAACATCCGGCCGCCCACATCGTCGGTGATCACCTCGTCGAGATAGGTGTCGGCGACCCCGCAAAGCGCACAGCACTCACCGGTACCGCCGCGGTTGAAGGGGTGATCGTCGAAATCGAGGCTGACGACGGTGGTGTGGGGCGGCACGGCATAGATCCGCTGCTCGCGCCCCGCGCCAAACAGCTGCAGTGCCGGCGATCCCGACAGTCTCGGGTTGTCGAATTTCGGGATCGGCGAGGGATCCATCACATAGCGGCCCGCGACTAGCACCGGATAGGCAAAGGCGGTCTTCACATGGCCATGCCGGGCGATATCCTCATACAGCTTAACCTTCATGATCCCGTATTCCTCCAGCGCATGGGCGCGGCGGGTCTCGGTCTCGCGGGGCTCCAGATAGCGCAGCGGCTCGGGGATCGGGACCTGGTAGACGAGGATCTGATCCTCGGTCATCGGCTCCTCGGGGATGCGGTGGCGGGTCTGGATGATCGTGGCCTCAGCCGTCGTGGTGGTGGTGGCGACGCCCGCCGTCTTCTCGAAGAACCCCCGGATCGAGACGGCGTTGGTGGTGTCATCGGCCCCCTGGTCGATGACCTTCAGCGTGTCCTCCGGCGTGAGGCAGGCCGCCGTCACCTGCACGCCGCCGGTGCCCCAGCCATACGGCATCGGCATCTCTCGGCTGGCGAAGGGGACCTGATAGCCAGGGATAGCCACGGCCTTCAGCAGCGCGCGGCGGATCATCTTCTTGGTCCGCTCATCGAGATAGGCGAAGTTGTAGGCGGCATCGGTCACTGGGGCCTGCCCTCCTCATTGGCGCCGTTCGGGCGGGTCGGGGCCGAGCGATCACCGGCGGGCCTGCAAGCGCCGATGGGATCGGTCTGGCAGAGGGTCATGCCACGATCCCCCGTTCGCTCAGTGCTTTGGCGAGAGCCGGTGCATCGGTGAACAGGATGGCGTCCATCCCGACCTGACGGGCGGCGGCGACATTGGGCGGGTTGTCGTCGATGAACACGCAGTCGGCGGCTTCGAGGCCATTGCGCTCCAGCAGGAGCCGATAGATCGCGGGGTCGGGTTTGATGAGGCCGACTTCGCCAGAGACGACGACATCGGTGAAGCGGGTGAGGAACGGAAAGCGGACCAGCGCCTTCGGCCATTGATGCGCGGGGAAGTTGGTGATGGCGAAGACCGGGCCGCGGTCGGCCAGCGCCTCCAGCAGGCGCGGCGTGCCTTCGACTGGGCCCGGGATCGTGTCGTTCCAGCGTGCATAGATCTGGGCAAGCGTCTCGGCATAGGCGGGATGGTCCCGGTGGGCTGCGGCCACGGCATCGGCGACCGAGCGGCCCGCGTCCTGCGCGCCATGCCAGGCGATAAAGTCGACCTCGGCATGAAAGGCGGCGAGTGCCTCGGGCCCGCCCAGCAGCTCCTGCAGGAGGCGGTCGGGCTGCCAGTCGACCAGCACCCGACCCACGTCGAAGACCGGGATCATTGCCATTTCGCGACGCCTTCACCACATCTGGATGAGATTGTTGCGAATAGAGGCATCAACGGAGGTGGTGGATGTTCGAAGGGCTGGTGCTGATTGTGCTCGCGACCGGGGGGTTGATTTACGCCGTGATCATCTATCGGCGCGACCGCGCGCGCTCGAGGGACAGGCCCCTTGGGCATCCCGACGTGGCGCTTTCGGGCAGTGATGGAGAATTCGAGTCGCCCAGACCGCGCGTTCGGGGCGACCGTGACGGCGACTTCTCCGGCGACGGCGGGGGTGATGGCGGCGGCAGTGGAGGCGGGGGCGACTGAGATCATTCCGCCGCCTCCTGCGCTGCGACCCGTTCCGCGGCCTCCGCGCGCAGGCGGCGGATAAGCTGCAGCTCGGATTGGAAGTCGACGTAATGCGGCAGCTTGATGTGCTCGAGAAAGCCCATCGCCTGCACGTTGTCGCCATGGGTCAGGGTGAATTCCTGATCCTGCGCGGGGGCGTCGCTCGCATCCTCGCCGAACTCTGCAAATCGCATCGCCCGGTCGACGAGCGACATCGAGATCGCCTTGCGCTCGGCATGGCCGAAGACGAGCCCATAGCCACGGGTGAATTGCGGCGGCTCGGTCTTCGAGCCGACGAACTGGTTCACCGTCTCGCACTCGGTCACCAGCAGCTCCGCAATCTCGACAGCAAAGCCAAGCTCCGGGATCTCGACCGCAACGCGGACATGGCCGATGCGCAGTTCGCCAACGAAGGCATGCGTGCGCCCGTAACCGCGCTGCGTTGAATAGGCCATGCCGAGCAGCCAGCCCTCGTCGGCGCGTGCCAGCGATTGCAGACGCGCCGCCCGGTTCATCGGATACTCGGCCGGCTCACGCGTCAGATCGGGCGGCGGCAGATCCTCGGGTGGCGGCGGCGCAGATTCGACGATCCCCTCTTGGTCGAGCAGGCCCATCACATGCGGCATCGCCTCGTCAGGGTTCGCAGCGGCGGTCGGCGCGGCGAGGGCGTGGCCCTCAGCCATCAGCGCGAAATCGAGCAGGCGGTGCGTGTAATCGAAAGTCGGGCCCAGCACCTGCCCGCCCGGTAGATCCTTGTAGGTGGCCGAGATCCGGCGAAGGCACGTCATCGCCCCGGTCTCGATCGGGCGCGAGGTGGCGAGGCGGGGCAGCGTGGTGCGGTAGGCGCGCATCAGGAACACCGCCTCGATCACATCGCCCCGCGCCTGTTTCAGCGCCAGCGCCGCCAGATCCTCGTCATAAAGCGAGCCCTCGGCCATCACGCGCGCCACCGAGAGGCTGAGCTGCTCGCGGATCTGCTCGACGCCGATCTCCGCGACCGCGCCATCACCGCGCCGCGCTTCGGCGAGCCAGGCATGGGCATTCTGAATGGCGCGCTCGCCCCCTTTGACGGCGACATACATCAGGCGGCTCCGACGGCGGCAACGCGGGTGCTCCGCGGCAGACCGATCACCGCGTTGCCCGAGGTCAGGAAGAAATCGAGGCCGAGGGGAAAGCCCGCTGCATTGGCGGCAAAGATGTCAGCCGCGCCCTCTGGCAGGACGGGCGCCATGGTGCACTGACCGTCGATGCCCGGTCCGGTGAGGGTGAGTGCGGGCCCACCGGTCAGTGCCGGCACCTCGACGATCAGCGTCGCCGCGCGATCGGGGAACTCGGCCGTGCCGGCCGACCAGCCCTGAAGCGGGGTCAGCGACTGCCAATCACCGACGGCGATGCTCGCATCGGCGCGATTGTCGCTGCGTGGGGCGCCGGTGTGAAACAGCAACCACTCGGCAGGAAGGGCAGCGGTAGGTGAGGCGGATGGGTCCGCCTCTGGTGTGGGGGCTGAGGCTGAGGTCGCCGTCCCCGACAGCCAAACCGGGGTATCCGGGTCGGCGAGCGTCAGCAGCAGAACGGCTGCGGCGGGCGACAGGCCTTCGGGTGGTGTCGGCCCTGGCGTCGAGACGGGGATCGTGACGGCCCGGCCCGGTCGTGACAGGGCGTCGATCGCCGCGCGAAAGGCGCGCGCGGCCTCCACAGGCGGATCGGCAAAGCCGGCGCCGCACGGGGCGCCCGGGACCACGGGCACGCTAGGCGGGGTGGCATGGCTCATTCATCCTCTCCCCGGACCATGGTGAAGAAATCGACACGGGTCGCCGCGGCCTTCTCGCGCCGGCTCTGCGCCCGCGCCTGCTCCGCCGCATGTAGCGGCTCAAGCACCTCGGCGCGGATGATGGGGGCGCTGTCGGGGCGCTGCATCAGCGCATCGGCGAGGGCGGAATCGATTGCGTGAGCACGGTCGCGACCGGGTACCCAGGCATGGCCTTGTGTTCCGTCAGCGAGGACGAGCACGGTTCGGGTCACCGTCATCTCGCCCTGGTTGAAGGGCGCACCGGTGCCCCCTGCCCGGCCCTGCACCATGACCGCACCGATCTCGGGCGCGCGCAGAAAATGATGCGACGGACGCCCACCAAGCGCGGCGGCGGCGCGGCCGAGCGCCTCGGCAAGCGCTGCAGGGCGGGCACGGGCGAAAACACCCATCCAATGCGCACGCGCTGCCTGACCGTTGTCGGCCATCGAGTTGGCAGGATCTATCGCTGCGGACGAAGTTGTCATGATGCCGGGTCTCAACAACGGGAATCGACAACTAGACAACTACACAGATTTGCGGTTGCCGCAAGCGGTGCCCTGGTCATAGCTGACAGACCATCCTCGCGCGGCCTCAGGTTATGAAAGCGTACCGCCCCCCCTTCTCGCTGACTGCGTGGGCGCATGGGGCGAAGAGGCGCGCGAACAACGGGCGAGCGAAGAACGAGAGAGCGAACCGGGGAGACCATGGCGCTTTGGGATGCGATCCACGCAGCGCTTGCCGAGGAAATCGGGCGCGGCACTTATCCACCGGGCACCAAGCTGCCTGGCGAGGTCGCACTGGCGCAACGCTTTGGCGTCAATCGCCACACGGTGCGGCGAGCGCTCGCGCGGTTGGTGGCGGACGGTCGGATCCATGTGCGGCGCGGCGCGGGCGCCACGGTGCTGCCGCCGCCGATGGATTACGCCATCACAAAGCGCACGCGTTTTTCCGAAGGCGTGGCCCGCGCAGGGCGGCAGGCCGGCCGCCGGCTCGTGCGACTGGAGACCGTGCCTGCCATGCCCGGCGATGCCCGACGCCTGGCGATCGCGGTCGGCAGCCCCGTCTGCGTGATGGAGAGCGTCGGTACCGCCGATGGTGTGCCGGTGGTGCTTGGCGCGCACCGCTTCGCCGCCGATCGGCTGCCCGGGATCGAGGCCGCGCTGTCGGATCGCCTACCCAAGGATGATGGTGAGGCTGGCGCGCTACCGGGGACGGGCGATGCCTCGATCTCGGACGCGCTCGCGGCGGTCGGTGTGGCGGACTATACGCGCGGCATGACGCGCATCAGCGCGGTGAGCGCCGATCCGGTCTCGGCCAATCACCTGATGGTAGAGCCAGGGGCGCCGCTGATCGAGACCACTGGCCTCGATCTTGGGCCGGACGGCGCGCCGATCAACGATGTGCGCACGCTGATGGTGGCGGGCAGGATGACCCTCGTCGTGGACGGCGGAGGCGTTATGTCGACTGAAGACCGAGCGAGTGAGGAGACCACGACATGACTGCCGACACGCCTTCCATAACGCCCGCGCTGACATCGGCCGGATGGGCCCTATCAGAGGACGGCAAGTCGATCGCTAAAACCTTTCGTTTCGCTGATTTTCGAGCGGCGATGGCCTGGATGATGCGTGCGGCCTTCGAGGCTGAAGCGATGGATCACCATCCCGAATGGTTCAACGTCTACAACCGTGTGGAGGTGATGCTGACCACGCATGACAGCGGCGGGTTGAGCGAGAAGGACATCGCGCTGGCCGAAAGGATGGAAGCACTCTGACATCCCGCGCCGGCGAGCTATGCATCGCGGTGACTGCGGGCGGGTCACGCCGGCAAGTGACGAAGGCAATAGCTCGGGGCGGCGACGTGGGACAGTGGCGTCGGCAGCTGTAACGGCGCGGTGACGTTGGGCCGGTAACGTGGGGCTGTGGCGCCATCGTTTCTGGGGCGCATGACTGCCAAAGTTTAGCAGCACCCTGGCGGTGGCGGCATAAAGGCGGCCACGGAGGCGATGGTCAGGGCGCGAATGATTTTTCGAGGCGCAGAAGGTTGTAGGACCGGCGGCGGTGGTAGCGAACACCGTCGACAGAGGCATGGATCAGCATCCAACCCCACCCCCCCTCGGGCAGGGTATCGAGGCTGAGGGCGTCGGTATCCTCCGGCTCGGCGCTGTCCTCCGAGCCAAGCGTCATCCGATCGGCAAAACGGTCGGGCGACAGTAGCGCCTCGGGCAGTGGGCGGCCGAGATCCTCGATCTCGACCCAGGCCGAGAGACCGTCACGACCAGCCGTCAGGTGGATCGGATGCGTGACCGGATGGCCGCTGTGCAGGATGACATTGTTGATCGCCTCGGTCACCGCCAGGCGAAGCTCATCATGGGGCGGTGCGGCTTCACCCTGCTGCGCGCGCAGCCCGCGCCGCGAGGGGGCGAGTGCGTCGATCAGCATGGCCACCGTGTCACCCACGACCGTAGCCTTGGGCGGCATGGTGAGATGAAGCAGGGCGTCGCTATCACCCATGGTCATGATCGGCGCCACGCTCAGACCGTCTGCCCCTGCTCGATCGGGATCAGCCGATCCATCCGGGTCAGGCGAAAGACGCGCTGCACGGTCGGATTGAGGCTGGTGAGGCTGAGCTGACGCTCGGGACGGGCGAGCTTGTAACAGGAGACGAGTGCGCCGAGCCCCGCGCTGTCAATCGAGCCGACCTGGCCCAGATCGATCACGATCTCCTCAGCGGCATCGGGCAAAAGACGCTCGAACTCCGCCTTGAGATGGGCCGCGAGCCCGGCGTCGAGCCGCGACAGCGTGACGGTGAAGATCGTGCGCCCGTCCCGTGTGAATTCCTGCAGCATCGGCTCCCCCTCTCTCCGCATCTCCTCTGCAGGGACCTTAGGCACAGAGGATTAACCGAGAGCGAAAGAGACGCTCACACCGAGTTAACACTCGCGGCGGATAGTGGCGGTGACGAACAGCGAGGGAACAGGATGGACGACTTGGCCGAAGCCGCGGAAGTAACGCGCGGCGTCGAGGGGGGGCCATGCCATGTACTGGTGGTCGAGGATAGCGCGGCGCAACGACTGCTTGCCACGCAGCGGCTGAAGGCAATCGGATACCGTGTCACCGCCGTCGAGGATGGTGAGCAGGCGCTGAGCAGGATCGCCGCCGGCGATATCGACATCGTGCTGAGCGACTGGATGATGCCGCGCCTCGACGGCATCGGCCTCTGCCGCAAGGTGCGCAGTTTCTCCGACAGCGCCTATCTCTACTTCGTGCTGATGACCGCGCGGACCGAGCGTGAGAGCCTGGCTGAAGGGCTGCGTGCCGGCGCGGATGACTTCATCGCGAAGCCGTTCGACACGGCTGAACTGGCGGCACGCCTCGGTGCGGGGCGTAGGCTTGCAGACTTGCACCACCGACTGGACGAAGCGCGCCAAAAGGCCGAGGCGGCGCATCGCTCGGTGGATCGGCTTTACACGCAGATCCAGCAGGATCTCTCGGTCGCATCCAGTCTGCAGCGCGCGGCACTTCCGCCATCGAGCGACGAGGTCAATGGCTGTAAGGTTGCGGGTTTCTGCCAGTTCTCGGGCCATGTGGGGGGCGATCACATCGGATGGGTGCCGATCGGGGAGCATGCCGTTGGCATCTACTCGATCGATGTGGCGGGGCACGGTATCGCCTCATGCCTCTTGGCGCTGCGCCTTGCGGCATTGATGGCGGTGGAGGAGGACGAGGAATCGCTGATCGCCACGCTGGGGGAAGGAGGCGCGCTGATCCCAAGGCCACCGGCGCGGGTGCTGGCCGCGCTGAATGCCATGCGCTTCGGGGCGGAGGAGCATGATCTCTATTTCACCATGGCCTATGCGGTGCTCTGGCCAGAGAGCGGTCGCGTGGAGTTGGCCACGGCCGGGCATTGGCCGCCGGTGGTGCTGGGCACGGATGGCGCACCGAGGGTGGTGGAGGCGGAAGGAGGACCTCCTGTCCTGCTGCTGGCGGAGACCGCGTTCCCAAGCGCAGAGCTCACGCTGGCACCCGGTGAGCGCCTCGTTCTCTATTCCGACGGCCTGCCCGAGGCTGAGATCGCGTCGAGCGGAGCGGAACTCGGCAGCGAGGGGTTCCTGCGTTTGCTGCGCTCTGCCGCCACATCGGCGACCGCGGATCTGCCCGGTCTTCTTTGGCAGCGCGCGCTCGGCCAATGCGTGGACCCTCGGGATGAGGGGCACGCGATCAGGCCGGGGTATGCGCCACTGAAGATCGACGACGACGCCTCAATCGTCATCATCGAACGCGCCCCATAACCGCGCCGAGGCGGCGGGCATGGCACGACGCGCCTCACGGCCAGCCCGCTACGCACGAAGCGGCCGCGTCACGCGGCGCCGGCGCGGAAGAAATGGCGGTAGGCGTCGAGGCTGTCGGACCAGAGCGCGCGCAGATGGGCGATCTCATCGGCACGTGGCGGCGTACCGGCGCCGGCCGTGATCATGATCTCTTCGGCGGCCGCGGCAAAGCGCGTCAGGCCGAGACTACCGCCGGCCCCTTTCAGCGCATGCGCCGCCGCCTGCGCGGCTGCGGCGTCGCGGGCGGTGACAGCCTGATCGAGCGCCGAGAAACCGCGGTCGCCGTCGTCGCGGGCCGCATCCTCGAGCGCGCCCGCCAGATCGCCCAGATCATCTGCCATCAACTCGCCGAGGTAATCGCGGTCGATCAGAACCGGCCTGTCCATCGCTCGATACCCCCCCGCCCCAAAAGCAAGATTCGCACTCATTCCCAGCCTCACCAGCAACGACGTTCCAACCCCGTCAAAACTGCCGATGGGTTGTTTCTAGAAGATGAAATCGCTGACACTGATCCGATCGACCTCCACATCGGCCAGCACGACGCGCCCTCCCTCGGGCGTCAGAATCACGGTGCTGGTGTCCACCTGGCTGATCGACAGATCATCGAGCCCCTGCACCAGCCCGTGCTCGGTGAAGTCGAGCTGTTCGAGGAATGGATTGAAATCGAGGATGCGATCCTCGTCGAAGCCAAAGCGAAACACGAAGACGTCGCGGTCGGGCCCACCCAGGATCCGGTCGTCGCCCGGCCCGCCCTCGATCCGATCCTCGTCGAAATCGCCGCGCAGCACATCGTCGCCCGGGCCACCGGTCACGATATCCCGCCCACGCCAGGCAAAGACGATGTCATCGCCGCTGCCTCCGATCACGGTGTCGTCGCCCTCGCTGGTCTTAAGGACATCATCGCCGCCCTCGCCCCAGACCGTGTCGTTGCCGAGACCCGAAAGCACCGTGTCGTCGCCGAGACCGCCCAGCACCTCGTCATTCCCGCCCGCGGTCTTGATGACGTCCTGACCCTCGCCGCCTTCCACATAATCGGCGCCCTCGCCCGAGGTGATGCGGTCATTGCCGAGGCCGCCGAACAGGAAGTTGTCGCCCTCGCGGTCGATGATCGTGTCGCTGCCATCCGTGCCGTCGAGCCGGGTTTCTTCTCGGCCGACGATGCGCTCGCCCGACTCGATCGCGTCCTCGGCCAAGGCATCGAGTTTGACGGTGTTGCCGGCCAGCGTGACCTCGGCCACCACTTCACCATCGAGCCCGCCGCCCGCGAAGGTGACGGTGTACGTGCCGTCTGGCAGGTCGAGGCGATAGCCGCCACTGTCATAGCTGGTCGTCTGGAAGGTGCCGCCGGTCCCCGTGGCCGTGATCGACACGCCGCCGAGACCTTCGCCGATGTCGTAGAAAGCGTCGTCGTCACCATCGTCGATCACCACGCCGGTGAGGATCGCGCCGAGGCCGAAGCGGTCGCCGAAATGCTGGGTATTGACCGTCGGGCCAAGCTCGCGGCCGTCATCCGGGACCTCGATCGAGGCGATGCCCACCTCGCGATACTCGCCCGAGAGGATCGTCAGGCGATGGCCTGGCGGCGATTGGATGCCCCCTGGCCCAAACCCCCAATCGATGTAGTAGGCGGCGTGGCCGTGCACCGGGTCTTGCGCATAGCCAAAGATGTTCTCGGCCAGTCGCCGCCAACCCGTGTAGCCCGCGTTCTCGATCCGGTCGCCGAGCCCCGGCTCCCCAGGCAGGCTGTGCGACTGCACATCGAAATCGACCATCACCTGACTGTGGTTGAAGGCCGACTGCCCCAGCGCCTCGTTCCAGGCCAGCGCCTCTCGCGGAGAGGCATTGGCAAGCTGCATCACGACGTGATCGAGGTCGGTCTCGAAGAATGACAGCGCGTTGGTGATCGCATCGGTCGCCCCGATGCCGGTCTCCACATCGACCAGACGCAGCACCTCGCCTTGCGGATCGGCGCGGGCGCGGTTGATCAGTTCGAGATAGAGCTGTTCTTCGGGCGTCGGCTGTCGCATCGGATGACCGTGTCTGGCGCCGGCGCGGAAAATCGCCAGCCAGGCAACCGATGCCAAATAGGTCTTGCCCGCCGCCTAAGCGACGCGGTTAACGCGCCGGCTTCTCGCCGATGTGATGGTGAAGGGTCAGAAAGCCTTAAGGCCTTCGAAGTCGATCGCCTCGAAATAGGCCTCCTTGTCGGTCTCGGGCGCACCACCGCTGATCTGGATCAGAAACCGCCCACCGATCAGCGCCATCAGGTCGCCGCTGTCGTCCATCATCGCCCGCTGCCCGGCGATACGCTTGACCGTGCCGGCCGCCGCCATGATCGCCGGATTGGAGAACATGGCGCCCATCTGGGCAACCATCGGGTTGTCGGCCATCAGCCTGATTTCGATATCGCCGACCGGGCCGTCATAGACGCGCGTCGCCACCTGTCCGCCGCCGAACATCGTGGCCATCGCAGTCGCGCTCTCGGTATCCGGGTCCTCGGCCGTCCAGCCCGACAAGGGCTCTGGCAGGAAGGCGGAGAGGCCGGCAGCCTTTTTCTGCGCGAGCAGCTGAGCGGCAAAAGCGGTCTCTTCGGTGGCCAGCGCCAGATCGCCGGCACGATAGGCATCGAGCGCGGCTTGTAGCGCCTCTTCCACATCATCGGCCGCGGCGGGACTGGCCGCGATCATGACCGCCGCCATCATGGCGATGATCGGTTGGGTAATGCGGAACATGGCAGATGCCCTCCTCAACGCTCGGTCACGGCTTCGACGCCGACGATGTCCTTTAGCATGCCACGGATCTCAGGGCCTGTGGGGTACGGCCCGTCAAGCTCGACCTCAACCTCGCGCCCCGCCTCGGGGATCGCAACGACCAGGCTGATCGGTCCGAGCGAGCGGCGGGTGCCCTGCTGGCGCCTCAAAGCCTCGGTCCCGATCTCGAGCCGGCGCTTCAGCGAGGGCAGCGCAGCCGGATCACCGAGGAAGACGCGCAGACCCGCCTGCGCCGCCACGACCTCGTCGATGGGCTGGAGCGAGCGCAGACGCAGGCGCCCACCGGCGGCCTCGCCTTCACTCTCGACGGTCAGCACAAGGTTGGCGCCAGCACTCAGCAGGTGCTCGACCTCAGCCAAGGTGTCCGAGAAGGCCATGACCTCGTAGCCGCCCGCGCTGTCAGAGAACTGGATATAGGCAAACCGCGTTCCCTTGGCGGATTTTCGGATCTGCACGCCCGCAACGGTGCCCGCGATCCGGCCGGTGCCCCCATCGCGGCCCCATCGGTCGAGGAACTGGCGGTGGTTCATGACCCGGCGCCGCAGCAGCGCCTCGGCATAGACGTCGAGCGGATGGCCCGACAGGTAAAAGCCCACGGCCTGGAACTCGTGGTTCAGCCGGTCTGTGGGCAGCCAATCCTCGCCCGGCGCCATGCGCGGTGGCGGCAGGTCCTCGCCCCCGCCACCAAACAGCGATGCCTGGCCCGAGGCCGCCTCGGCAGCATGGGCGGCCGAGTAGTCGATTAGCCGGTCGAGCGAGGCGAGCACCCTGGCACGATTGCCGTCGAGCGCGTCGAAGGCACCCGCGCGGGCCATCATCTCCAGCGCCCGCTTACCGAGAAGCTTGAGTTCCACCCGGCGGGCAAAATCGAACAGGTCGCGGAAGGCACCCTCCGCCGCGCGGGCCCGCTCGATCAGGCGCATCGCCTCGACACCAACACCCTTGAGCGCACCGAGAGCGTAGAGGATCTGGCCGTCCTTGACGGTAAAGCGCGCCTCGGAGCGGTTGACGCACGGGGCCACGACCTCGATGTCTAGACGGCGACTTTCCTGAACGAAAACATTGAGTTTGTCGGTTAAATTGAGATCGAGGTTCATGGAGGCCGCCATGAACTCAACCGGGTGGTTCGCCTTCAGCCAGGCGGTCTGGTAGCTGACCACGCCATAGGCCGCGGCGTGCGATTTGTTGAAGCCGTAATTCGCGAACTTGTCGAGGAGATCCCAGACCTCGGTCGCCTTCTTCTTGTCGACGCCATTGGCCGCCGCGCCTTCCATGAATTTCGGGCGCTCGGCGTCCATCGCTTCCTGGATCTTCTTGCCCATGGCGCGGCGCAGCATGTCGGCACCACCGAGGGAGTAGCCCGCCATCTTGCGGGCGATCTCCATCACCTGTTCCTGGTAGACGATGATGCCCTGCGTCTCGTCCAGGATGTCGTCGATCAGCGGATGGATCCGCCCACGCGGCGCGCGCCCGTTCTTGACGTCGCAATAGACCGGGATGTTCTCCATCGGGCCCGGGCGGTAGAGCGCGACCAGCGCCACGATATCCTCGATACAGGTCGGCTGTAGCTGGCGGAGCGCGTCGCGCATCCCGGCCGACTCCACCTGGAACACGCCCACCGTATCGGCCCGGCCGTAAAGCGCGTAGCTCTCGGCGTCGTCGAGCGGGATCGCGTTGATGTCGAGATCGACGCCTCGGAGTTTCAGCAGGTCGACGGCATTCTGGATCACAGTCAGCGTCTTGAGACCGAGGAAATCGAACTTCACGAGGCCCGCCGCCTCGACCCATTTCATGTTGAACTGAGTGGCCGGCATGTCGGACTTGGGGTCCTGATAGAGCGGTACCAACTGCGTCAGCGGCCGGTCGCCGATCACCACGCCCGCGGCATGGGTCGAGGCGTTGCGATAGAGCCCCTCGATCTTCTCGGCGATATCCAGCAGGACACCTACCGTCTCGTCCTTCACCACTTCCTCCTCGAAGCGCGGCTCCTCGGCGCGGGCCTTGGCGATCGAAACGGGTTTGACCCCCTCGACCGGGATCATCTTGGACAGGCGGTCACCAACCATGAACGGGAGTTGCAGCACCCGGGCGACATCGCGGACGGCGGCTTTGGACAGGAGCGCGCCGAAGGTGATGATCTGTGCTACCCGGTCGCGGCCGTATTTCTGGGCGACGTAGTCGATCACCTCCTCGCGCCGGTCCTGGCAGAAGTCGATGTCGAAATCGGGCATCGAGATGCGTTCGGGGTTCAGGAACCGCTCGAACAGCAGGCCGTAACGCAGCGGGTCGAGATCGGTGATGGTGAGCGCATAGGCGACGAGCGAGCCCGCGCCCGAGCCGCGGCCGGGGCCGACGGGGATGTTCTGCGCTTTCGCCCATTTGATAAAGTCGGCGACGATCAGGAAGTAGCCGGGAAAGCCCATCCGCTCGATGATCGTCAGCTCGAAGTCGAGGCGCGCCTCGTACTCCGCGACCGGTGCGGCGTGGGGGATGACGGCGAGGCGCGCGGCCAGTCCCTCGCGGGATTGCTTGCGCAGCTCTTCCACCTCGTCCTCCGCAAAGCGGGGGAGGATGGGCGCGTGGGTGCGTGGACGATAGGCGCAGCGGCGCGCGATCTCGACGGTGTTCTCCAGCGCCTCGGGCAGGTCGGCAAAGCGCGCGCACATCGCCTCCTGCGGCTTGAGCCAATGCTCAGGCGTCAGGGTCCGGCGCTGGGTTTCGTTCACGTAAGACCCCTCGCCGATACAGATCAGCGCGTCATGGGCGCCATGCATCTCGGTCTTGGGGAAATAGACCTCGTTGGTGGCGACCAGCGGCAGGTCGCGGGCATAGGCGAGGTCGATCAGGCCGGGCTCGGCAGCGCGCTCATCCTCGGTCAGCGCGCCATCGGTCAGGTCAGCGCCGGTGCCGTGGCGCTGGAGTTCGATGTAAAGACGCTCGGGGAAGATCGCCTGCAGGCGGGCGAGGAATGCCTCAGCCGCCGGCTGCTTGCCCGCGCGGATCAGCCGAGCCAGATGGCCGTTGGCACCGCCGGTCAGGCAGATCAGCCCCGTGCCGTGCTGAGCCAGCCGGTCGATGGGCACCTGCGGCTCGGCCGAGGCATCGGTGTCGAGATAGCCGATGGAGGTGAGCGCCATCAGGTTCAGCCACCCGGCCTCGTCCTGTGCGTAGAGCGCCAGCGGCGCAGGTGGCGCGATCTTGTCGCCCGGACGGGCCGGCGTCTCGCCCACCATCAGCGTCAGACCCATGATCGGCTGAACGCCCGCCTTGGCCGCGGTCTCCGAGAACTCCAGCGCACCGAACAGGTTACCGCTATCGGCGAGCGCGATGGCCGGCATGTCGAGCCCGGCGGCAAGGCCCGGCAGCTTTTTGACGTGGATCGCCCCCTCAAGCAGCGAATAGGCAGAGCGGGTGCGGAGGTGCATGAATCGCGGATCTGGCATGGGCGCGAGACTACGCGCCCGCCCACCCGACCCACCAGAGCGAGGGGGCGATGAGCGACGATAATCCACAACTTCTTGGGGGTGCGGTGCACCGGCTCGCCACCTATGGCACCTTTCCGCCCGGAGGCAGCAATCATCACGTGGTCGAGTCGCTCGGCGGCAGCTGGACGCGTGGCTACCTTGAAGGGCACACGCGGGCGGCCCGCGCCGGCCGTTGGACCGGCTATATCGGCTTCGAGCCCGAGCCCGGCGGTCCCCGCATCCCGGCATGGCTGCTGGAAAGCGATGCCCTGCCTGGCGCCTGGGCCATGCTCGACGACTTCGAGGGCCCGGCCTTTCCCCGCCGGATCGTCGGTTTCCACCTTGAAGACAGGCGCCGGGTGGCGGCCCATGTCTATGTCCTCGACGACGGCGATGGAGTGCCCAAGACGTGACCGACCAGACCGAGCCTGCCGAGACCGACAACCCCCAGTTCCGCCCGCGCTACACCGGGCCGGCCAGCTTCTTCCGCCTGCCCTATCTGGAGGACTACGCCGCCCTGCCCGCCGATCAGCGGCCCGAGATCGGGATGGTTGGTGTGCCCTATGACGGCGGCGTCACCAATCGCCCCGGCACCCGGCATGGCCCGCGCGAGGTGCGCAACCAGACCTCGCTGATCCGACGGGTGAATGCTGCGACGGGCGTGGCCCCCTTCGACACGCGGCGCGTGGCCGATATCGGCGATGCCTGGGTCGACCGGCCCTTCGCGCTGGAGAGCGCGCATGAGGAGATCGAGGCCCATTTCGCGCGCATCCACGCCGCAGGGATCAGGCCGCTGTCGGTCGGCGGTGATCATTCGATGACGCTGCCGATCCTTCGGGCGGTCGCGCGCGAACGGCCGCTGGCGCTCATCCAGATCGACGCCCATGCCGATACCGGCGACAACTACCTCGGCAGTCGGTTCCACCACGGCGCGCCCTTCAAGATCGCGACCGACGAGGGGCTGATCGACCCAGCGCGCACGGTACAGATCGGCATCCGCGGCTCGACCACGACAACCGATTTCTGGGGCTTCTCGCACCGCGCCGGCATGCGGGTGATCCCTATCGAGGAGGTCGAGGACCGCGGCTGGCGCGACGTGATGGCCGAGGCACTGTCGATCGTGGGCGACGCGCCCTGTTACGTGTCCTTCGACATCGACGCGCTAGACCCGGTTTATGCGCCCGGCACCGGTACGCCCGAGGCCGGCGGGCTGACCATGCGCGAGGCGCAGGGCATGGTGCGCAAACTCGGGACGCTGGATATCCGCGCGGCCGACATGGTCGAGGTCTCGCCGCCCTTCGATGTCGGCAACCTGACGGCGATCAATGGCGCCACCATCCTGTTCGAACTTCTCTGCGCCATGGTCGCGGGATGGCGATGACGCGCGCACGGTGTCTCACCCCCACGTGATGCGGGGTTTCGTCGCAGCCGGCCGGTCCCATGTTGCGGCGCACACGGGTCATGTACCCGCGCCCCCAACGTGATGAGGATCCGATGATCGACCGTATAGAGACCGCGCTCTCGGGCGAGACCGCGCGCGCCGCGGGTCTGGCCACCCTTCGTGTCACCACCGCCGGGCTGATGTTCTGGTGGGGCCTGGTAAAGGGCCTCGACCTCGGCGTCGGGCAGGCCGTGTCGAATGCCTTCTATGGCGGGTTCTTCAGCGTCGACATGCTGCTGATCGGTTTTGGCTGGCTGCAGGTGGCAGCGGCGATCGCACTGGCCCTCGGGCTGTTCGGTCGGGTGCTGCTGCCGTTCCAATTCGTCGTGAACCTGTTCGTGGCACTCGCCGTCTGGCAGTCGATCATCGATCCGTTCTGGCTGTACTCGGCTGGCGAGGCGCCGGGTACGGTGAACAAGCTGTTCTACCCCTCGGCCATTGTGGCGGCGGCGTCCTTCGTGCTGTGGAGCCTGCGCCGCGACGATGTCTGGGCAGTCGACAGCCTGATCGGCGGCCGACGCACGGCACAGCCGGCGTGACGCCTAGCGGGGGCGCTCAGGCGGCGTCCCTTTTCCCCTCAGCGCCAGCGAGCGGTCGTTGAGGGCCACGAGATCGGCCTCGCCCGCCAGCACCGCTTCGCCCAACCGGATCGCTTCCGCTAGCCGGGCAGCATCGGTATTGGCCCAGGCGGGCGGGCGCACAACCTCACGCCACGGCCGGTGATGCACCGCATCCAGGAGGATGCGCGCGAAACAATGGTCCAGATGCACGGGCCAGTCTGGGCGGTGTGCCGCGGCCTCAGGCAGGCACCGCTCGACCAGATCGCGCCATCCTGCGCGGAGGGCGCGGTCGGGATCTTCACCGAACAGGTCTGGCGTCGTCACGTCGAGACGAGCTGACCGCCCTGCAGCGTCACGGTGCGGTCCATCCGGGCGGCAAGAGCGTGGTTGTGGGTCGCGACCAGCGCCGCGAGACCGGTTTCGCGGACAAGACCCAGCAACATGGCGAACACCGTCTCGGCCGTCTCGGGGTCGAGATTGCCGGTCGGCTCATCCGCCAGCAGCACGCGGGGGCGATTGGCAAGCGCGCGGCAGATGGCGACGCGCTGTTGCTCGCCGCCGGACAGTTCTGCCGGGCGGTGGCCGGTGCGGTGGTTGAGACCGACGCGGTCTAGTAGCGCCAGCGAGCGTTCCCGCGCCGCAGCCCTGCCCTGCCCGGCGGCGAGCTGGGGCAGGGTCACGTTCTCCTCGGCCGAGAACTCGGGCAGCAGGTGGTGGAACTGGTAGACGAAGCCGAGGCCGGTGCAGCGGGCAGCCGTGCGCGCCCCGTCATCCAGCGCCGAAACCTCGGCGCCGCCGATGGCGACCGTCCCCTCGTCGGCCTGATCCAAGAGCCCCGCGATCTGCAGCAGCGTCGACTTGCCGGCGCCCGAGGGGGCGACCAGAGCCACCGCCTCGCCCGACATCAGCGTCAGGTCGATGCCGCGCAGTACCTCGATCCGCGCCTCGCCGCTGCCGAAGCCGCGGGCGATGCCGGACAGCGCGAGCGCAGCGCCGGTATGCGGTGTCTCGGTCACGGGGTGCTGAGCGAGGTTATTCACGGCATCATTCACGGCGGAGCGCCTCCACCGGATCGAGGCGTGCGGCACGCCGCGCGGGGTAGAAGGTGGCGAGGAAACTGAGACCGAGCGCGATGCAGACGGTCATCACCACGTCCGAAGGCACCATGACCGCCGGTACGCGGGTCAGCATACGGATCTCGGGGTTCCAGACCTCGCCGCCCGAGACGGCTTCGACAAAGCCCTGGATCTCCTGGATATTCAGCGTGAAGACGATGCCGAGGCCGACACCCAGCACGGTGCCCACGACCCCGATGGTCGAGCCGCAGATGAAGAATACCCGCAGCACTGCGCCCCGCGTCAGCCCCATCGTGCGCAGGATGGCGATATCGCGCCCCTTGTCCTTCACCAGCATCGTCAGGCCCGAAATGATGTTGAGCGCCGCCACCAGGATGATCAGCGCGAGGATGATGAACATCACCCGCCGCTCCACATCCAGCGCGGCGAGGAAGGCGCCGTTCGCCCGCTGCCAGTTCCAGAGATAACAGCAGCCGCCGGCGACGGCGGTGATGCCGGTCCCGACCTCCTCGAGCGCATAGGCGTCCTCCAGCATCACCTCGATATGGTCGACTGCGTCGATGCGATTGAAGAAGGCCTGCGCCATGTCCAGGGGCACGAAGACATAGGCGCTATCGTATTGCGCCATGCCGATGCGGAAGATGTAGGTGACCTCGAAGGACTTGGAGCGCGGTGCCGTGCCGAAGGGCGTGGCATTGCCGGTGGGATTGATCAGCGTCACCCGGTCGCCCACGCCGACGCCGAGCGTGCGTGCGACGCCCGCGCCGATGGCGACGCCTTCCGGGAAGCGGCTGAGATCGCCGCGCGCGTCCTCGGGGCTGGCCACACCGTCCAGCGTTTCGAGATCGGACGGCCGCATGCCACGGACTAGCACGCCGGAATTGCCGCCATCGCCGACCGCGAGCACCTGGCGTTCCAGCACTGGGGCCGCCCGGGTGATGCCGTCGACACCGGCGATCGTGTCGGCCAGCGCATCGTAATCGGCCAGGCCGGCTCGGTCATAGGGCAGCACGGTGATGTGGCTTTGAGCCCCCAGGATGCGGTCGGTCAGCTCAACGCGAAAGCCGTTCATCACCGACATCACGATGATCAGCGTGGCGACGCCCAACATGATGCCGACCAGCGAGAAGCCGGCGATGACGGAGATCACGCCCTCGCGCCGACGCGCGCGCAGATAGCGCCCCGCGATCAGCCATTCGAGGCGCGAGAATGGGGCGGCGGTCGTGGTCGGGCTCTGGGCGGTCATGCTGGGTCCAAACGGCCGGGGCGCGCGCAGCCGTCGGCCAGGGCGCCGTGTCGCGCCTCAATATCGTGGCGGGTGCGGCGCGTCCAACACCACGCGAGCGATTGATCGTGAACGCTGCGGGGGTCAGCGCCGCGCTCCATCTCATACCAACGGGCAGAAACCGCTGCGCCGGAACGACATCATCAAGGCGGCGGAAGACCGTGGTTGTCACACTCGGGCGTAGATCGCGGCAAGCTTGGCGACGGCGGCCTCGACGCTCAGTTCCTCGGTCTCGCCACTCCGCCGGTTGGCCAATTCGACCGTACCGGCCTTCAGGCCGCGGGGGCCGACGGTCAGGCGCCAGGGCAGGCCGATCAGTTCCATCGTGGCGAATTTGGCGCCCGCCCGTTCGTCGCGGTCATCATAAAGGAGGCTCAAGCCGGCATTGGCAAGCCGGTTCTCGAGATCGGCAGAGGCCGCGTCGCAGGCGTCGTCGCCCTGTTTCAGGTTCACGAGACCGAGGGCGAAGGGCGTCACGCTTTCGGGCCAGATGATGCCGTTGTCGTCATGGTTGGCCTCGATCAGCGCGCCGACCAGCCGGCTGACGCCGATGCCGTAGCTGCCGCCATGGATCGGGGCCCGCGCGCCATTTGGCCCGGTGATGAGGGCGCCCAGCGCCTCGCTGTATTTGGTGCCGAAATAGAAGATGTGCCCGACCTCGATACCGCGGGCGGTGACGCGGTCGGCCTCGGCCACCTCGGCCTCGAACACCGCCTGTTCATGCGTGTCGTCGGTGCGGGCATAGGGCGTGGTCCAGTCCCGCCGGATCGCGGCCAGCTGATCGGCGTCGTCATAGTCGATCTCGGTGCGGCCAAGGCTCATCTCGACGATCTTGCGATCCAGGAAGACCTCGCTCTCGCCCGTCTCGGCCAGCACCAGGAACTCATGCGCCAGATCGCCGCCGATGGGCCCGCTTTCGGCCTGCATGGGCACGGCTTTCAGGCCTAGCCGCTCGAAGGTGCGGAGGTAACTGACCATCATCTTGTTGTAGCTCACCTCGGCGCCCGCACGGTCGAGGTCGAAGGAATAGCCGTCCTTCATCAGGAACTCGCGCCCGCGCATCACGCCGAAGCGGGGGCGGATCTCGTCGCGGAACTTCCATTGGATGTGGTACAGCATCTTGGGGACGTCGCGGTACGAGGTGGCCGAGCCGCGAAAGATCTCGGTGATCTGTTCTTCGTTGGTGGGGCCGAACAGCATGTCACGGTCGTGCCGGTCGCGGATGCGCAGCATCTCGGGGCCGTAAGCGTCGTAACGCCCGCTCTCGCGCCAGAGATCGGCCGACTGGATGGTCGGCATCAGCACCGGAATCGCACCGGCGCGTTGCTGCTCCTCATGCACGACCCGTTGGATATTGCGCAGCACCTTGTAGCCGAGGGGCAGCCAGGAATAGATGCCCGCACTGGCCTGGCGCACCATGCCGGCGCGCAGCATCAGGCGGTGCGAGACGATCTGCGCCTCGGCCGGCGTCTCCTTGAGCACGGGCAGAAAATAGCGGCTGAGACGCATGGGCTTCCTCGTCGGCAGGCGGGCTATCGGGTCAGGCAGGGCAGTCCCGGCGGGTCTAGGCGCTGGCGCACGGTGCGGCAAGGCGGCCAGCCCCGCAGGCGTTGGTGAAACGCCATTTCACGGGCGGCGCTGGACAGCAGGCCTGAAACCGAGCCATGAACGTATCAAGTGGCAATGAAAAGCCGCGATGAACCTGGCCCAGTCTAGGGGAGAGCTGACCCGTCCTGCAGAGGACGGGTCATTTTGGTTCTGGCGCTGGTCATGGGCGCCCTAGATCCGGCTTTCGCGGGGGACCGATCACGACACCGCCGCTTGTCAGCCCCATAGCCTTGGCAAGCTGGGACAGCCGTTTTTCCAGATCTTCGCCCGCCATCTCGGCGACGTTGGGCGCCAGGACAAGACGCAGATCGCCCCCGTCGCGGGTCAATCGGGAATGGGGCAGCACGCCCTTGGCCGAGGCTGCCACCGAACAACCGAGCCTCAGCGCCAGACCGATCGCGCCGGCACGCGCGGCCTGGGCCTCGGAGACGAGGCTCATTGCGTCATTAGTCATCACCGCCTTGCGGTTGCGGCGGTAGCGCGCGGCCAGCGCCAGCGCGATGAACATCCGCCCCTCATGCCCGATGCCGGTCAGCGTGGCGCGGGTCGAGATCTCCCAGGCCGCGAGCACGCGGTGATCGGGATGGGCGCGCCAGGAGATATCGGCAAGGAGCGCAGAAGCCCGGATCAGCCGCGCTTCCTCCGCGTTCTGGGGCGGCAGGGCCGCGGTCACCCAGGTGCCGAGTTCGCGGCCGAAACCGGGTGTGCGTGCGTGTACCGCCTCGATCGCCGTCGCTGCCGAGAGAAGCGGATCGGCCGTCGCGAGGTGATCGGGCATGGCTTCGAGGCAGATCCCCTCGCGCAGGCCATAGGCCGACACGATGATCGTCTCGGGGCTCAGCGTCTCCACCAGACCGCGCATCAGCCGGGCGGTCATCGGCAGACCTGCGGCGCGGCTCTCCGAGACCCCGTCGATGGCGGCAAGCTCGGCCGGTGCCATCCGGCGCATTCGTTTGGCCAGCGTGAGCGCATCGGCGCCGTTCATCCGGTATTCATGCAAGACCTTGAGCGGCCAGTCGCGTGTCTCCATGTCGACGCGGGCAAAGGCGCGCCAGGCACCGCCGACAAGGTAGATGCAATGGGCGCCGCGCCTGATGGCGGCGGGCAGTCGGCGAAGCTCGGCATCGATCACGGCATCGGGATCGCCCGCCTCGTCGAGCCTCAGCGGGCCAAGCGGCGTCGTGACGCCCGCCCCGATACGCCCACGATCGACGCGCCCAAGCTCCAGCGAGGCGCCGCCGAGATCGGCCACCACGCCGTCGGCGCGCGGATCGCCGAACAACACCCCCTTCACTGCGAGGCGCGCCTCGTCCTCGCCGCTCGCGACCTTGAGCCGGATACCGGTCTCGACCTCCACCGCATCGCGGAAGGCTGGGCCGTCATCGGCGTCGCGGATGGCGGCGGTGGCAACGCCCGCCAGCGTGGCGACATTCAGGTGATCGGCCACGGCTGCGAAACGGCGCATCGCGGCCATGGCGCGGGTGGCTCCCTCGGGGTTCAGCAGGCCGGTCTGCGCCAGACCGCGGCCGAGGCCGCACATGACCTTCTCGTTGTGCACGACACTGGGGCTGCGGCTGCCCCCTTCGAACACCACGAGGCGCACGCTGTTTGACCCGGCATCGATGACGCCGATGCGCCCCTCGCGCGTGCCGGGGGCCGCGAAGGAGCGTTTATCGAGCCCCCGGAGAACGCTGCCATGCGAGGCTGCGGCGACCGGCGCCGTGACGCCAGCGCCCGAGGCCGCGGGAAGACGCCGGCGCGCCGGCGGTTTGTCGCCGGTGCCCTGCCCCGTTCCATTCCCCGTTCCCTGCCCAGCGGGCCCTGTTCCGCCGCCGATACGCCGCATGGCGTCACTCACGAACCAACACCATCGAGCGCCCTGCCCGCCGCACCGTCGGAGGCCTCGGGACCACTAATCTCTTCAGACGCATTAGAAGCAGACGGAGCGAGCGACACGGCTTCCGGCTCAGGCGCATGCTCTGGTGCTAGTTCTGTGGCCAACTCTGATGCCAACTCCGTCGACAACTCAGGGGCGAGTTCCGGAGCCAGGCGCGGGGCATCGGCGGTGCCGCCACGCCCACGGCCCGACAGCGAGGGATGGCGCATGAAGAAGTCGTGGCAGCTGAACTTCTGCCCCTCGTTCCGGCTGGCGCGCAGGAAGGTCCCATCGGGCATCAGCACCCAGGACTGTGCCTCGTCTCGCAGGTTGGCGGCCATCACCTGTTCCAGGATCTGCGCGCGCACGGTCGGGTTGTCGATCTCGATCAGGGTCTCGACCCGGCGATTGAGGTTGCGACCCATCCAGTCGGCCGAAGAGATGTAGAGCACCGCCTCCTCGCTCGGCAGGCCATGACCATTGCCAAAGCAGCAGATGCGCGAGTGTTCCAAGAAGCGGCCGACGATGGATTTTACGCGGATATTCTCGCTGAGGCCTGGGATGCCGGGACGCAGGCCACAGATGCCGCGGATCATCAGCTCGACGCGCACGCCTGCCCGGCTGGCGGCATAAAGCGCGTCGATGATGTCCTCCTCGATCAGCGAGTTCATCTTGGCCCAGATCCGCCCTGGGCGGCCGGCGCGGGCATGCGCCGCCTCGGCCTCGATGCGCTCGATCAGGGTCGATTTGAGCGTAAGCGGCGCCGCCTGCACCTTCTCGAGCCCCATCGGCTCGGCATAGCCGGTGGTGTAGTTGAAGATCTTGACCGCATCGCGCGCGTGGGTGGCCGAACAGGTGAAAAGCGAGAGATCGGTGTAAATCTTGGCCGTGTTGGGGTGGTAGTTGCCGGTGCCGAAATGGGTGTAGGTCACCAGCTGCTTGCCCTCGCGCCGGACCACGGTCGAGATCTTGGCATGGGTCTTGAGATCGACGAAGCCGAAGACGACCTGCGCCCCTGCCCGCTCGAGCTGGCGCGCCTGGCGGATATTGGCGGCCTCGTCAAAACGGGCCTTGAGCTCGACCAGCGCGGTGACGGATTTGCCGTCCTCTGCCGCCTCGCAAAGTGCTGCGACGATGGGGCTGTCCTTGGAGGTGCGGTAGAGCGTCTGCTTGATGGCGATGACATCCGGGTCGCTGGCCGCCTGGCGCAGGAACTGCACGACGATCTCAAAGCTCTCATATGGGTGGTGCAGCAGCATGTCCTTGGCGCGGACGGCGGCGAAGATATCGCCGTCATGGTCGCGCACACGTTCGGGAAAGCGGGGCTGGTAGGGTGCGAATTTGAGATCGGGCCGGTCGTCGAGCACAAGCTCGCTCAGCGCCTTGATGCCGACGACGCCGTCGACCTCGATCACCTCCTCGGGCCGGGCGTGCAATTCGCGGATGATCAGCTCGCGAAGCGCGGGCGGTGCATTGGCCGAGAGCTTCAGGCGGATCACCTCGCCCCGGCGACGGCGCTTGAGCGCGGTCTCGAACTCGCGCACGAGATCTTCGGCCTCTTCCTCAAGCTCAAGATCGCTGTCGCGCAGCACCCGGAACAGGCAATGCCCGGTCAGGTCATAGCCAGGGAACAGCTGGCTTTGGAACATCTGCACCAGGCTCTCGAGCGGCAGAAAGCGGATCGCGCCGTCGGCCGCCACAGGCAGGCGGATGAAACGATCAAGTTGCGGTGGCATCGGGATCAGCGCATCCAGCGGCTCACCATCGCGCGCGCGGCGCAGGCTGAGCGCAAGCGCCATGCCTTCGTTGGGGATGAACGGGAACGGGTGCGCGGGATCGATGGCCAGCGGCGAGAGAACGGGGAAGATCTGCTCGAGGAAATGCCGCTCCATCGCCGCGCGGTCATCGCTGGTCAGCGTCGTGGGCGTGACGACATGGATTCCCTCGCCCGCCATCTCGTGCTGGAGCTTGCGCCAGACGCGCTGCTGCTCGCGCTGAAGCGCCAGCGCATCGGCATCGATGCGCATCAGCTGCTGGGTCGGCGTCAGGCCGTCGAGCGAGCGGCTGTCGAGATCGGCCATCATCTGGGCGCGGAGACCCGCGACGCGGACAGTGTAGAACTCATCCAGATTGTTGCCGGAGATCGAGAGAAACCGCACCCGCTCCAGCAAGGGCTGGCGCCGGTTCTCTGCCTCTTCCAAGACCCGCCAGTTAAAGGCCAGCCATGACAGTTCGCGGTTGAAAAAGCGCTCGGGCCCACTCGCATCGATGTCAATACGGTGCTGGGGCGGGATCTCGGTCGTCGCGGTGTTCAGGAAATCAGCACGCATCGGACTACTCCTGCGCATCGGCTGCATGACCGGGTTCATCAGCGGTTTCGCCCGACAGATATAGCTCGCGCAGGCACTCCCCGGCGAGGCGCTTCGTGACATGGCGCCGTTTGCGCCCGGTGGCCTTGGCGTCGAGGGCCGCGATCAGCGCGTGCACCGAGCCCAGATCCCGCTCGATCCGGGTCATCAGATACGTGATCGCGTCGGGCGCCAGATCTATGCCGCGATCTTCGGCGGCCTTCAGCATCACGGCGACCACCAGCCCCTCATCGGGGTCGATGCGGACCACACCGACGGTGGCGAGGCGCGAGGCAAGTTCGGGCAGGGCGAGCGGCCATTGCGCGGGTGTCTGCTGCGCCGTCAGAAGAAGTCGCCCGCCCTGCTCGCCGAGTAGGTTGTAGAGATGGAAGAGCGCGCTCTCGGCGGCGTGGTTGCCGGCAACGCGTTCGGCGCACTCTAGGATCACAAGGGCGTGGCGGGCATGGGCCGGCGGCGCATGGGCGATAACGTCGGCTGGCTCTATCAGGTGGGCATCACCCTCGGCGAAGAGCATGCGCACCAGATGGGTCTTGCCGGCCCCGGGCGGCCCGACCAGCGCCAGCCTGCCCCGGGGCCAGCGGCCGGGCGCCGAGAGCATGGCGACGGCGTCGGCATTCGCAGGGGTCATGGCAAAATCACTGGCCCCCAGGGCCGTGCGTGGCGGCATAGTCAGCGGCAGCTGTCGGCTCTCGCTCATTCGGCCGCATCGCCTTGGTCGGCGGGGCTGGATGGGCGGGCTCGGCTGTCCGCGGCGGCTGGTTTTGCGGGCTCGGCAGGCTCGATGTCGCCCTCGCGCGCCGCCTCCATCGCCTCGGCCCGGGCCATCGCCGCGCGCCAGGCCGGGTCGCCCCGGTAAAGACGGCCAGACCGGTACTGCTGGACCAGAAAACGCGCCAGAACACCGATGGCAGCGGCAGCGGGTACGGCGACGAGCATACCGACAAACCCCATCAGCGCCCCGAACACCGAGAGGGCCAGCATCAGCCAGACCGGGTGCAACTTGACATGCCCACCGACCAGCTTTGGCGTCAGGTAGTTACCCTCCACCACCTGGCCGATGGCGAAGATGATCGCGACGGCGATGATCATCTGCGGCTCGTTCCAGAACTGGCCGATGGCAATGCCGATCGAGATCACACCGCCAAGGATCGAGCCGATGAAGGGGATAAAGCTGATCAGCCCCGCGAAAAGCCCGACGAGCAGCCCGAACTGCAGGCCGACGAGCATCAGCCCCACGGCGTAGAAGCTGCCGAGGATCATGCAGACTGTCATCTGCCCGCGCACAAAGCCCGCAAGGACGTCATCGAGTTCAAGCGCGAGGCGGCGCACGATCGACTGGTGCTGGCGCGGCGCAAGATCGTCGATGGTCGCGATGATCCGGTCCCAGTCGTGCAGCAGGTAGAAGGCGACGACCGGCGTGATGACGGCGATCGTCAGGAAGTCGATCAGCGCCAGACCGCCAAGCCACACATTCTCCAGCACACGGACCGACCAGCTCTCGGTGCGCTCCTGCAGGATCGTCGTCATGCGGTCGAAAAGCGCCGCCGCCTTACCCCCCTCGGGCGCCGAGGAGAGTTTGACGATCAGCGATTGGGCGGTGTCGATATAGGCGGGTGCGTTCTCGATCAGGCTGCGCACCTGGTCGATCACCGCCGGCACCAGCAAGAGCGCCGCGCCGAAGAAGAAGAAGGCCAGCGTGAGGCTGAGCGAGACTGTGGCCGAGAGACGGCTAAGCCCGAGCGCCTCGAGCCGATCTGCGGCGGGATCGGCCAGGTAAGCGATGGCGGCACCGAGGATGAAGGGCAACAGCGGCGCCGAGAGAAACCACACCAACAAGAGGCTTACGGCGAGGCCGAGACCCCACCAGCGCAGCTGCTCTCCGACGGTCATGTTCTGTCCCCGGCAGCGGATCGCCCAGGCGCCCGTTATCTCGACGCTCCACCGGCTTGCCCGCAGCGGGGCGCGGCGTCAACAGAAGCGGCGCCAAACCCGGCCCATGCGACGGCAGGGCGATGGTGCCTGCCGCAACGCCGTGTCAGTCCGCCGTGCCACCCACGGGGCATCCTGCCGCCGCGCGCAGGCTATCGGTCAGGAACGGGTTATCGGCGACGGCGGGATCGCAGTCTGCGACCTTGCCGGGCGTGTCGAACTGAAAGGCTGGCGCGTCCTGCGCCGGCGTCTCGGAGATCGCTAGACCCGTGACCTGCGCGTCGGTGCGCTGCGGCTCGGAGATCACCGGGCCGTCGGCGGCATCGCAGCCGGCCGTGTTGATCAGGCTCTCGGAGACGAAGGGATTGGCACGGACTTCGTCGAGACAGCTCTCCTGCTCACTACTCGGGATCAGCCCAGGAACCAGCTCTGAGGTATCGTCGAACTTGACGTCGAAGGCCGGCACGACGGGACCGTCAGAAGACGGATCGACACGGCGGGGCTCGGCTATCGCAGGCTCGAACGCGCCAGTGGCACCGCCGCCCCGGGTGTCGATCTGCAGCGACGCCGATGTTGCCGGGGACGCGCCCGCACTGCGCGCGCCGCCATCAGCCTCCGGGCTGTCGGGATAATATATGCGCCGAGGCTCAGCGCCATGCTCTTCTATCTCGCGGCGGCGCTCACGCTCTGCCACCGCGGCGACGGCGGCTTCGTGGACGGCTTCGCGGTCATTCAGGTCACTCACGACGCCGATGGCATCGTCGCCGACGAAGGTAACCACCAGGACGGCCACCATCACGCCACCCGCCGCTACAGCGAGCCAATCCAACGTCGCAGCGCCACTTTGGCAACGCAGGAAGCCGCGCCGGCCGCCAGTTACCTGCTCGCTTTTCGATCTCGCGTTCAACAACGCCACCACTCGCGCACCCACAGCTTTCAACGCTTTCCAACCCATTACGACAATAAGCTTTTTCTTTACCCAATGCGGTCGATGCAAGGCATGTTTACGCTGTTTGGCACTCTGATTTGGGACAATCGCAGGCTTCCCGCACGCAGTGGCTGCATTTCTCGCTCAGACCGAGAACTGCTCGCGGATCACGCGGTCCTCCAGGCTCTGGCCCGGATCGTGCAGCAGGTGCAGATCGATGTCGGAGGCGAGGGCGATATCGACGCGGCCAGCATCACGCACCTCGACATGATCGGCGGTGGCGGAGACCGGGCGCTTGAACTGGTCGAGGATGTCGATCCTGACCTCGGCCTCGTAGGGCAGCAGCGCACCGCGCCAGCGCCGTGGCCGGAACACCGCCACCGGGGTCAGCGCCAGAAGGCGCGCGCGGATGGGGATGATCGGCCCATGGGCGGAATGATTATAGGCCGTCGAGCCCGCCGGCGTGGCCAGCATGACACCATCGCAGATCAGTTCATCGAGCTGCACCTCGCCGTCGATCCAGACGCGCAGCTTCGCGGCCTGGCGCGTCTCGCGCAGCAGCGCGACCTCGTTGATGGCAAGCGCCACGCGGTCGGGCTTGCCCGGGGTCTGCGCCGTCATGCGGAGCGGATTGATCACCGCGTCCTTGGCCGCGGCGAGGCGCTCCAGCAGGCCGTCTTCGGCATAATTGTTCATCAGGAAGCCGACCGTGCCACGGTTCATGCCGTAGACCGGCAGGCGATGCGCCATGCTTTGATGAAGTGTCTGCAGCATGAAGCCGTCACCGCCGAGGGCCACGATACAATCGGCCTCGCCCCGCGGCGCGTGACCGTAGCGATGGCGCAGGCGCCGGCATGCGGCCTGGGCATCGGGCGCGTCGCTGGCCTCGATCGAGAGGTTCTTGAATCGCACGTCGCGCCACTCCGCCTGCCGCCGACCCCTCTTCTGCAGGCCGAGCGGGCCAATCGGAGCCTTCAAGTTTTCAACAGGTGAAACTACGGCCGTCTCACGGCGCCCTGCGACGGGTTTTTACGTGTCTCACCGATACGTCGTCCCTAATGTGGCGCCCGGACGACAAAGGTCGGTCAGGCCCCGCCCAATGCCAAGCGCCTGCCCTGTGGGAGAAGAACATGGACGCCAAGATCAACGATCCCGGTTTCTTTGCCGAGGACCTGAACAGCCGTGACCCCGAGATCTACAAGGCGATGGTCGGCGAGCTGCGCCGCCAGCAGGACGAGATCGAGCTAATCGCTTCGGAGAACATCGCCAGCCGCGCCGTGATGCAGGCGCAGGGCTCGGTGATGACCAACAAATATGCCGAGGGCTACTCCGGCCGGCGCTACTATGCCGGCTGCGAGAACGTGGACATCGCCGAAAGCCTGGCGATCGAGCGGATCAAGAAGCTCTTCAACTGCGGCTTTGCCAATGTGCAGCCCCATTCGGGCGCGCAGGCTAACCAGGCGGTGATGCTGGCGACGATCAAGCCGGGTGCCACGATCCTCGGCATGGACCTCGCCTCGGGCGGTCACCTGACACACGGCGCCCGCCCCAACCTAAGCGGCAAATGGTTCAATGCCGTGCAGTATGGCGTGTCGAAGGAAGACAACCTGATCGACTACGACATGGTCGCCAAGCTAGCCGAGGAGCATAAGCCGGCGCTGATCTATGCCGGCGGCTCGGCCGTGCCGCGCCAGATCGACTTCAAGAAGTTCCGCGAGATCGCCGACAGCGTGGGTGCCATCCTGCATGTCGACATGGCGCATTTCTCGGGCCTCGTGGCGGCGGGCCATCACCCGAACCCGCTGGATCATGCGCATGTCGCGACCTCGACCACGCACAAAACGCTGCGTGGTCCCCGCGGTGGCATCATCCTCACGAACGACGAGGCGCTGGCCAAGAAAATCAATTCGGCCGTGTTCCCGGGTCTGCAGGGCGGGCCGCTGATGCATGTGATCGCCGCCAAGGCCGTCGCCTTCGGCGAAGCGCTGCGGCCCGAGTACCGCGCCTATATCAAGCAGGTGATCGACAACGCCAAGGCGATGGCCGACGAGCTGATCAAGGGCGGGCTTGATATAGTCACGGGCGGCACCGACACCCATCTCTGCCTGGTGGACCTGCGGCCGAAGGGCGTGAAGGGCAATGCGGCCGAACAAGCGCTGCTGCGCGCCCATATCTGCTGCAACAAGAACGGCATTCCCTTCGATCCTGAGCCGCCGATGGTCACCTCGGGCCTGCGCCTCGGCACGCCCGCCGGCACCACCCGCGGCTTCAAGGAGGCCGAGTTCCGCGAAGTCGCCAAGCTGATCACCGAAGTCGTCGATGGCCTCGCCAAGAACGGCGAAGAGGGCAATGCGGCGGTCGAGCAGACCGTGGCCGAGAAGGTTAAGGCGCTGACGGGCAAGTTCCCGATTTACCAGGCGCTCTGAGCACCGCTGATCAGGCGCTGGTCGGCTCTCAGATGGCCGATCATCTCTCTGAAGCATCGTTGCTTTTCCGGGCCGTGGAGAGACCCTCCACGGCCCGATTTCTATGTTAGGGGAAGTGGGGCGTCCGTGAGGGCGGCGTGGCCGGTTGAAGGGCGCGGGCGGATCGTGACGAGACGACTATCGAGGGAGGCGAGGATGCATCGACGGGGGTTCCTGGCGGGGGCCAGCGCTGCTGCGGCGACGGGTGCCGGTTTCGGCGCCGGCCTTTTGCCGGCAGGCTATGCGGCAGCACAGGCAGATCTGCTCGACGATGCCGGCCGCAGCCTGCTGGCACGCCTCGCCCAGCCCGGGGTGCACGCGATCATGCGCCATGCCATCGCCCCGGGCACCGGCGATCCAGCGGGTTTTACGCTGGCCGACTGTTCGACGCAGCGCACGCTCGACCGTGAGGGGCGCGTGCAGGCAGTGCTGACCGGGCGCATGCTCAAAATGGGCCGCGCACGGTTTCGCCTGTTGCTCTCAAGCCAGTGGTGCCGATGTCTGGAAACCGCGCGACTGCTCGGCGTCGGCACGGTGATGGAGCAACCGGCGCTCAACTCCTTCATCGACGCGCCCGACAAGGCAGAGGCGCAGACCGCGGAACTTCGGCGCCTCATCGACGGGGCGAGCGGCACGAACACGATGATGCTCGTCACGCATCAGGTGAACATCAGCGCGCTGCTCGGCGGCGGTGCCGAAGAGGGCGAGGTGATCGTTTTCCGCGGTGGCGAAGGGCAGACGCCGGAGCGCCTCGGCAGCGTGAGGGCCCCTGAAGTCAGCGCCAGCGCGCTGAAAAAACCCGTCACCGATTGAGCGCCCTTCCGAGAACCTGAGGCCACCGCGGTGACCTGCGCTCAGGTCGGGTATCGCTTGCGTGGTGAGAAGACGCAGAACCGGGTTGCATCGGAAATCAGCAGTGGCGGCACATGGTACTCAGCGCGGCCTCATGCGCTCTGGTGCCTGCCCAAAGAACCGCGCAGGCGAACCGCTTTGCCACGCCCTCGTCAGTTCCCCTGCCCAAGGCGGAACTAGGCGAGGGGTTGCAGTCAACCGCACGGCATCGAACGGCATGGCCCCTGTCCGGCAACCCGGCGACCCGCTGCAGTCCCGCTTGGCGCTGTGCATCTGCTGTCTGGTGATGGGCGGCGGCGACCGTTTGTGGTAGATATGCCGCAGATGTAGGGGCTATGTGACCATCCGGCACAAGGCCTCTGTCCTTGTCGCGGCGGGCGCGGTGATCTCGACGCGAGAGAGCGAGCGGAGACTAGCGCATGCGATGTCCCTTCTGCGGCCATGTCGATACGCAGGTGAAGGATTCCAGACCTGCCGAGGACCATGTCGCCATCCGGCGCCGCAGGCTCTGCCCGAGCTGTGGTGGCCGCTTCACCACCTATGAGCGCGTGCAGCTCCGCGATCTCGTGGTGGTCAAGAAGAACGGCAAGCGCGAGGCCTTTGATCGCGACAAGCTCGCCCGCTCCATCCGCATCGCGCTGCAAAAACGGCCGATCGAGGGCGAGCGGGTCGAGCAGATGATCTCCGGGATCGTGCGGCGGCTGGAGAGCCTTGGCGACACCGATATCGCGTCGGACACCATCGGTGAAATCGTGATGGAAAGCCTCGCCCGGATCGACACCGTGGCCTATGTGCGCTTCGCCTCGGTCTACAAGAATTTCCAGGAGGTGGCGGATTTCGAGGAGTTCGTCAGCGAACTGCGCCCGCACGACCAGAGATCCGAGAACAAGTCCGACACGCCGACGGACACGGACTGAGCACGCCATGGCCGCGCGCCCCGAGACCGGGGAGGCAGCAGAGGACCTGCGCTGGATGGCGGCGGCTCTGACGCTTGCCCGACGCGGGCGGGGCAGCGTTGCTCCCAATCCGGCGGTCGCGGCGCTGATCGTGCGTGGCGGGCAGCTGCTGGCGCGAGGTGTCACGGCGCCAGGCGGCAGGCCACATGCCGAGGCCGAGGCGCTGGCGAGGCTGGCGGCGCGCGGCCTCTCGGCCGCGGGGGCAACGGTCTATGTGACCCTTGAGCCCTGCGCGCATCATGGGCAGACGCCGCCCTGTGTGGATGCGCTGATCGCGGCGGGGGTGGCGCGGGTCGTCTGCCCCATGGTCGATCCCGATCCCCGCGTCTCGGGCCGCGGGTTTGCCCGGTTGCGCGCCGCGGGCGTCGCGGTGAGTGTCGGCCCGTGCGCTGATGAGGCCGCGGCCGTGAATGATGGCTTTCTGAGTTGCGTCACCCGGCGCCGTCCCGCACTCACCCTGAAGCTCGCCACCACGCTGGACGGGCGGATCGCGACGGCCGCGGGAGAGAGCCGCTGGATCACCGGGCCCGCGGCGCGGCGCATGGTGCATGTGATGCGCGCCGAAGCCGATGCCGTGCTGATCGGCGCCGGAACCGCGCGCACCGATGATCCGATGCTGGATGTCCGGGGGCTCGGCGACGCGGTCGCGCAGCCTCGGCGTGTTGTGGCGGACCCGGCGTTCAGCCTGCCGCACGGGAGTAGGCTCGCCCGCACCGCCGCAGAGCAGGCGGTCTGGCTGTTGCATCGTCCCTTCGATGCGGCGGATGCAGGCGAAGGCGCCGCGATCGCCGCCCGGGGGGCAGCATTGAGCGCAAAGGGCGTCCGCCTCCTCGAGATCGCGCCGGTCGCCCGGGTGCCGCAGGCGGCGCTCGCTCAGCACGCGGCCCCTGCCAAGGCGCCCTTGGCCGTGCCTCCGCCAGGCCATGGCCACGTGCTCGACCCGCAGGTGTCGGCGCTCCCCTCGGCCCTGCCGGCGCCCGACGCGATGCTAGCGCGCCTAGCATTGGAGGGGGTCAACTCGGTGCTTTGCGAAGGGGGGGGCCGGCTGGCGGCAGCCTTACTGTCGGCGGGGCTGGTGGACAGGTTGGTGACTTTCACGGCAGGAGCCGCAATCGGTGCGGAGGGAATCGCGGCGCTCGGCCAGCTTGGTCTGACGACCCTCGCCGGCGCCCCGCGTTTCACCTTGCAATCGCTCGATACGCTGGAGGGCGACGTGATGGCTTGCTGGACACCGCAAGCGGGTGCGCCGGTCTGACGGTCGGTGATGGGCGCCGCGGCGAGCGGTGTGAGCCGCCTGATGGTGGCGTGGGTCGGCAAACCGGGGCGGGCGCGATAGGCCGGCAATCCCGCGACCTTCCTGGCCGCGCGCGGTGCAGATGGCGCGGAGGAGGCGGCCCTTCGATATGCGCTTGCTTGGGGTGGCGCGCCGGGTGCTTTCGCCGGCACCCTGCTGGCAAATCCTTTGTTCACCGGCGTTTTCTCGGCCTTTTCGCCTTCGTGTTGCTTGGGCAGAATACCGGCGCCGCCCAAAGCGCGGGGGCGTGGCGTGGGCCGGGGGCGCCGGAGCATGGGCGCGGTCTTGCTCTTGCGGTGCGCCACCATCTCAGAAACCACCGAGCGAGCGGGCCGACCCGGCGAGCCCGATGGCCGGGGCGATGGTCTGGAGCACCTGGCGAAAGCGGACGAAGGGCGCTGTGGTCGCATAGAGCGTATCGCCGTCGCGCATGATGAAGTCGCGGGCGAGAAACATCCCGCCCGGCCGCGTGAGATCCAGGATATAGACCACCTTGCCCCGCGCCTGCCCCGATGTCGGACGCGAGGCCGCGTCGAGGCGCGCCATCACGCCGGCGCTTTCATCGCGAAACACGAAGACCCCGCTTGGATCGGCGAAATCGTCACGAAGCCCCCCGATCTGGCCGAGGGCATCGGCCAGCGACAACCGTCGGTGCGGGAACGGCACCCGCGTTGTCTGGCCGACCGCGCCGAGGGCGGTGAAGGCCCGGCGGTCCCGCTCGGCAATCACGGCGTCGCCGGGTGCGAGGGGGACGTTCATCTCGGGTCGGTCGTAGAGATCCTGCAGCCAGACCTGCCCGGTCTCCGCCCCGCGGCGGAGGCTGAGGCGCACCACTTCGGGATCAGCCGACACGCCGCCGGCCTCGGCCAACATCGGCAAGAGGGTCCGGCTTGTGCCGCGGATGTTGTAGATGCCGGGGGCGCCGACCACGCCCTGCACGCTCACCTGCCGCGCTTCGGATGGATGGGTGAAGACGTCCACCTGCGGATTGAGCACGCGTTCTGATAGTTGTTCGCGGATGGCCCTGGCTAGGCTGGCCGGCGTGCGGCCGGCGGCGCGGACGCGACCGACATAGGGCACATGGATCGTGCCGCTGCGGCTGACACGCACATCTGGCATGGTGGTGGAGCCGATGCCGGTGGCCGACAGCAAGCCGGCCTCGCTGTTCTCCCACACGGTAACCGAGAGCACGTCGCCGGCGGCGATCAGTTCGGTCGAGACCAACGCGGTTTCCGTGAAGCGGCGGGTGAAGCCCAGCACCGGCTCCTGGCGCGTGGCCTCGGTTATCGCGGGGGTGATGGGGACAACAGTGAAAGGCAGATCGGGCGCGGCCGCGGTGATCTCACCCGAACTGGGGCCGCTGCGCGGCAGGGCGCAGGCAGTGAGGGACAGGGCCGCAAACGCGACGACGAGTATGCGCGGCAGACGAAAAGCGGGGGACATGGGGCCATCCTTCTGACGGTTCCATTGAATGGATCGATGCAGGTCTGGGCGGCCTGCGCGCGACCGGCCCTCTCACCGCGTTCTCGCCCCGTTCCGTTGAGATTCGCCTAACCACAACACAGGACGGGACGGGTCACGAACGCAGCGCGTACAGGCGGCGCACGGCGTGACATTCGTTTTGAAGAAAGACGTTGCCGCGGATGAGCGCACGCCATCGCCATGACTGAGCCGATGTCGGGGTCCATGTCGGGGTCCATGTCGGGGTCCATGTCGGGGTCCATGTCGGGCCCATGACGGGCCCATGACGGGGCCCATCACGGGGCTTATGACGGGGCTTATCACGGGGCTTATCACGGGGCCAAAGGCTTGCGGGGCGGCCAGCGCAGGGCTACCTCCGCTCCACCATGCGCAATCCCGCATGGTCAGCCTTAGGAGAGCGCGCCCCATGTTCACCGGGATCGTCCGTGAAGTCGGTCGGGTCATGTCGATCGAGCCGATGGGCGACACGCGCATCGTGATCGGCTGCGCCCGACCCGCCGGCACCATCGAGATCGGCGCATCCATCGCCTGCAACGGCTGCTGCCTGACCGCCGTGGCGACTGGGGTGGAGGCAGGTCAGAACTGGTTCGCCGTCGATGTCTCGGGCGAAACCCGCTCGGTCACCACGCTGAAGCACTGGCGCGCCGGGACAAAGGTTAACCTCGAGCCCTCGCTCAGGGTCGGAGAGGAACTTGGCGGGCATATCGTCTCGGGCCATGTAGACGGGGTCGGACGGATCGAGAGCATCGCGCCCGAAGGTGGCTCGCATCGGGTTGAGATCGCAGCCCCGAAGGCGCTCGCACCCTATTTCGCGCAAAAGGGCTCGGTGGCGCTGGATGGGATCTCGCTGACCGTGAACAGCGTGACCGACCGGGCGGAGGATGCGCTGTTCGGCATCAACATCATCCCGCACACTTGGGCGGTGACCAACCTTGCCGATGCGGCCGCAGGGTCGGAGGTCAATCTGGAGGTGGACCTTCTGGCCCGCTATGTCGCGCGGCTGGCGGAGAGCGGATAACCGACGGGCCGGCACGGCGTGGTGTCGACAGCGATCATCTTCGGCGCAGACAGGGCGACGCCGTAGCCGTCGAGACTGCGCTCGACCGTCGACCATCCTACCCGCTCGGCCAGAGCATGCGCCTTCAGACCATGGGCAATGCGCTCGTTCTGATCACCGAAATCGCGGAAGCTGAGCGCGGTGAAACGTGGGAAATAGCGAAAACCAATGCGCGGGCGCCGCGCGATGGCCTCGGCAAGCGGCCAATCGAGCATCGCAAAGGCGCGGGTCACCGCCGGTGCCACGACGCTCTCCTGCTCCCAGCGGAAAAAGGCCTCGAAGACGCTGTGCCGTTCGCCAGGGCTGAGGCGCATGCGCCGCCGAGCCGCATCGTGGCAGAGCGCCAGCGCATCGACCAAGGCGGAGGGCACGCCGGCGGCCGTTGCATCGACGCGGGGATGGGCGGTCAGGTGATAGGCGGCCCAGGTCTCCTCGCAGACGCGTCGGTTGATCTCGCGGAAGGCATCGGCAAAGGCCTCGAGCCTACCCGCGCGGGCCTTTCGGGCCTCGGGCGACCGGCCATCGTGTGACCAGTGGCGCCTGGCTGCTCCCGGCAGAGGAAGAACCCGGTTCGCCGCATGACCGATCACCAGATTGCAACGGAAGTACCCTGCCGCCCAAAGTGCGCCATGCGCGGCGAGCAACGGAAAGGTGAAGGTGCCGCCCGATGCCGCATAGAGCGCCCGATAGCTGGATGCCCTCAGCGCGAGATCGGCGGCCCCGCCTGCCCTCGTCCGAGCTTCGGCACGAATGGCCGCCACACGCGCCGTTTGCGCTTCCCACCGATGCTCGATCATTCGCCGCTCCAAAACCGCTAATACTGTAGTTTCTGTTACAACTGAAACTACAGTATTTAAGAGCGCGATTGCAAGCATTGCGGCATCCCCTCCTCTGGTTTTGGCGCCGACCTCGGTCTATGTCGCAGCCCGAGCACGCCCGGAGCCATCGACCAGCCATGAGCGACAGAACCGACTACAGCGACGCCATCAGCCCGGCGGCCGAGATCATCGAAGCGGCGCGCGAGGGGCGCATGGTGATCCTCGTCGACCACGAGGACCGTGAGAACGAGGGTGATCTGGTAATCCCGGCCGATGCCGCCGATGCCGCGGCCGTGGCCTTTATGGCCACGCATGGCCGTGGGCTGATCTGTCTGGCCATGCAGGGAGAGGATATCGACCGTCTGGGCCTGCCGCTGATGGCCGCGCAGAACCAATCGCGCCACGAGACGGCCTTTACGGTGTCGATTGAAGCACGCGAGGGCGTGTCCACCGGCATCTCGGCCCATGACCGCGCGCTGACGGTGGCGGCGGCGATCGATCCCGACAGCGGGCCGCAGGATATCGCGACGCCGGGCCATGTCTTTCCGCTGCGCGCCCGCGACGGCGGCGTGCTGGTGCGCGCGGGGCATACCGAGGCGGCGGTGGACATCGCGCGGCTCGCCGGTCGGCGACCGTCTGGCGTGATTTGCGAGATCATGAAGGAAGACGGGACGATGGCCCGCCTGCCCGATCTCGTGGCCTTCGCCCAACTGCACGGTCTCAAGGTCGGCACCATCAGCGACCTGATCGCCTATCGTCGCCGCCACGATAACCTGATCGCCCAGGTGACGGAGACGACGATCACCTCGGACTATGGCGGCGACTGGCAGCTGCGCGTCTTCCGAGACGCGCCGGATGGCAACGAGCATTTCGCCCTGATCAAAGGCGACGTCGCCCATGCCCGCCCGGCGCTGGTGCGCATGCATGTGCTCGACCCGCTGGAGGACGTGCTGGCGCTCAACCCCGAACGGGCGGGTCAGGTGCCGAACGCCATGCGGGCCATCGCCGACGAGGGAACCGGCGCGCTGATCATGATCCGAGACACCTCGTCCAACGCGATCTCGGACAGGCTGACCCCGCGCCAGACCTCGCCGAAGGAATTACGCCAATACGGGGTCGGCGCGCAGATCCTGCAGGCGCTGGGGGTGAGCGAGATGGTGATGCTCACCAATTCTCCGCTACCGAAGGTGGTGGGGCTTGAGGGTTTTGGCATCACCATCACCGATACCCGCGCGATACCACGCAACGACTGAGCGACTGCCGTAGCCAGCGGCTATGGCACGCCATCATGACCGGAGACCTCCATGGCAGAGCATAGCGATGCCGGCCAACTTCCCCTGCCCGATCTCGTGCCCGCCCCGCGCGTGCTGATCGTGGCGGCGCCTTATTATCGGGCCATCGCGGATGGGCTGATCGCCGGCGCCCGGGCTGCGCTGGCGCGGGCCGGCGCGGGGGTCGAGCTTATCGAGGTGCCCGGCGCACTGGAGGTGGCGCCGGCGATCAGGCTCGCCGCCGACGGGCGCGGCTTCGAGGGCTATGTGGCGATCGGCTGCGTGATCCGCGGCGAGACCACGCATTACGAGACGGTCTGCGAGGAAAGCGCGCGCGGGCTGACGCTGCTTGGCGTCGACCGCGGCCTTGCCATCGGCAATGCCATCCTGACGGTGGAGAACCAGCGCCAGGCCGAACTGCGCGCCGATCCCGCGGGGCAGAACAAGGGCGGCGGCGCGGCCGAGGCGTGCCTGCATCTCATCGCCCTCGCCCGCAGGTTCCGCGGCGGTGTGATACAGTCCACGCCGAGCGGGCTGCAGGGCGCGACCATGCTAGCCTCTGCCGGCGCGTCTGCCCCAGGGGCCGAGGGTGAAGGGACCGTCTGAGATGCCTGAGCGAAAACCCGACACAGCTGGCGATCCCGCAGGGGCCAGCGCCGAGGAAACGCCCGACGAGCGAACGACAGAGAGCGACCAAGAACAGGCGGCGGATCAAGCCAAGGACCCGTCCCGTGGACGGGCGCGAGCCCAGGACAAAACACAGACGCGAGGAAAAGCGCGGCTGGCACGATCGGCCGCGCGGCTAGCGGCGGTGCAGGCGCTCTATCAGCTTGAGGTGACGGGCGCCGATTGGCGCGATGTACGCCAGGAGTTTGAGACACACCGCCTAGGCAGCGATGTCGAGGGGCTGCGCTTCGCCGATCCGGATATCGGGCTGTTTCGCGCGCTGCTCGAGGGTGTGCATCGCCGACAGGTGCGCATCGACCACCTGACGGATGACGCCTTAAACGCGCGCTGGCCGCTTGGTCGGATCGACGCGACGCTGCGCGCCCTGTTCCGCGCGGCGGGCTATGAACTCGTCGACACGCCGAAGACCCCGGCCAAAGTCGTCATCGGCGAGTATGTCGATATCGCAAAGGCCTTCTTCCCGAGCGGGCGCGAGCCCGGGTTCGTCAACGGCGTGCTGGACCACATGGCGCGCGATGCCCGCCCCGGGGCCCTTGACGGGTAAAGACGGTGCCCAAGCCCCTCCAACCGTCCCTCAACTCGGGCTGAAACCGATACAGCTCATCGGCACGAACATCACCGGTATCAGCGCTTACGCGTCGGCGCCGGCCCGCGCCTGACCGGGATGCGTCGAGGCTGGGTGGGTTGGCAGGGGTTCTGCGGACAGGTCGGCCGGCAGGTCATGCAGCGTCTCGTCGACCAGCACAACGGGCTCGCGCCCTTCGCGGTGGGCGCTGACGACGTGCCCGATGATCAGCTCGGCAAAGGACCGCAGCGCCTGTTCGCCAACGTCACCGTCAGGACCCGCCCGGCAGTCGCCGCCTGAGCAATCGGGCCCGGCTGCGACGGCTGCGCTAGCCGGTCTGTCACCAACGTTGCCGTTCCCGCCTGGCATGATCTGCCGCCTTCAACCGCATCTGCCGCTTATCAGAGCAGCGCGACAGATTCGCGTTCCTGATCGAAATCAATGACGCCCCCGGCAACGTGGTGTTTCGGCCCAAAAGTCCATCATCACCACCTAATAGCGTCAATGGCCCAGGTGACGACAGCCCGAGTGACTGCCCTGCATGGCTGTCTGAGCGCACGGTCACCGATAGACGTCGGAGCCACCGGCGCATGCCGAGGGCCGGATGGCAAAGCAAAAGAGCCGCTGCTAAACTCGCACCGCTTCGCGGCCGGGGAATGCGCGGAGAACGACCGGGCCAGAGCGGCGTTTGTGATACGAAGGCGCTGCGCTACACCCGGGGACATGCACCCCGACGCAGACGGGGAGCATGTGGGGCGAGCATGACCGAGATCTTGGTGGACGACAGCCGCGCCCGAAGGGCGGTCGTGATCCTGACCTGGGCACAGTCGGTGCTCGGCATGCTGCTGCCGGTCCACATGGTGCTGGGCGGGCTTGCCGGCGGGCTGCTGGCGCCGTCACTCCTGTTCGCGACGCTGCCGATCTCGCTCATGGTGCTGGGCTCGATGCTCGGCGCGCCGACGCTTTCGGCGCTGATGGCCCGGATCGGGCGGCGCGCAGGCTTCCTGATCGGCGCTCTCATGGGCTCGGCCGGCGGGTTCATCGCGGCCCATGCCATCGACACGCAGTCTTTCGCGCTGTTTCTGCTCGGCAGCTTCTGCATCGGGCTCTATACGGCCGGGCAAAACCTCTACCGCTTTGCCGCGACCGATATGGCGAGCGATGCCTACAAGCCGAAGGCGATCTCCTGGGTGCTGGCGGGCGGTCTGGTCTCGGCACTGCTCGGCCCGGAGGTGATCAAGCGCTTTGGCGACCTCATGGAGCCGGTACCCTATGCCGGTGCCTACTTCGTCATGGGCGGCATCATGCTGGTTGGCGCCTTGCCTCTGTTCTTGCTCGACATCCCGCATCAGTCGCGGGGTATGCCCGAGGCGCCCGGGGACGCTGGGAGAGGGGCCCAGAGAGAGGCCCAGAGAGAGGCCCAGAGAGAGGCCCAGAGAGAGGCCCAGAGGTCCCTCAGCGAAATCCTGCGCGAGCCGAGCGTTGCCGTCGCCGTGCTGTGCGGCATGGCGAGCTATGCCATGATGACGCTCATGATGACCGCGACGCCGCTGGCGATGGCGGCTTGCGGGTTTTCAACCGACCCAACCGCTGATGTCGTCAGGGCGCATGTGCTGGCCATGTATGCGCCCTCGCTGATCACCGGGCGGATCGTCGCGCGGTTCGGCGCGGTGCCCGTGGTGATCGCGGGCCAGATCTGCCTGGCACTGGCCGGCGGCATCGCCATGTCGGGCATCACCTATACCCATTTCCTGAGTGCGCTGATCCTGCTCGGCCTTGGTTGGAACTTCGGCTTCATCGGCGCGACGGCGATGTTGTCGACGGCAACCCGACCGGAAGAGCGCAACCGGGTGCAGGGCTTCAACGATTTCGCGGTGATGGCGCTGGTACTGGTCGCCTCGCTGGGGTCGGGCGCGGTGCTGAACAGTCTGGGTTGGATGGCAGTTCAGGCCGTGATGCTCCCGCTCCTGACGCTCGCGGTGGGCGCGCTTGCCTGGCTGCATCTCGACCGGCGGCGCGAGGCTGCGGTGCGGTAGCGCCGGGTCAGGCGCAGTGCCTGAACGGGGGCCGACGGCGATCCATCGTCCCGGCAGCGCATCTCAAGGCTTTGGCAGACCGGCGGTACCTGACGCGCGATCAGTTGCCACCGGTGATTGTGGTGCTGTCGCCGATGGCGCCGATATTGCCGAGCACCTGCTGGAGCAGCGTGAGCTGGCGGCCGAAGGTCGGGGTCGTCCGGGTCTCGAGATCGACGAACTGACCGTCCTCAAGGCCAAAACGGTCCACCGCCACGACCCGGTCCCGCTCGTCGAAGGTCACCGCGACGATGCGCCGGTCGGTCACTTCAGGGGCATAGAAGGCCTCTTTCTCGATGGTGGTCGAGACGTAGTACCAGCCATCCTCGGTAAAGACGCCGGTCGCCCCGGGGCGGCCGATCTTGCGCCTCACCGAGCCACGGGTATCGACATCGGGCAGGATGGTGGCCACCACCTCATCGGGCGGGGAGTAGCCGTGACTGGTGACCACGGGCGAGCATCCGGCCGCGCCGAGCGCCGCCGCGGCGAGGAGTGACGCCGCTCGAGACGTGTTCGGGCGGGCAAAAGATCGGTCGCGTTGCACGGTCGGTCCTTCTTAGAAGCCTGACTGCTTTGCGATAGCCGCCGTCTTGCTTAAGTTCAAGCGAGGCGCCGGTATTGGCGGCGATCAATGACGGAGAGCAGGATGGGCCGAGGGCGCGACGCCGATGGTGCATCGGAGACCGGGCGCGACGGGGACGAGGACGGGTCGTCGTCTTTACGCCACCCCGCACGCCACCCCGCCGTGGCCGAAGACTGGCAGGTGCCCTTGCCGCTGACCCATCCGGTCGCCGTCGGCGCGCTAAGCGAGACGGGCGGCCTGACCGTCGAGCTCAGGCCAGACGCCGCAGAACGCGCGGCCATCGCCCACTATCTGCAGATCGTGTCGGTCGAGGCCCTGTTGTTTCGAGCCGAACTGCTGCCCCAGGCGAATGGCTGGCAGTTACGTGGCCGGCTGGCAGCAACGGTGGTGCAGAGCTGTGTCGTGACGCTGGACCCGGTCGTGGCTGAGGTCGCGACGTCGATGGACCGCAGTTATATGCCCGGTGTCGTGCCGCCAAGCGGTAACGAGATCGAACTGGATGCCGACGCCGATGGGGCACCCGAGCCGCTGGGCGATGCCATCGATGTCGCGGGGCCGATGGTCGAGACACTGGCGCTCGCCCTCGACCCGTTCCCCCGGGCCGAGGGGGCCGAACACGGCACACGCGTCTACGGCCCTCCCGGCGCCGAGCCGCTGACCGATGAAGCGGCGCGTCCCTTCTCAGGGTTGGCTGCGTTGAAGGCGCGCCTTGACCCCGACGAGGGCGGGAACGGCGGCGGCGACTGAGACACGGACAGACGCCGCGCAGGATCTCGGAAAAGCGGATGAAACACGGGTCGCAAAACATGAAATTGGGTCTTGCTACGCACGGCATTACGAGTATTTTCCGCGTCTCGCAGAAATCGGGGGTGCCTGGCATCCCGCTACCGCGCTGCCATCCGACGGATCTGGCGCGCAGCCCACGAGGATGAACCATGGCGGTCCAACAGAACCGGGTCACGCGCTCCAAGCGCGGCATGCGGCGCAGCCACGATGCTCTCCGGGTCGTGGGGTCGAGCGAGTGCCCGAACTGTGGTGAGCTGAAGCTGCCGCACCATGTCTGTGGCGCTTGCGGCTATTACCGCGATCGCCAGGTCTTGAAGATGGCGCCCGAGATCGATTTCGACGACGACGCGGCGTGATCTGATGCCGCCCGGCGCGCGGCCCTGGGCCAACGGGCGCGCTCGGCAGGCGATCACCGGTGCAGAATTGGGCATGGCGCAGTACTGGTATGCTTCGGTTGGCCGGGTTATGGGCCGATAGGAAGCCATGACAGACGCGCCGACACTCTCGATAGACGCGATGAGCGGCGATGCGGGCCCTGCCCCAGTCGTCGCTGGCTTACTGCGTTTTGTGCGCGAGGATGCCGACACCCGTTTCCTGCTGTTCGGCGACGGCCCCACCCTTGAGAAGCTGTTGAAAAAGCGCCGGGCGCAGCCGCTCGTCGGCCGGGTCGATGTGCGCCATACCAGCGATACCGTGCGGATGGACGACATCCCCTCGCGCGCGCTCAGGACCCGGCGCGAAAGCTCGATGTGGGCCGCCATCGACGCGGTGCGCGACGGGAAGGCGCGGGTTGCGGTGTCCTGCGGCAACACCGGCGCGATGCTGGCGATGGCGATGCTGCTCCTGCGCAAAGCGCCCGGCATAGACCGGCCAGCCATTGCCGTGCACTGGCCCTCGGATCAGCCACATGGCTTCAATACGGTGTTGGATGTGGGCGCCGACCCGCGCGCGGGGCCACGCACGCTGATGCAATACGCGGTGCTCGGCGCGGAATATGCCCGGCTGAGCTTTGGTCTTGAGCGCCCCAAGGTGGGTCTCCTGAACATCGGCACCGAGCCGCAGAAGGGCCACCCGGATCTCCGCGTGACGGCCGAGACGCTGGAGAAGGCGGCGGCGGCCCCCGATGCGCGGTTTGAAGCCGTGGGCTTTGTCGAGGGCAACGATATCGGTGGCACAGCGGCCGATGTCATCGTGACCGACGGCTTCACCGGCAATATCGCGCTCAAGACGGCCGAGGGCACGGCAGCCTTCATTCGCAAAGGCTTGAAGTCGGCCTTTGCCCATAGTCCGCTGTCGCGTATCGGCTCGCTCTTCGCACTGACCTCGCTGCGGCGGCTATCGGTCAGGATCGATCCGCGCCGGGTGAATGGCGGCGTGTTCCTCGGTCTGAACGGCGCGCTGGTCAAAAGCCATGGGCATGCGGACTCGGTCGGTATCGCAGCGGCCGTCAGCCTGGCTGCGAAACTGGCGCGCGAGAATTACAACGACGCGGTGGCGCGAGAAATCGCCCGCCTCGATCTCACATCGCTGCCGCATGCGGGCAATGGCGATCTCGGCGCGAGCGCGCGGTCATCCGGGGCCGATGCCGGCCATCTTCAGGCGGTGGCGAACCCCGCCAGTGGGCATGATGGCGCGGGCGATACAGGCGACCATGATACCGCGCGGCAGGGCGAGCAGCCTGCGGGGCCAGCGGAGGGTGGGAACCCCACCGGTCGCACGGCCGAGGAGCCGCGATGAGCGTCACGCGCACCATCGCGACCGGCTGCGGGCATTATCTGCCCGAGCGCGTGCTGTCGAATGCCGAGCTCGCCGCCAAGGTGGACACATCGCATGACTGGATCGTGCAGCGCACCGGCATCCACCGTCGCCACGTCGCCGCGGAAGGGGAGCTGACCTCCGATCTCGCCGTGCGGGCGGGACAGGCCGCGCTGGAGGCCGCTGGGCGCAAGGCATCGGATATCGACGCCATCGTGATCGCCACTGCCACGCCCGATCAGACCTTTCCGGCCACCGCGACACGGGTGCAGCATGCGCTCGGCATGACGCGGGGTTTCGCCTATGATCTGCAGGCGGTCTGTGCCGGCTTCATCTACGCCCTCGCCAATGCCAATGGTCTGATCCTGTCCGAGCAGGCGGACCGCGTGCTGCTAATCGGCGCCGAGACCTTTTCGCGCATTCTCGACTGGAACGACCGGGCGACCTGTGTGCTGTTCGGCGATGGTGCCGGTGCCCTGGTACTCGAACGGTCGGAAGGCAGCGGGGCCGGCAGCGACCGCGGCATCCTCGGCACCTGCCTGCACTCGGACGGGGCGCACAACCAGCTGCTCTATGTATCGGGCGGGCCGTCCTCGACCGGTGTCGCGGGCCATGTTCGGATGGAGGGGCGCGAGGTCTTTCGCCATGCCGTCGTGAAACTGGCGGATGTGGCGCATGAGGTGATGCAGAAGACGGGAATCACCGCCGACGACATCGACTGGATCGTCCCGCATCAGGCGAATCTACGGATTATCGAGAGCACGGCCAAGAAAACCGGCATCGGCATGGATCGCGTGATCGTAACGGTACAGGATCACGGAAACACCTCGGCCGCCTCGATCCCGCTCGCCTTGTCCGAAGGAGTGATCTCGGGGCGCATTAAGGCCGGTGATCTGCTGCTGATCGAGGCGATTGGTGGCGGTCTCGCCTGGGGCTCGGGGCTGCTCCGCTGGTAGCAGGCGCGTACGCCTTTCTGCCAACTGGCCAAGCACTTCGCGTTGACCTCCGCCGAAGCCGGTCGCTAGTCTGCCGCTAACCGACAAAAAACAGGAGAGGGACAATGGCGGGCAGCACCCTGACACGCGCCGATCTGACGGAAGCGGTCTACCGTGAGATTGGCCTCTCGCGGAATGAAAGCGCCGATCTGGTCGAGAAGATCCTGGCGGAGATTTCCGGTGCGCTGGTGCGGGGCGAGCACGTGAAGATCTCCTCCTTCGGCACCTTTAGCGTGCGGGAGAAAGGCGAGCGAATCGGACGAAATCCCAAGACCGGCGAGGAGGTCCCCATCGACCCGCGCCGCGTGCTGGTGTTCCGCCCCTCCCACATCATGAAAGAGCGGATCAACGCCGCGACCGAGGATGCCGCGGCAAGTGCGGCCGACGCGTGATGGCGGCGCAACGGGCGGCCAAGCAGGCCGGTGAACGGGAAGGTGGCGCATCGGCTGCGACCGAGAAATCGCCGGACGCCTTTCGTACGATCAGCGAAGTGGCCGAGGAACTGGACCTCCCACAACACGTCCTTCGGTTCTGGGAGACGCGCTTTAGCCAGATCAAGCCACTAAAGCGCGGCGGCGGACGGCGGCTCTACCGGCCCGATCACATCGCGCTGCTACGTGGGATCAAGGCCCTCCTCTATGATGACGGGTTGACCATCAAGGGCGCGCAGAAGGTGATGCGCGAGCGTGGCCAGCGCGCGGTGATGGCACGGGGTCGCGGCGATGCCATGCTGGGGGTCGAGGCACGCGTGCCCGGAGATACCACCGAGCGCCTGGCAGCCATCAAGGCGCGCCGCCCGGCAAAGACACCGAAAGAGACGTCGCCCGAGAAGGCAAAGGCGCGAAAAAGCACGAAACCCGAAGCGGCAGAAGGTACCGATCAGCCGTTGCTCGATTTCGGCGATGTACCGCCGGCGGGTGAGGCGGCGACATCCACCGCCACCGCCACCGCGACCGTGGCAGCGAAAGCGCCGACATCGCGCCGGTCTGCCGCGCGCAATCTCGCCGGAAAGACGACAAGCGACGCTGGTGTCACCCTGCCGGCCGTCGATGTCGCGGGTCACATCCTGAAGCTCGAGCAGATCCTCGAGCAGCTGGAAGCGCGGTGATGGCGCTTTTGCCCATTGCACCATGGCCCATCGGGCGATAGGCAACCGCCACCCGACGGGCCGTAGCGCAGCCTGGTAGCGCGCTTGCATGGGGCGCAAGAGGTCGTGAGTTCGAATCTCGCCGGCCCGACCAACGGGCGAGACGCCAGCGGCCAGTCCGCTGGCGTTTCCATATCCCGGACCGCCCCCCACCGTTATCGACGGCGCCACAGACGGCCACTGCCCACGGCACTTCAGCACGCCATCATCATCCGTCACCACCACCGGCGAGGCAGGATCGAGCAGAGATGACCACGCCCGAGACGCGTACCGAGACCTCTGCCAAAGCTGCGGCCGGGCCCGGCGTGATCGCTTCACAGCAGCTGAGTGCCATGCTCCGCGATGGCACCATCACCGCCGAGCCCGCGGTGACCACAGCGCAGATGCAACCCGCGAGCCTCGATCTGCGTATCGGTCGCCGGGCCTGGAGGGTCTCGGCGAGCTTTCTGCCTGGCAAGCGCAAGGTGGGCGAAAGGCTGGCCGATTTCGCGATGCACGAGATCGATCTCTCCGCCGGCGCGGTGCTGGAGCGCGGCTGTGCCTATGTCGTGGAATGCGCCGAGCGGCTCGCCCTGCCCATGGACGTCGCGGGGGCGGCCAATGCCAAATCCTCGACGGGCAGACTGGATCTGCTGACACGGCTGGTGACGGATCGCTCAGATGCCTTCGACCGTGTCGCGGCCGGCTATCACGGGCCGCTCTACCTCCAGATCAGCCCCTGCACCTTCTCGGTTCTGGTGCGCTCGGGGGTGACGCTGTCGCAGCTGCGGCTGAGGCGCGGCGAGCCCGCGCTGGACGATGCCGCGCTGGCGGATCTGCATGCCGCCGATCCGCTGGTGGACGGCGAGGCGGTGATTGACGGGGGCCTTGGTTTCTCGGTCGATCTGTCCGGGGCGGCGGCGCATGACGGGATCGTCGGTTGGCGGGCCCGGCGGCACACCGCGCTGATCGATCTCGACCGGATCGGCTATTACGACCCGGCAGACTTCTGGGAGGCGGTGCGGCCTGCCAGCCATGGCGGTCTGATCCTCGACCCCGGTGCTTTCTACATCCTGGCCAGTCGCGAAGCGGTGGCGGTACCACCCGAGACAGCGGCCGAGATGGTCCCCTTCATGGCCGTCGCGGGGGAGTTCCGCGTGCACTATGCCGGCTTCTTCGACCCCGGTTTCGGCCATCCCGAGACCGGCGGCAGCGGCTCGCGCGGCGTACTGGAAGTGCGTTGTCACGAGGCGCCTTTCGCGCTCGAACATGGTCAGCCGGTGGGACGCCTCATCTATGAGCGCATGGCCGAGCGGCCCGACCTGCTATACGGCCGCGATATCGGCTCCAACTACCAGGGCCAGGCGCTGAAGCTCAGCAAGCATTTCCAGGCACCTGGATGAGCCGGATGCTCGGTGGCTTGACGCGCCTCGGTGCTATTCTCACGACAGTGTTCGCGCCGCGCGGAAGCGATCGCTGGCGACGGCTGGAGGGGCAGCCTGTCGAGGCCCTGCCGGCGTTTGTCGCCCGCCTGATCGCGGGTGACAGCCCCGGCCGCTTCATGGTGGTCGGGATCAAGGGGAGCGATGATTTTCTCAATCTCGAACCCCGGCCCGAGGGGCTGCGTCTCGTCATGCCCATGGTCACTGAGCGCCAGCGGTGCCAACGCGAGGCCTTCGAGCAGGCTGCAGCCTTCCACGGCATGATCGTCGAAGAGGTGTTTGCCGATCATGGCAACCTATTCCGCGAAGCCGAAATCGACGGGGGCGCCGCGCGTGCAGCCCATGTGCTGAAGGATTTCCTGTCAGGCCTCTTCGACCTTCGAGGCGCCGGAACGGTCTGGATCGAGGCTGAAGGGCTGGCGCCAGCACAGGGCTGATCGGACCCACGCGCGCTGCCGCGCAAAGAGAGGGCCGGGTCAAGGGTCGCGCCAGCGACGGGCAAAGCCCGCTTGCCCTTGAGGCGGCACTCTCTTTGCTTAAGCGCGATCAGAAGCCGCCTGCGGCTTCTCCCCAGCCCACGAAGCATTCACAGCCAAGCCAAACCGCTGCAGGGTGTGTCGCTGAGGGCAAACCAGATCGCACCCGCGCAAACCTCATCGCGGCGACCAGCCGCGATTGCGCTTAGCCGGTGGCACTATCTGCCGGGTCCTCGTCGAACAGATCGTCAGGCGCGCCATCCTCGCTCTGCATTGGCGGTTCATGGTCCAGTAGACCCGCAGCTCTCAGTTCCTTCAGACCCGGCAGATCGCGGGCACTGGAGAGCCCGAAATGGTCGAGGAAGGCGGTCGTGGTGACAAAGGTCGCTGGCCTGCCCGGCGTCTCGCGGCGGGGGCCCAGCCTGACCCAGCCAAGCTCCAGCAGAAAGTCGAGCGTGCCCTTCGAGACACCGACGCCGCGCACCTCCTCGATCTCGGTTCGGGTCACCGGCTGGTGATAGGCGATGATTGCCAGCGTCTCGATCCCGGCGCGCGACATCGGCTTTTCTTCGCTGCGCGGGGTCGACAGCACGCCGGCAAGATCGGTCGCGGTGCGGAAGGCATAGGCCGGCCCTGCCCGTACCAGGCGAACACCGCGGTCGCAGTAGCGCGTCTCCAGGCTGGCGAGCGCCGTCGTGATGGCGCTGAGGTCATCATGGCCCTCGGGCAGACGCCCGGCGATATCGCGTGGGCTCATCGGCTCGGCACTGGCGAACAGGATCGCCTCGACGAGGCGCTCCAACGTGGCGGCGTCGAAGCGGAGATCGAGAGGGGCAAACGGCGCCTCGGGCGCGTGTCGCTCCGCATGGGCCGCGTCATCACCGGACGGATCAGCGCCGATCGGCCCCTCGCCCTCCGTCATATCAGGGGCCAGATCCTCGTGACCTGTCGCGGCGTTCTCGTCCGTCACAGCGCTCAAGTGTCGATCTTCCGGGCGCGGAGGTGCAGTGGCTCGAAGGCGCCCTCCTGCGCGATCTCGACCTTGCCCTGCTTGGCAAGCTCGAGGGCGGCGGCAAAGGACGAGGCGACAGCGCTCCGCCGCTTGGCGGGCTCGTCGGTCCATTCCTCGGGCAGCAGCGTGTCGAGGCGCTGCCAGCCCACCAGGCGCGCGGCCTTCCGGCCGACCAAACGCTCCAGCCGACCGCGGGCATCATCCAGCGCCATAACCTCGGTACGGCGTTCCACGGCAAGGGGGCGATAGGCCTCGCGGGCCTGCACGCGGGCATAGGCCTTGAGCAGATCGGCAAGCGTGCCGCCGCTCCGCCGGATCTCGGTGGTTGGCGGGCCTGCGGCATGACCCCGGGCAAAGACGTCGCGGCCAAGCTGTGGGCGCGCCATCAGCGCGGCGCCAGCCTTGCGCATCGCCTCCAGCCGGGCCAGCCGGTGGGCCAGCGCCTCGGCCAGTTCGGCGCCGGATGGTTCGGCATCCTTCGCCGGTTCGGGCAGCAACAGCCGCGATTTCAGATAGGCAAGCCAGGCCGCCATCACGAGGTAATCGGCGGCGAGATCGATCCGCTTGGCGCGCGCGCTTTCGACGAAATCCAGATATTGCTCGGCGAGTGCCAGAACCGAGATGCGGCGCAGGTCGACCTTCTGGCGCTGTGCCAGATCAAGCAGCACATCGAGCGGGCCTTCGAACCCGTCGATGGAGAGGGTCAGCCGCTCAGCCTCGTCGATCCCGTCCTCGACGCCGGCATCATGCGCCTCCCCGGCGATACCATCGTGATCATCGTCAGACACCTGGGCCACCCTTCGTTGCTGCCGACGCCTCGCCGACAAGAGCACGATACTGGCGAAGTGCTGTCTCGCGGTCAAAGGGCTCGGGCGCCGGACGAGCGGCTTCGGCGGCGGCGGCGCGGTCAAGCGCGCGGCCCGTCAGGCGCGGCACCACCTCGGCGAGGGCCACCATCTCTGCCATGTCACCATTGCAGTGCAGGACGATGTCGCAGCCCGCATCCAGCGCGCGCATGGCGTCGGTCGCGACCGGTCCCTTCAGCGCTTTCATCGAGATATCGTCGGTCATCAGCAGACCGTCGAAGCCGATGGTCTCGCGAATGTGGGCGATGGCGGCGGGGGACAAGGTCGCCGGCACAGTGGAATCGATGGCGTCGTAGACGATATGCGCCGTCATCGCCATCGCCTCACCGTTGAGGGCGCGGAAGGGCATGAAATCGACGGCGGCGAGTTCGTCGAGACGCGCGCTCACGCGCGGCAGGTCGAGATGGCTGTCGACGGTGGCGAGGCCATGGCCGGGAATATGCTTGATTACCGGCAAGACGCCGGAGGCCTTGAGCGCATCGGCGGCAATCTGCCCGATCCGCGCGATCTCGACCGCGTCACGGCCCATCACGCGATCGGTGATGATGTCATGGCTCGCGGGGCGCGGAACATCGAGCATCGGCATGCAGTCGACATCGACGCCGAGCGCGATCAACTCGTTACCGATCAGGCGGAAGCGCAGCGCAGCAGCCTCGGCGGCGTCCTCGGGCGGGAGGGCGCTCAGCGTGTCGATGAGACGCGGCCAGTCGAGCCACTGCGGCGGGCGTAGCCGGGCCACCCGGCCGCCCTCCTGGTCGATGAGCACGGGCACCTGGGCGCCGATGGCACGACGGGCATCGGCGACGAGCGTCTTCAGGCGCTCTGGCGTGTCGACATTGCGGGCGAAAAGGATCAGCCCCCAGGGCGGATGCGCGGCGAGGAAGCGTGCTTCCTCCTCGGTCAGATCGGTGCCGGAGAGACCGACGATCATCGCATGGCGGGGCATCGGACGGTCTCCGGCGGGCGCCGACCGGGGTGTCAGCGCTGGACGCAGTCTGACCTCTGAGCCTTTCGGGTCGCCAGCACCGCAAAGGCCGGGTCACCGCCATAGCGATAAACTGCGTCCCGGGTGTCACGCCCTTTTTGCAACGAAAAAGGGCCGCCCGGTGAGGCGGCCCCTGATGTCGTCAATGCGCGCGCTCAGCCGCGACGTTCGGTGTTGATGGCGAGCAGGCAGTCGTAGCCCCGCGCCTTCAGGGCCTGACAGACGGTCGAGGCTTCCTGCGGGTTTCGGAAGGGCCCGACGCGCAGGCGATAATATGTGACACCACCGGAGATCGTTTGCTGCACGGCAAGGGCGCGCCCTGAAAGGATGTCGGTGTTCTCACCCTGCAACCGACCCCACTCTTCCTCGATCTTGTTCCGCTCGGGATAGGCGCCGAGCTGGATCTGCACCTGGCTCTGCTCGGCGGCGCGGGTCAGCGCGGCCAACTGCTCGGCCGCGGCATCATCGGTTTCACTCTCGGCGACACGGGTTTCAAGCTCAACCGGGCGCGCGCGCACGATTGGGCTGACGGGGGGGGCCAGCTCGCTGCCTTCGCCGCGGGCCGGCACCGGCTCCGTCTGGCGGCTCACAAGGCGCGATGGGCGCCGGGTATTCAGAAGCTCGGCTTCCGACGTTATCAGGCGCGTGATCCGTGGCTGGCTGAGGCCCTGCGGCATGAAGATCTGACCGTCGTCGAGTGCCACAACTTCGATCCCCTGCTCGCTCTCGACCTCGCTGCTGGGGCGGGCGGGCTGAACATAGGGGAGTGCGGCGCGCAGGGGCACAACCCCGCCAGCACTGCCAAGATCGGCGCCGGGTTTGCGCCGCACACCGCTCACCGGTGCATCGGCCGCAACGCCGAGCGCGCGGTGGGGCAGATCTTCCTCCGCCGGTGACCCTGCAACGGGGCCGAGGCTGGTCTCGGCGATGCTGGTGTTGTCGGCATCGTAGGCGGCCACATCGGTATGTGCCGTAAGTTCGCCGCCGGCATTCTCGGGCGCGATCTTTACCGGCCCTTCGCTCGCCGCGATCACGGGCACGTCGCTCGGCGCCATATCCCCCGATGCGCCGAGAAACCAGAAGCCGCCAGCAGCGAGCGCCACGACGCCTGCCACCCCAGTCAGAGCCGCAACGTTCACCTTCGGGCGCGCCTGCTCGGGCGCAGCGAGAGCGAAGCCTTCCTCTTCATCATAGTAAGCCGGCATTTTTATCCCCTCACGACCCTGCGCTGAGGCCGGTCGTGTTGATGTTATCTGAGCTCATCCAGAGGTGAAACACCAAGAATACCGAAACCATTTCTAAGCACTGTCGCGACACCGCGTACCAGCCAGAGGCGTGCCCACGTCTGGGCGGCGTCGTCATTGTTTACCACACGTAGGGTCGGGTCGTCATGTCCTCGATTCCAGAATGCGTGGAAATCTGCCGCCAATTCGTAAAGGAAAAAGGCAATCCGGTGCGGTTCCTGATTAACGGCTGCGCTCTCAACTGTCCTAGGAAACGACGCTATTTTCGCGAGCAGCGTGATTTCTGACGGATCGGTCAACCGTTGCGCGGCCTTTTCTACTCCCGGTTGCTGGTCAGAAGTGAATCCCGCTTCACGTGCTTTCCATTCTACGGAAACCGTCCGAGCATGCGCGTACTGCACATACCAGACAGGATTCTCTCGGCTCTGTTCCAGCGCCGCCGAGAAATCAAAATCTAGCGGCGCGTCATTACGCCGGGTCAGCATTACAAAGCGCGTCACATCGGGTCCGACCTCATTCAGTACGTCACGAAGCGTGACGAAGGTACCGGCCCGCTTGGACATCTTGAACGGCTCGCCGCCCTTGAACAGGCGGACAAGCTGGATCAGCGGCGCCCGGAACGGCGTCTTTCCGTCGGAGAACGCCGAGACCGCTGCTGACATACGCTTGACGTAGCCGCCGTGATCGGCCCCCAGCACGTCAATCAGTAGGTCGAAGCCCCGGTCGAGCTTGTTTTTATGATAGGCCACGTCGGGCGCGAAATAGGTCCACGACCCGTCGGCCTTGCGGATCGGGCGATCGGTATCGTCGCCATGCAGCGAGGACTTGAACAGCGTCTGGGGCCGGGGTTCCCAGTCCTCGGGCTTCTTGCCCTTCGGCGGCTCAAGTACGCCTTCGTAGATCAGGCCCTTGGCGTCGAGATCGGACAGCGCCGCCTCGATCAGCCCCGTGTCATAGAGCGAGCGCTCCGAGAAGAAGACATCCATCTCCACACCGAGCGCCGCCAGATCGCCGCGGATCTGGTCCATCATCGCGTCCGTGGCGCGCGGGCGGAAGACGGGCAGCCACTCGGCTTCGTCGGCGGTCATGAAGCGATCGCCGAACTCGCCCGCAAAAGCCTGCCCGATCTCGATCAGATAATCGCCGGGATAAAGCCCCTCGGGGATGGCAACCGCCTCGCCATGCGCCTCGCGATAGCGGAGATAGATCGAGCGGGCGAGGACATCGACCTGCGCGCCGCCGTCATTGATGTAGTACTCCCGCGTCACCGCCCAACCGGCGAAATCCATCAGCCGCGCCAGAGCATCGCCGAAGACCGCGCCCCGGGTATGGCCGACATGCAGCGGGCCGGTGGGATTAGCCGAGACGAACTCAACGTTCACGCGACGGCCCTGCCCCACATTCACACGGCCGAAATCAGAGCCATCGGCGATCACGGCGCTCAAGACGCCATGCCAAACGCTCGGGTAGAGGCGGAGATTGATGAAGCCCGGCCCCGCGATATCGGCCGAGGTCACACGCGGATCGGCAACCAGCTTGGCGGCCAATGGCTCGGCGATATCGCGGGGCTTCTTCTGCGCAGGCTTGGCGAGCACCATCGCCGCATTGGTCGCCATGTCGCCATGTGCTGCATCGCGCGGCGGCTCCACCGAGACATTGGCCGTATCGAGACCCTGCGGCAGCACCCCCTCCGCGACCAGCGCAGCGAGGCTGTCGAGCACCAGTGTCTTGATCTCGGCAAACAGGTTCATCGTCGGCGGTCTCCGGAGAGGGCGGCGGCAGACCCTGCCTGCCGCGCGGTTCGTCATGCTTGGCTGTGGCGCGGCGCTTATCACGCAGCGGGCGCAAGGCAAACCTGGGCCAGGCTCCGAAATCCCCCGCTCGTGGCAGGGCGCAGCGCGTCAGTGTGGGACGGCAGAGGGGTCGGTCAGCACGCGATGCTCCTCCAGCGCGTAGCGGTCGGTCATGCCGGCGATGTAATCGCCGATGATCCGGGCCCGCGCGGTCTCCTCCGACGCGTCCTGCGCGGCGAGGTACCAGTGTTCGGGCATCAGGCCGGGATCGGCCATGAAAGCCTCGAACAGCTCGCGCACCACGCGGGTCGCCTTCAGCCGCATGCGGCGCACGCGGGTATGGCGGTACATGCGGTGGAACAGAAAACCCTTGATGGTCTGGATGTCCCCCCACATCGCCGCCGAAAAGGCGACCACCGGCATGCCGGCATGGCGCACCACATCGGCGCCACTGGTATCGAGACTGGCATCGGCGGTCAGGCTGTCCAACCGCCGCCCCGTCTCCTCCAGCAGATCGTCGACCATCCGGCCGAACACGCGGCGGAGCGCTTCGTAGCGACGCTTCTTGGCCGAGATCCCGGGCCAGGCGGCGTCGACCTCGCGGTAGCAGGCATCGAGGATCGGCAGTGTTTCGGCGTCGGCCTCGGCAAAGACGCCCGCGCGCATGCCATCGGCCAGATCGTGGTTCACATAGGCGATGTCATCGGAGAGCGCGGCAACCTGCGCCTCGGCCGAGGCGTAGGTGTCGAGGCGGAGAGGATGGCGCGCGTCGTATTCGGCGATGACGTAATGCAGCGCCGCACCATCGGCCGTGGGCAGAAGCGGGCCGTTATGCTTGGCGATGCCCTCAAGCGTTTCCCAACTGAGATTGAGACCGTCGAAGGCCGCGTAGTGCCCTTCGATCTCGGTCACGATCTTCAGCGCCTGGGCGTTGTGGTCATAGCCGCCATGGGCCTGCATGCACTCGGCCAGCGCATCCTCGCCCGTGTGGCCAAAGGGCGTGTGGCCAAGATCGTGGGCCAGCGCGACCGCCTCGGCGAGGTCTTCGTTCAGGCCGAAGACCCGCGCCACCGTGCGGGCGATCTGCGCCACCTCGAGCGAATGGGTGAGGCGGGTGCGGAAATAGTCGCCCTCATGCTCGACGAAGACCTGCGTCTTGTGCTTGAGCCGGCGAAAGGCGGAAGAGTGCAGGATACGGTCGCGATCGCGCTGAAAGGGCGAGCGATGCAGGCTTTCGGCTTCGGCATGGAGGCGCCCGCGCGAGGCCTCGGGCCAGACGCCGAACAGCGACGGTGCCGGGGCGCCGAAAGCCATTGTGCCAGCCCTTTCTCCTGATGGCGGCGTCTCACCGACCGCTGTATCGCCGTCATCGGGCATGCCCGTGCTCCTGCTCTGCCCTGCCGCCGGCGATCCTCACCGCGACGTGGCGGTGACGCGCTATGCGAAAACCCTGCTCTTGTACGCGATGCACCGGCTGTTACATGCTGCTACTATCATGCGGCGGAGCGGTACTTAAGGCTCGCATCCCCGCACGGGTCCTGAGAGGGATTGACCATGAACATGCAGCTAAGCCTGCCGGTCCGTGTCACCGAGCGCGCCTTTGCGAGGCTTGCCGAGATCGCGGCCGATGCCGGCACCGAAAGCGCCGCGCTGCGGGTTGCAGTGCTCGGCGGCGGATGTTCGGGCTTTCAGTACGAGTTCTCGCTGGAAGAGGCCCCGGCCGAGGGTGACACCGTGATCGCGGGGCCGGGCGATCTGGCCGGGCAGCGGGTCTTCGTCGACGCAGAAAGCATGGCCTTCCTCGAAGGCTCCGTCGTCGATTTCAAGGACGAGTTGATCGGCGCACGGTTCGAGATCAACAACCCCAACGCCTCCTCGACCTGCGGCTGCGGCACGTCCTTCTCGATGTGAGGCGGCGGTGACGGATGCCGCCGCAGACGCGATCCGCCTGTTGCGGCAAGCCTTGCAGGATGAGCTTGGCCCGCATTTCGAAGACACGGCGCAGTCGCTGCCGGGTCATACGCGAAAGCGGCATGCCAGCGCTGTCGCGATGATCGACCGCTTTACCGAGCGGCTGATCGCCCTGCCGGTCTCAGGAGCGCGTGACGCCGTGGAAGCCGCGGTGGCCACGCTGTTCAGCGAACTCAATGCGCTCAATCAAAAAGCCGGTGGCAGGCTCCTGGAAACCGAGGAGCGCGAGATGATCGTCCCCTTTGTCATCGACGCTGCCGCCACCCGCGGTTGTGACCACGAACTCTATGAGGACGGCGACATCACCATCAGGTATCGCAAGTTCTGATCGGGACTGCCTGAAGCAGCGTCGTCGACCGCGACATGGCTCGCGCGGCCCTTGCCATCGCACCAACGCCATCACGACCATCTCTCTCAGGCGCATAACGGGGCAATCTGCGGCGGCTCTCGTCATGGGCATGCCGCTTAAGCGATCTCGGAACGCCGCAGCTCCCAGTCGGGCAGCAACAGATGCTGCGCCGAGAAGGACGATCGCCCATGCGCCGCGAGGACCCTGCCGGAATCGGGACGATGCGGCGTAGGATCGGGGAGACGTGAAAAGACGCCCGAACGCTGCGCCCAGACGACAGGGAGACCGCGCCATACCCCGACCATCCGCTTCGAGACCCGTGCCAGGGCGTTCAGTCCTGACCCTGCTTGGGCTGCTTGCGCTCCCTCTCGCAGCCCTGGCGCCGAGCAGCGCCACCGCACAGAGCGAGACCTGGCGCTATGAGCCGGTGGAGGCCGGGGCATTGGCGCTCTCCTGCACGCGCGGCGACGACCGGGCCTGTGCCCTCGCGTTCTGTGGGAGCGATGGGCGGCTTGGCCTGGGGCTGACAGGCTGGTCGCCGCGCGGCGATCGCGACCGGCGCGAGGCCTTTGTGGCCATCGACGGCTCGGGGCGGCCCGGCACGCTCAGCCGCGGCGACACGCGGCTTGATGGTGAGACGCTCTGGCAGCTCGAGGTCGATGACACGCGCGTCGAGACCCAGCTGGAGCGTCTTCGCCGGGGCAGCGAACTGCGTATCGAAGCCGGGCGCGGGGGCGAGCCTTTCGTGTTCGGCCTGCGTGGATCATCGAATGCCATCGGCCAGCTCGAGGCCCGCTGCACCCGGCTGGCGCGCGGCGATACCGGGACCGGGGGCGGCGAGATCACGGCCGAGCAGATCATCGGCGGCATCGCGGTCGGCGTGCTTGAGCAGCTGCTGCGTGACAACGAGACCGCGACCCGCGAGGCGCCGCGCATCGAGCGCGACGACCGCCAGGCACAGGGCAATTTCGAGCCCGACAATGCCGCGCCGGAACGCGAGCGGTTTCGCGAGCGCTTCCTCGAAAGCCAGCGCCGCCGCGATGGGGCAGAGCGGGGCCGCCAAGATCGCGATTGGCCGGATCTCGAGGTCAACCGCACGCGCGCCGTCAGCCTGATCGGCGATTTCGGCGGACGCGCGCGCACGCTGGTCTTTCCCGTGCGCACGCGGGTCGGTCGGCTCTGGGTCGAGGTTGAGCGCCCAAGGCGGCTCAGGACGGACCGGATCACCGCGGTCTATCGCAGCGGGGAGCGGCGCAACCTTGACCTCGATCGCTGGCGCGAGAGCCGCAACGGGCGGATCCGTCTGCCCGATGGCGATCTGATGCGCCTCGAAATCCGCGCCGAGGTGACACGCGGCGACGAGCGCGTGGAAGTGCTGGTCACCGCCGCACCGCCGGGTGTCACGCCCGAGCGCTACGACCGCCCTGCCCGCCCCGATACCCGACCCGTGACGGAATGGGTGCCACTGGCCCGGCGCACGGTGGGGCGGGGCACCGGTCGCGACCGGATCGATGTTGGCCGCGACCAGGGCCGCTTTGACGCCGTCGGCCTGTCGATCGACGGCCCGCCGGTGGCGATCGACAGCCTGGTGGTCGAATACGGCAACGGGGCGAGCGAGCGCATCGAGGTGCGCGACACCGTGCGCGCCGGTGAACGCGTGGTCCTCGAGTTCGAGGCGGAGAACCCGCGCCGGGTGCAGCGCATGGTGATCACATATGCCGGCGTCCGCGGCGGGGCCCGTCCCGAGGTCTCGTTCTGGGGTCGGCGGATACGCTAGGGCGCAGGACGCGGCGCGCGCCGAGGCGCCACCCCGCGCTTGACAGGATCGCATGGCCCCGGTCTTGAGAGGGCCATGCGCATTGCCACCTGGAACATCAACGGCATCAAGGCGCGCCACGACCTGCTGGTCGACTGGCTGCGCAGCGAACAGCCGGATGCCTGCGTCCTTCAGGAACTGAAGAGCCAGGACCACACCTTCCCACGCGAGGCCATCGAGGATGCCGGCTACACGCTGGAGACCCATGGCCAGAAGAGCTTCAACGGCGTCGCTTTGCTGGCGCGCGGGCCGATCGAAGACGTGGTGCGCGGCCTGCCCGATCCCGAGGGTGCAGGCCCTGAGGGCGCGGATGATGAACAGGCGCGCTGGATCGAGGGGACGGTTTTTGGCGAGGATGGCGGGGCGCTTAGGCTCTGCGGTCTGTACCTGCCAAACGGCAACCCGGCGCCTGGGCCGAAATACGATTACAAGCTGCGTTGGATGAGCCGACTTGAAGCGCGCACCCGTGCACTGCTGGAAGACGAGACCGCCTTTGCGCTGGCCGGAGATTTCAACACCATCCCAGAGCGGCGCGATGCCGACCGGCCCGATGCCTGGACCGAGGATGCGTTGCATCTGCCCGCAACGCGGGCAGCCTGGCGGCGTCTTGTGGGGCTTGGCCTGCATGACGCCACCCGCGAGGTAAGCGAGGCGGATGGCGTCTATACCTTCTGGGACTACCAGGGCGGCGCATGGGACAAGAACGACGGGATCCGCATCGACCACATCCTGTTCAGCCCGCAAGCCGCCGACCGCCTTGCTGCGGCGCGCGTGCAGCACGAGATGCGCGGGCGGGAGAAACCCTCGGACCATGTACCCGTCTGGGCGACGCTAGATCTGTAGAACCCAAGCCCAGCGGTATCGCGGCTGGACGCCGCGATGAGTCTTTCATGGGCGCTTACCGGGCGGGTTGGCGCTGCCTGGGGCGCGCGGGTGTGCTTCGGCGCTCTCACCCAGATGCTCGATGCATATCGGAGTTCTTGCGGCGGCGCGTGTTGCTGTCGGTACGCTTGAAAAACCGATCCTGCCTGCCGCTTTCTCTTTAACAAAGAGCGCTGCCCCAGGGGTGATCCTTGGGCAGGCCCCTGACCTTCAGCGTCGTCATGTTCAGCGGGCGGGGCGCGTTGGGGGCAGGATCTGACCATCGCCGCTGCCGGGCAGCCTCACCGGCGTGTCGCGACGGATATCGACGCGCGCGGGGGATCCGGGCCGACGGGGTGGCAGGGTCTCGATCTCGACCTCCTCGCCCGCCGGTCTCCCGCGTTCCACCAGAAGGATGCTGCCGAGATCGGCCACCGTTGCACCGGCGACTGGGGCGACTGGGGCGTCGGCTACAGGCGCGGCGGACAGCGGCGCACTGATGTCCGACACGCCATCACCGGCATCGAAGGCACGGCGCGCTGTCTGCGGGCGGGCCGGCGATGTGTCGGTCAGCCTCGCGATGATCGCGTCCTGGCGCCCGGCCGGGTTGCCGGCGATGAGGGCACGCGAATGGCGCCGTGCCTCGGCGAAAAGATCTTCGGCCGTCAGGCCGCTGCCGTCGAACCCCGATACCGTGACCACCGCCATCCGGCCGTTGAGCTCGAGAAAGCAGCGCCAGAAATCGCGCGACAACAGCGGCATGGCGTTCTCACCCGAGCTGACGGCGTGCACATAGAGCGCGTTGCCGAGCTGGGAGACCGAAGCGATTTCGACCAGGCTGTCCTCCGCCCCGCGGGCCAGGCGCCGACGGCCGAGCTCGCTTTCGACAAAGCTCTGCAGCTCGTTGATGGACCCCCGCGGCCCGCCGGCGAGCGAGACCGTCACGAGCCCGGCGAAGGGTTGGGCGAGGCTATCGCCAACCGGATCGATGCCGCTCTCGTCCGAGGTCGGCACCAACAGGCAATCGGTCAGAAGCACGAAGGCCGAGCCACCCGAGACGTCGATCGCGTCATCGGCGACACAAGCCCCGGCAGCCGGCGTGACCGCCACAGGCCGCCCGGCCGCCCGGATGACCGCCTTGCGCGGTGCCGAGGAGACTAGTGCGAAGTCGCCACCTCCGCCGCGTGCACCCGAGACCGGGCCAAGGGCACCTTCGCCGGACGGCAGGCAGCCCGACAAAGCCATGGCGGCCAGCCCGAGCAGACCCGGCACCGAGAGACCACACACCCAGCGCGCGCTGGCGCCAGACCGGGTCGGTGCCGCCGGTGCCTCAGTCACGGACGCGCATCCTCAGAGATCGGCATAGACATGCCGTTCACCCGCCTTGCCGGGGTGGGTCACCGCGCCGTCCTTGGTAGAGCCGACGAGCTGGGCGAACTTCCAGACAGCGCCCGAGCCATACATGGTCTCGCGCGGGGGTTTTGCCTTCTGCTCGCGGGCACGGGCGCGCAGTTCTTTTTGCGTGAGCTTGACCTTCAGCACGCCGCGCTTGGCGTCGATGGTGATGATGTCGCCGTTCTGCAGGAGGCCGATGGGCCCACCCTGCGCAGCCTCGGGGCCGACATGCCCGATGCAGAACCCGCGCGTGGCGCCCGAGAAGCGGCCGTCGGTGATTAGGGCCACTTTGCCCCCCATGCCTTGCCCGGACAGCGCTGCCGTGGTGGCCAGCATCTCGCGCATGCCGGGGCCACCGCGCGGTCCCTCATTGCGGATGACGAGCACCTCGCCCTCTTCATATTCGCGCTTCTGCACGGCGGCAAAGGCTTCCTCCTCGCTTTCGAAGACGCGGGCCGGCCCCTCGAAGCGGAGCTTCTTCATCCCTGCGATCTTCACGATCGCCCCCTCGGGCGCCAGGTTGCCCTTGAGACCGACGACGCCCCCCGTCTTGCTGATGGGTTTCTCAACGGGGCGGATGATCTTTCCGTCGGCCTCACCGGCGATGTTGGCGAGGTTCTCCGCCACTGTCTGGCCAGTCGCCGTCATGCAGTCCTTGTGCAGGTAGCCGCCGCGCATCAGCTCTTTCATCACCACCATGATGCCACCGACCTCCCAGAGGTCCTTGGCGACGTATTTTCCGCCGGGCTTCAGATCGACGAAATAGGGCGTGTCGCGGAAGATCTGGCTGACATCGTCGAGGTCGAACTTAATCCCGGCCTCCCAGGCGATGGCCGGCAAGTGCAACCCCGCATTGGTCGAGCCGCCGGTGCAGGCGACGATGCGGGCGGCATTCTCGAGGCTCTCACGCGTGACGACGTCGCGGGCGCGGATGTTGTGGCCGATCAGATTCATCACCGCGCGGCCCGATGCCTCGGCATAGGCGTCGCGGCTCTCATAAGGGGCGGGCGCCCCAGCCGAGTTGGGCACGGCAAGACCGATCGCCTCGGACACGCAGGCCATCGTATTGGCCGTGAACTGCCCGCCGCAGGCCCCGGCCGAGGGGCAGGCGACGGCCTCAAGCTTCTCCAACTCGCAGGTCGAGAGATTTCCGGCCTGGTGCTTGCCGACCGCCTCGAACACGTCCTGCACGGTGACATCGCGTCCCTCGAACCGGCCCGGCAGGATCGAACCTCCGTAGAGGAAGACCGAGGGCACGTTCAGCCGGACCATCGCCATCATCATGCCGGGCAGGCTTTTGTCGCAGCCGGCGAGGCCGACGAGCGCATCATAGGCATGCCCGCGCATCGTCAGCTCGACCGTGTCGGCGATGGCCTCGCGCGAGGCGAGGGAGGAGCGCATGCCCTCGTGTCCCATGGCGATGCCGTCAGTGACGGTGATGGTGGTGAACTCGCGCGGCGTGCCAGCGGCTTCCTTGACGCCGAGTTTCACGGCCTGCGCCTGACGATTGAGCGCGATATTGCAGGGTGCCGCCTCGTTCCAGCAGGTCGCCACGCCCACGAAAGGACGGTGGATCTCGGCCTCGGTCAGTCCCATCGCATAGTAATAGGAGCGGTGGGGGGCGCGGGCCGGCCCCTCTGTCACGTGGCGGCTGACCAGCCGCGACTTGTCGAACGGACGCGCGTCCATGGGTATGCCTCCTCAGGATCGTCGATGCCGCCCGGTCGAAAGACACGCGGTGGCGGCGATGTCGTGGCGCATTCCATACCGGCGGCGGATGGCCTGCGCCAGAGGGGCAGATGGCGCGCCGCGCGTCGGCGTCAGTGGCAAAACGCCATGATGGAGGCTCCCACGCAAATCGTGGCAATCTGGGACAATCTGAAGTAGACTAGCCATTCTGGCGCGTCGACGCGACCCGATCGGCGCTGCAGCAGCGCGATGACCGGGCGACGACGGGGAACGGGTGTCGACTGAAGAGAACACCGCCGGAAGGGAGCCAACGCCATGCATCACCATCTCGACAAGACCAGGTCGATCTGGCCTGACACCGACCGCCGCGTTGCGGTCTATGCGGCCTTAGCCCGGCGGGAGGGTCGGCAGATCGACCACCCGGGGCCGCGTGTCCTGCACCGCCTGCCACGCCGTGGCGCCGATGGCCGAACGGGCGCCTTTCTCAGGATCGACCGGGCACGAATGGCCTGAGGCCCCTACCGCACCCGGCACCCTCGGCTGGCGCCTCCGGGTGGGCTAGCGGGCCGATCCCTCAGCCGAGAGTGGCCAGCCGTGCCAACGCGGCCTCGAGACGGGTGATCTCGCCGGCCAGCGTCTCAAGGCGCTGACGGTTCTCGGCGACGATCTCGGCTGGCGCCTTGGTCAGGAACCTCTCATTGGCAAGCTTCGCCTCCACGGCTTTGCGCTCCTTGACCAGCTTGTCGATTTCACGGGTCAGTCGCGCGCTTTCGGCCTCAACGTCGATCACGCCGGCCAGCGGCAGGCTGATCGCGCAGTCGTCCAGCGAGAAGGTCACCGAGCCGTCGGGCGCGTGCTCGGCCACCGCGACTTCGCTGAGCCGCGCCATGCGCTGCACAAGCTCGCTGTTACGAAGAAGGCGCATGGCCACCGCCGGGGTATGGCCGGTCATCACCAGTTCGAGCTTTGCGCCCGCGGGCACGTTCATCTCGGCGCGGAGCGAACGGATGCCCTCGATCAGGCGGATCGTCCAGCCCATCTCGGCATCGGCGTCGGCGTCGGCCAGGTCTTGCGCCAGCACTGGCCAGTCGGCATGGGCGCACATGCCCGGCCGACCCCCGGCCCGCGCGCCGGTCTCCTCCCACAACGCTTCGGTGACGAAGGGCATGATGGGGTGCAGACAGATGATGATCCGGTCGAGCGCCCAGGCCGCCGTGGCCCGGGTCTCGGCCTGAGCGCCCGCATCCTCGCCCTGCAGCAGCGGCTTCGAGAGCTCAAGATACCAGTCGCAGAACGTCTTCCAGATATGGTCATACAGCGTCGTGGCGGCGTCGTTGAAGCGGTAGGCGGCGAGCGCCTCGTCCACCGCGGCGACCATGCGCACGGTCTCTCCGACGATCCAACGGTTGACCGGGCGCGTGGGGCTCGCGGGGTCGAAACCCGCCACCGGCACGCAGTCGTTCATCTCGCAGAAGCGCGCGGCGTTCCATAGCTTTGTCTGGAAGTTGCGATACCCCTCGACCCGGCTGACCGACAGCCTGACGTCGCGCCCCATCGCCGCCATGGCGGTCAGCGTAAAGCGGGTCGCATCGGCGCCGTACTGGTCGATCAGATCCAGCGGATCGATGACGTTGCCCAGCGTTTTCGACATCTTCTTTCCGTGCTCGTCCCGGACCAGTGCATGGACATAGACGGTGTGGAACGGCACCTCGGGCTTGGCCGTGTCGTCCTTCATGAAGTGCAGGCCCATCATCATCATCCGGGCGACCCAGAAGAAGATGATGTCGAAACCCGTAACGAGGACATCGGTCTTGTAGTAGCGCTCCAGCTGGGACGTCTCATCCGGCCAGCCCAGCGTGGAAAACGGCCATAGCGCGGACGAGAACCAGGTGTCGAGGACGTCTTCGTCGCGGTTTAGTACGACGACCCTTTCAGGATCCATCGTTTCATCCTCGACCAAACCCATATGGAAGTTGTGCTCCTGACCCGCATTTTGAAAGTCCTCCATCACCCTATCTACTGGCAGTTTTATACGATTTTTTTCGTCGTAGCGTGATGCGTCGAATTCAAAGGCTGTTCGGCCTTCGTAATACGCCTCTGCTTGTTCCCTCACTCCCGCGAAGTCCGTTGCGCAGAAGGGCACCCAGTCTTTTGACGAATAGGCGAGACCGTGGATCGGGACTGAGTCATCCTTTGGGGGTCCGTACCAGACAGGAATGCGGTGCCCCCACCAAAGCTGGCGGCTGATGCACCAGGGCTGGATGTTCTCCAGCCACTGGAAATAGGTCTTCTCCCAGTTCTCGGGCGCAAAGCGGGTGTCGCCGGCCTTCACCGCCTCGAGCGCGGGCTTGGCGAGCGTCGCGGCATCGCAGAACCACTGATCGGTGAGGAACGGCTCAATCGCCACCTTGGACCGGTCGCCATGGGGCACGAGGTGCGGGTTGTCGTCGACCCCGTCCAGCAGCCCCGCGATCTCCATCAGCTCGACCACGCGCAGCCGCGCCTCGTAGCGATCCTTCCCATCCAGCGCCAGGGTGTCGGGTTCCGGATCGGCATCGGCCAGGAAATCGGCATTACCCTCCAGGAACATCGCCGCCTTTGACGTCATGACGTTGATGACCCTGAGGCCCGTGCGCTTGCCGACGTCGAAATCGTTGAAGTCATGCGCCGGCGTGATCTTCACCGCGCCGGTGCCCGTCTCGGGATCGGCATAACTGTCGGCGACGATGGGGATGCGGCGGCCGACCAGCGGCAGCACGACATGCTTGCCAACCAGATGAGCATAGCGCGCGTCGTCCGGATGCACGGCAACGCCGGTGTCGCCCAGCATCGTCTCGGGCCGGGTGGTGGCGACGACGATATAGTCGCGGGTCTCATGGCGGGTCGGAGTGCCGTCCTCGTCCCAGGCAACCGGCGCCTCATAGGTCGCGCCGTCGGCCAGCGGATAGCGGAAGCGCCACAGCTTGCCGGCGTCCTTGCGCGGGCGGATCTGGACCTGCTCGACCTCGAGATCGCTAATCGCCGTCTCGAAATACGGATCCCAGTTCACCAGTCGCTTGTCGCGGTAGATGAGCCCCTCCTCGTAGAGCCGCACGAAGACCTCGAGCACGGCGCGCGACATCTGGTCGTCGTCGGTGCGCCCGAGCGTGAAGCGGTTGCGCGACCAGTCGCAGGAGGCCCCGAGGCGCTGAAGCTGGCCGATGATGATGCCGCCGCTCTCATCCTTCTGCTGCCAGACACGCTCGACAAAGGCCTCGCGCCCCATCTCGTGCCGGCCGGGTTCGCCCGCCGCAGCCAGCGCGCGCTCGACCACCATCTGCGTGGCGATGCCGGCATGGTCCTGCCCCGGCTGCCACAGCACGTCGAAGCCGCGCATGCGATGCCAGCGGCAGAGGATGTCCTGCAGCGTGTTATTAAGCGCGTGGCCCATATGCAGCGAACCGGTGACGTTCGGCGGCGGGATCACGATGCTAAAGGTCTCGGCCGGGCCGCCATCGGCCGCCGGCTTGGCGTTGGCGCCAGCGCGGAAGCAGCCCCGCTCCTCCCAGGCGGCCGAGATACGGGCCTCGGCCGTGGCGGCGTCGAAATGCTTGTCCATCGCTCGTCCCCAGATCAGGCGCAGTTCTGGGGCATCGCCGCCGTATGGCGCCGCATCCCCGAAGGCGAGCGCGGTCTAACGCGGAGTGCTGCGCGGTGGAAGGGGTGGCACAGCGTGTCGCGTGCCCTGAGCCACCCAGCGGTGGCCAAGAGGCTTTCGGTCGTCGCCAGCGGCGGTGCTCAGCCCTTGTCCCGCTCGGCCATGGCGCGGGTGATGGCGTCATGCACGATCGCGGCGATGGCCTGCCCGACCTCGCCCGAGTTGATCTCGTCACGCACGATCTCGCGGACCGTGCGGTCGAGCGTCGCCGGATCGACCCCGGTGCCATACACCGATTGCGCAGCGGCGCTGCCCGCCGCCGCGGCGATCGCCGATGCCAGCCCGCTATTGCCGGGAAAGGCCGGGCGCTGCGGGCGATAGAGGGCGAAGATCGGATCTTCTTCGTCATCCCCATCGAGACCGCTGGGCGAGACGGGATCATCCTCAAGCGGGGTCAGCGCCAAGGGCACAGAATCCTCGTCATCCTCGGCCGTTGCCGGTCGTGGCGTCCCCTGCTCAGTGGTCGTCGCAGCTGGCGGTGAGACGGGGGTCTTTGCGGGAGCGCTCGACGGCGTGGGCGCGACATCGGCCCGAGCGTTCCCTGGGGTTGCCTCTGCCACTGGCTCGACTGCTGGGGCCGCATCGGCGGGCGGTGCATCAACTGAGAGCGCGCCTGGTGCGGGCGCCTCGGTGGTGGCGACCTTTTCGACAGCGCCCGGCGATCCAGGCGTCTCCGCATCCGTCTCCAGTGCCGCTTCGGCTGCGGTCTCGGCAGCGGCGGGTGCGTCACCTGGCGCGCCGGCGACCTGGGGTGGCGTATCGGAGGCGGGTGAGGCTACGTCGGTCGATTCAGGCCCTGGCTCGGTTTGGGCGGCCTCGACTGTCTCGTCCGAAGGGCCTGCCTCGGCCGTGAACAGCACCGCGTCATCGGCATCGGGCGGGTTGGCGGTCTCCGCCGCAGCGTCTTGCGCCGCCGGCGTATCGAGGGACAGGGGCGCATCATCCTCGGCACCTTCCGGTGCCACGGCCTGCTCGGCGATGGCATCTAAGGCAAGGGGCGCCTCTTCTTCCGCTGTGTCCCCGGCCGCGGCCTCCCCCTCGTCGTCCAGAAACAGTGGTGGGTCGTCCGCCGAGCCCTCGGCGGGCGCATCAGCGACGGCTGCAGCGTCCCCTGCGCCCTTCTCGGCACCCATTTCGGGTCCCATCTCGGGGCCGAGCGCCATGGGTGCCTCATCGTCCCCATGGCTAGGGTCAACCTCGACCGGGGCGGCGGTGCTTTCGGCAGGCTGGTCCAGCGTCAGCGCGAGCGGTTCGTCCTCCACCGCATCGGCATCGGAGAGAACGAGATCCCCTTCCTCCTCCTCGACCTCCGCAGCCCCTGCGGCCTCCGGCTCCGAGACCTCCTCGTCGTCGAGCAGGATGGGCGCATCGAGCGTCAGGGCCCCGTTGCCCGCGCCCTCGCCAGCCATGTCGCCAGCTTTGTCGGCCGCGTCATCGTCGGCGGCGCCATCGGCCCCATCCACGGCGACGGCCTCGGCGGCTCTCTCAGCGGTCTCACCACCGGCAAGTAGGGGCGACGCTTCCTCGGCGTCCTTTCGATGACCGAAGAGGCGCCGCTTACCGGGGGCGAAGGTCTTAGATGCAGCCTCACCGCTGCCGGCGCCATCACCCTTTGTCGGGGCAGGCGGTGCGGTCATGCCGGCGCGGCCAGACTTCATAATCTGGCGGATCGAACGCAGGGCCTCGCCGGCTGCCGGCTCTTCGGTATTCTCGCTCATCGCCATTACCCCCCGGTCTGGCGGAGCCGGGCCAAACGGCCCGGACATGCGGTTCTCAGGGCTGCCAACGGCTTGTCCAGACCGTATCTTCGGTCGCGTCAAAGCCGAACAGGCGGTTCTTCACGCCGTTCTCGCCGTCATAGTGATCCGCCTCGGTCGCGCGCTCGATCTGCAATCCGAGGTGATCGACCGTGAGCAGGCCGATCGCGGCCAGGACCGTGTAGACAGCCACCGTCTCATCTCGCCGGTTGTCGACCAGATCGCTTTCCGCCTCCAGCACGTCCTCCTCCGCATCGAGCACGTCGAGCGTGGTCCGCGCACCGACCTTTGCCTCCTCCTGCACACCGTCGAAGGCCAGGCGCGCGGCCTCGACCTCCAACAGACCGGCGCGGATCGAGGCGCGGGCGACTTCGAGATCGGCATAAGCGGTGCCGACCGTTTCAATGGTCGAGCGTTCGACGGCCGTGATGCCCGCGACCGCGCTTTCGACATTCGCCTGCTGCTCGCGCACCTCGGAGTGATTGGCGCCGCCGGTGTAGAACGGCAGCGTCATGGTGACGCCTATGGTGCCTGTTTCGCTGTCCTGCACCGCCGTGGGCGTGGTGTCGTTGAGACTGTCCGTGCGGCTTGCCGAGGCTTCGAGGCTGATCTGCGGCAGCAGCGCACCGATGGCCGAGCGGACGCGGAAGCCCGCAGCCTCGCGCTCGAGGCGGGCCGATTGCAGCGCAGGCGCGCGGGTGAGCGCGATGGCCACACCCTCTTCACGGGTCGGCGGGATCTCGGGCAGCGGGGGTACCGATTGCAGGTCGCCCGGCATCACGCCCACAGCCCGGCGATAGGCCTCGCGCGAGCGGGCGAGCGACCCGCGGAACGCCGCAAGGTTCGAACGCGAAGCGGCAAGTGAAGCACGAGCTTGCTCGACATCGGTGCGCGTGACCTCGCCCACCTCGAAACGCTCGCGCGCGGCGCGCAACTGCTCGGACAGCACGTTGACGTTGCTGATGCCGAGCTGAACGAAGGCGAGGTCGCGCAGCACGTCGGCATGGGCCGTCAGCGCCGAGAGCAAGACATCCTGCTCGGTGCCGCGCAGATCGGCCTGTTCGGCCGTAATCTCGATCTCTTCCGCGCGGGTCGTGTTAGCGACCTGCCCGCCGTTGTAGAGCGACTGGTTCAGCGTGATCGTCAGCGTCGAAGGCAGCGTGACGTCGTTGAAGTTATCGAACTGCGCCGCCAGGGACGCCGTGCCCGTCACCGTTGGCAGGTTGTTGGCGCGCGACTGGCGGGCCTGCTCGCCGGCGGCCCGCACGGTGGCGCGGGCGGAGGCGATATCGGGGCTGTTGCGGTAGGCGGTTACGAGGCTGTCCGCCAAAGACTGGGCATCTGCCAGGCCCGGCACGGCGGTCGCGGCAAGCAGGGCGGCCAGTGTTCCGACTGCCAGCGGATGGAGACGGAGACCGGCGAGGCGGGTGGGCTTTGCGGCCACGGCGTTGCGGCATTCGGAGGGCTGTCGGCTCACGGGGTAGTCCTCTTCAGCATTGCGTCATGGGGGGCCATGGTTGGATCGACACTCGTGGTTCAAAACTCGAACGCGCGGGCCTTGCGAAACCCTTCGATCAGCGGTGCGTCCACATCGAAGGCACGCCGGTCCGAGAGCGCATCGCCCGCCCGCGTCACCACGCGGCAACGCCCGACCGGTCCGTCGAGAAAGATCGCGACCAGCCGGCCGCCATCCTTGAGCTGCGCGGTGAGTTCGGCGGGCACCTGTTCCACCGCACCGTTGACGAGAATGACGTCATACGGCCCATGATCGGGGTCACCATCTTCCACCGCGCCGGGGCTGATCGCGGCATTCATGACCTCAAGCTCATCAAGCCGTGCCTGCGCGGTGGCGCACAGATCGGCATCAGGCTCGATGGCCACCACGGCCTCGGCCATGCGGGCGATGAGCGCGGTCGAGTATCCGGTGGCGGGCGCCAAATCCAGCACTAGGTCAGCGGGGTCGATCGTCGCCGCCTCAAGCATCTTGGCAAGGGTGCGCGGCGCCAGCAGCGCGCGACCGGGCGCCAGCGGCACATCGGTCTCGGCATAGGCGATCTCGCGGCGCGAGGCCGGCACGAAGCGCTCGCGCGGGACGGCGAGCATCGCTTCAATGATCGGGTAGCGGGTCACGTCGGAGGGACGAACCTGCGTGTCGACCATGGCACGGCGCGCGTTCTCGAAACCGGGCATCTCGCTCGCTCGTTGCGGTACGGATGTTCAGGCGTGCCACAGCCGCCGCCTGCCCGCAACGCGCAAGCGCGCGCGGCAAGTGTGCGGGCCAAAGCCGTTGCCGTCGAACCACCTATCGCATGCTTTTGTCACGACCTCGGCGCCAAGCGGGCACCGAGATGACGAGCGTACCCGCTACTCGGCCGGTATCGTGTCGGTTTCCGCGGCGACCTCTACGCTCTTCGCCGGCGCCGGAGCGACCGCGCCATTGGTTGCCTCGGCCCCAGGCGCACCCTGATCCTCAACGCGACCATAGTTCTTCTCGCGCGAGGTCTTGCCGATCCCGGGATTAAAGCAGTTGCATGGATCGAGTGCCTCGTAATGGGCGCGGAGCGCGGGCTTGGCGGGATAGAGATGGCCCACGTTATGCTCTGCCGGGTATTCGGCGCCTCGCTCGGTCAGCAAGGCGAGCATCTTCTGCTTGATCGCCTTCGGATCCGCCCCTTTGCGCACGACGTAATCCTGGTGGAACACATGGCAGAAGAAGTGCCCGTAATAGAGCTTGGCGACCAGATCCCGCTCGATCTCTTCTGGCAAGGTCTCGAGCCAATGCTCATCATTGCGCGCCAGCGCGATGTCGAGAGCGATGACATCCTCGACCTCGGCCGCGTGCACAGCGTGATAGCGCACCGCAGCACCTGCCGCCGCAAAGCGATGCAGCATGGCCTTTTTGCCCTCGGCCTCGGAACAGGCAAACCATGTATTAGGCCCCAGGGCGTCGGTCAGCAGCGCTTCAGTCGCTTCGGCAGCCTCGGTGCCAACCTTGAGAATGAGGTGGTGTTCGAAGCGCGCGCGCCAGTCCAGCATCCGCTTGGGCAGCGGCTCGGGGATCAGGCGGCTGAGCCCTTGCATCACGCGGTCGACAAGGTTGCGCGGCAAGAAGGGCAGTTTGTTGAAGCGCGCGTCCAGCGCCCCCTTCACCGCAAAGAAGAAGGGCAGACGATCCGTCCCGAACCAGTGGATCATCATCAGCGTGTCTTTGCCGTATTTCCGGGCGATGTCGAACAATGTGCGGTGCACGTATTCGCCGCAGATCGGCAGCTCCTCGCTTTCGGTCAGGATGCGCCGGCGAAGCATCGTCAGCTCGGCCGGATCATTGGTGCCGATGTAGTAGACGCGCTCACCGCCGGTGGCGGGATAGGTGTCGAGACGCACCGCAAAGACCGCGAGTTTGCCGGCAGAGCCCGACGCTTCATAGAGCCGGTCGGGATCGGCGTTGTAGCGCGAGGGGGTCGGTGCATCGACATCGCGCACCTTGTCGTCATAACCCTCATCCGACGCGCGGCCGACGCCGTCGCTGATATCGGCTGCGCTGAACTGACCGTTATCGAGCCGGCCGAGGATCTCCTCCGGCGTGTCGCCGAGGGCTATGCCGAGATGGTTGACCAGTCGCAGGACGCCGTCAGCGCCAATCTGGGCATAGAGCGCGAGCTCGGTATAGGCGGGGCCGCGCCGGGTGAGCGCACCGCCTGAGTTGTTGCAGACCCCGCCGACGATCGACGCGCCGATGCTGGAGGAGCCGATGACCGAATGGGGCTCACGCCCGAGCGGCTTCAGCATTTTCTCAAGCTGATAAAGCGTGCCGCCGGGCAGACTGACGATCTGATGCCCGTTGTGCAGCACATGGATCGCGTCGATGCGCATGGCATTGATGATGACCACGTCGCGGCCGTAGGTGCCCTTGGGCGTGGAACCTTCGGTGAGACCCGTATTCGCCGCCTGCATGATCACGATGACGTCGGCTGCAACACAGGCCTCAAGCACACGCCACATCTCGAGCAGCGTGCCGGGCGAGGCGACGGCAAGTGCGGCGCCCTCGCCCGATCTGAAACCCTTTCGGAAGCGCTCGCTCTCGGCCTCGCCACTCACGAGGTGACGTTTGCCGACAATGCCACGCAGTGTCTCGATCAACGGATGAGCCATGTGCTTGTCTCCTCGTCCTGTGGCGCCGCGCGATGCCCCGCCGGACCGTGGGCTCACGGGCCGTGTCTTGCCGGATGGGACAGCTGCTGCCACGGCCTCTGCCACGACAATCAGCTTTTCCCGATCAGTACATGCACGCCCAAGTTCCTGATTTGACCTGCATCAGACGACGCCACAACACGACATCCGTCGCATATCCGCACGCCCCCTGCGCCTGAGGCGGCCCCAGCAGGCCTCGCGCCAGGCCGGCGGCATCCTCGCGGTGATGTCTCGGGACCTGCGCCATCGGGTCGCCGGATCACCGGCCCGTCGGACTGCGCGCCCGCGCCGCAGCAGGTCGGGCAGGCGTGCTTGATCGGGGTCAAGGCCCGTTGCCCGGGCGCAGAGCAGGTTGCGATCAAGGATCAGTTCGCAACGCGCGGCCGCAGCAGGACGACGAAATGCCCCTTGATCGAGGGACCGACGACAGAGAGGCACCGCTTTACGCAGCGCGCGTGCCCGTCCTGCCCAAGGCCGTCAAAGGCACCTTCCGCCGCCTGAAATGGGCGCTGATGGCCTTCTGCCTGACCGTCTATTACGTCACGCCGTGGATCCGCTGGGACCGCGGCGCCGAGATGCCGAACCAGGCCGTGCTGGTGGATCTCGACAGCCGCCGTTTCTTCTTTTTCTTCATCGAGATCTGGCCGACCGAGTTCTATTACGTCGCCGGGTTGTTGATCATGTCAGGGCTGGGCTTGTTCCTGTTCACTGCGGTGCTCGGGCGTGTCTGGTGCGGCTACGCCTGCCCGCAGACCGTGTGGACCGATCTCTACACCTTCGTCGAGCGGCGGATCGACGGGGATCGCAACGCCCAGATCAGGCTGTGGAACGCCCCTTGGAACGCCACGAAGCTGCGCAAGCGCGCGATCAAATGGTCGATCTGGCTGTTGATCGCGGTCGCGACCGGCGGCGCCTGGGTCTTCTATTTCGCGGATGCGCCGACGCTCTTGGTCGATCTTCTCACCGGTGAGGCGGCTGTCGTCGCCTATGCGTCCATCGCGCTGCTGACAGCCACGACCTTCACCCTCGGCGGTTTCATGCGTGAACAGGTGTGCATCTACATGTGCCCCTGGCCGCGGATCCAGGCCGCGATGATGGACGAGCATACCCTGACCGTCGCCTATCGCGAGGAGCGGGGCGAGCCGCGCGGTAAGCATCGCAAAAAGGCCGGGGCCGAGGCGCTGGGCGATTGCATCGACTGCAATGCCTGTGTCGCCGCCTGCCCCACCGGCATCGACATCCGCGACGGGCAGCAGCTGGGGTGCATCACCTGCGCGCTCTGCATCGATGCCTGCGACGAGATGATGGTGAAGGTCGGCAAGCCACGGGGCCTGATCGATTACGTCGCCCTTGAAGATAGCGAGCGCGCCGCGCAGGGCCTAGGGCCGATCCCGATCCTCAAGCGCGTTATTACGATGCGGAACATGGTGTACTTCACCCTGTGGTCCGGGATCGGTGTGGCCATGCTGGTGGTGCTGGCGATGCGCGACCAGGTCGACCTGCGCATCGCGCGCGAGCGCAACCCGACCTATGTCGTGCTGTCGGATGGGACGACGCGCAATGCCTATGCCGTCACCATCGCCAATCGCAGCCCCGAGCGCGCCGAGTATGCCCTGTCCTATCACGCGCCTTTCGGTGTCACCGCGTCGATCACGGGCCAAGACAACCTGATCGTCAGCGTGCCGGCCGACAAGGTGGGCCAGTTCCGCCTGTTCCTCACGGCCGAAACCTGGGCCGTACCGGGCGGGCAAAGCGCGATGACCCTTGCCGTCACCAACACCGTCACCGGTGAGCGCGAAGCGCGCGCCACCGTCTTCATTGCCCCCGAAGAGGAGCAGGGCCCATGATCCGCCTCACCCTACCCCGCTTTGCCGCCACCGCAGAGGGCCCCGCGCCGCGCTTCACCGGGCGCAAGTTCGCGCTCTGCATGGGGGGCGCGTTCTTGACGATCGTCTGCGCCAACACGGCATTGATCGTCGCGGCCGCGGGCAGCTTTCCGGGCCTGGTTGTCAAGAACAGCTATGTGGCGAGCCAGGATTTCGAGGCGCGGCGGAGCGCCCTTGCAGCCTCGGGCCTAAGCCTTGCGCCCGATTGGTCAGAGGGCCGCCTCAGCCTTGCGGTGAGCGATACCAAGGGCCAGCCGGTCCCGGGCATGCATGTCACCGCGACCATCGGACGGCCGACGTTCCACGACGATGATCGCCTGGTGATCCTGATGCCCGAGGCGGGCGGCTATGGCGCGGCACTCGGCCTTGAGCCGGGTCGCTGGCAGGCAAACATCGTCGTCTCACCGGCCGACGCCGGGGCCGACACGCAGCCGATCACCCTTACCCACCGGTTCACCATCAGGCACTGACATGGCACTCGACGCGACGACGATGCAGGGCGGCGGCGCCGCTGATGCCGCCGATGCTGCCGCCGCTTCCGCACCTGGCGGATGCTGTTCCGGCGCGAAGGGCGCGGTCGCGGCTGCGGGGCCTTTGCCCACCGGCGACCGGCTGGAACTCGGCGTGGACGGCATGCGGTGCGCGGCTTGCATCGCGGCGGTCGAGCGGGCCGCGAGGGCGGTGCCGGGGATCGCGGGCGCACGGGTCAACCTCTCGCAGCGTCGCCTCGCCGTCATCGCGGCCGAGGGCGCAGAGATCGATCAGGCGGCGGTCATCGCGGCGGTCAGCAAGGCCGGCTACCCGGCGCGCGAGGTTGACAAGGCCGCGCTCGACGCGCTCGACCGCGACGAGGAAGGGCGGGCCCTGCTCGTGCGCCTCGGCGTGACGGGTTTCGCGGCGATGAACGTGATGCTGCTCTCGGTCGCGCTCTGGGCCGGGGCAGATGGCAGCATGGCGCGCCTCCTGCTTTTGATGTCCATGGTGCTGGCAGTGCCGGCCACGCTGTGGTCGGGCCAGCCGTTCTTCGCCTCGGCCTGGGGCGCCCTGTCGCGCGCGCGGCTCAATATGGATGTGCCGATCTCGCTCGCCATCCTCACCGCACTCGGCGTCAGCACCCATGCCGCGCTGACCGGCGAGGGCGAGGGCTGGTTCGAGGCGGCGACGGCGCTGGTCTTCTTCCTGCTGGCCGGGCGCTACCTCGATCACCGGGCGCGGCGGGCGGCGCGCTCGGCCGCGGTGGAGTGCGCGGCGCTCCGCCCGCGTACGACGCGCAAACGCGATGCCGAGGGCCATGTCACCGAAGTGGCCGTCGCCGACCTCGCGCCCGGCGATCACGTGGTGCTGATGCCGGGCGACCGTGCGCCGGCCGATGGCCGCATCATCGAGGGCGAAAGCGAGATCGACCGCGCCCTGGTCACCGGAGAGAGTGTGCCGGTCTTCGCCGCCCCGGGCGATGAGCTGATGGCGGGCATGGCCGTCGCCTCGGGCCGCGGGGGGCTGGGCGTCGAACGGACGGGTCGCGACACCTTCCTGGCGGACCTCGAGCGCATGATCGCCGCGGCCGAGACGGCCGAGGGGAGAACCCAGGAACTCGCGGCCGAGGCGACGCGGCTCTATGCGCCGGGGGTGCACGCGATCGCGGCCCTCGCCGCCGTTGGTTGGCTGCTGGCCGGGGCAACACCGGGCCACGCGCTGATGATCGCGGCGGCAACGCTGATCATCACTTGCCCCTGCGCGCTCGGCCTCGCCATTCCGGTGGTCCAGGCCGTGGCCGGCGGGCGCCTCTTCAAGGCGGGGATCTTCCTCAAGGACGGCGGGGCCCTGGAGACGCTGGCCAAGGTCGACACCGTGGTCTTCGACAAGACCGGCACGCTGACCGAGGGGCGGCCCCGGCTGGTCGCGGCACCCGAGATGGACCATCCAGCATGGCCTGTGGCCGCCGCACTGGCGGCGGGCTCGCGCCACCCCATGGCCCGTGCCATCGGCGAGGCGGCCGAGGCCCATGGCATCACGGCCGCCAAGACCGGCCAGACCAGCGAGATCGCGGGCCAGGGGATCGAGGCCACGCTGTCAAATGGGCCGGCGCGCCTCGGACGGTCGAGCTTTGTCGGCGCTCTCGCGGGGCGGAGCATCGAGGCCGAACCCGAGCGCCCTAAGTCCGATCAGGCGACCTCGGGAACGGTGGTCTGGCTCAGCATGCCGGGAGAGGCGCCGGTGTCCTTCCAGCTCGAGGACGCGCTCCGGGCCGATGCGGCCGAAACCGTGGCGGCGCTCCGCAAGGCGGGCTGCCGGATCATCCTCATGTCTGGCGACCGGGCCGCGGCGGTCGAGAGTGCTGCCAGGGCCGCCGGGATCGATGAGGTCGTCGCCGACCTGACACCGGCCGATAAGATCGCGCGGGTCCAGGCGCTGCAGGCATCGGGCCACACCGTGGCGATGGTCGGCGACGGGCTGAACGATGCCCCTGCCCTCGCCGCCGCCGATGTCTCTTTGGCGCCCGCCTCGGCCGCGGGGGTGTCAGAGGCCGCGGCGGGGATCGTCTATCTCGGCCAGTCCACATCACCGGTCATCACCGCGCGCCGGACCGCGATCACTGCGCGCCGCCGGATGGTCGAGAACCTCTGGATGTCAGGCCTCTACAACGTCTTCGCGATCCCGCTGGCGGTGGCGGGCTATGCCACCCCCTTAATCGCGGCGCTCGCCATGTCGTCCTCGTCGATCCTCGTCACGGTCAATGCGCTCCGCATGGGGCGCAAAGCGGGCGCTGAGGCCAGTGCGACAACGGGCGCACCGCCGAAACATGCCATGGAGATCCAAGCATGAGCGTTATCAGCCTGCTGCTGCCGGTCTCGGTGTTCCTCGGCCTCGTCGGTGCGGCCGCCTTTGTCTGGTCGGTCAGGCGCAACCAGTACGAAGACCTCGACGGCGCCGCTGCCCGCATCCTGCAGGACGACGACACCCCCCCGCCAAGCTGATCCAGAGCATCAAGCGCAAAACAGCGGCCGGCCCGGCCCGGCCCGGCCGAGCGTTGACGAACGATCTGAGCCTATCAATAGGGAAGTTAGACCCTGCGCCTCGACTGCGGCCACTACGACTTCCGAGCAACCACGTGAACACCCAAAGCTTGGGCTTCTAGCGCTCGAAGACAGTTGACCCGCGCCGGCAAGGGTCAGGCGAAGCGCCGCGCCGCTATTACGAAGATCGCGGGCTGGGTGGCGCAACAGATGGCTTCCTTTCGGTCTCCTGGACGGTTAGGTGCCGACGCTTTTTTCGTCTGGCGCGCGCCTTCCTTGCCTCGTAGGTGGATGCCACCGCAGGACGAAAAACGACGCTGGCAGGGGTTGTGACCGCCATGGTCTTCGCAAACGGTACGCGGGCAGGCACCGACACTTTCCGGCCGATCACGCTTTGGCAGATGCGCAGGGTAATTTGATGCCTGGCCGGTCTATGGGCAGGGGTAGTCTCCAGGATCGTTCGCACATTGCTCATGCGACTGGAGTTCCCCCGGTTTCGTGGACGGTCATGGGCTCGTGGTTTCTAGCCCGGCGAGGGCCTTCCTTTCGTCGTCGATTGGCGCGAGATAGCCGAGCGCGGAATGGCGCCGGCCGGGGTTGTACCAGCCTTCGATGAACTCG
>JBCCJI010000007.1:0-173559 GCA_039027855.1 Pseudomonadota bacterium | reverse complement strand
GCGTCACCTTCGCATCGGCCCGGTCGATCTTGGCCAGCACGCCCGGCGCCCGGACGACTTCGCGGGCCTGGCGCGGATTGACCCGGCTGGAGCGACGGCCGCGGGCGGTCGGCAAGGCCATAAACGGCCATGAGCTGGGCGGCGCAGCCACTTGTCGCCTCGAAGACCACGACGCCGTCCGCAGGCAGCGTCTTTCCCCAGGCGAAAATCGCTTCGCTCGTGTTGGCGATGCGACGGTGCCGGCCGTCGGGCAGGCTGTGGATGGCGGCGAAGTCACGCGCGAGACCGCACCCGATGACGGTGTCCGGCATGGTGAGGGCTCCTGTCCCTGTCATGCGGGGTCACGCGTCCCAACCACCTGTTCAGGCCGAGAGCGATGCGGCAGCGGCCCTTCCTCCCGTAAGGGCTGCCACCAAAAGGGGTAACGCGCTCCCTGCCGAAACCTCGACACTACCACTTCGCCAACAGACAGGGGGACAGGCATCAGGCGCACGCTGATCCGGAAAGAACATCACGGCTCGGAGGCGTTCGCCCGGCCCGGTTGCCGCGCGCCGACAACCTGGCAACAACAGTCTAGATCGCCTGACATCAACGTCACGCCTGCGCGCATTCGTTGAAATCTTCCCTCATCGACCTTTCCCGGTACCGAGTGAGACCATAATTGACGTAACGAACGCTGGAAGCGTCCAGCGAAACGTTACGCTCTCTGCCTAGGGAAAGGCCGATCCGGTGACGACGCCGGAGACCACCTGACAGCCACGCCGAGACCCCGGAGGACGCCGCATGAGCAGCTACGCCAACCTTCCCGCCCCGTCGCCCGAGCAGGGTCTGAGCCGCTATCTCTCAGAGATCCGCAAATTCCCGATGCTGGAGCAGCAGGAGGAATTCATGCTGGCCAAGGCTTGGGTCGACCATGGCGATGCGGAAAGCGCGCATAAGCTCGTCACCAGTCATCTCCGCCTCGCGGCCAAGATCGCCATGGGCTACCGCGGCTATGGCCTGCCAACAGCCGAGGTGATCTCGGAAGCGAATGTCGGCCTGATGCAGGCGGTCAAGCGCTTCGATCCCGACAAGGGCTTCCGCCTCGCCACCTATGCTATGTGGTGGATCCGCGCCTCGATCCAGGAATACATCCTGCGCTCGTGGTCGATGGTGAAGCTCGGCACCACCGCCGCTCAGAAGAAGCTGTTCTTCAATCTCCGCAAGGCCAAGGGCAAGATCGGCGCGCTGGAGGAAGGCGATCTCCGCCCCGAGCATGTGCAGAAGATCGCCCATGATCTCGGCGTGTCCGAGGATGAAGTGACCTCGATGAACCGTCGCCTCTCGGGCGGGGGCGACAGCTCGCTCAATACGCCGCTCAAGGGCGATGGCGAGGGCTCGACCGAATGGCAAGACTGGCTGGCCGACGACGATGCGGACCAGGCGGCGGTCTACGCCGAGAGCCAGGAGCTCGAAGCCCGGCGGGAACTGCTGATGTCGGCGCTTGAGACGCTGAATGATCGTGAGAAGCACATCCTGACCGAACGGCGGCTACAGGAAGAGCCGGTGACGCTGGAGGAGCTCTCAAAGGTCTACGGCGTCAGCCGCGAGCGCATCCGCCAGATCGAGGTACGCGGTTTCGAGAAGCTGCAGAAAAAGATGCGCGAGCTCGCCACCCAACAGGGCATGCTCCGCCAGATCTGAAGCGAACCAAACCCATCGAGCGCGCGCGAGAGCAGTCTCGCGGCCGGCGTGGCCCAGCCGACGTCGTCTGGCCTGCATCGTCTGGCCGGCGTCCTTACTGGATCGCCGGCGCGCAGCCGGAGACCTCGGCCGCCAAGGGCCCCGCCAGCACGGTCGTCACGATCGCATTGCGATCAATCCAGGCCGGCGCGTCGGGTGCGTGGAAGGTGGCTTTAACCTCGTAGTACCCGCCCTCAAGCGGCGATGCGGTCACGTCGTCGAACCAGCTGCCTTCGGGCCCTTCCAGCACGACATGCGGTGCCTTGCCATGGTCGGGCATCTGCAGCTTACCGCTGAAGGCGCGCTCCTCGCCGGCACCCGCGATCCGGCAGGCGATCATCGAGACGCCCGCGACCGGCCCCGGCTCGGGCAGGCTCAACCGGGCGACGCCGATGCTCGTCCGATCCGGCCCCGGCGCTTCGGGCATGATCTCCGTCTCTATGGCGATGGTCTCGAAGACGCAGATATCCTTGCACACGCCGACCTGGCCGTTCAGCGCCAGCCGCATGGGTTGAGAGGCATCGGCGGGCGTCAATGTGATCGGCATGACCACCCGCCCGCCATAGCCGAGCGTCAGGTAGCCGAAGCTCTCGAACAGCACGGGGCGCGGCCAGTCCAAATCGAGCGCCGCGACATTCTCCGAACGGCTCCAGTCCAGCTGCGGGGGCACCCCCATCTCGCCGGGGATGCGCCAATAGGTCTTCCAACCGGGGCGGATCTCCATCACCAGCCCGGTCTCGCGACGGCCATCCTCATGCGCCTCGCCGATGGCAAAGCGCGCTGAAAGAAAGCTGTCGCCCTTCGACACGATCTGCTGCGCGGACGCGGGCTGCACGCCTCCGCAGGATACCAGCAATCCGGCGACGCCGCATGCTGCGGTCAACGCCAACGCGGTGCTTGCAAAACGATCCCTCATCCCCCCGAGATAAGGGGATCGGCCCCACAACGCCAATCGCCTTCGCGTGAGCGGGTTGCGGTCATTCCCCGCTGCGCGCAGTGTAGGTAGCGGGGCAAGACGGAGCGTAGGATGTCAGAGCACGACACCGGCATGGCGAGAGAGCCGGCGGCAGAGACACCGTCACCGGCGGCGTCGTTCCTGCGCGGGCAAGTGCTGATCGCGATGCCCACCATGCCGGACCCGAGGTTCGAACGTAGCCTGGTCTATCTGTGCGAGCACAATACCGAAGGCGCCCTTGGCCTGATCATTAACCGCACCGCCGAGGATCTGACGCTCGACGACCTTTTCGGCCGGTTGGAGATTACCATTCAAGCACCGGGCGTGGCGGCCGAGAGCCTCCGCCTCGGCGGCCCGGTGGAGCCCGGACGCGGCTTCGTGCTCCATACCGCCGACTTCACGGTGCCCGACGCCAGCCTGCGGGTAGACGACGAGATTGCGCTGACCGGCACGCTGGATGTGCTGCACGCGATCGCCGAAGGGCGCGGTCCGCGGCAGCGCTTCGTGGCGCTCGGCTATGCGGGCTGGGGGCCGGGTCAGCTGGAGAACGAGTTGAAGCTGAACGGTTGGCTCGCTTGCGACGCCGATGAGACGTTGCTTTTCGATACCGATCAGGACCCGAAATGGGAAAGCGCGCTCGGTAAGCTTGGCATCACCGCGGCGATGCTGTCGGGCGGCGGCAGCGCGTGAACTGAGCATGCCGATCGCGGATGGGCCGCCACTCCTCCACGAGGCGGCGTTGTCTGATAGGCGTCACCTGATAGGCTCGATGACAGACCCGCCTGAGGAGACGTTCCCATGACCATCGCGAGGATCCTTGTCCCCGTCCGCGGAGACGGCAAGGGACAGGACGTGATTGCCCATGCCGCGGCGCTGGCCAAGCGGTTCGCGGCCCATGTGGAATGCGTACACTGCCGGGCCCGGGCCGAGGATTTCATGCCCTTCGGCGTCAACATCCCCCGGGTGCTTCGCGAGCAGATCCGCCAGTCGGCCGAAACCCTGGCGCAGGGTGAGGAAGACCGCCTGCGCGCCCTGTTCGAAGGCCTGCTGCCCGAGCTTGGCCTGACCCAGTCTGAGGATGGGCGCCCCATCCCCGGCACGGCCTCGGCCTCGTTCGATGAGGCGGAGGGCAAGATGGCGGAGATCATCCGCATCCGGGGCAAACTGGCCGATCTCACCTTTGTCGCCAGACCCGATCGCGATCGCAATCTGGGCGAGAACAGCCTGCGCGCGGGCCTGTTCCAGACGGGGCGTCCCGTGGTGATGTGCCCGCCTGCCGCACCACCGGCCGATTTCGCTGCCCATGTCGCCATCGCCTGGAACGGCGCGCTGGAGGCGACGCGCGCCGTCGCTCTCGCCCAACCCGTACTGCGTGCCGCCGACAAGGTGACCGTGCTGGATGGCGGCGCCGAGGACGAGCGGGTCTCGGGCATGGCGCTGATCGACTACCTGACCACGCATGGCGTCGAGGCGACCCGCACCGAGATCGACGCGAAGCGCGATCCGGGTGGCGTGATCCTGGCAAGCGCGAAAGCGGCCGGAGCGACACTGCTCGTCACCGGCGCCTATGGCCACTCACGCGAGCACGAAACCCTGTTCGGTGGTGCCACCCGCACCATGGTGGATAAGTCGGACATGGCCGTCCTGATGGCGCATTGAAGCGCCATCGGACCTGATGCGATCAGCGAAAGACCGTGGGCTTGCGACAGGGGTTGTACAGCGTCCGTCCGTCAGGCCCACGCCGCGATGTCCATTCCACGGCGCAATACGCCTGGATTTCGTCGCGGGTGAAGTCGGATAGCCGGGTTCCCTCGTAGGGGATCGGACCCCCAATGTCTGGCAAGGCACCCGCAGAGATCGACGTGCCCACGGTGCCAACGCCACCGCCGGGCGCTGAGGCAAGGGCTCCGGCATCGCAGCGCCGACCATAGAGCTCAGCAAGGTAGCGATTGCGCGCGGCAAGGGCCGAGCCTTCCTTGCCGGCGGCATCCTGGAAGTCCATCGCGAACCACAGAGGCCAGATCAACAGACCGGCAACACCTGCCGCAACGTTCTGGGCAACCTTGGCCGACTCTTCGCCAGCAAGATCAGCCATCTGGCGATTGTTCGCCTCCAGCTCCGCTTCGATCTGAAAGCAGCTCAGACGCCGGTCTTCCTCCTGCACCACCTCGACCAGATCGGGCGAGCGCCCCGCGCAAGCGGCGAGAAGGACGGTAGCAAAAAGCATCGGTGCTCGGGTCAGTCTCATGGAACCACTCCTCTGCATGAATATGCGCAGAGAGCTAGCGGTGGATCATGGAGCGGATTTGATCGAAAATCGAATGGTCTGGGGCGGCAATCTCAGATCTTTGTCGAGGTTGGGCAGTTATAATGGCGGCGCCGTTAATCGCCTTCGACGCGACCCCGGCGGTCGGGACGGAGCGCGGCGTAGAGCACGTGGTTCCGCCACCGGCCATCGATCTGCAGATAGGACTGCGCGACACCCTCGTACTTGAAGCCACAGCGCTCCAGCAGGGCGCGCGAGGCGATGTTGTCGGGCAGGCAGGCAGCTTCCAAGCGTGAAAGGTTCATTTCGCCGCAGGCATGGGCGACGAGCGCCGTCAGCGCCTCGCGCATATAGCCCTGGCGCAGATGCCGCGCCCCCGTCCAGTAGCCGAGCGTCCCGGCTTCGGCGGGCTCACGGCGGATGTTAGAGAGCGTCAGACCGCCCACCACGGCGCCGGTCTCACGCAGGGTGATGAAGAGCGGCACGGCATCGCCCTGGCGGATCGAGCGATCGGCCCAGACGACCCGGTTGCGGAAGGCCCGCGAGGTCAGATGATCGGCCGACCAGCGCGGCTCCCAGGGCTGCAGGAAGCTGCGGCTCTCGCGACGCAGCATCGCCCAGGCCTCGAAATCGGCAAGCTCCGGCGCCCGCAGGACGAGGCGTTCGGTGCCGATCTGAAAGCGCGAGCGACTGCGCCCGATCAGCATCACCGCCCTCCCTCGCCGGACCGCTGCGCGCCACCCATCATCAGGCCGCCAGTCGGCGTGCCAGCGCCTCGGCATCCTCGGCACCCGAGACCGGGCCATAAAGCGCCAGCGCCGGCGCGCCCGAGAGGAAACCCGCAACGGCGGCGCGCGCCCCCTCGACATCGACTGCCTCGATCCGCTCAAGCGTCTCGCCGACCGGCATCGGCTTGCCCCAGACCGCGACGCTCGCAGCCAGCCGCTCGGCGCGGGCCGAAGCGCCTTCCAGCCCCATCATGAGGCCGGCGCGCACCTGTGCCTTGGCCCGCGCGATCTCGGTTTCGTTCAGGCTACGCATGGCCTGGGTCATCGTCTCGGCCGTCAGCGTGATCAGCGCCGGGAGATCGGACGCCGAGGTCCCGGCATAGACGGTCAGCATGCCCGTCTCCTCATGCGCGGCCGCCTGGGCAAAGATCGTATAGCAGAGCCCGCGTTTCTCCCGCGCCTCCTGGAACAGGCGCGAGGACATGCCCCCGCCGAGCGCCGTCGCCGCGATCTGCGCCGCATAGTGGCCGCCATCGCGGAACCCGGGCGAGCGCAGACCGAGCGCGAAATGCGCCTGGCTAAGCCGCCGGTCGACGCGCCGCTCGCCGCCCACGAAGGTCGCGACCGCGCGATCGGGCACGTCGCCTCCGGCCATATCGCCGAAGGCCTCGCCCGCCAGGGCCACGATGGCGTCGTGATCGACATCCCCGGCCGCCGCCAGGATCATTCGCGCCGGGCGATAATGGTCGTGGATGAACTTGGCGAGGTTATCGGGGGAGAAGCCAGAGACCCGCGTGTCGCTGCCGAGGATGGAGCGGCCGATTGGCTGATCGGGAAACGCCGTTTCCTGCAGCCAGTCGAAGATGATGTCGTCGGGGGTGTCGTTCACCTGGCCGATCTCGGACAGGATCACCCCGCGCTCCAACTCCATCTCGTTCGGGTCAAGCGCCTGGTGGCGGACGATATCGGCGAGGATATCCACCGCGCGCGGCAGATCATCGGCCATTACCCGGGCATAATAGGCCGTGCGCTCGCGCGAGGTATAGGCGTTCAGATAGCCGCCCACATCCTCGATCTCCTCGGCGATATCCACGGCCGAGCGGCGCGCCGTGCCCTTAAACGCCATGTGCTCGAGAAAATGCGCGATCCCGTTTTCCGCCTCGCTCTCATGGCGCGACCCGGCCTCGACCCAGACACCGACACAAGCCGAAGCGATGCCCGGAATGCGCTCGGTCGCCACCCGGAAGCCGTTCGGTAGCGTCGTCAGTTGCGCCTCGCTGGCGGTCGTCGGGTCGGGACGCGTCATCGGGTCTCCTCGCGCGGCCGGCGGGCCGCAGAATGTCTCTCAGGCAGCAATGGCCGAACGGGCGCGCACGGCATCCTGAACGGCGGCCAGATCGGCGGGCACGCGGTGAATACGCTCGGGCCGGTCGAAAAGATCGGCCAGATGGACGGGCAGTTCAGGATGCGTACCGCAGGCTTCGACGACCGCATCGGGGAACTTGGCGGCATGGGCGGTGGCGAGCGTCACCATCGGCTCGGCCGGATCGCGCCTGCAGGCCATCGCGGCGTTGACACCGATGGCGGTGTGCGGGTCGATCACCTGCCCAGTGGTCTGACGCACTGCGCCGATGCGGGCCAGCGTCTCGGCTCGTGGCGAGGCATGGCTGGCCCAGCCATCGCGGAGCGCGTCGATAGCTCCCTGCGGCATCGAAAAACGGCCATGCGCCTTCTGCTCGGCCATCGCGGCCGCCGTCGCCGTGGCATCGCGACCGTAGAGATCGAACAGCAGCCGCTCGAAGTTCGACGACACCTGAATATCCATCGACGGCGCGATCGTGGGTTCCACGCCCCGCGCCTCGCTCACCCCGGTCGAGAGGGTGCGATGCAGGATGTCGTTCTCATTCGTCGCGATCACCAGCGTCGAGATCGGCAGGCCCATGCGGCGCGCAACCTCTCCGGCGAGGATATCGCCGAAATTACCCGTCGGCACCGCATAGCTGACCGTGCGTGCCGGCGCGCCCAGCGCCACGGCCGAGGTGAAGTAATAGACCACCTGCGCCAGCACCCGGCCCCAGTTGATCGAGTTCACCGCCCCGAGGCTCATCTCGTCGCGGAAGGCGTGGTCGTTGAACATCGCCTTCACCAGCGCCTGGCAGTCGTCGAAGGTGCCATCGACCGCCAGCGCGTGGACATTGGGCTCGGCCGGCGTGGTCATCTGGCGCCGCTGAACCTCCGACACCCGGTTATGTGGGTAGAGCACCACGAGATCGCAGCCGGCGCGGCCGCGAAACGCCTCCATCGCGGCCGACCCGGTATCGCCCGAGGTGGCGCAGACGATGGTAACCCTCCCGCCGCGCCGCGCCAGGATCGCCTCGAACAGGCGCGCCACGATCTGCATGGCGAAGTCCTTGAAGGCGAGCGTCGGCCCGTGATGCAGCTCCAGGATCCAGTCGGCCGGGCCGATCTGCGTGAGCGGCGCGCGCGCGGGATGGCGAAAGACGGCATAGGCCTCGCCGATCACCCGGCGGAGCGGCGCGTCGCCGAAATCGCCGACGAAGGGGCGCATGATGCGAAAGGCCACGTCCTCGTAGGACAGACCCGCCAGCGCGGCAATCTCAGCCTCGGAGAAGCGCGGTGTGCTCTCGGGCACATAGAGCCCGCCATCGCGAGCGAGCCCCGCCATCACGGTGTCTTCGAAACCTAGGACGGGCGCCTGCCCACGGGTGCTTAGGTACTGCATCGCTCTGGTCTCCCCAGCCGTCCCTTAGCCTAGTCGGATCCGGTCTGTATAGCGATGCGCGACACCGCAGCACGCTCAGGGTGCTGCCGGTCCTGCCACGGCGTCCGGCGCCGCGACAACTCCTGAGGCGACACGTACCGCCCAGGCCTCGATCGCCGAGAGATCGCCGTCGGACAGGGCGAAATCCTGCTTGGCATAGGTCATGTCCGCGATGTGCCAGGCGTAGTCATGCCCCCGCAAATGCGCAAGCCAGAGGTAGGCGCCCTGCACATAGCCCCGGCCGAACAGCTCCATCAGCGCGCCACCCGGCGCCATGAAGATGATGTTGGTGAGCCCCGCCCCATGGGCCCCGATCACTGCCCGTGCCTCGCCGAACAGGCGCACCTGGCCCGCATGGTCGTAATCGGTGGCCGTCACGCTCTCGAAGCCATGGCGCGCAAGCATTGCTTCCAGCGCCTCTTCGTTGCGGATGCGCCGGATCCCCGCATCGCGGCGGGAGAGATAAAGGAGCCGCTCGGGCCGGACGCTGGGGGTGATACCAAAGGCCTCGCGAAAGACGGACACCGTCTCTTCCAGGGCCACTTCCGAGGATGCCCCCCGATAAACGCAGTCCCGCTGATAGAGCGCCTGAAGCAGCCCATCACAGGCGATGCACGCATCGGTGGCGACCACGCGTTGCTTAAGCGCCGGATACCGCTTGGCCAGCATCGCCCGGAAGGCCAGTTCATTCGCCTTGGTCGTGGGGCTCAGCAGCACGGTCACCGGCTGATCCAACGCCGCCGCCGCACCTGCCGCCTTCCAGCGGTATTCGAACTGCTTGATGTAGAAGAAATAATACTGCTGCTTGCCCGGCCGCACGTCCAGCAGGTTGAGGCAAAGCCCCTCGATCCGCGTCTCCCGCAGCCGCGCCGGGCGTGCCTGGTTGCGGTTAACGGCGGTGATTGAGAGGCCACTCGCCCGGTCCACCGCCTGTGCCGAATGGCCAAAGACCAGCGCGGGGCCAAAGCGGCGCAGTTCGATCATGGTGCGCGGATCGGCGTGGCAGACGCCGCCACAGACCTGCATATCAAGCGCAAACTCGGCCTCGATCCCCTCGACCAGAGGGTGCGGCAGCGGGCGCTCCGCCTTCAGATCCCAGCGCTTGATGGTGGTCGTCTCGGCCAGCTCCCAACCGCCCATGCTGAGATGCAGGTGCCAGCGATGGGCCAGCGACGGTGAGAGCGCTGCCACCCAACGCATCGCCGCAAAACGGATCTGCCGACCGGTCGGCACGAAGGCTCGCCATTTCGGGGCACTGCGCATCGCGCCACTCCTGCCGGGATCGCTGTGCTGACTACCCCGCGGACTGGCCACTGTACAGCAACGCCGCCGGAACGGTGCCTACCGGCCATGGTGGATAGGCCGGGCGGACGAAGGCAGGGTGCAGAGAGTGATGCGTCAAGGACGGTGCCATGCCCGATCCCGTCAATGTCGCCGACCGCCTCGACGACGCGACAAGCGCCGTGATCGCGGATCGACAGAAGGCGCGCGGGCGCAACACCCGCTTTGTCGCGATCCTCGCGACCAATACCTCGATGCCATCTCGGTGGACGGATGCGCGCATGTCATCGATCTCGGCTGCGGCACCGGCATTGCGGCCCGGCGCATCGCCGCACGCCCAGGATTTGGTGGCCGGGTCACCGGCATCGATCTCTCCCCCGCCCTGATCGCTAAGGCCCGTCGCCTGGCCGCCGTAGAAGGCCTGTCGGCGCGGATCGATTTCGCCGCGGACGACGCGCATACCCTCGGTCTCGCCGAGGCGAGTGCCGATGCGGTCATTGCCCATACCCAGTTCGGCCACCTGACCGACCCTGCGGCAGTCCTGCAGGAGATGGTGCGCCCGACACGCCTCGACGCCGCCGAGGGCTTGGAGATCACCGCATTCTTCCCCAACATCATAGCCGCGGCCGGCAAGGCCGATTTCTGGACGTCCTCGTTCAATGGCTTCCGGCGCCTTGGCCCGGCATCGGGCATGGTCACCGAGGCCGATGCCAATGCCTTGGCCGATCAGCTGGTCGCGGCCTCGGCGCGTGGCGCGTCCTACGGGGTCTGCACCTATGTGACCTGTGTGATGCGGCGGCCTTGAGCGCTGCTCATACCGCGCGCCGCGACCAGGCCCAGATCGCCGACATGATGATCCACGCAAACGCCAGCAGACCCCAGGTGACGGCATAGCCAAAATGGTTGTTGCGAAGGTTCACCGTCAGCGGTGTCGGCACGGGTGAGCGTGTCTCGGGCCCCGGCGTGGCCGTCTCGGCGACGACCAACAGCGGCTCGACATCGAAGAGATCGGCATAGATCGCCAGATCCCGCGCGATCCAGACATTGTCGCGCGCGCCGAAGGCCGGGGATTGCGGATCATCGGGCCAGCGAAGCGCACCGGTAACTGTCACCTCGTCCTCGGGCGCGGGGATCGGGCGCACAGCACGGCCGTCGATGTTCTTGGCCTCAAGCGGGACCCAGCCCCGGGTGACCATGATACGCCGCCCGTCCACCATCTCGAAGGGCTGGATCACGCGATACCCAGGCGCCTTCTCCAGCGTCGCAAGCAGCGGTGCATCGACATGGCCATGCTCACCGGTCTCACCGGTGAAGCGGCCGGTGACCACCACGCGGCGGAACTCGAAGACTTCGGGGTCAGGGGCGACGGGGAGCGCGATCGGCGCCTCAGCGAGCCGCGCTGACAGCTCGGCGATGAGCCCCTCTTTCCAGGCGAGGCGCTGGGTCTGCCAGACGCTCAACGCAATGAGGGTCGCGGTACCCGCGACCCCCAGGATCAGCGGCGCCAGGAAACGGCGCAACGGCATGGGCATCAAGCGTCCTCAGCGGCCCCAGATATAGATGCCGGCAAACAGGAACAGCCAGACGACATCGACGAAGTGCCAGTACCAAGCTGCGGCCTCAAAGCCGAGATGCTTCTTGGACGTGAACTGACCGACCCGCGCGCGCAGGAGGCAGACGGCGAGGAAGATCGTCCCAACCAGCACATGGAAGCCGTGAAATCCGGTCGCCATGTAGAAATTCGCGGCATAGATGCCGTCGGTGAACGCAAACTCCGCGTGGCTGTACTCGTAGGCCTGGAACACTGTGAAGACCGCACCGAGGCCGACCGTCGCGGTCAGGCCCAGCACCAGGTCCTTGCGCGTGTTGTGGATCAGCGCGTGGTGCGCCCAAGTCACCGTGCAGCCCGAAAGCAGCAGGATCACCGTGTTCATGAACGGCAGGCCCCAGGGGTCGAACGTCTCGATCCCCGCAGGCGGCCACTGCCCGACAGGCAGCTCAACCGTCGGCGCAAGCTGGCCCTCGATCTCGGGCACCGGGAAGATCGCGTGCTTGAAGAACGACCAGAACCAGGCGACGAAGAACATCACCTCGGAGATGATGAACAGCAGCACCCCGTAGCGGAGGCCGATCTGCACCACGGGTGTGTGATCGCCGTCCTTGCTCTCCATGACCACATCGCGCCACCAGCCATAGGCGACGTAGCAGCAGCCGAGGAAACCCACGATGCCGAGCAGCGGCGTCTCGCCGTGGAAGGCGAGGATCGAGCCCACGAGCATGAAGAACGCCGAGACCGCCGCGTAGAAGGGCCAGGGGCTCGGTGGCAGGATGTGGTAGTTGTGGTTCTTCTCATGCGCCATGGCGTGTCTCCGGCGGGGCTGCCGCGTCTGTCAGCTAGTCGTCGAGGTCAAGGGCGGCGCGTTCCGCAGGCGCGTCTTCCTCGTATTCATAGAAAGTGTAGGACAGCGTGATGGTGTGCAACTGGTCGGTCTCGCTGTCCTCGAGGATCTCGGGATCGACGTAATAGGTGACGGGCATCATCACCGTCTCGCCCGGCTGCAGCATCTGTTCCTGGAAACAAAAGCAGTCGATCTTCACGAAGTAGGCGCCGACCGAGAAGGGCGCGACATTGTAGCTGGCATGACCGCGCACCGGCCGGTCGGTGGGGTTATGCGCCTCGTAGAAGGCCAGCCCGGTCTCGCCGATCCGCACCTCGTGCAGGGTGTCGACGGGGCGGAACTCCCAGGGCATGCCGCGCGACAGGGACCCGTCGAAGCGGATCTTGATGGTCTGGTCCAGGATCTCGGGCGCCTCGCGCGCCTCTGCCGTCTGGGTCGTGCCGCCAAAACCGGTGACCCGGCAAAACCAGTCGTAAAGTGGCACCGCGGCATAGGCCATGCCGAGCATGCCGAAGGCGACGCCGACGAAGGGGATCGCCTTCTTCGCAAGGTTGGGGTGCTGGTTCATCGTTCTCCCCCTACTCCGCCGGCCGGTCAGGTTCGTTCGAGATGTGGATCTCGGGATCGGGCGCGATGAAGTCGCCGAAATCCCAGCCACCGGCCTGCGCCGCGGAAGGGTTCCCGACGGTGGCCTGATCGTCACCCATCTTCACGATGGTGATCGAGAACAGCATCACCACCAGCCCGCTGAGAGCCCCCAGCACGCCGAGATTACGACCCCGCCTGCGGAGATGCAGGTCATGGTCGCGCTTGAAACTCGTCTGGCTCATCCTTCTCCCCCGCTCAGAACAGCACCGGCCAGCCAAAGGGTCCCGTCACTGCCAGCAGCGCCGCGTCCAGCATGAAGGCAAGAAACAGGGCGAAAAGATACAAAATCGAGAAGCCGAACAACCGCTTTTCGACCTTGTAGCGGTCGCTCTCGGCGGCCGCATCATCGCGCCGTGCCAACACGATGGCGTCGCCCAGAAATCGGAGGCTGAAGAGCGTCGCGGTCGCGAGATAGATTGGACCGCCCGCCTCGGTGAAGGCCGCAGCGACGGCGACCGGCAGCAGCAGCGCGCTGTAGAGGACGATCTGACGCCGCGTCGCGCGGTCGCCGGCGACCACGGGCAGCATCGGCACGCCCACGCCGCCATAATCGCGGGCCCGCCAGAGCGCGAGCGCCCAGAAATGCGGCGGGGTCCAGAGGAAGATGATCAGGAACATCATCCAGGGCGCCACGGCCATCTCGCCCGTGGCCGCCGCCCAGGCGACCACCGGCGGGAAAGCGCCGGCAGCGCCGCCTATCACGATGTTCTGCGGCGTCGCCCGCTTCAGCCAGATCGTGTAGATCACCGCGTAGAAGAAAATGGTGAAGGCCAGCAGCGCCGCCGACAGCGGATTGGCGATCACCGCCAAAAGCCCCACCGACAGCACCGACAAACCAAGCCCCAGATCGCGCGCGGCGACCGGATCGACCTGACCGGCAGGCACGGGCCGCTTGGCCGTACGCTCCATCCGCGCGTCGATATCGGCGTCGTACCACATGTTGAGCGCGCCAGCGGCGCCCGCGCCGAGCGCGATGCAGATGATCGCCGAGATCGCGATCACCGGATGCGGCATGCTCGGCGCCGCCGCCATCCCCGCGATCGCGGTGAAGATCACGAGCGACATCACACGGGGCTTCAGGAGGCGGACGAAATCGCGAAAGCCCGGCTCCACCGGGATCGCGACGGTATTCAAGGTAGCGTCGGTCAACTCAGACCTTCCAGACCCCGGGCCGGCCGCACCCCAGGGCGCGGCCTCACGCGGGTTAGCTGCCGTTACTCGGTGGTGGCGTTGTCTGCGACGTCAACATCGCCCCGGATCTTGGCGACCTCTTCGGCCACCCACACGTCGTATGCCTCCTGGCTCACCACCTCGATGGTGATGGGCATGTAGGCATGGTTGATCCCGCAGAGCTCAGAGCACTGTCCGAAATAGATGCCCTCCTCCTCGGCGCGGAACCAGGTTTCGTTCAGCCGACCGGGAATGGCATCGATTTTCAGACCGAAGGACGGCATCGCAAAGTTGTGGATCACATCGGCGCCGGTGGTCAGGACATGCACATTAGCGTTGACCGGCACCACGACCCGCCGATCCGTGGCCAAGAGATACTCATCGGGCTGGTAGCCGTATGCGGCCAGTTCCTCACGCTCCAACATGTAAGCGTCGAAGGCAATGCCGTGCTCGGGGTACTCAAAGCCCCAGAACCACTGATACCCGGTCGCCTTGATGGTGACGTCCGGCTCGGGGATGTTGAGCTGGTCAAATAGCAGACGCAGCGAAGGAACCGCGATGATCACAAGGATCAACACCGGGATCGCCGTCCAGATCACCTCAAGCTTGGCATTGTGAGTAAAGCGTTGCGGCGGGTTTGGATTGTTCTCCTTGCGGAATTTCCAAACCGTGTACAGCAGCAGCGCGGTCACGAAGATCACAATCAACGTGATGATGATGAGCAGGAAATTGTCCAGCCACTGCATGTCGCGCGCGATCGGCGTCACGGCCCGCTGAAAGCCGGTCCCGCCAGGCGTTGGCTTGCCCGCGACATCCTCGGCCGCGACCGCCAGCCCGGCGATGAGCGCCATCGGCGCCGCCAGACTTGCTGCCTGGGCCTTCGCCGCAAAGCTTGCAATCCGCATCATCTGCACTCCCTCGTAGAGCGGAGAGCCTTCCGCCCCGTGGCCGTTGATTTGGTGGCAGACAGCACACTTCTGACGGTTCCCACAAGGGCATGCCGCGCGACAAAACCGCCACCTACCGGGTGTGACTTCCATACTATGAACAACCAACCCCTGCAAAGGTTGCCTTTGATGACTGAAAAACCTGCTCCCTTCCGCCCCTTCGACACGCATCTCGACCGCGATCGCGCGCTTGGCGTGCTTCGCGAGGCGGTGGCGGGCGCCGATGACGGCGAGCTCTACCTCGAGCGCTCGCGCTCAGAGGCGGTGAGCTTTGACGACGGCCGGCTGCGCAATGCCGTCCACGACCGGGGTGAAGGCTTTGGCCTGCGCTGCGTTCGGGGCGCGGCGTCAGGCTATGCCCATGCGACCGAGCTGGAGGAGACAGCGCTGATCCGCGCGGCCGAGACCGCCAAACTGGCGGCGCGCAACGGGGGCGCGACCCTGGCGCCGCCGCCGCAGGGGACCAATCGGGCGCTTTACGGCGCCCATGATCCCGTCGCCGAGCAGAGCGTCCAGACCAAGGTCAACATGCTCTCGGAGATCGACGCCTATCTGCGCGACAAGGATCCCAAGGTGGTGCAGGTCTCCGCAACCCTCGCAGCCAGCCTGCAAGAGATCGAGATCCTGCGCCCCGAAGGCGCCAGCATGCGCGACGTGCGTCCGATGACCAGGCTCAACATCGCGGTCATCGTCGAAGGGGCGGAGGGACGGCGCGAGCAGGGCTATTCGGGCGGCGGCGGGCGCCACGACCTCGCCCGCCTGACCGACCCCGCCTTCTGGCGCGCCCAGGCCGACGAGGCCTTGCGCCAGGCGCTCGTAAACCTCGAGGCCGAGGATGCGCCAGCGGGCGTGATGGATGTCGCCCTCGGCCCCGGTTGGCCCGGCATCCTGCTGCACGAGGCCATCGGCCATGGGCTAGAGGGGGATTTCAACCGCAAGGGCACCTCGGCCTTTACCGAGCTGATGGGCAAGCGCATCGCGGCCCCCGGTATCACCGTCATCGACGACGGCACGATCCCCGACCGCCGCGGCTCCATCACGTTTGACGACGAAGGGACGCCATCGGCGCGGAACGTCCTGATCGAGGACGGGATCCTGACCGGCTACATGCATGACCGCCAAAACGCACGGCTGATGGGCGTGGCCCCCACGGGCAACGGACGGCGCCAGTCGTTCCAGCACCTGCCCATGCCGCGCATGACCAATACCATCATGCTCGGCGGCAGCGATGATCCCGACAGCATCGTCGCCGGCGTCGAGGACGGTATCTACGCGACGAATTTTGGCGGCGGTCAGGTCGACATCACCAACGGGAAGTTCGTCTTCAGCTGCACCGAGGCCTACCGCGTCAAAGGCGGCAAGGTCCTGAACGCGATCAAGGGTGCCACACTGATCGGCGATGGTGCCACGGCGCTGCAGCAGATCCGCGCGATCGGCAACGACATGGCGCTCGACCCCGGTATCGGGAACTGCGGCAAGAACGGCCAGTGGGTGCCTGTCGGCGTCGGCCAGCCGACCTGCCTGATCGGCGGGCTGACGGTGGGCGGCGCCGCGGCCTGACACCGGTTCTCACGAGCAGTTGATGGCGGAAAGGGAAGAAAACGCCGCCCGTCGACGTTCTTGCTGTGTCGCAACCATCCGCGATGCAACAGGAGTGCCGGATATGAGCAAGTTCATAGCCGCTGCCATCGTCACGTCGGCGTTGGCTTTATCGGCCTGCGGGAGCACCCCGGGCGAGCGTGCGTTGAGTGGTGGTGCCATCGGAGCAGCAGCAGGCGCCGCGGCCGGCGCCGTCGTCGGCAGCCCCGCCGCCGGTGCCGCGATCGGCGGTGCGGCTGGTGCTGCGACCGGCGCGCTGACCGATCGTGCCGATATCGATCTCGGCGACAGCCCGTTCTGAGAGGCGTCCGAGACGACCGGATGGCCGTCAAGGCCATCCGGTTCCCTTGGCACGGCAGCGCCGTGCCAGCCGGTCTATCAAACCGCCGAACCCCCGGCAGCGTGTTTCCGGTAGGGATGGGCCTGGTAGACGCCGAGGATCCGCAGCTCGTTCGTAAAGAACTTCAACTCGTCCAGCGCACGACGCAGCGCCGGCTGCTCGGGATGGCCATCCACCTCGGCATAGAACTCGGTCGCCGTAAATGAGCCGTTGACCATATAGCTCTCGAGCTTGGTCATGTTGACGCCATTGGTCGCGAAGCCGCCCATCGCCTTGTACAAGGCAGCGGGCACATTCCGGACTTCGAAGACGAAGCTTGTCACCACGGCTTCGGCGGCAGGGTCGGCTTCGATGCGCTGACGCGACATCACGAGAAAACGCGTCGTGTTATGATCCGCGTCCTCGATATCGGCCGCTACGACGTCAAGACCGTATTCCGCCGCCGCCAGCCGCGAGGCGATCGCTGCACGGTGCCCGCTCGGTGCCTCCGCCACGAATTTGGCACTCCCGGCCGTATCGACACCCGTGACGGCGCGGATGCCATGCGCGCGCAGGAACTGTCGGCACTGCGCCAGCGCCACCGGGTGGCTTTGCGCCTCGGCCACTTCCTCGAGCTTTAGACCGGGATGGGCCAGCAGTTGCAGACGGATCGGCACGAAGTGTTCCGCAACGATATAAAGACCCGACCCCGGCAGCAGCTGGTGGATATCCGCGACACGCCCATGGATCGAGTTCTCGATCGGCAGCATGGCGAGATTGGCCGTGCCACCACGCGTCGCCGCGATCGCATCCTCGAAGGTCGCGCAGGGCATCGGCTCCATCGCCGGGAACACTTCCGCGCAGGCCTGGTGGGAAAACGCACCGATCTCGCCCTGAAAGGCAATCCTGCCGTTCGCCTGCGGCAGAAGGTCGTTTTGGTCGCTCATGGAATGATCACCGAATTCTGCTTTTTCCGTCGAATAGTCGCGGTGGATACGGGTTGGCAATCAGTGGGGAACAACGCTAGTTCCCTCGAAGGGATGCGCTCGCCGCCGGTCACCGCCGAGGAGACCACGCGCGCGATGCACTACTAGACGCCACGGGGAGGCGATGATGGACTTCATGACGTTGAACAAGGTGGCCGCAGCTTTCCTGGGCGCCTTGTTGATGTTCCTTCTGTTCGGCTTCTTCTCCGAGCAGGCCGTGCGCGGCACAAAGCACCATGACGAGGTGCTCGCCTACGCGCTCGACATCGGCGCCCTTTCCGGCGGCGAGGAAGATGTCGCCGAGGAGGTGGTCGAGGAGATCGACTACTCGGCCATGCTGGCGAGTGCGGACATCGACAACGGCAAGTCGATCTTCCGCGCCTGTGCAGCCTGCCACAAGGTGCAGGATGGCGCCAATGCGGTCGGTCCGCATCTTTGGGGTGTGGTCGGTCGCGGCATTGGTGCCGTCGACGGCTTCAACTATTCCGGCGCTCTCGCCGACAAGGGGGGCGAGTGGAACTTTGAGAACCTCGCCGGCTTCCTGGCTAACCCTAAGGAGTGGGCTCCCGGCACGCGGATGAGCTACTCGGGCCTGAAGGACCCGAAAGACCGCGTCGACCTGATCTCCTGGCTGAATGTCGAGGGGGACAGCAACATCACGCTGACCGCCCCAGCCCCCGCGGCGGTGGAGGCTGCGGCGGACGAAGCGCCCGCCGATGAGGACGCAGCGGCAACGCAGTAAACCCGCACCCTTCCCGTGGGCGACGGAGCGCTGTTTGAAGTGTCGGCTTTGCCTGGATCCCCAGTCATGGCCGACCCGTCACTCGGTTGATGACTGCCGGGGCTACGTGGCGGTCATTGCGGTTACGGCGTGAGACCTCCTCACCCATCGCGGCATGGCCATGCACGACGCCGGTCGCATCCTGGGCTAAGGCTTTGAAGGCTGGCGTTATGTGCCTATCGACTTGGTGAGGCGGGCGATCTTGGCGTGCAGCCAGCGCTCAGTCGCTTCGGAAATCCTGACCGTCACAGCCTAGCTTCCCGATGCGGCGGCCACCGGCGAGGCGGGTCAGGAGCGCACGACCTGGAACGTCGAGGCGGCGCAGGCGCCAGCCTTTCACACAGTGACTGGCGTCAGAGCGGTCGCCTGGGAGCCGTGGCGTCGCAATATCAGAACGGCAGCGGCCCCATCATCAAACGGCCCGAGCGCCGTCACGAAAACCAACGTAGCCGCGTTGTCTTCGGTCATTTCGCCAAAATTGGCCGCTCGCATGTGCCCGGCGGAGCTTTGCCTCGTTAAATGGGGCCCGCTGCCACGCCGCTCACCAAACCGTCACCGCATTTGAGACGCGTCACGCGATCGCTTTGCTTGAACGCAGGGTGACCCATTTCCTACGCTAGGGCGATTGAGGGCCAAGGGAGAACAGCATGATCACGCGGCGCAGCTTTGGGCGCGGGGCGCTCGGCCTCGGGGCGATGACGGCACTCGGTGGTGGGCTCGCGGGCCCATGGGGCACTCCCGTCGCCCGCGCGGCAGGGCCAACCGGCATCACCCATGGTCTCTCGGCATTCGGGGCGCTCAAATATCCCGCCGACTTTGCGCATTTCGACTACACAAACCCGGACGCGCCCAAGGGCGGCACCTTTTCCACCGCTGTGCCAGGCATCACCTTTGACAGCCTCAATCCCTTTGTCCTGAAGGGCAATCCGGCCACGGGGATGAACCTCTGCTACGATACGCTGATGGAAAGCGCGTCGGACGAGCCCGATGCCGTCTATGGTCTGCTGGCCGAGACGGCTGAACTTGGGCCGAACAAGGAAAGCGTGACGTTCACTCTCCGTCCAGAGGCCCGTTTTGCGGACGGGTCGACCGTGACCGCCGAGGATGTCGTCTGGACCTTCGAGACGCTGATGGAGAAGGGGCACCCGGCCTACCGCCTACAGTTCGCCGCCGTCACCGGCGCCGAGGTGACCGGAGAGCGCCAGGTACGCTTCAGCTTCGATCCGGCCTTTCCGCTTCGCGACATGCCGATGTCGGTGGGCGCGCTCCCGGTGCTTGCCAGCGCCTGGTGGGCGGACCGCGACTTCGAGGATTCCACGCTCGATCCATTCCTCGCCAGCGGCCCCTATGCAGTGGATGACGCCGAACCCGGGCGGCGCATCATCTACCGCCTCCGCGACGACTACTGGGCACGCGATCTTCCAGTGAACAAAGGCCGGCACAACTTTGCCCGCATCCGCTTCGACTATTACCGCGATCGCACCGCCGCCTTCGAAGGGCTGAAGGCCGGTGAGTACACCTTCTACGAGGAGTTCTGGTCGCGCCTCTGGGCCAACAGCTACAACTTCGATGCCGTCCAGGCAGGCGAGGTTGTCAAGGCGACCCCGTCTGACAATCGCCCCTCGGGCACGCAGGGCTATTGGTTCAACCTGCGCCGCGAGAAGCTCGCGGACCCACGCACCCGTCAGGCCATTGCCGAGGTGTTCGATTTCGAATGGTCGAACAAAACCTTGTTCTTTGATCTCTACGAGCGGACCAACTCATTCTTCGAAGGCGGCGGTGAGCTCGAAGCGGCTGGCGCCCCCTCCCCCGCCGAGATCGCGCTGCTCGAACCTCTGGCCGAACACCTGCCCGAGGGCGCGCTGGAGGCCGAGGCCTATCTGCCGCCCAAAACCAATGGGTCAGGCCGTCTTCGCCGCCAGATCAGCCGCTCGGGCGCGCTGCTCGATGCGGCCGGCTGGAAGGTTGTGGGCGGTCGGCGCGTGAACGACGCCGGTGAACCGCTGGAGATTGAGTTCCTGCTCGTCTCCGAGGGGTTTGAGCGGATCACCAACCCCTATGCCCAGAACCTTGAACGCCTTGGCGTCACTGCCACCAGCCGAACGGTCGATCCGGCGCAGTACAAGAACCGGATGGATGAGTACGACTTCGACGTGACCGTCGATCGCAAGGTCATGTCGCTGACGCCGGGATCGGAGCTTCGGAATTACTTCCACTCGACCGCCGCAAATACGCCAGGCTCCCAGAACACCGCTGGCGTTGCCAATCCCGCGGTCGACACACTGATCGAGATGATCGAACGCGCCACCAGCCGCGAGGAACTGGTGACCGCCGTCAACGCGCTCGACCGGGTGCTGCGCGCGATGCAGATCTGGGTGCCGCAGTGGTCCAAGGGCGAGCATCATCTCGCCTATTGGAACGTGTATGGCCAACCCGACACCAAACCCGCCTATAGCCGTGGTGTGGTCGACACCTGGTGGATCGACGAGGAAAAGCTTGCGGCTCTGGCGCCGAAGATCGGCGGATGATAGCGCCCGCTGCCGTGCTCGTGATCCCCGAAGCGATCTGAGGTCAGACCGTTGGGTCCCTATATCCTGCGCCGGCTGCTGCTGATCATCCCGACGCTACTCGGGATCATGGCGCTCAACTTTGCGATCATCCAGTTCGCGCCGGGCGGCCCGATCGAGCAGGTGATCGCCGAGCTCGACAACCAGGGATCGGCGACCGACCGCTTTGCCGGCGGGTCCGATGGCGGCCCTGCTGCGGGCACGCAGGTTGGCGAAGGGTCAAGCTATCGTGGTGCCCAGGGCCTCGACCCGGAATACATCGCCCGCCTCGAGGTGCAGTTCAACTTTGCCCGCATCGTCTGTGCCGACGGCCATGAGGGCGAGCCCGATCTCTCGGACGAGGCCTGCGAGAAAGTCGATATCCCGATGCTGGAGCGCTTCGGGCTGATGGTGATCGACTATGCGACCTTCGATTTCGGCGAGAGTTTCTTTCGGTCGGTCAGCGTGATCGACCTGGTCCTGGAGAAAATGCCCGTCTCCATCACGCTCGGGCTTTGGACGACGCTGCTCAGTTACCTGATCTCGATCCCGCTCGGCATCGCCAAGGCGGTGCGTGACGGCACGCGTTTCGATGCGCTCACCTCGGGCGTCGTGATTGCCGCCTACGCGATCCCGGGGTTCCTGTTTGCAGTCATCTTGCTGATCTTCTTCGCCGGCTCCAGCTTCTTCCCGCTATTTCCGCTCCGGGGTCTGACCTCCGACAACTTCGATCAGCTCTCAACGGTTGGTCAAATCCTCGACTATCTCTGGCACATCGTCCTGCCGGTCACCGCCATGGCCATCGGCGGTTTCGCCACGCTGACGCTGCTCACGAAGAACTCGTTCCTCGACGAGATCCGCAAGCAATACGTCATGACCGCCCGCGCCAAGGGACTGGGCGAGCGTCGGGTGCTTTACGGCCATGTGTTCCGCAACGCGATGCTGATCGTCATCGCGGGCTTCCCGGGCGCCTTCATCTCGCTGTTCTTCGCGGGCAGCCTGTTTGTCGAGACGGTCTTCTCGCTCGACGGTCTCGGCCTGTTGGGCTTCGAGGCGGTGGTGAACCGCGACTACCCGGTGGTCCTCGGCACGCTCTACCTATTCGGCCTCATGGGCCTGATCGTAAAGCTGTTGTCCGACATCACTTACGTCCTGATCGACCCACGGATCGACTTCGAGCGGCGGCAGGGTTGAGATGAACCGTCCCGAAGTCATCGACAGCGCCCTCGCGCCTGCCTCTCCTGCCGTACCGCCGCCCGCACCCGCGCGTCGCTGGTTGCAGCTCTCGCCGCTGAATGAACGGCGACTGCGAAACTTCCGCGCCAACCGACGCGCGGTGTGGTCGTTCTGGATCTTCGGGACGCTCTTCATTCTCAGCCTGTTCGCCCCGGTGCTGGCGAATGATAAGCCGCTGCTCATCTGGTACGACGGCGCGCTGTTCACTCCGATCACCGAGGTCTATCCCGAAACCCGCTTCGGCGGTGAGTTCCAGACCGAGGCCGAGTACGCAGACCCGGTCGTGCAATGCCTGATCCGCACCGGCGGCGCGGCAGATGACTGCTTCGACGCGCTCGATCCGGCCACAGTCGCGACGCCGGAGGGCAATAGCGGCGGCTGGGCGATCTGGCCGATCATCCCCTTCAGCTACGAGACCGTCGATTTCGACGTGACCGAGGCACCCTCCGCGCCCGACGGCACGCATTGGCTCGGCACCGACAGCTCGGCCCGCGACGTCTCCGCCCGCGTCATCTACGGCTTCCGCCTCAGCGTGCTGTTCGGCTTCGGCGTGACACTGGCCTCCTCGCTCATCGGCATCGTCGCGGGCGCCATCCAGGGGTTCTTCGGCGGTTGGATCGACCTCGTCTTCCAGCGGATCGAGGAGATCTGGTCCTCGATGAACGTCCTCTACATCGTGCTGATCCTGTCGGCGATCCTGGGGCCAAACCTCTGGGTCATGTTCGGGATCTTCGTCGCCTTCTCCTGGACACAGCTCATTGGCGTGGTCCGGGCCGAGTTCCTGCGCGCACGGAACTTCGAATACGTGCAGGCCGCGCGCGCTCTGGGCGTCAGCGATTGGGTGATCATGTTCCGCCATGTCCTGCCCAACGCGATGGTGGCCACGCTGACGCTGGCGCCGTTCCTGCTGACGGGGTCGATCAACCTGCTCGCGGGGCTCGACTTCCTCGGCTTCGGCCTCAGCGAGGGATACCCCTCGCTTGGCGAGCTGGCGTTGCAGGGCAAGAACTACCTCGAAAGCCCGCATCTCGGCATCGTGGCCTTCCTGACCTTCGCGGTGATGCTGTCGCTGATGGTCTTCGTGTTCGAGGGCGTGCGCGATGCCTTCGATCCCCGCAAGACCTTCAGCTGAGGGCGCCGGATGTCGCTGCTGACCGTCGATGATCTGACGATCCGCTTCCCCGGCGCGCCTCGCCCCGCGGTCAGCGGCGTCTCGCTCTCGGTCGCGGAGGGCGAGACACTGGCCATCGTCGGCGAAAGCGGCAGCGGCAAGTCGCTGACAGCCCTCTCCACGGTCGGCCTGCTGCCCGATAGCGCCGAGGTGGGCGGCCGGATCAGTTTCGACGGCAGGCGTCTCGATGGCGCCGGACCCGCCGAGCTTCGCCGGGTGCGGGGCAACGATATCAGCTTCATCTTCCAGGAGCCGATGTCCTCGTTGAACCCGCTCCACACCATCGAAAAGCAGATCGGCGAAAGCCTGGCGCTGCATCGTGGCCTGAGCGGCGAGGCAGCGCGCGCCCGCACGCTGGAACTGCTCGACATGGTCGGCATCCGCAACGCCGAAAGCCGTCTTGGCGCCTGGCCGCATGAGCTGTCGGGCGGGCAGCGCCAGCGCGTGATGATCGCCATGGCGTTGGCGAACGAGCCGCGGCTGCTGGTCGCCGATGAGCCGACCACAGCACTGGACGTGACGATCCAGGCGCAGATCCTGGAGCTTTTGGACGATCTGAAGCGCCAAACCGGTCTCGCGATGCTGTTCATCACCCATGACCTCAACATCGTGCGGCGGATCGCCGACCGTGTCGCAGTGATGAGCCAGGGTGAGATCGTCGAGACCGGTGAGGCTGGCCCGCTTTTCGCCGCACCCCAGCATCCTTACACGCAGAAACTGCTCGGTGCCGAACCAACGGGCGCGCCCGAGCCCATTCCGGCCGGAGCCGAGACGTTGGTCACTGGCGAGAAGCTCCGCATCTGGTTCCCGATCAAGACCGGGTTGATGAAGCGCGTGACCGGTCATGTGAAGGCGGTCACCGATATCGACGTGACGCTCCGCCAGGGTGAGACGCTGGGCATCGTCGGCGAAAGCGGGTCGGGCAAGACGACGCTGGCGCAGGGGCTGATGCGCCTCATCCGGGCCGATGGTGAGATTGCCTTCATGGGTCAGGACCTGCAGGCCATGGGCACGCGGGCGCTGCGTGCCACGCGCCGCGACATGCAGGTCGTCTTCCAAGACCCCTATGGCAGCCTGTCACCGCGGATGAGCGTCGCGGAGATCGTGGCCGAGGGGCTGGGCGTGCATGGCCTGCGTGAACCGGGCCTCACCCCGCGCGAGGCCGTAGCGGCCCAACTGGAAGAAGTTGGCCTAGACCCCGCAACCATGGACCGGTACCCGCACGAGTTCTCGGGCGGTCAGCGCCAGCGCATCGCCATCGCCCGCGCGATGATCCTCAAGCCGCAATTCGTGGTGCTGGACGAGCCAACCTCGGCGCTCGACATGACGGTGCAGGTGCAGATTGTCGATCTCCTGCGCGACCTGCAGCGCCGCTATGGCCTTGGTTATCTATTCATCAGCCACGATCTGCGGGTGGTGCGCGCCATGTCTCACCGGGTGATGGTGATGCGTTTCGGCGAAGTCGTCGAACAAGGGCCGGCCGACCAGATCTTTGAGCGGCCCGAAAGCGCCTATGCCCGCGAATTGATCGCCGCCGCCTTCCTGGAACGGGCCGCCTGAGCCACCGCATCCACGATCATCACTCGTGATCGGCCTTGATGTTCATGCCACGTTCTTCATAATGGCGAGATGACCGAGGCCCCATTCCTGCAACCAGGCGTCCTGATCGCGCGCGGCGTCGCGCGAGCGCTGGATGACCTCGGCTTTTCGGCATTGCCCGAGTTCCCGACACCCGAAGGACGGCGCATGGATCTCTGCGCACTGGGGCCAAAAGGCGAAATCTGGTGCGTCGAGGTGAAGTCATCACGCGCCGACTTCACCTCGGACGCGAAATGGCACGACTACCTGCCCTGGTGCGAGCGTTTCTTCTTTGCCGTACCCGAGAGCTTTCCGGCCGACATGCTGCCCAAAGATCACGGTCTAATCCTGGCCGATGCATGGGGGGGCGAGGTGCTCCGCCTGCCGACGGCGCGCCCGATGGCGGCGGCGCGCCGGAAAGCCATGACACTGAGTTTCGCCCGTCTGGCAGCGCGTCGGCTTGCGCTCGTCACCGACACCTAAACCGGTGGCAGACAGCGCTCCGCGCCTATGATGAATTGGCACTCGGCCCGGTGGCCGTCCCGGTCGCCGCCCCGGTCGTCGGCCCCCTCATCCGCCACGAACGTAAAGGCCATGCCGGCATCACCGGCGAGCGTCGCGACTTCCGCGAAATCTGCGACCGCTGGCACAGATCCGGACCGTCCGACACTCAGTGAGATCGTCAGCGCCACGCTCCCCGCCTCGGCGATGCGCGCATCGATGCTCCCCCCGTGGCCAAGCCTGACGCGGGCAAGATCGATCAGCGCCTCCAACGCCCCCCACAGCGCCTGTTGATCCACCATGACCGCATACTGGCCGGTGGTCCGCACCGGAGGTGGCGCGAGGCGCACGCCATGCCCCGCAGCCGATGCCGCATGCAGCGCCATCACGCGGCGCACGATCAGGGCGAGATCGGTCTCGGCAAGCACCGCACCTGCCCCCGCCGGCCGGCCCGGCAGATGGCGCGCGATCGCCGAGGCGAGCGATGACACGCGCCAGAGCGGCGGCGCCATGTCAGGCCCGACCGCACCGCCCTCGCCAGACGCGCCCGCTGCCATCTGACCCAGTGCCGCATCCACCGTTCGCCGAAGCTGCCGGGCGTACCCGGCAATGGCGGCATCCATCGGCGCGGCGGCTCCTGGCTCGCGTGCGCCAGCCCCCCCATCCGATCCCAGCGGGGCGCTCGCGCCGTCCTCGGGCCTGATCTCAGAAGTAGTCTCGGAGCCATGCCAGGGGCCATTTTCGGAGCCGTTCCCAGAGTTATCCTCAGCGCTGTCCTCAGGGCTGCTCCTGTCCCGCCCACCCAAGGCCTCGGGCATCAGCGCAAACGCCGCGACAATGCGAATGCGATCGCCGCCGCGCTGGCGCCAGAGAGCGACCTGAGCAGGCAGACCCACAGCACCCGCCATAACGACCATCTCCGCCATGGCAGCCCCTTCGGCGACGGCCTGCGCCAGCAACAGGCGGGCGGCTGCGGGATCATCGAAACGGTCGTCGAAACGGTCCCCACGGGTACCGAAGACGGTCTTATCGACCGGGCTCCGTTCACGGCATTGCCCGGCGACGGTCACCGCCGTCAGACAGAGCGTGGCGGTGCGCAACCCGGGCGTCAGCTCGCCCGCCGCATCTGCGTGCGGTGTCTCGCCCCCCCGCCCCACGGCGCGCGATTTCCGGCTCACCGGCCGGTATCGCGCTGCTTCTCCCGCCGTGCCTTCTGTCGTCGGCTCTGGGACGGACCGCGTCGCGCGCTCTCCGCTGCCGCACGGATTTCCTCCGCGATCTCTGCCGCCTCATCAGGCGAGAAGTCCATGGCCACCTCGCCGCCCGCCTCGGTCTCCACGAAAAGACGCACCATGCCCTCGCTCGTGGGTCCAATGGTGAGCGTCGCGGCCAGATCGCTCTCGGAGTTGATTCCCATAGCCCTGCCCCTGCCATCCTTCCGTCCGATCCGCCAGTTTTGGCCCGGATTTGCACGCGGGCACAGCGCGAAAGATCAATCGCCGATGCGCGGCGCCGATGGTGGCGCTTGAAATGTTGCCGGTGCGGCGATAGGCACGCGCCGTCGACCGGAGAAGGTCCCGCCATGGGCCGACGTAGCTCAGTTGGTTAGAGCGCTGGATTGTGGATCCAGAGGTCCCCCGTTCGAGCCGGGGCGTCGGTACCACCCCTCACCATCCACCGGATTGGGATAACGGGCGTCGATGGTCCGGCGCCAGCCAGGCGCCTACCAGGGGTCACGCCGACAACGCCAACCCCAGGCGCCCACAAGAACACCAGGGAGAGACCGATGACCGATACGCATGTGACCCACCTCGAATGCTCGATGACGGGGAAGCATTACGAGGCGGGCAAGGTCCACGGCCTTTCCGAGGTCGGTCGCCCCCTGCTGGTGCGCTACGATCTGGAACGGATGAAAGCGACGCTCGACCGCGACCGTTTCTCGGCCGATCAGACCCCAGGCTTCTGGCGCTATGCCCCCTTTCTGCCGGTCACCAAGCCGGAGAACCGGATCAGCCTCGGCGAGGTCGTGACCCCGCTGATGGCGATCCACCATGCGGCTCACCACCTTGGCGCCGTGCCAGGCCGGGTGACGGTCAAGGATGAAGGCCGCCTGCCCACCGGGTCGTTCAAGGCGCGCGGTCTCTGCCTTGCCGTGTCGATGGCGACCGAATTCGGCATCAAGCACATGGCGATCCCGACCAACGGCAATGCGGGTGCGGCGCTCGCCGCCTATGCAAGCCGCGCCGGCATCAAGACGACGGTGTTCTGCCCGGACGACACGCCTGACATTAATGTCCGCGAGATCCGGGCACAGGGCGGGGACACCTATCTTGTCAACGGGCTGATCAACGACTGCGGGGCCATCGTTGGCGGCGGCAAACCCCAGCCGCCCGAGGGGGCGGGATGGTTCGACGTCTCGACCCTCAAAGAGCCCTACCGGATCGAGGGCAAGAAAACGATGGGCCTCGAGCTTTGCGAGCAGATGGGCTGGCGGCTGCCCGACGTGATCTTCTACCCGACCGGCGGCGGCACGGGCATGATCGGCATGTGGAAGGCCTTCGCCGAGCTCAAGGCGCTTGGCTGGCTGGAAGGGCCGATGCCCCGGATGGTCGCCGTGCAGGCCACCGGCTGCGCGCCGATCATCAAGGCCTGGGAGGAGGGCGAGGAGCACGCGCCGCTTTGGCAGGATGCCCATACTGTCGCGGCCGGTATTCGGGTGCCCATCGCGGTCGGCGATTTCCTCATCCTGCGGGCCGTGCGCGAATCGAACGGCTTTGCCATGGCGGTGGAGGATGCCGAGATCATGGCCATGCGCGATGCCATCGCCGCCGACGAGGGCATGCTGCTCTGCCCCGAGGGCGCGGCAACCGCGGTGGCCTATAAGAAAGCCCTGGCCGAGGGGCTGATCGACAAGGACGACCGCGCGCTCCTCTGGAACTGCGCCACGGGTCTGAAATACCCGCTGCCCAAGGTCGATGCCCGCCTCGACCGCCACCAGCCCATCGACTACGGCGCTTTCTGACCGGGGGACCGCAGCGCGGGCGTCGGGCCGGGTCAAGGTTCGCGAAACGACGGGCGCAGCCCGCTTGACCTTGACGCGGCCCGATGCCCGGAAAACGCTCGATCAGAAGCTGCCCGCGCCTCCTCACCAGCCCTTCCATCATACGATACCACCCTCGCGCAGGGCCGCCGATGATCAGCGCGCCCGCACCCACCGGCGCCACGCTAAAACATATCGCGGCGACCAGCCGCGATCCCGCTTCCTTCGGTCTGCGCTGCGCCGCCGCGAAACCGCGGCGGCATCGCCTGCGAAGACAGAGATCGTGGCGGGTTGCGCCCGCGCGCTTGAAAACTGCGCGCTCAACCCGCTTGTAGACGGCAAGGCCCCGCAACCCGGGGTACGGACGAGGCGGCGAGGGAGGCCATTATCGCCGACGGCAGGCAGAGCCCAGGGCGCCGCGCTTCGGCAGGCGCCGGTCGGGACATGGACGCCCTCTCGGCGCTGATCGGCGCCGTGTCAGACGGCGACGAGCGCAGCTTTGCCGCACTCTACGAGGCAGCGGGCCCGAAACTCTTCGGCATCACCCTGCGGATAACCCGAGATCGCAATCTCGCCGAGGACGCGCTTCAGGATGCTTTCGTGCATATCTGGCAAACCGCAGGGCGCTATGATGCAGCGCGGGGTAGCCCGATGGCGTGGCTGACGGTCATTGCGCGTAACCGGGCGATCGATGCCCTGCGCCGCCGGGGCCGCGGCACGGCCGGGCGAGAGATCGGCGATGAAGCGCTCGCCGCCATGGCGGATCCGGGGGCCGCGACCGATGGCGGCGTTGAAGTTCTGGCGCTCGCACGGTGTTTGGAGCGCCTGGAGGCAAAGGGACAGGAACTGGTGTTGCTCGCGTATTTCGAGGGATGGACGCGCGAAGAACTGGCCGAGCGGTTCGAGGCACCGGTGAACACGATCAAGACTTGGCTGCGCCGTGGGCTGATCAGCCTACGGGCCTGCCTGGAGGAAGAGGGCGATGGCGCGCCGCGATGACGAGCGCGATCTCGATGCGGCCGAGCGGGCGCTCGGCACGCTCTCGCTGGATGGCGAGGGCGCGGGTGAGGCGCGCCTGCGCGAGCGTTGGGAGATGCGCTTCGCCGCCCTCGGTGAGGTCATTCCCCCCGTCACGCCGCCCGCCGGTCTTTACCGAGGCATTTGCGAGAAGATCGCCCGCGATAGCGCCATGGCCGATCTCGCGGCTGAGCGACGTCGCAGGCGCGGCTGGCAGAGCGGCGCCGTCTTTATGGGCGCCGTTGCCGCCGCGCTGACACTATTCATCGCCCTACCCCGCGAGATGTTGCCCGAGGATCTGCGCCGGATGGTCTCGCCCGCGACGACGCGCGGCCAGATGCTGGTGGCGACCGTCACGCATGACGACAATCCGCTGCTCGCCGGCATGGTGATCCACGTCGATACCGAAGCAGGCACGGCGACCATCGTCCCCACCCTCGTGACCGCGCCCGATGGCCGCGCCTATGAGGTCTGGCACAGCGCGGCAGGGGAAGACGCCAAGCCGATCTCCCTCGGCCTGTTGCCAGCAGAGCCGGTCATCCTGCGGGCGATCAGTGCGGGCCCGGGCGATGTCTTCGCCATCAGCGAGGAACCGCCCGGCGGCTCGCCCGATGGCAGCCCGACGACACCGCTCTTCCACGGCACCGTCGTCGCCGCCCGCTGACCGAGGGGAAGCTGGGATGGGCCTTACGCACTACTGAGAAACCGAACGCGAGATCGATCCGACCCGGTGGAAGCATTCGGTCGCCGATTGCGCGCGTTTGATCGCCCATCGTAGATCAACGATCGCTCTTGATGTCTCGACGACCGACGCCGAGCTCGTGGCCAAAGGCCAAGGCTTTGAAGCCTGCGAGCCCTTCGTGATCCCGCGCGACGCTGCCGCGCTTGGTGAGTTCGCCTTCTGCAAGACGACCTCGGAGCCCTGTGATCACGTGGTAACCGCCTGTCTGGCCCGGCTTGCCGAAACCGGACTGATCGTCTCAAGCGATGGTGAGCCGGAGGAATGGGCTGACGGTGTGGCCGCATGGAAAAAGGCTTTGGGTCGCCCGATCGCGATCCCGCCCCTCGACTGACACCTCTTGGCCCGCCAACCTGACCAACGGGTCCGCCACGCAGCGCAGTCCTTTCACCATGCGGCAAGACCTGCCGCCTCCCGTGGTTGTCGCACCCAGTCCCATCGGTCAGTGTCGCGCCGCAGGCCCGCGAGAAGGCCGCCGACCGAGGGAGAACAACGATGCGACCCGATCTGCCGACCGCGCTGTCGCGCGACGCCATGGCCTTCGTGCTCGCGGGCGGGCGGGGATCGCGGCTGAAAGAGCTCACCGACAGGCGCGCGAAACCCGCCGTCTATTTCGGTGGCAAGGCGCGGATCATCGACTTTGCGCTGTCGAATGCGGTCAATTCGGGGATCCGCCGCATCGGCATCGCCACCCAGTACAAGGCGCATAGCTTGATCCGTCACCTTCAGCGCGGCTGGTCGTTCTTCCGCGCCGAGCGTCGCGAAATGCTCGATATCCTACCGGCCAGCCAACGGGTGGACGAGCGGAGCTGGTATCTCGGCACCGCCGATGCCGTGACGCAGAACATCGACATCATCGAGGGGTATGAGCCCCGTCACATCATCATCCTGGCCGGCGATCACGTCTACAAGCAGGACTATGAAGTGATGCTGCGCCAGCACGTCGAAAGCGGCGCGGGTGTCACGGTCGGCTGCCTGGAAGTGACCAAGACCGAGGCCAGCGCTTTCGGCGTGATGGCGACCGATGAAAGCGGCAAGATCACAGATTTCGTCGAGAAGCCCGCCGATCCGCCAACCCTGCCGGGCAGGCCTGACACGGCACTGGCGTCGATGGGGATCTACATCTTCGACACGGATTATCTGCTGCAGCTTCTGCGCGCCGATGCGGCGAATCCGACGTCCGACCATGATTTTGGCAAAGACATCATCCCCGCCGAAGTCGCCAAGGGCCGCGCGGTCGCACACAAGTTCTCTGACAGCGCCGTGCGCAACGCGGCTGGGCAGGCCTATTGGCGCGATGTCGGCACGATCGACGCGTTCCACCGCGCCAATATCGACCTGACCGATTTCTCGCCCGAGCTCGATCTCTACGACGAGGCGTGGCCGATCTGGACCTATGCCGAGCAGACGCCCCCCGCCAAGTTCATCCATGACGAGGAGAACCGGCGCGGGAATGCGGTCTCCTCGATGGTGTCGGGCGGGTGCATCGTCTCGGGCGCGCAGGTTCATGAAAGCCTGTTGTTCACCGGGGTGCGCGCCAACTCCTATGCCGAGCTGACCCGCTGCCTGGCGCTGCCCTATTGCGAGATCGGTCGCCGGGCCCGGCTCAGCAATGTGGTCCTGGATCGGGGCGTACAGGTGCCGTCCGGGCTTGTTGTCGGCGAAGACCCCGAGGACGATGCCCGGCGCTTCCGGCGGACAGAGGGCGGGGTCGTGCTGATCACCCAGGCGATGATCGACGCGCTCGGCGGGTGAGCGGTCGATGACCCGCGTCCTGATCGCCGCCTCCGAATGCGTGCCGCTGGTCAAGACCGGGGGCCTCGCCGATGTCATCGGCGCCCTGCCCGCCGCGCTGGCCGGCGAAGGGACCGAGGCCCGTGTCATCCTGCCGGGTTACCCTGCCGTCCTGTCGCGCATCGGGGCCGAGCCGCTTGGCAAGGCGGGAGGCGCGACCGATCTCGGGGCGGCACCCGGGCTCGATACCGCCGTCTCAGGCCCGGCACGGTTGCTCGCGGCGCGCGTGGGCGAGCTGGACCTCTTCGTCCTAGACGCGCCGGAACGGTTTTCGCGGGAGGGTGGGCTCTACGAGACCGGTGGCCGCGACTGGCCCGACAATGCCGAGCGTTTCGCCGCCCTGTCGCAGGCGGCCGCAGGCGTCGCGCAGGACGGTGTGACGCTGGGTGACGGGACGACATGGCGCCCCGATGTGCTGCACGCCAATGACTGGCAGACAGGCCTTGCGCCGATCTATGCAGCGCTTCGCGCGGCGCCGTCGACGGCGCGGCGCGTTCCGAGCGTGCTGACCATCCACAACATCTCCTATCAGGGGCTGATGGACGCAGCGCTTGCGCCGCACCTCGGCTTGCCGCCCGCCGGCTTTGGCCAGGGCTGGGAGTTCCACGGCCGTCTTGGTTTTCTCAAAGGCGGGCTGATGGTCGCCGACCGTATCACCACGGTGAGCCCCGGCTATGCGCGCGAGATCCTCACGCCCGAATTCGGCATGGGGCTGGAGGGCGTGCTCAAGTCCCGCGAAACCGTGTTGTCGGGCATCCTGAACGGCGCGGATACCGCGGTCTGGGACCCGGCGACCGATGCGGCCATCACTAGCCCCTTTGACGCGACAGACCTCGCCGGCAAGACGGCGTGCCGTGACGCCCTGCTGCAGGAGTTCGGGCTCGAGCCCGGCGATGGGCCCCTAGTCGGCCTTGTCAGCCGGCTGACCTGGCAAAAGGGGATCGATCTGCTGGTCGAGGCCCTGCCCCGCCTCCTGTCGCGCGGCGGGCGTCTCGCGGTGCTCGGCTCGGGCGAGACGGGTCTTGAGACCGCGCTCAGGAATGCGAGCCACGCCTATCGCGGCCAGGTTGGCGTGCGTATCGGCTATGACGAGGCGCTGTCGCATCGCATCTTCGCCGGGTCTGATGCCGTCGCTGTGCCCTCACGCTTCGAACCCTGCGGGCTAACCCAGCTTTATGCGCTGCGCTACGGGGCCCTGCCTGTGGTAGCGCGTACTGGCGGGCTTGGCGACACGGTGATCGATGCGACACCGGCGGCACTTATGTCTCGAAGCGCTACGGGGTTCGTGCACACGCCCGGCGACGCCGATAGTCTGGCCCATGCCTTCGACCGACTTGCCGATGCCATGGCCGATGCCGAGATCCACACCGCCATGCAGCGTTCGGCCATGGATCAGCCGGTCGGCTGGGGTCCCTCCGCCCGCGACTATGCCGCGCTCTATCGCGGCTTGCTGGGTTAAGCGCGGCGTCTGCCGCAACAGGTTGCGGCACCTGCGATAACCGCGAGGGCTTGACCGCACCGGCGCCCGGCCCGCAGATCGGTGACCATGCCGACGACGCTTTCCCCTGCCGATCTGACCCCCGCCGATCTTGGCCCCGGAAGCCCGGCGCGGCTGGGCGCGCATATCGTGCCCGGCGGGGTCGATTTCGCGGTGTTCTCCGCCAACGCCGCCAAGCTGGAGGTCTGCCTGTTCGAGCCCGGAGGCAGCGAGCAGGTACGCTTGCCCCTGCCCGAGCGGACGGGCGCCATCTGGCACGGCCATGTGCCGGGCATCGGGGCCGGGCAGCTCTATGGCCTGCGCGCCCATGGCGCCTATCAGCCCGAGCGCGGCGCCCGCTTCAATCCCAACAAGCTGCTGGTCGATCCCTATGCCACACGGCTGGCCGGGCGGGTCACCGAAGCCGAGGCGCTCTATGGCTATGACCGCCGCCACGCCACGCGCGATCTCTCCTTCGATGCCCGCGACAGCGCACCCTTCGTGCCCAAAGCCGTCGTCATCGGAACCGATGACACGGGCGCGAGGGCGCGCCCCCCGCGGCCCCGCCACCGCTGGGACCAGACCGTAATCTACGAGGCGCATCTGAAGGGATTGACCGCCACCATGCCCGGCGTGCCGAGCGGTGTCGCCGGCACCTGGGAGGCGCTGGGCCATGACCGGGTGATCGCCCATCTTGAGCGTCTCGGCATAACGGCACTCGAACTGTTGCCCGTGCATGCGATGATCGACGACGCGTTCCTGATTGAGAAAAACCTCGCAAACTACTGGGGCTACAACACGCTCTCGTACTTCGCGCCGGCCAAGCGGTACCTTGGCCCGGCCGGAGAGGCAGGGATCATCGCCGCAGTGGATCGGCTGCACGAGGCCGGGATCGAGGTCATTCTCGATGTCGTCTACAACCATACGGCAGAAGGGGGCGCCATCGGGCCGACGCTCAGTTTCCGCGGTCTCGACAACGCCAGCTATTACCGCCTGATGCCGGGCGATCAGCGGCGCTATGTCGACGATACCGGCTGCGGCAACACGTTGAACCTCGCCAACCCCTTCGTCTTGCGCCTGGTGATGGACAGCCTGCGCCATTGGGTGACCCATTACGGCATCGACGGGTTTCGCTTCGACCTCGCCACCACGCTAGCGCGCGAGCCGGGGGGGTTCGATCCCACGGGCGGGTTCCTGGATGCGCTGATGCAGGATCCGGTTCTGGCCGACGTCAAGCTGATCATGGAGCCCTGGGATATCGGGCCCGGCGGCTACCAGCTCGGCAATTGGCCGGCCGGTACGGCGGAATGGAACGACCGCTTCCGTGACGATGTCAGACGCTTCTGGCGCGGCGATGCCGGCACGGCACCGTCGCTTGCGCCACGCCTGCTCGGCTCGGCCGATATCTTCGAGCGTGGCGGCCGCCCGCCGTTCTCCAGCATCAACTTCGTCACGGCCCACGACGGCTTCACGCTCGCCGACCTCACCGCCTATGCGACCAAGCACAACGAGGCGAACGGCGAGGGCAACCGCGACGGCCACGGTGAGAACCTGTCCGACAATCACGGGCATGAGGGGCCGACCGACGACGCCGCGATCCGCGCGGCCCGGGCACAGCGGCGGCGGAACCTGATGGCCACGCTGATGTTCAGCCAGGGCACGCCGATGCTGCTGGCGGGCGACGAGGTCACCAACAGCCAGGGCGGCAACAACAACGCCTATTGCCAGGACAACTCCACAGGCTGGATCACCTGGCCCGACGAGCAGCCCTTCGCCGAGGAAAGGCGCGAGGCGGACCGTGCCGAGGCGCTTGCCATGCTGGCCTTTGCGGCGCGGCTCATCCGGCTGCGGCGCGCGCATCCGGTGTTGCGCCAGACGCGCTTTCTGCATGGGCATGTGCGTGCTGCCGATGGCTGCCCGGATGTCGAGTGGCTGGGCGCGCTTGATGGGGCGCCGCGCTGGGACGACCCCGGGCTTGACGTGATCGGGCTGCATTTGCGCGGTGCGGCCGAGGCGCCAGCCAGCACGGCTGAGGCGAGCGACGAGGATGACGTCGTGATCGCGATCAACCGCGGTGCGCTGCCGGTAACCTTCCGCCTGCCTGCCGCACCGCATGGCCTGGCGTGGTGGTGCGAACTCGACACGGCCGATCCCGGCAGCCCCGCGACAGCGGCGTCGCGCACCACCGAAGGGCTTCGCAGCCTGCCCGAGGGGCGCGACGGCAGCCGTCGCCCGGCCTTTCCCGTCACGCTGCAGGGGCGCAGCCTTGCCCTGTTCGCACCGCGCCAGGCCGCGGAATGAGCGACCGGGCCGCGCTGCTCGCGCTTGCCGAGGCAGAGGGCATCGCACGGGTTTGGCACGATATCGAGGGGCACCGGCAGGAGACCTCACCGGAAACGGCACTGGCGCTGCTCCGCGCCATGGGTACCATCGAGGCTGCAGAGGACGCAGCGGATCGCCTGCGTCAGCGTGAGACCGCCTCAGGCTGGCATTCCCCGCGCGCCATGGTCCTCGCGCCAGGGGCGCCGCTGATCCTGCCTGCCGCCGCTGGGCAGGAGTGGCACCTCGCCCTCGAGGGCGACGCGGCGCCGGCCCAGGAGATCAGGCCAGAAGGAACCGGTTCCGATGGTGGCCTGCGCCTCGTCGGTGTGCCGCTCGGCCTCCACCGGCTTTCGCTGCGGGGCGGCACGCTCACGGTGATCGTCGCGCCGACAGTGGCCCCGACGCTTGAGACGCTCACCGGGGGCAGTCGGGCATGGGGCGTCACCGGCGCGATCCATGCACTCTGGCAGGGCGATGCCGAGACGTGCGGGCCGCGAGGCCGCTATGATGATCTCGCCACTGCGGCCGAGGCACTAGCACCGCTTGGCGCGGCCTTTCTCGGCATCAATCCGGTTCATGCCATCGGCGCGGCGCATGCGGGCTTCAGCCCCTATTCGCCCGGTCATCGGGGCTTTCTCGACACGCGCGCGATACCGGGCGCGGAAGGGTTGCCCGGCAGTACCAGCGGGCTCATCGACCATGCGGCGGATCGGATCGCCCATGACCGCGCGCTGCGGCAGAGATTTGCCGTCGAGCTCTCGCATCCCGATGGCCCAGCGACGCTCGCGGCGTATCGTGCGGCCAAGGGGCCGTCGCTTGAGGCCTTTGCCCTGTACGAGGCGCTTTCACTCCACCTCGGCGCCGACTGGCGCCGCTGGCCGGCTGGTTTTGAGGGCCCGCACACCGCCGATGCCGCAGCCTTTGCCGCCAATGCCGCCGAAGAGATCGCCTTTCACGCCTGGGCGCAGATGAGCGCCGAGGCGGCCCTCGCCGAGGCCCAGGACCGCGCGCGCCGTGCGGGCATGGCGCTTGGGATCTACGCCGATCTCGCCGTCGGCGTGCGGCCCGACGGGCCCGAGGTCTGGGCCCGCCCGGGGACCTTCGCGCGCGGCGTCTCGCTCGGCGCGCCGCCCGACATGTTTGCGCCCGAGGGCCAGTCATGGGGCCTCGCACCGTTCAATCCCGCTGGGCTCGCCGCCGATCACTATGCAGCCTTCGTACAGACACTTCGCGCGACGTTGGCCCAAGCGGGGATGCTGCGCATAGACCATGTCCTGGGCCTCGAGCGAACCTTCTGGGTACCCGAGGACGGCACGCCGGGCGGCTATGTCGCCTCCGACCGCGAGGCGCTGATGGCGCTGGTGAGGCTCGAGGCCACTCGGTCCCGTGCGCTGATCATCGGCGAAGACCTTGGCGTCGTCCCTGAAGGTCTGCGTCAGCGTCTGTCTGAGACCCGTCTCTACGGCTGCTCGGTCGCCATGTTCGAGCGTTGGAACGGGCGCCTGCGGGCGCCATGGCATTTTCGCGCCGACACCCTCGCCTCTTTCGGCACCCATGACACGCCGACGCTGGCTGGCTGGTGGGTCGGGCATGACATCGATTCGCGCGAGCGCATTGGCCATACCGATGCCGACACCGCCAACCGCATGCGCGACGAGCGCACCTTTGACCGCGGGGTGATCATGGCGCTGCTCGCCGAGGCGCGCTTGCTCCCCGAAGGACAGGATCCCGAAGCACCTCCCGAAGCGCTCGACACCGCGATGATCGAAGCGATCCATGCCCTGATGGCCACATCCTCCGCCGCCCTTGTGGCTATGCAGATCGACGATGCCCTCGCCACGCTGGAACAGGCAAACATCCCGGGCACGACCGACGAGCATCCGAACTGGCGTCGCCGGCATGCGGTGGGGGCCAAACTGCTCGGAGAGCACCCCAGCATCCGTCGTATCGCCACCGCAATGCAGGCCATGGGGCGTTAGACCAATCGGCAGGTCGCCCACAGCCGGGCGAAATGACCGATGTGCAGCGGGCAACGATGCCTTAGAACCGTCTTCTCAGTATCGATTATCCGCTAGACCTCTAGCCGCGCCGGGTCATGTGAGAGATGACGGTGGGCAGCTGCCCGAGGGGACCGAAGGCCATGACGAAAATTGAGAGCATTACGCCGGTAACCATGGTTGCCGGCGATCTCACCGCAGACGCGTTGCGCCGCGAGATCGAATATCATCTGACGTTCTCGATCGGTAAGGATCCCGGTTCAGCGCGCCTGTCTGACTGGCGCCTCGCCCTGAGCCGGGCGATCCGCGACCGGATCGTGGCGCCCTGGTTCGCCACCACACGCCGGGTCTACGAGGGCGATCAGAAGCGGGTCTATTACCTCTCGATGGAGTTCCTGATCGGTCGCCTGCTGGAGGATGCGATCTCGAACCTCGGCCTCGACGACCTGGCGCGCCAGGCGATGGCCGATCTCGGCCAGGACTTTGACGCGACCCTCAAGGATGAGCCCGATGCCGCGCTAGGCAATGGCGGGCTGGGACGTCTTGCGGCCTGTTTTCTCGACTCCATGGCGACCATCGGCGTGCCGGCGCATGGCTATGGCATCCGCTACGACCATGGCCTGTTCAAACAGTCGTTCCGCGATGGTTGGCAGCACGAAGAGGCCGAGGATTGGCTGAACGAGGTCCACCCCTGGGAGTTCGAGCGGCGCGAGACCGTCTATCCCATCGGCTTTGGCGGCCATGTCACCAATGGCGACAAGCCCGCGACCTGGCATGCGGCCGAGACGGTGCTGGCCGCCGCCTATGACACGCCGACGCCGGGCTGGCGCGGGCAGCATGTCAACACGCTCCGCCTCTGGTCCGCCAAATCGACCACGGTTTTCGAGCTTGAGCCCTTCAACCGCGGCGACTTCATCGGCGCGGCCGCGCCGGCCGTCTTGGCCCAGACGATCAGCCGCGTGCTCTATCCCGACGACACCACGCCCCAGGGCAAGGAACTGCGCCTGAAGCAGGAGTACTTCTTCACCGCCGCCTCGCTGGCCGACATCCTGCGCCGCTTTTTTGCCCATCATGACGATGCGGCCAGGCTGCCTGAGCTCGTCGCCGTGCAGCTGAACGACACCCATCCGGCCATTGCGGGGCCCGAGCTTGTCCGCCTGTTGATGGACCGCCACAAACTGGATTTCGAGACGTCCTTCGCCATCGCGCGCCGCGTGCTGAACTACACCAACCATACCCTCATGCCCGAGGCGTTGGAGAAGTGGCCGGTGGACATGATGGCCCGGGTGCTGCCGCGCCACATGCAGCTGATCGAGGCGATGGACAAGGCGCATGCCGCCGAGACCCGCGCCCGCGGCTATGAACGCCCCGAAACCGCCGCGGCCGTTGCCAATGGCGAGGTGCGGATGGGCAATCTGGCCTTCATCACGGCCAACCGGGTCAACGGTGTGAGCGCGCTGCACACGGATCTGATGAAGCAAACCGTCTTCTCGGACCTGCACGCGATGCATCCCGACCGGATCCTGAACCAGACCAATGGCGTGACGCCGCGACGCTGGATACGCGGCTGCAACCCGCGCCTAGCCAGTCTGCTGACCGAGGCGCTTGGCGAGGGATGGGAGGCTGACCTCGACCGGCTCGACCAGTTGACGCCGCTGGCGGAAGACAAGGCCTTCCGCGAGCACTTCATGGCGGCCAAGGCGGGCAACAAGGCCGATCTTGCGGGCTGGATCGGCGACAGGCTGGGGCTGGCCGTGGCGCCGGACGCGATGTTCGACATCCAGATCAAGCGCCTGCACGAGTACAAGCGCCAGTTCATGAACATCCTGGAAGTGGCTGCGCTCTATAATGAAATCCGCGCCAATCCTGGCGGCGATCACCCGTCGCGTGTCCGTATCTTCTCGGGCAAGGCCGCACCCGGCTATGCCATGGCCAAGCTGATCATCAAGCTGATCAATGACATCGGTCAGACCATCAACAACGACCCGGCGATGAAAGGTCGGCTCGCGGTCGTCTACCCGCCGAACTACAATGTCAGCCAAGCCGAGAGGCTGATCCCTGCCGCGGATCTGTCCGAGCAGATCTCGACCGCCTCGACCGAGGCATCGGGCACCGGCAACATGAAGTTCGCGATGAACGGCGCCCTCACCATCGGCACCAATGACGGCGCCAATGTCGAGATCCGCGAGCGCGTGGGCGACGACAACATCTTCATCTTCGGGCTGGAGGCCGATGAGGTCACGCGCATGCGCGCCGAGGGCTATGAGCCGGGCGCTTTTGTCCGCGCCAGCGACCGCCTGTCCGAGGTCGTCGAACAGATCCGCAACGGCGTGTTCTCCGATGGCGACAAGGATCGCTTTACCATGCTGCTCGACAACCTGACCGGGCATGACTGGTTCATGGTCGCCGCCGATTTCGAGGCCTATTGGCATGCCCAGCGCCGCGTGGACGAAGCCTGGGCAGACAGCGACGGTTGGGCGCGCAAGGCCGTGCTCAATGCCGCGCCCATGGGCTGGTTCTCATCGGATCGTACAATCCGCGGCTATGCTCGCGACATCTGGGGTATCGAGCCGGCCTGATTGGCGCGCTAGCCGCCACCCGTGACACCGGTCTCGAAGCCATCGATGGTCTCGGCGTTTTTGCGCTGCCAGTACTCGGTTACACCGTCGGGGCCCATCTCCTCGAAGAATGGCACGAGCTGATCCCCCGCCCGCTGACCGTTGAACGCCATCAAAGGCACGCCCGAGCCGCACGAGGTCTGAACGCTCTCGACGGTGACATCGAAGACCTGCCGGCTGCCGGCCATCGCCTCGAAATCCGCCACGGCGTCCTCCCATCCATCGTCATGCGGATGCAGGGTCGTCGCATGTCCATAGACTCTCAAAATCAGGGGCTTGCCGACGAAACTGCAGAACATCAGCGTCATGCGGTTAGCCTGGCGCAGATGGCCCGCCGTCTCATTTCCACTCCCTGAAAGGTTGAGCCAGCGAAGTCGCGTCTCATCCATGACGCGCAAGGTGTCGGCGCCCTTCGGTGAAAGGTTGACCCGACCCGACGGCGCCGCCGTCGCCACGAAGAACATCGGCTGGCGGCGGATGAAGTCTATCAGTGTCGGAGTCAGTCTTCCGGCGAGCGGCATCGGTATCTCCCTGCGATCTTCTTGAGAACATACCATAAACATTTCGCGCGTAGAAGCGGGTCATGGCACATGCACGGCACAGCTTCAGGACCGATCCGCTTTTCCAGGCGCAGACAACACCGCTATTCGCTAAATCGGGGACGCGTAGATGCATGTCGCCCCGCCGCTCACGTCGAAGGACGCCCCATGACACATGCCGCCGCCTGGGATCAGATTGCCGCAGAGGCTAAGCGCCTTGAAGGCACGCATCTGCGCGCATTCTTCGACCAGGATCCAGGGCGTGTCGGCGCCCTCACATTCTCGCTCGACGATCTGACGCTTGATCTCACGCGCGAACGGCTGGACGCACAGGCCCTGTCGGCACTCGTTGGCCTAGCCCGCGCCGCGGAGGTCGAGACCCTGCGCGATGCCATGGCCGCCGGCGCCGCGGTGAACAGCACCGAACAGCGCGCCGTCCTGCACATGGCCCTCCGCGGCTCGGTCGCGCCGGCGGTCGCGGGCGTGGACGAGGTCAGCGAGGTTCTTGGGCGTTTCCTTGAATTTGCCGAGGATGTCCGTACCGGCCGCTTCCAGGGAGGCGGCGGCACGATAACCGACGTGATCAACATTGGGATCGGCGGCTCCGATCTCGGCCCCGCGATGGCGTCCCGCGCGCTGGCGCCAGACCTCGACGGGCCACGGCTGCATTTCGTCTCCAATGTCGATGGTGCGCATCTCACCGACACGCTCAAAGACCTCAACCCCGCAACCACTCTGGTCATCGTCGCCTCCAAGACCTTCACGACGCTTGAGACGATGGCCAACGCGCAATCAGCCCGCGCCTGGCTCGCCGCATCGCTCGGTGATGAGAACGCCGGGGGACAGATGGCCGCCGTCTCCACCAACCTCACCGCGACCGCAGCCTTTGGCATCGCGCCCCAGCGTGTGTTTGGCTTCCGAGACTGGGTTGGCGGACGCTACTCGGTCTGGTCAGCCATCGGTCTCGCGTTCGCCATCGGCATTGGCGCTGCCGGCTTCCGCGCCTTCCTCGACGGCGCAAAAGCAATGGACCGCCATTTTCTGACGGTGCCCCTGCGAGAGAATCTGCCGGTTCTCTACGCCCTTGCCGGGGTCTGGCGGCGCAACGCCATGGGCCTGCCAGCCACCGCACTGATCCCCTATGATCAGCGCCTGGATCGCTTTGCCGCCTATGTGCAGCAGCTCGATATGGAGAGTAACGGCAAGCGGGTCACGCGCTCAGGCACGCTGCCTACCCAGGCGACCGGCCCCGTGATCTTCGGTGAGCCAGGAACAAATGCCCAGCACTCGTTCTTCCAGCTACTCCATCAGGGCAGCGACGTCATCCCGGTCGATTTCCTGCTGGCGGCAGAGGCGCGCGAGCAACTCGGCGATCACCACGCGCTGCTGCAGGCTAACTGCCTCGCCCAAGCCGCCGCGCTCGCCTTCGGCAAGACCGAGGATGAGGTCCGATCCGAGATGGCGGCGGCGGGCGCCTCGCAGGACGACATCGCCCGTCTTGCGCCGCACCGTACCTTTCCTGGCAATCGCCCCTCCACGCTCATCACCTATCGCCGCCTCGATCCCGCTACCCTCGGGCGCCTGATCGCGTTGTTCGAGCACAAAGTCTTCGTCCAGGGCGCCATCTGGGACATCAACAGCTATGATCAGTGGGGTGTTGAGCTTGGCAAGGCACTGGCGAAGACGCTGATCCCAGCATTGACGCATGGCGCCGCCGTGGACACAGACGCCGCTACACAAGCCAGTCTGCAGCACCTCTCCGCCATGAAATCGGATCAATGATTACCAAGGCTCCGCTCCGCTGGCAGTGACGATCACTCGTTCTCGCGCCCTGAAAACCGGTCGGCTGACGCCTCGGCGAAATCCTACCCCGGGCCGACCGAGGGGCAACCCAAGGCGCGGTCGTCGATCACCGCCCAGACATCGGCGCTCAGTGATCGCAGCACGTTTCCCGGCAGCCCACCGCTTCTTCGCAAAGAACGCCGCCATGCGCCCATGCAACGACAGATCGCGGCGACCAGCCGCGATGCCGCTTGGTTCACCCCTTCAGCACGAGCGGCAGGCCGGCTGCCACGAACTCCACCCGATCCGCGGCCGCTGCCACGCGTTGATTGAGCCTCCCCTGCGCGTCGCGAAAGGCGCGGCCCAGCGCGTTCATCGGCGCAAGTCCCATCCCGATCTCGTTGGAAACCATGATGATGCGCCCGCTCCCCGAGGCCGCCGCGCCGAGCAGGACGTCAGTCGCGTCGTCGCAGTCCCGCTTGTGATGCATCAGATTCGACAGCCAAAGCGTGAGGCAATCGATCACCGCCACATCCGTCGCCGCCAAGGGCGCGATTGCAACGGCCGGATCGAGCGGCGCTTCTGCCAAGGCCCATTCGGGACCGCGCTCCGCCTTGTGACGGGCAATCCGCTCGGCCATCTCGTCATCGAAGGCTTCGCCTGTCGCCACAAAAAGACGCGCGCCAGGCGATGCCGCAGCCAGAGCGAGCGCATGTGCCGATTTGCCCGATCGTGCCCCACCGAGCACCAGAGTCAGGTGGCCCAAGACCCACCTCCGCGGTGATCTTCACCAGAACCGTCAGCGCGAGCCCGCCCGTTGGCGATGGTGAGCGGCGCGGCGTAAGGGACTGGCGTGGCGAAAGCCTCATCGAACGCCACCCCTTCCAGCAGCATGCGCGCGGCCCGGATGACGCCGGCATGGGTCACCAAAGCGGCGTCATCGGGCAGTGACGGATCCTCGAGCAGAGCGCCCACTCGCTGTAGCATGGCCGCGAAAGGCTCTCCCCCGGGTGGCGCCACAGCCAAGGGATCCGCAGCCCAGGGGTCACTTTCAGCGCGGTCGATGCCGTCCCAGCGCCGACCCTCCCAGTCTCCGAAATCGAGCTCGCGCAACCGCTCATCCACCACGACCGAGACGCCATCGCGCGACGCCAGGGCGCCGGCCAACCTCTCGCACCGCAGTGCCGGGGAACGCCAGACCGCGCCACAAGGCAGACAGGCGCTTAGGGCCGCCGTGATCTCCTCGGCTGCGGTCTCGGCCAGATCGAGCTCCAGCCTGCCGTAGCAAAGGCCCGGCGGTGCAGCGACCCGGGGGTGGCGCAGCCATATGCGTGGCATCGTCGTCATCCTGGACCGACAGGTGACCAAGAGGGCGACCACACCACCAGCGCCAGCAGGGCCGCGGTCTCGCCGGCCGCTGCAGCCGCCCCGAGGCTATCACCGGTATGCCCGCCCAGCCGCCGATGGGCGATCACCGCGACCGCGACCGCTGCGACCAGCGCGGCAAGTGCCGCGGCCACGCCGCCATGGCCGAGCAAAAGCACCGCCGCCGAGACGACGACGATAATCGATAGCGCGAGGCGCCTGGGTAGCCTGCGCGCGATCTCTTCGTCCCCATCGGCCGACAGCAGCCCGGCTGCGAGCCCGTTCGCACGTGCAGGCCCCGGATGACGCATCACCGCCAGCATGGCCATGCGCCCCAACGCTGCGGCGGCGATCAGGGCGATGGACGCGGCATGGGGCGTCAGGCCAGCCAGCGCCTGCCAGCGCAGACCGATGAGCAGGATGAGCGCGAGGACGGCAAAGGTTCCGTTGCGGCTATCGCGCATGATCTCGAGCGCCCGCTCGCGGCTCGCCCAGGCGCCCGCCGCATCGGCCAGATCGGCGAAACCGTCTTCGTGCAGCGCCCCCGTCAGCGCCAGCAACGAGGCCAGCGCAAGACCTGCCGCAACGGGCATCGGGAGCACCAGCGCCGCCATGAGCAAGACCGTCGCCGCAATACTCCCGGCGATCACGCCCGCAAGCGGCAGCCACGGCGCGGCCCGCGTCATCCGACCCGCCTCCCAGCCGGGATCGGGGAGCGGCAGGCGCGTCGCAAACTGCAGCGCGCTCAGGATCGCCAGCCCCTCCTTCCGCCTGAGGCCAGCGGTCTCGCCTTTCGACGCGGTATCATGGGCCATCGCGGCTGATCCCGGCGCTTTCAAAGGTCGCCATCTCCTCCAACAGCCGCGCCGCCATCGCAACCATCGGCAGCGCGGCGATACCGCCCGTGCCTTCACCCAGCCGCAGATCGAGGTCGAGCACAGGCGCGGCCGACATGCTGTCGAGCATCAGGCGATGGCCCGGTTCGGCCGAGCGGTGTGCGAAGATCAGCGATGGGCGGATCTCGGGGCGGACCGACACCGCGACCAGTGCCGCGGCCGTCGCGATGAAACCGTCGACGATCACCGCCGCCTTGCCGGCCGCTCCGCCGATCATGCCGCCGGCCATCGCTGCGATCTCCAGCCCGCCAAAGGCCGATAGCGCCGCTTGGCCATCCCAACCGCTCGGCGGCGTGTCGTGCCGTGCCAACACCCGCTCTAGCACGGCGCGTTTCCCGGCGACCCCGGCCGCGTCGAGGCCCGCACCGGGGCCGACCAGTGTTTCCAGGTCAAGGCCAGCCACCGCATGGGCCAACAGCGCCGCCGCCGCGGTATTGCCGATGCCCATCTCCCCCAGCACCAGCACGCGCGCCCCGCGCTGAAGCGCCCGCTCGGCAGCCGCGGCGCCAAGCGTAAGCGCGGCGGTGACCTCCTTGGGCGTCAGGGCGTTCACATGCAGGGCATTGCGCGTGCCCGCCCTTATCCGGGCGTCGATCAGGGCGGCCGGTGGCGCGCGGTAGGGCGTGGCGACGCCAACATCGACGATCTCGAGCCGGGCGCCTACGCTCCGCGCCATCACAGAGGCCGCGGCATCTCCGGCGGCGAGCGTCTCGACCATCAGCGCGGTCACCGCCTGCGGCCAGGCCGAAACACCCTCGGCCACCAGCCCATGATCGCCCGCGAAAACGATAACCTCGGCCGGTGCACCCTGCGGGCGGTCGGTATGCTGCGCAACGCCAAGCGCCGTGCCGAGCGTGATGAGACGGCCAAGCGCTCCAGGCGGCATGGTCTTCTCCGCCCAGCGCGCAGCGATCCGGTCGGCGATCGCCGCATCGCGGGGGGCGACGACGCAATCGGCCAGCACGGGCTGTTGAGCCGCGGTCATCATGCCTGGATCTGCGGTCTCGGACACGGAGCCTCCGCCAACGCCTCACCGCCGATGTTGCAGAGAGCCATGCGGACGGCAAGGGTTGCGGGGCCCGGCCGGGCTGACTAGGACGCAAGCATGGCGCGGCGGCTTTTCGACAGCATCATCATCGTCGACTGGTCGGCGGCAAGCGTGCCGAGCCGGGGCAAGGACAGTATCTGGATGGCGGAGGCCTCGGTCAGCGGCCCGCAGGCCCAGCACCAGCCGCCGGTGAACATCGCGACCCGGGACGAGGCCGCAACGCGCCTCAACGCACGCATCACCAACGCCGCGACGCAGGGTGAGCGCCTGCTCATCGGTTTCGATTTCCCGCTCGGCTACCCGGCTGGCAGCGCCCGGGCGATGGGTGGCGAGGGTAGCGGCGCACCCTGGCAAAGCATCTGGGCGATGCTTTCGGCTATGCTGCAAGAGGGCCCCAAGAACCGAAACAACCGCTTCGAGGTCGCGGCCACCCTCAATCGGCGGATCGCCGCGGCGACGGGCGCGTCACCGGGGCCTTTCTGGGGCCGCCCGGCATCGCGTGAGCTGGCCGATTTGCCGCTGCGCAAGCCGGGCGCCTACGGCACCGCATGGCCGGCGGAGTTCCGCCATGTCGAACACGTCATGCGCAGCGAAACGCGGCGTCGGCCGTCCTCGTGCTGGCAGCTGTTCTACAATCCGACGGTCGGGGGTCAGGCCCTCACCGGCATCGCGATGCTTGAGCGTCTGAGGCAGGCGCCGCACCTTGCAAGCGCCCTCCGCATTTGGCCCTTCGAGACAGGGCTCGCCGCACCCGCGATGAGCGCAGGCATGACGGTCCTCGCGGAAGTCTATCCATCGCTGATCCGAGACGCGATCATCGCAGCCGAGATGCCAGGCGAGACCCGCGATGCGGCGCAGGTCCGCGTTCTAGCCGGGGCCCTTGCCAAGCTGGATGGAAACGCGGCGCTTGCGCCCCTGTTCGAGGGGACATCGGCGCTGTCGCCGCAGCAGCGCATTATGGTGCAAGACGAGGAGGCCTGGGTGCTCGGCGCCGGGCATGGGCGCGCGCTCGCCGAAGCGGCGCGGCAGTGCTCAGAAGATCAGCTGCCAGACAAAGGCCACGGCCCATAGCGCAGCGGCGGTCCCCAAAACGATCGCCCAAGCCTTCCAGATCAGCTCGACAGCCGCGCGGATCTCACCGCTGCCCGGCACCCTCTCGCCCCCGGCGTTGAGCCAGGCCTCGTCGCGCATCTGGCCATCATAAGCCCGCGGCCCGCCGAGCTTGACGCCAAGCGATGCCGCCATGGCCGCCTCGGGCCACCCGGCATTCGGGCTCCGGTGCAGCACCGCGTCGCGCATCATGCAGTCGAAGGCTTCGCGCCCCGTGCCGACGAGGGCGATGGCGATGCCCGACAGACGCGCCGGAACCCAGTTCATCGCGTCATCAAGGCGTGCCGCCGCCCATCCAAAGGCTTCGTATCGCGGTGTGCGATGGCCGATCATGCTGTCGGCCGTGTTCACCGCCTTGTAGATCGCAATCCCCGGCAGACCGAGCAGCAGGAACCAGAAGGCGGGTGCCACGACCCCGTCAGAAAAGTTTTCCGCCGCCGATTCGATCGCGGCGCGCGCGATGTCGTCACGCTGCATCTCGCCGGTCTCACGCCCGACGATATGGCCGACCGCCTCGCGCCCACGCTCCACCGACTTGGAGAGACCGTCAGCCACCGCCTCCACATGGCGGACCAGGCTGCGCTGCGCGAGCAGGATCGCGGCCAAACCAACCTCGAGCACACCGTGGAAAAGCGAGATCGACAGGAACAGAGTCGGCGCGCCGACGATCACGACCAGCAGCGCGACCGCCACGGCGCCTTTCAGGCGGCGGGCGCCGCCCTGATTGAGCCCCTCCTCAAGGATGCTGATCAGCCTTCCCATGAGGACGACGGGGTGGGGCACACGCCGCCAAAGCGCATCGGGGTCGCCAATCACGGCGTCAAGCACCAGCGCGAGCGCGAGCATGAGCGACCCCCCGCAGCGGCGCTGGCGATCAGCCGGCCGCGATCAGACCGGCCGACCACCCACGCCAACCGCTGTCGCGGTAATGATCAGAAGCGCCGCAGAGGTCAATCCAGACGCAGGCTTCAGCGCCTTTTCGAGATCTCGGCAACCGGGAGCCCGGTATGGTTCAGCACATCCTCGGCGCCGATCATGAGTGCGCCAGCCGATCCATGACGCATCGGCCGACGCTGTCAGCATCCCCAGCCGACCGGTTGGGCCGCGAGACGACTAAACAGCCGCCGGTCCGCATGTTCCATGACCATTCACGGTGGAGGCTCGGAACCGCAGCGCTGAGCTGCGTCACCGTCACGGCGCTAACGGTCTGGCCAGCAAAGGCGCGCGATCAGCCATCGGATCGTCTTACTCGGCATCCCGATCGCCCATCGAACCCGCCTAGCTGACGAGGACCCGCAGGACGCCGCGCCATTGATAACGCGGGCAGCTCCGTCGCGAGCCTCGCACCAAGCGCATGGCAGGCATTCGTTGGACGCACTTCTCGCGGAAGCCACGACAGCCATATAAGTCAGCAACACTGACATAAAGGCGCGCCATGAAGAACCCGGAATACTTCATCACCCCCATCGTGATGGCGACGGTCATGTCGTTCGTCATGTCCGGGCTGATCACGACCATCAATCTCGGCCTCGATCAGTCATTCCTCGCCAATTGGATGGGGGCATGGAAGATCTCGCTGCCGATCGCGATCACGGGCGTGCTGCTGACGCGCCCGTTGGTCGAGCGGATTTCACGCCTGATCACACGCAATGTCTTCAACCGCCGCAGCAATGGAATCGGCTGAGGCGCAAATCACGGACGTTCAATCGCGATCGCGGTGGCCTCGCCGCCACCGATACAGATCCCAGCAATGCCGCGCTTCAGCCCCCGCGCCTCAAGCGCGTGAAGCAGCGTGACGAGGATCCTGGCACCCGAGGCGCCGATGGGATGACCGAGGGCACAGGCCCCACCGTTGACGTTCAGCTTCCCGAGGGGAATGCCCATCTCGCGCATCGCCGCCATGGGTACGACCGCGAACGCTTCGTTGATCTCCCATAAATCGACATCCTCGACGCTCCAACCAAGGCGCATGAGCAGCTTCTGCATCGCCGGAACCGGCGCAGTGGTGAACCATCCCGGCGCCTGAGCATGCGCTGCCTGACCCATGATCCGCGCCCTGACCGGACGGCCCGCAGCCTCCGCTTCGCGCGCGCGCATCAGCACCAACGCGGCTGCGCCGTCGGAGATCGAGGAACTGTTGGCCGGCGTCACGGTCCCGCCCTCGCGAAAGGCAGGTTTCAGATGCGGGATCTTGTCGGGCCGGGCGTTTCGCGGCTGTTCGTCGGTCCCGACGCTGATACGCGCCTTGCGCTCCGCAATCTCCACCGGCACGACCTCGGCATCGAAGCGCCCTTCGTTCTGAGCCGCCAGTGCCTGCTCCAGCGAGGCAATGGCAAAGTTGTCCTGCGCCTCGCGGGTGAACTGGTAATGCTCGGCGCAGTCCTCGGCAAAGGTGCCCATCAGGCGCCCGCGGTCGTAGGCATCCTCCAACCCATCAAGGAACATGTGGTCGATGGCCTGCGCGTGGCCGAGCCGCGCGCCCGCGCGCATCTTCGGCAGCAGATAGGGCGCGTTCGACATCGACTCCATGCCGCCCGCCACCATGGCGGCACCGGGCCCGGCATGGCCCGCCATCAGCGCATCGGCCGCCATCATGACCGTCTTCATGCCCGAGCCGCACATCTTGTTCAGCGTGCTGGCAGGCACCGCCTCACCAAGACCCGCGCCGAGCGCCGCCTGACGCGCCGGCGCCTGCCCCTGCCCCGCGGGCAGCACGCAGCCCATCAGCACCTCTTGGACCCGGTCCGCGTCGACCCCGGAATCCTGAAGCGCCGCCCTGATGGCCGCCGCCCCGAGCGCCGGGGCCAGCGCGCCAGAAAGTTCTCCCTGAAAGCCGCCCATGGGTGTCCTGCGCGCGGCGAGGATGGCAACGGTATCCGACATCGAGATCCCTCCCTCAGGATGCTAGTGCGCTCGCATAGCCCGCGCCGCTCTTCTGTGGCGAGGGACCATCGTCACCGAGTGTCTCGATAAAGGCGCGACCCTCGGCCAGGTCCTCAGCCCCGATGCGATAGTCGATCGTCGCCGGGTCGAGACCCGCGAGCATGGCCCCCAGCCTTTCGCGCACGAGGGGGCGGAGGCCTTCGATGGGCGTGATATGCGTGCGGATGCCGAAGGCGATCGCGCCGGATCGCGGCAGCCGGCGAAGGGTCTGATGCTCCGTCCGCAGATAGAGGCCCGCGGCGGGCCCGTGCGCTGTCGACGCGCCCTGTGCGCGATGCGCGGTCTGGTGCAGCGCGGGGTCATCATGCATCAGCCAGTTGACGCGAAAGACCGGCCGCTCGGGCGCCAGCATGTCGAACACACGCGCCACCCGGCGCGCCAGCACAGCGTCGTAATCCGGCACCGGTTCATGGATCGCCGTCATGGGCCGGCCGAGCTTCTCGCCGAGCGACCAGCGCGACGGAAAGCAGAGCGCCGCGGCCATGAGGCAATACTCGCCACCCGTCTCGCGCCGCTGCATCAGACAGAAATCCTCCGCGACGAGCTGCGCGATCGTCACTAGCGGCGCCTCCGCCTGCACAGCAACGCGCACACCGTCGGGGCGGATCAGATCAGCACCATCGGCGCGGAAGCCCGGCAGATCGCGTAGATGCGCGACCAGCAGGTCAAGCAGCTCCGACAGCCCCTCGCTCGCATCATCCGTTTGCCCCAAGACGATCTCGGGCCGGGCATCCACCAGTCGCCGGCGGAGCCTCATCTGCGCGGCATAGTCGGGGCCGGTGAGGATCCAATTCGAGGGATCGAGCGGCGAGAGACCGGGCGCGCGTGCCGTGCGGCTGTCGAGGAACGGCAGAAACGGCGCCTCGGCCAGCGTTACAGTGGCCTGCTCGATGGGCGCGGCAGGTTTCATCGCGCGCCCCCGCGGCTGTAGTGGAGCAGCCCGAACGACGAGAGCGCCCGCGCAGCCGGCCCCCAAAGCGCCAGAAAAGCCAGCCAGGGCATACCGGCACTCTCGGCGATGGCCGCAAGGTCGCGACGCCCGTCAATGGCGGCGATCAGCGAAGCAGCCCTCGGATCAACGGTCAGCACGAAAGGGACAGCGCCGCGGGTCACCTTGATCCGACCATGCTTTTTGATGGCGCCCGCCATGGCGTCGGGCGTGCCGCCGCGCAGCCTTGGAACGGCCTGATGCGCGGCACTGGCCACCCCATGAGGCGCGCGTCCTTCGGGCACGGCATAAACCACATGGGTCTTCATCGCCCCAGACAGGTTCTCCGCCAGTGCCATGCGCTCGATGGTCGTCATCGCCGCGAGGCGGGCGGCAAAGGGCGTGGCGTCGGGCAGATACCGCTCGGGCTCGTAGCGCCCGGGCTCGGCCGCTGAGACTATCGACAGGCCAGCCCGCGCCAGTGCCGCGTCCAGTTCGCTGATCAGGTAGGGCCGGTCGCGGGCATGCAGCAGCAGGTCATAGAGCCCCGCATCGCCGCCACTGCGGTGATCGCCGACCAGCGGATTGCGCGCCAGCGGATGGGTGGGTCGCAACGCCTCGATGACCGGCCGCGCCAGGGCCGGGCGCTCTGCCACCGGGACATCATCCAGCAACGCGCCAAAGGCCGCCTGCAGCGGGTAGACACCGCTCCGCCCGTGCGGCGCATAGACCATCAGGCCAAGCCCACCTTCGGGCGAGACGGCCTCGGCGAGAGCGCGAAAGCCGAGATCGGGGTCGGGAAGGTGATGCAGCACGCCGCAGCAGTCGATGTAATCGAAGCCGCCCAAGGGCGCGAGCGCAGGCGCCTCGGCCAGATCGGCGGTCACAAAGCGCACGGACAGGCCGCGCGCCGCAATCCGCGCCTCGGCAATGCGTCGCGCAGCGCCGGAGAGGTCGAGATAGGTGATCTCGGCCGGGCAGCCGATATCGGCGAGGCGCTGAGCGAGCATGACCAGCCCGTCACCCGTCCCACCCCCGGCGACCAGCGCCCGAAAGGGCCGCGACCAGTCCCTGCGGCCGCCGAACAGGTAGTGGTCGATCTCGACGGGAAACGAGGGCGAGCCCTCGATCAGGCGCGTCGCTTCCTCGGCGGGGTCACGCGACGGATAGGGAAAAGCCTCGTACTGGGCCGCGACGGCGTCGCCGGGTTGAGCGCCCTGGCCGGCGTCTGCATCACCGTCTGGCTTTTCCGCATCCTGCATGGCTACCTCGTCGCGCTGGCGGGGCGGTGCGTCAAGTTTGGAGGACGCAGGCTTGAAGAGAGCGGGGGTAGTACGGGGATAACATGGGGATGGACACGCAACGCGATGACGACGACGCGGGCGCAGCCTGGGATGCGCGCTACCGCGCCGATGACGCCCCCTTTGGCACCGGGCCAAGCGCCACGCTCTCCGCGTTGTTCGAACGATCCGGTCTGAGCGCGGCACTGTCCAAGGGCGGCCGCGCGCTTTGTCTGGCCGATGGCGATGGTCGCAACGGTCGATGGCTGGCTGGGCGTGGCTTTACCGTCACCGCGGTCGATGTCTCCGCCCTCGCCACCCAGCAGGCAGTGGGGCGGGACAGCATCGCCGGTGTCAGCGTCGCGCGTATCACCGCCGATCTCGGCCAGTGGCGCGCCGAAGACAGCGCTTTCGCCCTCGTCACGCTGCAGTTCCTGCAGGGACCCTGGCCCCTGCGCCGCGCCGCGTTGACCACGGCCGGCGCCGCACTCGCGCCCGGTGGGCTACTCCTCCTGGAGGGGTTTGCCGCGCGCGAGGGCGTGAGAGACCCCGATGAGACGCTGGGCCCCTCGCGCGACACCCATCGCTGGCGCCAAAGCGAGATCGACACCGTATTGCCTGATCTGCAGGCGCTCTCTGATCACACGGCCAAGCTCAGCCTCGGCGATGGTCCGCGCCATACCGGACGCGGCCTCGTCCTAAGCGCCCTGAGGCGCCGGCCGGGCTGAACCGGCGCCCTAGGACGCCTCGACAACGGGCAAAACCAGCCGCCGCGTTTCCCCGTCGCGGAACAACACGATCTCAACCTCTTCGCCCGGGCGCCGCCCCGACAACAGCGAGACCACCTCCTGCGCGGTGCGGACCCGGCGGCCGTCGATCTCGACCAGCGTATCGCCCGCGCGCACGCGACCATCGCGCGCGATCTCGGCCGCGCGCACCCCCGCCGCCTCGGCCGGTGAACCCGGCTCGACCGACATGACCATCACGCCGTCGATGCGCATCAGCCGCGCCAGACGCTGCGCCCGACGGTCGACGCCGATACCGATCGAGGGTGGGGCGTAGCGCCCCTCGGCAATCAGGCGCGGCACGATGCGGTTCACCGTGTCGACCGGCACAGCGAAACCGATCCCGGCGTTCGAGCCCGAGGGGCTGTAGATCGCCGTGTTGACCCCGATCAAGCGCCCGGCGCTATCGAGCAGAGGGCCGCCCGAATTGCCCGGGTTGATCGCCGCATCGGTCTGGATCACGTCGCGGATCACCCGCCCACCATCGATCGGCAGGTCGCGCTCCAGCGCCGAGACGATGCCCGAGGTCAACGTCCAGTCGAGGCCGAAGGGATTGCCGATGGCAAGAACCGACTGCCCCACGGCAAGGTCATCGCTGGTGCCGATCGGGATCGGCGGTGGGCGGATCTCTCCGGTTTCGATGCGCAACACGGCAAGGTCGTTGGACGGATCGCGCCCGATCAGCCGCGCCTCGATGGTGCGCCCGTCGGCCAGGCCCACCCGAGCCCGGCTCACCCCGGCGATCACGTGGTCATTGGTGACGATATGGCCCGCGGCGTCCCAGACGAAGCCCGAGCCCTGACCCCGCCGCCGCTCCGTAACCCGCCGCGTGAAAGGGTTGATCCGCCGATCGCTGGTGGAGATCGAGACCACGCTGTCGCGGGCCTGTTCAAACAGCGCGATCCTGCTTTCCTCGGCCGGAGCCAGGGCGCCCCGAGCCGCCACCGCCCGCGGCTCACCACCGGCAAGATGCGCCTGTATCGCCGGCAATGCATGCCAAAGCGCAAAGCCGCCCACCACGGCAGCGGTCAGGATCAGCAGGCGAATTGCAGTACGGCTCTCAGACATCCGGGCCCCGGCAAGCGATCACACATCGTTCTTACCCGAGGTCGGATACGCCAACAAAAAGTTCAACCACAGCGACCATGACACCGCCCTCGCGCTTGGCCGTGGAACAGAAGCTCATGGTCATCTTGGCGGATTGGTGGAGCCGATCGGAGTCGAACCGACGACCTCTGCAGTGCGATTGCAGCGCTCTCCCAACTGAGCTACGGCCCCAACGCGCTCGCGGGTATACGCGGGTCGGTGTGCTGTCAACATCGCGCGCCGCATTGCGCCCGGCGGCGATCGGGCCTAGGTCACGGCTCGCAGCCAAGGCCGTGGCCGACGACAGGCCAGACACCGCACCAAGGGCCGCCGCGACCCGACGCCAGACCGGAGTGTTTTGCCCATGACCTCGTTCCTGATGATCTTCGGCCTGTTCGTGGATATCGTCCTTTTCATCATCATCGCGCAGGCGATCATGAGCTGGCTGGTCGCCTTCAACGTACTCAATATCAGCCAACCCTTCGTGCGCCAGATCTACATGGCGCTTGGACAGCTGACCGAGCCGTTGTACCGGCCGGTCAGGCGTTTCCTGCCAAGTACCGGCGGCATCGATCTCGCGCCGCTGATCATCATCTTCGGCCTTTTTGCGATTGAGACGGTGCTGCGCAACAATTTTGGGCAGACGGCGTTTTAGCGGCGCCATCATCGTCCCTGTCCCGGGTGTGACCGATGCTGCCCGGCTAGGGGTAGTATCGGTGGCAAACCAAGGCTCTCACCCTCAGCGCGCGCTGTGCTATGCCTCGGCCTGCGGGACAAGGCGTGCTCCCGCCACAGGCCGCACGGCCCAAGCGACGCCCCTCAAGACCGCAATACGCGGAGGGTAGAGCCGTGCATGATCGCTGGACGTTACCGTATATCACCGCCGCCGATGCGCTCGCCGCGCATCGAGAGGGACGGCACCACCTGGACCTGCGTCGCGCACCGGCGCGGCGACGGTCTGACCGGTGGGTTGCGGATACCCGCTGGATCGATCCCGAAACGCTGGATCATAGTCACCCGCTCACCCGGTCGGAAGACCCGCTCTCGATCTTCTGCGTCGCGGGGCATGAAGTCAGCCATTTCGCTTGCGCGCTCTTGATGATGCATGGCCGGGACGTCCGCCTCGTCATCGGCGGCTTTGACGCTCTCGCGGTGGCGGGTGCGGCGCTCGTGGCGCTCGATCTGGATGGCGGCGACGGAGACCGGACGTGAGCGGGTCGCTGGGCGATGACCCGGCGCAGGTTGACACCGCGCCGCCGGGCATGGCGGAGGCTGTGTCGGTGTGGGCGCGCATCGGTCTCATGTCGTTCGGCGGGCCGGCCGGGCAGATCGCGTTGATGCAAAGCGAGGTCGTCGAGCGGCGGGGCTGGGTTAGTGGTGATGCCTTCGACCGGGGGCTCTCCTTCTCGATGATGCTACCGGGCCCGGAAGCACAGCAGCTCGCCACCTGGCTCGGTTGGAAGATGCACGGCATGGCCGGGGGGCTGGTCGCGGGCGGGTTGTTCATCCTGCCGGGCGCGGCCCTGATGCTGCTCCTTGCCTGGATCGCCGCGGCGGGGGGCGATCAACCCCTGATCGCCGCGGTCTTCGAGGGCGTGCAGCCCGTAGTGATCGCCGTTGTCCTGCAGGCGATGCGCAAGCTTGCCGGCCGGGCGCTGAACGGGCCGGCGGCCTATGGGCTGGCCGTTGCTGCCTTTCTGGCGCTCTCGCTGGCGGGCCTGCCCTTTCCGCTGATCGTGGCCCTCGCCGCCATCGCCGGTCTGCTGCTGCCCCTCTCTACCGAGACCGCTGCCATGCGGCTGGCGGGGGATGGCGTAGGACTGATGCGCCATGCAGGGATGGTGACAGGGATTGCGCTCGCGCTTGTCGCAAGTGTCTTTCTGTCGGTGCGCGCCGTCGCCGGCACGGCCCCCTTCGACGATGTCGCCACCCTCTTCACGACTGCCGCCTTCGTCAGCTTTGGCGGCGCCTATGCCCTGTTGCCCTACGTGGCCGATCAGGCGGTGGAGAGCTATGCGTGGTTGACCGCCGCCCAGATGCTGAACGGCCTCGCCATCGCCGAGGCGACACCAGGTCCACTGATCCTCGTGACCACCTATGCCGGTTTCTTCGCGGGTTGGAGCACCCTGGGCGGCGGCACCTCGATGGCGCTGGCGACCGGCGGGCTGGCCACCTTCTATACCTTCGCGCCGAGCTTCATGCTGATCCTGACCTTCGCGCCGGTGGTGGAGCGCCTCCACGCCCTCGCGCCCGTGCGACGGGCGCTGGCGGGCATTTCGGCGGCCGTGGTCGGCGTAATCGCCAATCTGGCCGTCTACCTGGCCGAGGCGTCGTTCTTCCCGTCGGGGTTCGATGCGCCCGAGATCGCCAAGATCATGCTCTTCGCGATCGCCCTCTACGCCGTATTTGTGCGCGGCATCGGCGTGCTGACACTCGTGATGGCGGGTGCGGGCGCCGGTGTGGTCCTGCATCTGGCGGGGCTGCTTTAGCCCCGGCGCCATCTCACAGATCGAGCATGCCGCTCGGCGTCCGCAAGCGCGCCCTCAACGCCTGCGCGCCGGTGTCATCGGGCAGTGCCAGGTGATCGGCACCGATCACGCAAAGTGCCGCCTCGAGCGCCCCGCCACTCGGCGCGAAGGACAGCGCATCGAGGGCCAAACCCCCGGGCGCCAGGCTGTTCGACGGGTGCGTCGTGCCATCGCCCCATTCGATCAGGATCGGGAAGCGCCCGTCCTCGGCCAACGCGCCGTCGGACGTCACGGTGAGCTGCCAGCACAACGCATCCCGGGTCAGCGAGACGGCCTCGCCCGGATCGACCCCGGCCGCTTTGGCCGCGGCAATCGCATCGGCAAGGGGCATGGGCGGCTGCACCTGCCAGGCGACAAGGCGGGGCGTCTCCTCCAGCCGTTCCCGCGTCGCCGGGTCATCGAGGCCGAACCAGCGCGGTCGCCCTGGCGGCGCGGCCTCCGGGTCGATCGCGATGATCTCAAGATACGCATCGCCGCGCCCAGGCACCTGAAGATGCCAAAGAGCGTTGTGCGTGCCCATCTGCGCGTGCTTGCCAAAGGCTGCCGGTGCGACGCCAAAGGCCTCGTCCGCCCAGACCAGCCCCTCGGCCAGGCTGGCAGCGGCAATCACCAGGTGATCGAGAACCGCGCGTCCCGTCATCGCCGACCAAAGAGGCGACCGGCGATGCCGCTCTTCTTGGCGCCCTTCATCTCCAGCGTCTCTGGATCGACGCTGCTGTCGGGCGGTACGATCACCAGGGCCGGTTGGCGGGGGCGCATGAAACGGTCGACCATGCGCAGGATCCCGCGCCCACCGCCGCCCCCGCTTCCGCTTCCGCCCGGGGCGTCATAGCCGTCATTGTCCATGGGCACATTGCCCGCACGCAGCCGATCGGCATGGGCGCGCGCCAGTTTCTCCATCGCGGCGAGCGACATGGGCGCGCCGGCAACTTCGACCTCGCGACCGCAGAACCGGCGCAGACCGAAGCTTAACATCGCGCGGTTGTCCGGCCCGCCAGCGCGGTTTCCCTTCACCTCGGCATAAGAGATCCAGACATCCAGCGGTAGCTCGCCCTCCATCACCCGCTCGGCCGCGTCGGTCATGGTGTCGGGCGGCATCAGGCGCCAGCTCTCCGACCAGAAGGCGCCGAGCGCCGGCGCCTGGGCGCAGATGGTGCCTGCTATAAGCGTCAGCAGCGCGGCATAGGCGGCGGCGACCTCGGCCTGTTCAGCAGCGCCCTTGCCGATCATCCCCTGATCGACATCCGGCCCCTCGACGCCGAGCATCACATAGGCGAGCTGGGCGGCGACCAGGCTTTCCGGATCGACATGGTTCAACAGCCGGACGGGCGCGAACATCTGCTCAAGCGGATAAGGGGCGTTCACGATCGTCACCGAGACGGTGACACCATCCAGGAGGAGCGTGCCCGGCATCCCGCTTTCGGCCGGCGCATCGGTGCCGGCGACGCGACCAAGCTCGGGATAGCGCTGCTGCATCGCGGCCGCGATCTCCGCCATCGGCGGCCGCCAGCCGGTGCGCAGCAGCACAAAGCATTCATGCCGGTTCGCCATTACCCCTCGCCGCCATCGTGCCCTGCTGCACCGACGTATCCTTTGCCGCCGGCCGCCGCTTTGCCAGCCGCACTACCGCCACCCCGACGTTGAATAGACACCGAATGCACGCAGCGCCATTACCCTACGACGCATCGGCGCAGGCCGCGCTGCCTGCATAACGCAGTCGCGATGCCGGACTGCAACAATTGCCCGGGCCCTGAGCCCTTTAGCCCCTGAGCCTCAGCGCTTGGCGCGCGCCGCCAGCAGACGCAACCGCAGCGCATTCAGGCGGATAAAGCCGGCTGCGTCCTTCTGATCATAAGCGCCGGCGTCATCCTCGAACGTGACATGTGCCTCGGAATAGAGCGAGCGCGGGCTCTCGCGACCGATCACCGAGGCGCTGCCCTTGTAGAGTTTGAGGCGCACGCTGCCGGTGACCTCGGCCTGGCTGTGGTCGATCGCGGCCTGCAGCATCTCGCGCTCGGGGCTGAACCAATAGCCGTTGTAGATCAGCTCGGCATATTGGGGCATCAGCTGATCCTTAAGGTGCATCGCGCCCCGGTCCAGCGTCAGGCTTTCGATCCCACGCCGCGCCACGAGCCAGGCGGTGCCGCCCGGCGTCTCGTAGATGCCGCGCGACTTCATGCCGACATAACGCCCTTCGACGAGATCGAGCCTGCCGATCCCATAGGCACCGGCGATCTCGTTCAGGCGCGTCAGAAAGGTGGCGGGGCTCATGCGCTCGCCGTCGATGGCGACGGGGTCTCCCTTCTCGAAAGCGATCTCGATCACCTGAGGCGCGTCCGGCGCAGCCTCGGGGTCGGTGGTGCGCTGATAGACATAATCGGGCGCGGACTGCGCCGGATCCTCAAGCACCTTCCCCTCCGAGGAGGTGTGCAGCAGGTTGGCATCGACCGAAAAGGGCGCCTCGCCGCGCTTGTCCTTCGGCACCTCGACCTGATGCGCTTCGGCCCACTCGATCAGCCGCGTCCGGCTTGTCAGGTCCCATTCGCGCCAGGGGGCGATGCACTGGATGTCGGGATCAAGCGCTGCAGCGGCGAGTTCGAAGCGGACCTGATCGTTGCCTTTGCCCGTCGCGCCATGGGCGATGGCATCGGCGCCGGTCTCATGCGCGATCTCGACCAGCCGCTTGGAGATCAGCGGCCGCGCGATCGACGTGCCGAGCAGGTACTGTCCCTCATAAAGCGCGTTGGCCCGGAACATGGGCATCACGAAATCGCGGACGAACTCCTCGCGCAGGTCTTCTACGAAGATATCGGCAGCGCCCATCTGTTCGGCCCGCCGGCGCGCGCTCTCCAGCTCCTCCCCCTGCCCCAGATCGGCGGTAAAGGTGACGACCTCGCACCCGCGCTCGACCTTCAGCCATTTCAGAATGATCGACGTGTCGAGGCCGCCTGAATAGGCGAGGACGACCTTCTTTGGACTCGGCATCGGCGCTCTCTCCGTGGGGCAGTGGCTGGCCCGCGCGGGCCGTCGCCGCGGTCTATGCCCGTGCGCCCCATGCGGCAAGAGCCCAGCGAGGCCTAGCGCTGCCGGCAAAAGATCACCTGACAGGACGGGAATACCCCGTCGCCTTGGATCGTTGTCAAACCATCAGCATGCCGAGCCGGTGAGGGCGCAATGACCGCCATACCGGCTCAGTTGCGACGCCACTGCGGCACGTGAAACGACGCGAATGGAGGAAGGCAATGCAGTATTTCAGGCGTCTGCGCGCATGGGTCGACCCAGCGCCCTTACTCGCCGAGATTGCAGCCAATGAGGGCGCTTGGGCCGAGGCGACAGGCAGGCAAGACAAGATCGCGGTGCAACGCGAGGCGCTGGCGATCCCGCTCCGCGGTCTTCGCAAGTCGAAGATCAACGGGCGCAAACGCCGCGACGTGCACGAGAGCCGATGGACCACCACCTCGGCCCGGTATCCTTCGTTCCGCGCGCTGATGGAGCGGATCGCCAAGGACGAAGACTGCGAGCTTGGACGCGGCAAGATCGTCTGCCTGACAGCCGGCAAGCGCGTCTATCCCCATATCGACCGTGGCGCGTACTACCGCCTGCGCGGGCGCTATCACCTCGTCCTGCGCTCCTCGGCGGGCTCGTGGATGCGCGCCGGCGATGAAGAGGTGCGCATGCGGGAAGGCGAGCTCTGGTGGTTTGACAACGATCAGATGCACGAGGCCCAGAACGACGGCGATGAGGACCGCATTCATCTGATCTTCGACATGCTGCCGCTGGCGCGACAGGAGGAAGCTTACGGGAAAGCGGCAGCCTGAGCGGCCACGTCGCGCCCGGTATCGCTGAACCCGCCAACCCAGGCGGCGACATCGGCCCAAACGCGCGGCGCCTGCAGGTCGCGAAACAGCAAGTGCCAACCCTCGGCATAGAGCTTTACCTCCCGCGGGCCTGGCTGGCGGGCGTGGACGACGCGGACCCGGTCATTCGGCAGGATCTCGTCGCGCGCGCCGAGCAGCAAAAGGGTGGGCTGCGCCACCTTGGGTGCCGCCGTCGCGGCGGCATCCACCACCCGGACAAGGCCCATCAGCTCGCGGGCGGAGGGGCTGGTGAGGTAGAAGGGATCGCGGCCGATCGCCGTGAGCGCCGCGTCATTGTCTGAGGCGCGGATCTCCACCACGCCTTCACCGGTGAACCGTTTGTCCGGGACGGTGGCTGCTGCGATCCAGGCCGCCCAGCGCTGCAGCGGATTAAGCGCTGTGCCGCCCCAGATCGCAGGCGCCGCGAGGATCAGCGCGTCCACATCGGCGCCCTCTGCGGCCGCCGCCAGTGCGACCCCGCCCCCCATCGAGTGACCGAGCAGAATGAGCGGCAGGTCGGGATGCCGTGCGCGCACGGCACGGGCATAGGCGCGCGCATCGGCGATCAGAGCGTCGGCGCCCGGCCAACGCCCACGTGTCGCGCCCCGACCGAAGCCTCGCTGATCGGGCGCGTAGGTGGCGATCCCTGCCTCCGCCCAGGCCTCGGCCGCCATGCCAAAGGTCGAGGCGCCGTAGTCGCCAAACCCATGCAGCGCGAGGATCACCGCGGTCGGTGCCTGGATACCGACCGCCATCGCCGGGACCGCCGCGCCATCGGCGGTCGGCAGCGTCAGGTCTGGGGGCTGAACCGGCGTGGCGAGCGCGGCGGGTATGGCGCGGGGGGACTGCGCCTGCTCGGGCCCGGCCGGGCCCCCGGCAGCGCAGCCCGACAGGAAGCAACCCACCATCACGAGGCCGCGCCATGTCGTCATGCGAGCAGCGCCGCGACACGGGCCTGCAGCCAGGGCAAGACCTCGGCCTCGTACCAGGGATTGCGTTTCAGCCAGGCGGTATTGCGCCAGCTTGGATGCGGCAGGGCCACCACATCCGGTGTCTCGCCCCGGGCAATCGCCCCGTGCAGCGCCTTGACCCGCTGGGTGACACCCCCTTTAGGCGGTGGGCCGAGATAGCGGCGCTGCGCATACTGCCCGATGACCAGGGTCAGCCGGATCTCGGGCAGCATGGCCCGCAGCGCATCATGCCAGGTCGCCGCGCAGATCGGCGGCGGCGGCAGGTCGCTGCCCTTGGCATCGTAGCCTGGAAAGCAATGCGCCATCGGGGCAATCGCCAGACGCGCCGGGTCGTAGAAACGCTCGGGCTCGAGCCCAAGCCAGGCCCGCAGCCTTTTGCCCGACGGATCGTCGAAGGGCAGCCCTGACTGATGGGCCCGGTTGCCCGGCGCCTGACTGGCGACCAGCACCCGTGCCCTGGGGTCGATCTGGAAGATCGGGCGCGGGCTGTGACGTGTAATCGTCGCGGCAAACCTCTCGGCGCAAAGCGTGCAGGCAGCGAGGCGGCGCAGCACGACAGGGGTCGGGGCAGTGGCGGGGGCAGTACCGGCTCTGCCCCGCGCCATCGCGTCTTCCTTGACCGTGGCGATGGTGACGGGGCCGCGCGGCGCGCGCATGACGTTGGGATGTGCCGCACGCTCCGCGAAGGAGCCGCCGTCAGCCGGCATCGATACCGAGCCGCGCCGCCACCTCCCGCCGCGTGATCCCGGCATCGCGGTCCGGCACGTAGAGGAGACCGCAAAGCTTACGCACCAGCGCGGCTTCCTGGTAGGTCTCCTCACCATCGGCATAGGCGATCTCCCAGACCGCCTCGATAATGCCGAGCCGCTCATCGAAGGGCACCGCCGATTTGAGAGCACTGGTAAAGCGCTGCAGCCCCGCCGCACGCTCCTCCGCGGCCTCGGCCTCTTGGCGCAGTGCCTCGGCCTGCTCGGCATCGAGGCCGTAGCGTGCCGACAAAATGCGCGTGATATGCGCCTGTTCATCGGCGTCATACACGCCGTCTGCCCGCGCGGCATGGACGAGAATGACAGCCATCGCATCACGCGCATCCTCGGGCTTGAGGACGGCGTGGTTTTCGGCGGCGCCAGTGAGCGCAGAGATCAACCTGTCGAACATGCAAGCCGATATAGCCCCACCTCGCTCCGGCGCGAAGGCCCGATGCGCGGAATGATGACCCCGTCCATGGTGACGCATGGCCGCAAAGCCGCTAAGCACACGCCAAGCCTTCGCAGCCACCCTGTCACGGGGAATGGCACGCGAGCCGCGGCAAGGAGCGCAGCCATGGCCCCCGATGCGAGCGATGCCGCCCTGTCCCACGACACGCCACGCAACACGGCGCGTGTGGTCATCGGCGGGGAGCGGCCCCATCCGGCGGGCAGCACCGCCGCGGCATGCTTTGGTAATGGGGCGCCAGCGGCCCTGATCGCGGGCCCCTGCCAGGCGGAGAGCGCAGCGCATGCCGTCGATATCGCGGGCACCGTGGCCGAGACCTGCAAGGCCGAGGGCATGGGCTTCGTCTTCAAGGCGAGTTTCGACAAGGCCAACCGCACCTCGCTCGGCGGTGAACGGGGCCTCGGCCTCGACGAGGGACTGGCCGTGCTGGCGGCGGTGCGCGCCGAGATCGGCTGCCCGGTGCTGAGCGATGTGCACCTGCCCGAGCAATGCGCCCCGGTGGCCGAAGTCACCGATGCCCTGCAGATCCCGGCCTTCCTCTGCCGTCAGACCGATCTGCTGCTGGCAGCCGGCCAGACCATGCGCCCGATCAACGTGAAAAAGGGTCAGTTCCTCGCGCCCTGGGACATGGGCAATGTCGCGGCCAAGATCGCCTCGACCGGGAACGCCGACGTCATGCTGTGCGAGCGCGGCACCTCGTTTGGCTACAACACGCTGGTGGTCGACATGCGCGGCCTGGTGCAGATGGCAGCGACCGGGCGGCCCGTGGTGTTCGACGCGACCCATTCGGTGCAGCAACCGGGCGGGCTTGGCGGGTCGTCGGGCGGCGACCGGCGGTTCGCCCCGGTACTGGCGCGAGCGGCGGCGGCGGTCGGCGTGGACGGTTTCTTCATCGAATGTCATCCAGATCCGGATAAAGCGCCCTCGGACGGGCCAAACATGATCCGGCTCGACGAGATGGCCGATGTGATCCGGCGGCTGGCGGCGTTCGACAGGCTCGCCAAGTCTGCCGGCTGATGCAGATAGCCGCGTAAGCGTATCGCGGTGCCGTAACGGGCGCCGTGCTTCTTCCAAGACCAACCCCGACCGATCAGAACGACCGGAGGATCCCAGATGCCCGACGACATGACCCCAGCGCCGATGCCCGCGCCCCGGACAACCGTCGAAGAGAACACATGGGACAGCCTCTGGGTCCCGATGATGAAGGCGACGGGCTTTCGCGAGTACGACGCGCGCTGGCGCTTTCCGGACGAGATCAACCTGATCGGCATGCAGGCCCTCGGCCTCGGTCTCGCAACACAGCTGCACGAAGCCGGGCTGCCCCCGGTCGTCGCGGTCGGCAACGACTACCGGTCCTATTCGCTCAGCATCAAGCAGGCGCTGACGCTCGGCCTTGTCTCTGGCGGCGCCGAGGTGCTGGATATCGGCCCCTGCATCACGCCGATGGCCTATTTCGCGCAGTTCGACCTGAACGCACAGGCCGTGGCCATGGCGACCGCCAGCCACAACCCGAACGGCTGGACCGGGGTAAAGATGGGCATGGACCGCCCGCTGACCCATGGCCCGACCGAGATGGGGCGCTTGAAGGAGATCGTGCTGAACGGCGAAGGTGTGCCCCGCCCCGGCGGCAAGGTCACCCGGGTCGAGGGGGTGCGTGAGCGGTACATCGACGATCTGGTCGGCGATTTCCGCATGTCACGGCCCCTTCGCGTCGTCTGCGCGACGGGGAATGGCACGGCCTCGGCCTTCGCGCCCGAGGTGCTCCGCCGGATCGGGGTCGAGGTGATCGAGAGCCACAACACGCTCGACTACACCTTCCCCAACTACAACCCGAACCCCGAGGCGATGGAGATGCTGCACGACATGGCGCGCACGCTGCAGGAGACAGGGGCCGATCTCGCCCTTGGCTTCGATGGCGATGGCGACCGCTGCGGCGTGGTGGACAACACCGGGGAGGAGATCTTCGCCGACAAGGTCGGGGTGATCATGGCGCGCGACCTGATCAAGCTGCATCCGGGCAGCACTTTCGTGGCCGACGTGAAATCGACGGGCCTGTTTGCCAGCGACCCCGCCCTGCAGGCCGGTGGCGCCAAGGCCGATTACTGGAAGACCGGGCATAGCCACATGAAGCGGCGCGTGCACGAACTGGGCGCGCTGGCGGGCTTTGAGAAGTCGGGCCACTACTTCCTCGCGCCGCCCATCGGCAAGGGTTACGACGATGGCATGCGGGTGGCGGTGGAGCTCTGCAAGCTGCTCGACCGCAACCCTGACAGCACGATGGCCGATCTGCGTGAGGCGCTGCCGGTGACCTATGGCTCACCGACCATGTCGCCCTACTGCGCCGATGAAGAGAAGTACGAGGTCCTTGAAAGACTGCAGACCAAGCTGGTCGCCATGGGCGCGGCGGGTGAGAGCCTCGGCCCCCGCAAGATCACCGACGTCGTCACCGTGAACGGCGCGCGCGTGATGTTGGAGAACGGTGCCTGGGCGCTGGTGCGCGCGTCGTCCAACACGCCCAACCTCGTGGTGGTCTGCGAAACGCCCGAGAGCCGCGAAGAGCTGAAAGCAATTTTTGACGCGCTCGACGCGGTGATCCGAACCGAACCCTCGGTCGGCGACTACGATCAGACGCTCTGATCTCGCGTACTACAGCCCAGCCGCAGTTGAGCAAGGCGGGCTGGAGTGTTCAAGCCGGACGGCGGCGCGCCCCGGCACAGGCCAGCGCCCCGACGCCGCCTGCCAGCAGCCAGAGCGTTGCGGGCAAGGGGACGACGCTGAAGGACGCCGCGCCCTCGAGCGTGTTTACCCCGCCGCCTGAGTTCTCAAGCGTGAACTGGATTGACCCGTTAGTCGCGCCGTCGTTCAACTGAGCCACCGTCGGGAAATCGCCGTTGCTGATAAAGTCGGTCCCAAAGATCGTGAGATTGATCTCACCGACAGGCAGATTGCCCACCGTAGTTGCGTCCACCACCTGAAGGTTGAGGAACACGGCGTCGGAGGCGCCCCCTTCCGTGACACTAGTGAAGAGCGGGAAAAAGTCGGGTTCGGTGAGCTGCACGACGCCCGGGATCTCGAAAAGCAGTATGCCCGATCCTCCGGTGAAGGTTGGATCGAAGACGATGCGGACGCTGTCATCACCATCGAGCTGCGATTCAGGCATTGCCGCAAAATTGCTCGTCACCGTTGCGATGTCGAAATCGAGCGCAATGGGTACTGCTGTAGCCTGGCCCTGCCCAAGCAGCGTCCCGACCACCGTAGTTACCGCCGCCATCAGTAATCGTCTGAACATCGCGCCACCCTTCGCCCCCATCGTCCTGCGTCTGACGCTAGATCAAGGCATCAGTGCTGTCATCAGGCGATGCACCCTTCCGAGGGCGGCTCCGGAACTCAGTGGCCAGCGCCCAACGGAGAAGACGGTTCATCGGCGCTAGCCGGCCGCCGAGAGCGCGCGCTCTACCTCGGAGAAATGCGCTGACCACACGGGCGGCCGCCAGGCTTGGAGACGTTCCAACTGTGCCGCGCGCCGGCGGGAATAGGGGGTCGCATAGTCGCGGATCGCCGCCAGCCATCCCGGCCCATCCAGCGGGTCGAGCCATTCGGGCACATCGCCCGCCACCTCGCGGAGGGATGGCAGGTCGGAGGCGATCACCGGCACACCGGCCCCTAGCGCCTCGGCCACGGGCAAGCCGTAGCCCTCGACAAAGCTCGGGAACAGCAGCGCTCGCGCGCCCTGCAACATCGCAGCGATCGAGCCGTCGTCCAGATCGGCGTGCTCGAACACGCTCCACCCCATCATCGGGGCGCGGTCCAGCATCTCGAAGACCTGCCCCGCCGCCCAGCCACGCCGCCCCACGATATGCAGTTCCGGCACGGGCGTGCCGGGCGCCACATCGCTCAGCCCTCGCCAAAGCGCCAACATGAGAAGGTGGTTCTTGCGCCCCTCGATGGTGCCGAGCATCACGAAGCGCGGCGGCGTATCGGGCGCCACGTCGCCCCTGCGCTCGCGGCGAGAAATCTGACCCTCGGCCGCGGCGTTGGGCGGCGGGTCTACGTCGAACGGGGCAACGCCGAGAGGGGCGACAGTCGTCGGCGGCAGGCTCCGGCCGCTCGCGCCGGCGATGGCGGCAAGGCTTTCGGCGGTCGTCTGCGAGTTCGCAATCAGACCGTCCGCCATGAACGCAGCGTCAAGGCGCACACGGAAACGTCGCGCTGCCTCGGGCGCGCTGTATTCGGGATGCGTCAGCGGAATGGCGTCATGCATCAGCACAAAGCGAGCGATGCCCGCACGCGCCAGTGCTTCCAGCAAGGGGCGGTGCAGGCCATCATGCCCGACATTGAGATACGCCGCGCCCTGGGGCAGCGCCGACAGCATCGCCTGTGACGGGGCCGTCGCGCCCTCGAAGCGTGGCAGGCCAAGCCGTGCGGCAAGGGCGCCCGGGCGGGCATTGCGCCGGATCACCGCTTCGCCTTGGCGGAGCGCACGGCTCCGCCAAGGCTGCAGCCGAGCCGGCAGATCGATGCGCGGCACCTCAGCGCTTGAGGGGTCGTCGGGCACAAGGGCGCCGATCGCCTCTAGCACCCGGCGCGCGCGCTCGGGCGGGATCAGATAGGGGCGCCCATTGACCGTCGCGAACAACCAGAGCGGCCTGATGCCCCGCTCGGACAGCGACAGGAAGTGGGCCGCATGGGCGCGCTCGACCCGATCGATCCCGGTGGGGTGCGCGTGGCGGACCCGCTTCACGCTGCGGGTAATATCGAGCAGAAGCGCCGCTGGCCCCTTGCCCAGAGGCGCTTCGACGACCGGCACGTCGTGCGAGGGTGCCGTGTACCGCGGCGACGGCATGGGAAAGGGCATCACGACGCCGGTCTCGCCAACATGGGGAGCGCTGCCACCGTCCTTCCGCGTCATCACTCTACCCCACGCCCGGCCTGAGACGGCCCTCACATGAGCCACACAAACAGACCGGCTCGCCACCAACCGCCAGTGACGGATGATGGCGTTTCAGCGAGCGGACGCAACTGTCCCGCGTTCGGTCAGGCGGCGATGGCCTCGGCCGCGATGTCGCGGAGGAAACGGGCGAAATCCGGGCCCAGATCCTCACGCATCAACGCAAAGGCGACGGTGGCCTGGAGAAAGCCCTGTTTTGACCCGCAGTCATACCGCGTCCCCTCGAACCGATAGCCGGTGACGCCACCCGGCGCATCGACCTGAGCGGCGATGGCATCGGTCAGTTGGATCTCGCCCCCTGCCCCAGTCTCCTTGCGATCGAGATACTCCATCACCGCGGGGGTCAGGATGTAGCGACCGATCACCGCGGTGTTCGAGGGCGGATTGGCCTTGGGCTTTTCGACCATGCCCTGGACCTCCAGCACTCGCCCATCGTCGGCTGACGGGTCCAGCACACCATAGGCGCTGGTGTTCTCGGTCGGGACATCGAAAGCCGCGACCATGCAGCCGCCCTTGCCGCGCGCCTCGTAGGCCTCAACCATCTGCGCCATGCAGCCCTTTTTCCCGGCGATCACATCGTCGGGCAGAATGACAGCAAAGGGCTCATCCGGGATCAGCCGGCGCGCGCACCAGACGGCATGGCCAAGGCCCAGTGCCTCGCGCTGGCGGATATAGGCGATGGCCCCCGACGGCATCGTCGCCTTGTTCACCGCGTCGAGCAGGTCGTGCTTGCCCTTTTCGGCCAGCGCCTGCTCAAGCTCCTGGTTGCCGTCGAAGTAATCGGAGAGCGAGGACTTTCCCCGTGCCGTGACGAAGATGAACTCCGTGATCCCCGCCTCGCGCGCCTCGTCGATGGCGTATTGGATCAGCGGCCTGTCAACGAGTGGCAGCATCTCCTTCGGCATCGACTTGGTTGCCGGAAGAAACCGCGTGCCGAGACCGGCGACCGGAAAGACCGCAGTGCGGACTGGCTTGGATGGCATGAGCGCCCTCCTGATGTGTTCATTCCCCCGGTGCGACCCTCGCGGTCACACCGCTGCTGGCCTCAGGCGAGCCCCCGCGCCGCCAGCGCCGCTTCGACAATCGCTACATCGCCGGGGTTGTTTACTTCCCAGAACGCACCATCGCCTCGCTCTACCGGAACGCATTGTAGAGCGAAACCGTTCTCCAGAAACCGTAATTGTTCGAGACCTTCCGCTTTTTCCAACAGCCCGACCGGGAGTGTCGCGTAGGCGCGGAGCGCGTCGGATCGGTAGGCGTAGACCCCGACATGGTGCCAAGCAGGCACCGCCACGCCATCGGCGCCATAGGGCAGCACCTCTTTCGAGAAGTAGAGCGCGCCGCCCGCCGCATCGAGCACGGCCGTGGTGCCACCGACCCGCCCTTGGCTCCGATCAGAACGGAAGCGGGCGATGGCCTCGGGGTCGAGGGCCAGTACCGGCGTCGCCACCGCGATCTCTCTGTCCGCGGTCATGGCCTCGATTAGTGCCGTGACGAAGGCGGGGGGTGTCAGCGGTGCATCGCCCTGCAGGTTGACGATGATGTCAGGCGGAGCGCCGGCGTCATTAAGCACCGCAGCCGCCCGTTCCGTGCCGTTGGCGCAGCTCTCCGGGGTCATCGCGACCTCGGCGCCGAACGCCTGCGCCGCCTGTTCAATCCGCGTGTCGTCGGTCGCCACCAGCACCCGCTCCACTCCGGGCACGGCGATGGCGGCCTCCCACGCCCGCTGGATCAGCGTCTTCTGCGCCCCGCCTGCACCGCGCAGCATCGTCAAAGGCTTGCCCGGAAATCGGGAGGACTGGTAGCGCGCCGGCACCGCTATCCAGACCCGGGGCGCGGCTGCGCTCACGAAACGATGCCTTTGGCGTAGTCAACCGGCACGCCCGGCGCATAGGCGAGGAAAAAGGGATTGCGCCAAGCCTCCTTGCCATAGGCGAGCGGGCGCAGCGTATCCAGCCGACGCACTTCACCACCGGCGGCTTCCAGCACCGCCTGCCCGGCTGCCGTATCCCATTCCATCGTCGGCCCGACACGGGGGTAGAGATCGGCATCCCCCTCCGCCACCAGACAGAATTTGAGCGAGGAGCCGGCATTGCGGGTGTCGGCGACGCGAAACGCGTCGATCACCGCCTTGGTTTCCGGATTCATGTGGCTCTTGGTGGCGACGACAGAAAGCGCCTCGGGGTCGGGCCTGCGCACCTGGATCGGACGGCGCGTCTCCTCGCGCAAGAGCCCACCGGGCGAGACCTCCGCCACGCTTGCGCCCCCGCCCTGAACACCGGTGTAAAGCCTTCCCCGCGCCGGCGCGAGGACGACGCCAGCCACCGCGCGCCCATGTTCGACCAGCGCGATGTTCACCGTGAAGTCGCCCCGCCGCTGGACGAACTCCTTGGTCCCGTCCAGCGGGTCGACGATGAAAAAGCGGTCGGGCGCCGGGGCCTCTTGGCTGGCCACCTGCTCCTCGGTCACGACGGCAACGCCGGGAAAGGCAGCGGCCAGGCCGCCCGCGATGATCCGATCGGCCGCCAGATCCGCCTCGGTCACCGGGCTCTCGTCTGCCTTCGCTTCCGCGGCGATGGTCTCCGCCTCCGGATCGCGGGTGTAGACCGCCATGATCGCGCGCCCGGCATCGAGCGCCAATTGCTGGATCGCCTCGATCAGCGCTTCATCCGCCATCGTGCCCATCGCTTCTCCCTCCTCGCGCGCTCGGCTGGCCTACCCTGCGGCGTCGCGGCGCGAAAGAGGCACCGCCGGACGATCAGAACAGTCACTCGCTTGCCGCGGTCCTGTGTGGCTTCTATCACGGCAGCACACCCGGCGCCCCGGGCGTCAGTGTCGGGCGTCTGTGCCGGGTGTCCATACTGCCCGTCTGTTAGGATCACCTCGCCATGGCCGTGCTGCTGCACCACGACGACGCGGATTTCGAAGATCGCTTCCGCGCCCTAACACTGGCCAAACGCGACAGCGATGCCGGCGTCGACGACGACGTTGCAGCGATCATCGCCGATGTCCGGGCGCGCGGCCTCGATTGCGTTCTCGGGCTAACGCGCAGGTTCGATCGCTGGCACGCCACGGCCGAGACGCTGGCCTTTAGCGACGCCGAGATCGATGCTGCCGTGGCGCGGGTCTCCGCGACCGAGCACCAAGCGCTCAGCCTCGCGGCCGAGCGGATCCGCGCCTACCATGCCCGCCAACTGCCGCAGAATGCCGATTGGGAGGACGAGAGCGGCGTGCGTCTTGGTTGGCGCTGGCGGCCGGTCAGGGCGGCCGGGCTCTACGTGCCGGGTGGCACGGCGGCCTATCCCTCCTCGGTACTGATGAACGCAGTGACGGCCAAGGTGGCCGGGGTCGCGCGGCTCGAGATCTGCGTGCCGACGCCCGATGGCGCGGTCAATGATCTCGTCCTGTGCGCCGCGCGGCTGGCAGGCGTTGACCGGATCTGGCGCATTGGCGGCGCGCAGGCCATCGCAGCCATGGCGTATGGCGCCGGGGACATCGGCCCCGTCGACGTGATCACCGGACCCGGCAATGCCTGGGTGGCCGCCGCGAAACGGCAGGTGTTCGGGCATGTCGGCATCGACATGATCGCAGGCCCCTCCGAGGTGCTGGTGATCGCCGATGCCGATAACGACCCGGATTGGGTTGCCATCGACCTGTTAGCGCAAGCCGAGCATGACCCGACCGCGCAGGCCATCTGCATCACCGATGACGCAGCGTTTGCCGAGGCGGTCGGCCGCGCCGTCGACCGACAGCTTCAATCGCTCACCCGCGCCGAGATCGCCGGCCAAAGCTGGCGGGCCCATGGCGGCATCGTGGTCGCCCGCGATCTCGACCATGCGGCCTCCCTCGCCGATACGGTGGCGCCTGAGCATCTCGAGATCTCCTGCGCGGGGGCCGACCGGATTGCCGAGGCCATCCACAACGCCGGCGCCATCTTCCTCGGCAAGCACACGCCCGAGGCCATCGGCGATTACGTCGGCGGACCGAACCACGTGCTGCCGACGGCCGGGTCGGCTCGCTTCGCCTCTGGCCTGTCGGTCATGGCCTTCATGAAGCGCACGACACTCACCCGCGCCTCGGCCCGCGGCCTCGCCGCCATCGGCCCGGCCGCCGCGACGCTCGCCGATGCCGAGGGGCTGGAGGCCCATGCCGCCTCGGTGCGCGCCCGCCTTTCGGCAGCAGGAGAGACCTAGGCCATGGGCGAGTTTGCCGAGACCGACCGCCTCTCAGGCGTGCGCCTGATCGAGACGCGTCCCGCGGCGCGGACGCCCGAGATCCAGCAGGAACTGGACGTCGCGCTGTTCGATCTGATGGAGGAGAACCGCTTTCGCGTCCTGCCCCGCGGCGAGACATCCCCGCCAGCCGGTCCCTACACCCTCGGGATCGGCATGGCCGAGCGCATGCTGCAGCTTGAACTTGCGACCGCGGATGGCGGTGAGGCGAGTGCGCTGACCCTGTCGATCGCGCCGCTCAGGGCGACGATCAAAGACTACTTCGCGATCTGCCAAAGCTATTTCGACGCCGTCAAAACCCTGCCGCCGTCCAAGATCGAAGCCATCGACATGGGCCGGCGGGGCATCCATGACGAGGGCGCGCGCCTGCTGATCGAGCGGCTGGAGGCGCATGTCGTCGTCGACCACGACACGGCGCGCAGGCTCTTCACCGTGATCTGCGCGCTGCAATTCCGGGGCTGAGGGCCATGGCAGGCGGCGCCAAGCCCGACGGGCCGGAACCGGCACCTGCCGCAACCGGGGCGCTGGCACGCCCTGTCCCGACCGAGCCCGCCAAACCGCTGCCCCTGCCCGGCGCGATCCTGTTCTGCTGCAATCACAACGCCATCCGCTCGCCCCTGGCTGAAGCGCTGATGAAATCGCTCCATGGCCGCCGGGTCTTCGTGCAGTCCTGCGGGGTGCGCGAGCATGACGAGGTCGACCCGTTCATGACGGTCGTAGCAGGCGAGATCGGCATCGACATGGCCCGCCACCGCCCCCGCAGCTTCGAGCAGATGGAGGCCTGGGGCGATGACATCACCAGCTACGACGTGATCGTGGCGCTCTCCCCCGCCGCTCAGCGCCAGGCGCTGGAGCGCGTCCAGGGCTCATCGGTCGAGGTACTGTACTGGCCGACGCTGGACCCCAGCGGCATCGGCGAGAGCCGCGAGCAAAAGCTGGCCGCCTACCGCCAAACGCGCGATCAGGTGGCGGGGCATCTGGCGACGACCTTTGGCAGCTGAGACATTTTGAAAGGCGGCCTGATGGGGATGTATGGTGAAGTGCTCGCCGTGGGCCCGTTTAGCCCCGCTCTCGTCGAGCACTATGACTTTCCGTCCCGATATTACGTTGGGTTGGATGAACGGACGACGATCGTGACCTTCCTGTTCGGCATCCTCGAAGGCTCCAGCGCAACGCGTGACCTTGCCAATGGGCTTGGCATTACTGATTGTTGGGATTTCAACCAGCATCGCCTCAACCCGTCGACGGTCGATATGCCGGCGCTCTACGACAGCGTGGCGCGCCTGTCGGAAGGTGACAGCTATCGCCACGACCTCAAACGCCTCGAGGCGTTCTTGGCGCAAGACTATACGTGCTACTTTATGCCGAATGGGTAGCGGCATGGCGCTCGCTACGATGCCGGGCGTGATCGCGATTGGCCGGTTCGATGAAGGCCTAGTGCAGTATTATGAATACCCGGCCGACTGCTATCGGGGCACGCGGCCCGGACGCGAGATCGTGACTAGGATGCTCGTGCTGTGGAGCCAAGACCCGGAGATAATCGCGCGATATACGATGGCCCTCGGGATCAGCGATGTTTGGGATTTCTCTCAGCACGTTCTTGATCCTGGGCGCATGGACACGACCTCCCTGCATGGCATCATGGTGAGCCATGGCGACGACGCCGATCTGCAGCGGCTGGCCGCGTTCGACCGGCATGGCTATCGCTTCTTCTTCTCGCTGCAGGCCTGGACCCCTTAACGGCTGTGCGCCGACTTGAAATCCCGACGGCGCCGGGTCAAGTCTCGCGACTGCTGGAGAATCATGCACGGGACCCGCATGGCCAAGGAAGAGACCCTCGAATTCCCCGGGACCGTTGTCGAGCTGCTGCCTAACGCGACCTTCCGGGTTGAGCTCGAGAACGGCCATGAGATCATCGCCCATACGGCCGGCAAGATGCGCAAGAACCGCATCCGCGTGCTCGCCGGTGACAAGGTGCAGGTCGAGATGACGCCCTATGACCTGACCAAGGGCCGTATCACCTATCGCTTCAAGTGATCGGCGCCCGCGCGGCGCTGGCTCGCACCGCTCCGCCGGCCATGACCGACAGCCCTGACAGACCAGGCACGATCGCGCACGAGACGCCTGACGCGACCATGGCCGAAGCGCCCCGCCTGGTGCTGGGCTCGGCCTCGCCACGGCGGCGCGATCTGCTAGCCTCCATCGGCATCGTGCCCGATGCTATCGCACCAGCCGAGATCGACGAGACTCCTGCCCCGGGTGAACTGCCCCGCCGCTATGTCGAGCGCATGGCACGCGAGAAATCCCTCGCCATCGACCCCGAGATCGCCCGCGATGCCATCGTGCTGACTGCCGATACTGTCGTGGCGGCCGGTCGGCGCATTCTCGGCAAACCGCGCGATGCGGCTGAGGCGGCCGAGTTCCTGATGTTCTTGTCGGGCCGACGCCACCGGGTCGCGACCGCGATCTGCGTGCGCGGCGGGCGCGACGGCCGGATGCGCCTGCGTCTTGTCGAAAGCCGGGTCAAGATGAAACGCCTCTCGGACGCGGAACTGTCGGCCTATCTCCGCTCGGGAGAATGGCGGGGCAAAGCGGGCGGCTACGCGATCCAGGGCATCGGCGCGGTGCTGATCCCCGAGATCATCGGCAGCTATACCGCGGTCGTCGGCCTGCCGCTGACCGAAACCGCCAACCTGCTGATGGGTGCGGGATATCCCATCGCCCTCGACGGCGGCGTGCCGGCGTGAAGGGACGCGTCCTGGTGCTGAGCCGGATCCGCGGGCGCGCGGCAGCGGCGCTGGTCAGCAACGGCCTGCTAGAAGACCTGTTGATCGACGCGGCGGCCGGCGATACCCGCCCCGCGACGGGCGAGATACGGCTGGCTCGGCTGATCCGGCAGGGCGGCGGCAAGACCGCGGGGGCCTTTCTCGACATCGGCGACGGGGAAAACGGATTTCTGCGCGATGCGCGGGGGGTCAAGGCAGGCGGATCGCTGATCGTGCAGGTCGCCTCACAGCCAGAGCCGGGAAAGGCCGTGCCCGTCAGCACGCGAGTGCTCTACCGGGGTCGCCTCCTGATCCACACCCCGGGTGCGCCAGGCGTCAATGTCTCGCGCCAGATCCACGATGCGGCCGAGCGGCAGGCCTTGAAAGACGCTGTGGAAGCCGCGGCCGAGCCCTTTCTGGCGGCGCATCGCACCGGCGACCCCGGCGATGACAGCCCGGCGGCGACGAGACATCGCCTGATGGCGGCACAAGGCGCCATGCTCGACGATGGTGGGCTGATCATCCGGTCCGCCGCCGAGGGCGCACCCGATGACGCCTTGGCCGACGCGCTGGAAAATGTGCTGGCAGAGCGTGGACGTGTGGAGGCGGCCGCGGGCGCGGTCGACGCGCCTGGCGCCAGGCTGCTTTCGCGCACGGCGCACGAGACAGCGCTTTGCGACTGGTGCAGCCCGATGCCGGACGCGATCATCGCCGATGCGCGGACATCTGGTGCGCTGACCGAGGCCCCGCATGCCATGGTCGACCGCGCCGTGCTGAACAGGCTGGAGCGCGCCGATGACGACCCCTTTGACCGGCTCGGCATCCACGATCTGATCGCCGCAGCGATGGAGCCGCGGATGGCTCTGCCGGGTGGCGGTTCCGTCGTCATCGAGCCGACCGCGGCACTGGTCGCTGTCGATGTCAACACGGGCGGCGATTTCGGCGCGGATGCGGGCGTCCGTGCTAATGTGGAGGCGGCGCGCATGCTGCCGCGCCTCCTTCGCATCAAAGGCCTTGGCGGGCAGATCGTGGTCGATTTCGCCCCCATGGCCAAGAAGGACCGCCGCCGGCTGGAGGACAGCCTGCGCGCCGCGCTGAAGCGTGACGGCATCGAGACCGTGGCACATGGCTTCACGACCATGGGCCTCTTCGAGCTACAGCGGAAACGCGAGCGCCGGCCGATCAACCTCGACTAACGGCGCTGGTGTCGCGCTCGGGCGACAGCGGCCGCGGCTGCGGGTTGGCGAGCCAACGCAGATCGTCGAGAACCATCCAGAGACAGGGGACGAGGAAGATCAGCGCCAGGGTTGCGAACAGGATGCCGAAACCCATGGAGATGGCGATCGGCACCAGGAACGCGGCACTGCGCGAAGTGTCGAAGATCATCGGCGCCAGGCCGCCGAAGGTTGTGAGCGTGGTCAGCAGGATCGGTCGGAAGCGGCGCACGCCGGCCAGTCGCATCGCCTCGAACGCGCCATGACCGGCGGCCTGTGCCTTGTTGGCGTAATCCACCATCATCAGCGCCGCGTTGATCACCACCCCGCCAAGCGCGATCATCCCGAAGACCGAGACGACCGACAGCCCCTTGTCCATGAGCAGGTGTCCCGCGATCGCACCGCCCGCGCCGAACGGCACGGCGCCGAGCACGATCATCGGCTGCCACCAGGACCGGAACGGGATCGCCAGCGCCGCGTACATCAGCGCCAGCGTCAGCGTGATGGATAGCGGGAAACTGCCAAGCGTTCGCTGCTTGGCCGCCTCCTCACCCCTGAACTCAACCCTGAGACCCGGGTATTCAGCCATCAACTGGGGCAGCATCGTCTCACGCAAGGTGGTTGCGATGGTCGAGAGCCGGCGTGGATCGTCGATCCGGGCGTTGACGCTGACGGTGCGCGCGCCGCCTTGTCTCGCGATGACCCGCTGGCTGCGGCTCGCCGTGAACGTCGCAACCGTCTCCAGCGGCGCCTTCGCGCCGGCGGCATTGGTTACGATCAGCCTTCTGACATCGATATTGGCCAAGCGTTCTTCGTCGGGGGGCAGGATGCGGACCGTCATCTCACCCAGACCATCGGGCAGGCGCGCCACGACGCGGCCCGATGTGGCATCTCGGATCTGGCGGGCGATACCGGTCTCGGTAAAGCCGAGGGCCCGTCCGGTCGCGGTGAGGTCAACGATCAGGCGGCGGAAGCTCTCGGCGCTGCCGTCCTTCAGATCCTCCACACCGTCGAGCACGCGCAACCGGCTGGCGAGGCTGCTCGCGGCGCGTTGTGCGATCGCATCATCGTTATGGAAAAGACGGAGCCGAAGCTGTTCGCCCTGCGACGGCCCGCCGCCCGACCCGCCAAAGGTCGTGCGCACCGCCTCGGCAATCGGCCCGATTTCGGCGCGAAAGGCGCGGGTGAACTCGGGCGCCGTCAGACTGCGCGCCTCGGCCGGCGGCAGGTGGATCAGAACCCCGGGGCGCAGATCCGAGATGTCCGATTCCAGATGTTTGATCGTCTCCGCGCGGCCATGGCGCTCGGCCACGCGCTCGGCCGCCGCGACCATGCGCAACCGCACTTTCTCCGCGGTCTCGAGGCTCGCATCGGCCGGCAGGATCGCGCGCAGGCTGACATGATCGCTCGGCGTGGGTGGCATGAGGACAAAGCCCATCCGGCCCGACATCGGCCAGGCGAACGCCACCGCGAGCAGGGCGATCAGGAGCGCAACCGTCGCATAGCGCCAATGCATCGCCAGGCTCAAGAGCGGCCCATAGACCCTTTCAGCCACCCAGCGCACGCTTGCCGCCATCGCCTGTTGTAAGGTCGCGAGTGCTGCGAACGGCAGCGTTTTGCGGCGCCGAGGCTCATCGCGGATCGCGGCGAGATGGCCGGGCAGCACGAAGAGCGCCTCGAGCCATGAGACCAGAAAGGCAAGGCAGACCACGACCGGCACCATCATCCAGAATTCGCCATACCAGCCCGGCACCATGGCGATGGGGATGAAGGCGAGCATGTTGGTGAGCACCGAGAACGAGAGCGGCGTCGCGATATCCTGCGCGCCGGCCACCGCGGCATCGACCGGTGCAAGCCCACGTGCGCGATAGTCGTAGATGTTCTCGCCCGCGACGATGGCATCGTCGACCACCAGCCCCAGCGCGAGGATGAAGGCGAAAAGCGTGACGAGGTTGATCGTTGCCCCGCTCAGCGGCAGCAGCATCAGCGCGCCGAAAAACGCGGTCGGGATCCCCACCGCCACCCAGAAGGCGAGCCTGATCTCGAGGAACAGGCTCAGCAGCAGCAGCACCAGCCCAAGGCCGATCACGCCGTTGAGGCCGATCAGTCTCATCCGGTCCACCAGCGGTTCGCTGCCGTCCCAGGCGAGGGTCACCGCCACATCCGGCGGGAGACGTTGGCGCGTGCTCTCAAGCACCTTTTGCACCGTATGCGACAGGCGGTCCGGCGCCTCGTTGCCCTGAAACACTAGCAGCTTGACGACCGGATTGCCGTCGAACAGCGTTCGGCCCGCATCCTCGCCACCCTCGATGCGAAACCGCGCGAGCTGCCGGAGGAGCGGGCGCTCCGCCTGCGGCGGCGCTTCCGTGCCTGACGCCGCCGCACCGACCGCCAGCGATCCAAGTGCCGTTATGTCAAGATCGATCGCGCCCACATCCACCGTGAGCAAGCCGCGCCCGGTCTCCATCTGTCCGCCCGTCCGCAGGGCGAGCGCGCCTTCGAGGGTTCTGGCGATGTCGTCAACTGAAAGCCCATGGGCGCGCAGGGCGGGTGGCGACACCTCGACGATCAGTTCACGCTCGGTCGTACCATCCAGTTCAATCGTGCTGGTTGGCAGCACGGCGGCGAGATCGGCAAAGACAAGCTGCACTGCCTGGTAGAGCACGCGGTCAGTGACCGGGCCATGCACGGACAACGAGAGAACCGGCTGGCGCCGCACCGACAGCGTGGCAATCGGCGGACCTGCGGTTGCGGGCAAGTCATTGACACCGGCAATCGCGGTCTGGATGGCGATCAGCACGGCGCGAGGATCGGCATTCTCGTTGAGGCGCGCCCCCAACCGCGCGCCCCCCTCCTGCGTCGAGGCCTCGATCTCTTTCACCCCATCGATGCCGGCGATCACGGGCTCAAGGCGACGGATGATCCCGTCGTTGATGGCATCGGGGCCGGCACCGGGCATCGCCACCTCGACGAGGATGAGCTGCACACGGAAGTCGGGGTAGAGCGCGCGCGGCATCGAGAGCGCGCCGATGGCACCGCCGATCAGCAGCACCAGCATGACGAGGTTGGGGATCACCGGATGACGGGCTGCCCAGGCGATGGGGCCGGCGCGCGGATCGACACCCGCCTTACCGGTCTGCGTCACTCCTGCAGACCCGCCGTCGCCGCGTTATCCTCGGTCCGCAGCGCCATGCCCGGGCTGTAGAGACCAAGCGGTGTGGTGATCACCCGCTCACCGGGCTCGAGCCCCGCGGCGATCAGCACCCGAGTGTTGTCGGCCCAGAGGATCTCAACGGGCCGCTCCTCGAGACGGTCGGCCGCATCCATAACCCAGACGGCCCCCTCGCCGCGAAGCTCCGTCCGCGCGATCTCGACCGTGTTGTCGATGACCGGGCGCTGGATGGCGGCGCTCAGATAGGCGCCGAGGCGAACCGGCGGGCCAAGCGTCGCGGGCTGCAGCACCAGCGGATCGTCAAGACGCGCGATCACTTCGACCAGGGCACCACCGGCCGAGAGCGCGGCCCCGATCCTGATCACCTCCGCCTCGCGCGTTGTGCCGGTGGGCCAGATGCCGGGGCGGCTGAGGCGCACGCGGTCACCGATGGCGATCCAAGCGAGATCGGGCAGCGGCACCGTCAGCGCGATATCGAATGCCGTGCTTTCGACCAAGGTGGCGAGGCGAGCACCCGCCTCGACGCGCGCTCCCGGTATCGCCGCGGCGCTGGTGACCACCGCATCGAAAGGCGCTTTCAGCCATTTGTCGTCGATGAGCGCGCGTACGCGCGCGACCTCTGCCACGGCCGCGTCACGCTCACCGACGAGCTCGGCCATCTGCGGCTCGCGCAGGATCAGCGCACGCTGGTCATCGGTGACATCGACGCTGAGGCGCTGGAAATCGCGCGACGCCCGCGCACCCTGCCCGGCCTCCAGGGTAATGCGCGCCTCAACCTGGCGCACGCGGGCTTCGGCGGCGGCCAGATCATGGGCGAGACCGCCGGGATCTAATGTCACGATCGTCTCGCCCGCGACGACCATGCCGTGGCGCACCATGCCCTCGGCAACCGTGGCGATCCGGCCGGCCGCGGGTGCGCTCAGCACCATACTGTTTGCCGCCCGCACGCGCCCCAGTGCCGTGATGCGCGGTCCCTCGGTCGCGGGCGTCGCCAGACGCGTCTCGACCATCGGCACCGGCGGCGCGACAGCCTGACGGCCCGGCACGGGGGCGGTGTGATTGATCATCTGCCACCCCCAAACGCCACCGGCCAGGAATACAATGGGCAGCACTGTCTTCAGGGTCAGCGCCGCCAAGCGATGCCAAGCCGGCGCTGGCACCAGAACCTCGGGCGCCGCGTGATCGACGCGGGCACAACCGTCCTTAGCCGGAGCCGCGCGCGACCCGGAGATGTTGCGATCCCCACCCTTCAGGCCCGTACTCACGCACCCGTTCTCCAGCTTCAAACAACGCCGCGCGACGCTGCTACCCTACTCTCCGGTCGCTAAGGGGTTGAATTCCCCGTGCGGCGCCGATCTGAGAGTGTTACTCCCCCGATCTCATGTAACACAGAGCCCGGCGATCACGAATGACCGCGAGCCCCGCTGCCCCCGCCAAGTCGCCGCGCTGCCCGATCTGTGGCAAGCCGGTCGTCCGCGCCTATCGGCCGTTCTGCTCGAAACGCTGCGCCGATGTCGATCTGGGGCGATGGCTGTCGGATGCCTATCGCGTGCCGGGTGAGACCGCATCGCCACGTCCGGAGGATGACTAAGCCCGGCTGACATCGACGCTGGTGGCGGCGCGGGCGCGGGCACGCAGCTGATCGGCAAACAGGATGGCGGCGGCCACGGCGCGATAGTGCTCGGGCGGGATCTCCTCACCCACCTCGACACTGGCAAAGAGCGCCCGCGCGGTCGGCGGGTCTTCGCGCACCGGCACACCGGCCTCGACCGCGCGGGCGCGGATGCGGATCGCCACAGCGTCCTGCCCCTTGGCCACACAACGCGGCGCCGTGCCGGCGCCCCTCTGCCAGGCGAGCGCCACAGCGTAGTGGGTGGGGTTGGTGAGGACGACCGCCGCGCCCGGCACATCGGCCATCATGCGGTTTGACGCGAGGGTCTTGGCCCGGTCCTGCCGGCGGCGCGCGGTCTCGGGGTCACCCTCGCTCTCGCGCATCTCGCGCTTCAGATCCTCGCGCGACATGCGCAGGCGCACGCGATGGGCGTGGCGTTGATAGAGAAAATCGCCAAGCCCCAGCGCCAGCGCCACGATCAGCGTGCCCAGCATGATCCCATCAAGCGGCAGTTCCAACCAGCGCGGCAAGGCGCGGGCCGGAGCATGCACCGTCTCCAGCAAGCGATCGGCGAGCCCGTTCAACACGATCGCCAGCACCATCAGCAAAAGCGTGATCTTGACGCAGGATTTGAGGAAATCGACGAGGCCTGAGGAGCCGTATTTCTGCTTGGCGTTCTCGATGGGCGAAAGGCGCGAGAGCTTTGGCGCGAGGCGACTGGGCGCAAAGACGATCCCGCGCGATGCGGTCAGGAAGATCAGGACCACGGCGGGGGGCAGCAACAAGATGGGCGCCATGGCAACCGCAAGATCGCGGGCGAAAGCGGCGAAGGCCTCGCCCGGCACCAGAAACTCGCCCGCCAGCGCATCGGGGCGCGCGATCATCGGGCGCATCAACAGACCGACGCCATCGGCCATGTCGCGCCCAAAAAGCGCGAGCGCCAGGGCGAGGCCCAGATAGGCCGCGGCCGTCTGGGCATCAGGGGCGCGCGCGATGTCACCCTGGGCTCGCGCGGTCTCCAACCGTCTGTCGCTGGGATCGAGCGAGCGTTCCTGCGCGTCGTCCTGTCCCTCGCTCACGCCAGGTCCCTCATGCCCCGTCGCCGAACGGCGCGCTCAGCGGCGCGCCCATCACCTCGCCGGCGATCGAAAGCCATCGGCCCATCATCTCGGGCAGGATCAGCCAGAGCGTCACCAGACCCAGACCCACCAGGAGGGGCACCCCAACCAGCGCCACCAGCAACTGCGGCATCGCGCGGCTGAGCGCGCCAAGTGCCAGGTTGTATGCAAAGCCAACCAGCACGAAGGGTACCGCCAAGGCGAGGCCGAGGCCGAAGGCGCCCACGGCCCGCGTCGTCGCAAACGCCGCCACGTCGCCCGAGAGGGGGGCCAAGGCAAAGGGCATCACCTGGTAGAGCTGCACGATGGCGGCGACGAGGTCGACATGCAGCCCGGCCGCCAGCATGAGCGCCACACCGCCCATAGTAAGGAGCGTTGCGATCGACGGCTCTCCCGCCCCCTCGATCGGGGTACCGAAAAGATGGACGAGCGTGATGCTCTGGGCGGCGACCGTTCCCGTCACCTGCAGCGCGAAGATGAGAGCACGAAAGGCGAGCCCAATGACCAGGCCAGCCGCCGCCTCCGCGAGGATCGCGCCACCGAGGGCAGCGGGGGTCGCGGGCACTCGGTCAAGGAGCGACGGCGCCATCACGGGGACGACCAGCGCCGTCAGCATCACCGCCGCCACCAGCCGCAGCCGCGCGGGCATGACGCGCGCGCCAAGCCCAGGCACCAGCGCAAGCGCCCCACCAACCCGGGCCAGGATGCAGACCGATAGCAATACGAGGTCGTCGAGCAGTGCCATCGTCGCCGCGAGCCCGGCAAACATCGCACCTGGCAAGGCGTCGGCCGGTGTCATGTCGCAGCGGCGGTGCCGACGAGGGCGATCTCGGTCTGTACCCCGATCTCCTCGAAAGACAGCACCGACGTCGCGATCCCCTTGGCGCCGAGCACGTCGCGCAGGAAGCGCCGCCTGATCGCCGTGGTGGCAATGACCGGCTGTATGCCGCGCGCGGCGGGCCCGGCGAGCGCATCGCGCACGGCCGTGGCGAGCCGCGTAAAGGTCTCCGCATCCAGCGCCGGGCTCGCGCCGCCCCCCGCCGCAGCCCCTGCAGCCTCGCCCGATTTCGCCGCATCGCCGTTGCCTGCTTGCGCGACCTCGGGCCGATCTGCAGCGGTGAACCGCGCCTCCCAGGCCTCGTCGAGCGAGACCACGGGCAGACGGCCGGCCTCATCGACATGGCGCGCGATGATCAGGAAGGCGAGGCGCCGGCGCACATGTTCGACCAGCGCGTCGCCTGTGAGGCCCGCTCCCCTGCCCTCAGATGCCGCCTCGAGGATCAACGGCAGGTTGCGCACCGGCACCAGTTCTTCCAGCAGACCTTTCAGCACCTGCTGCAGCGTCTCCATCGGCACACGCTCGGGCACGAATTCATCGATGAGCCGGCGCATCGCCTCCCCCCTGCCGGTGTCGGACGGGCGTGACAACGCCTCGATCAGGCGGCGAACGGCAGCGCGGGTACAAAGCCTGCCGAGTTGGGTCTTCACGACTTCGAGGAGGTGGGTGGCAACCACCTCGGCCGGGGCAATGACGGGAAGACCGGCGGCCGCCGCCTCGTCCTGCCTGTCCGCGCCGATCCAACGGGCGGGCGCGCCGAACACCGGCTCGGCCACGTCCTCTCCCGGAATGGCGAGGGGCAGGTCGGGGCGCGTCAGCACCATGATGCCGTCAGGGACCAGCGCAGCACCGCCGGTCTCGATCCCGTGGATCATGATACGGTAGCTGCGATCGGGCAGCAGCGGATCGTCGGTCAGCCGCACCTCGGGCAGCACGAAACCATACTCGGTCGCGATGTGGCGGCGCATGTTGCCGATCCGCGCATCGAGCCCGGCGACACTGTCGATGATCGCGGGCACGAGGCTTGGATGAAAGCGCACATGGATATCGTCGACATCCAGCAGATCCCCGAGCGGTCGTTCCTTTGGCTCGGCCGACGCCGTCAGATCGGGCAGCGCCTTGTCGGGCGGTTCGGTGCGAGAGACGACCCATGCGGTCACGGCAAGACCGACCCCGCCGAGGAGAAAGGGCAACAGCGGCAGACCGGGCGCCAGCGCCAGCAGCGCCATCATTGCGCCGACCGTCGCCAGAGCGCCCGGATACCCCCCAAGCTGAGCGGCGAGCGCGCTGTCCGCGGTCCCGATGACGCCCCCCTTAGAGAGCAACAATGCCGCTGCGATCGAGGTGATCACGGACGGGATCTGGCTCACCAGCCCGTCACCCACGGTAAGGATCGCGTACGTCTCTACCGCTTGGCCAAGGCTGAGCCCGTGCACGACAGTGCCCATGGCGAGACCCATCAGCAGGTTGAGCGCGGTGATCAGCAGCCCGGCGATGGCGTCGCCCTTGACGAACTTCGAGGCACCGTCGAGCGAGCCGTAGAACGTCGTCTCCTCCTGCTCGATCCGGCGTCGCTCCTTAGCGTCCTCATGGCTGAGCGCTCCGGCCGCCACGTCGCTGTCGATCGCGAGCTGTTTACCCGGCATGGCGTCAAGCGCGAAGCGGGCACCGACCTCGGCCATGCGCCCAGCGCCCTTTGTGATCACGACGAAGTTCACGATCAGCAGCACCAGGAAGACGACGAGACCGAGAAAGACGTTTCCGCTCATGATAAAGAGCGCAAAACCCTCGATCACGCCACCGGCCGCGGCGGTACCGGTGTGCCCCTCGCCTATGATCAGCTTGGTCGAGGCGACATTGAGCGCGAGGCGCAACATCAGCGCGGCGAGCAACACGGTCGGGAAAGCCGAAAAGTCCAGCGGGCGTTTGATGAACAGCGTGATGGTGAAGACCAGGATCGACAGGCCGAAGGACAGCGCGAGACCGAGATCGAGCGCCCATGCCGGCATCGGCAGGATCATCATGGTGATGACCGCCATGAGCGCGAGCGCGAACAGGATAGTCGGCTGATACAGAACTGAGGGTGAGAACGTCATCTGAAAAGCCATCTACCTTGCGGGTCGCCCCGCCGATCACCCGGAAGCTCACCACCAATGTCACCGCGACCGTCAGCCTTTGTGGCACCGCGCAAGCCATGTTGTCCCGCGACCAGCCAGCGGTGCTGCCTGGAAAGGTAATGGGGGTCCTTGCCGGCACGACCTGCGACCGGCGCACGGGGAAGGCGTGTGGCGAACCAAGGCGCCGCGCTGCCCACGGTCAGCCAGTGGCGTCGCGGGCTTTTGAGATGAGGCCCCGAGGGCCTTGCGCTGCCGCGCGCCGGTGGCAGCGGTGCCTTGGCAAGGGTCAGCGGGGTGCCGGCGCTGTCTCGCTTCTCACCGCGGAATGGCCGCTGATAGCGTCGGGCCACGCGACGGCGATATGCGGCGGCAAGCCGAGGTGTGCGCGAATGGTAGAACCCAGTGGCGCTCTCCCAGTCTCCCGTTTCCGACTTCAGCGCGGCTAGAAAACGCGCGGCATAGTCCGCGTTGAGGTCGGGGTCGAGCATCGCCGCCGGCGAGGCGAAATGCATGCCGTGCCAACGCGTGCTGATCTGGAAGCAACCGATATCGATGTTCCAGCGCCCGGCGGCCAGATCCTCAGCGAGGGCACTGGCGGCCTCGGCCCGGGTGTCGAACCAACGTCCCCGGCCCTCGGTATTCAGGGTCCAGGGCCAGGCGGTCCCGCGGTGACCGCTTTCGGTGAGACCAATGGACCAGAGCAGCCGCAGCGGCACCCCGTGACGTGCCGCTGCAGCCTTGGCTGCGGGGAGACAACGCTCGCCCGGCCGACCCGCATCGGCGTGGGCTGGCGCGCCTAATACCTCGCTCACCACGAGGATCACGCAGCAGAGTGACAGCGAGGCGGCCAAGCGAAACGTGCTGATCATCCAATGCCACCGCAGATCAGCTGCCGGCCACGGCGGGCAAAATGCTATCGTGGAACAGCGCCGTGAGCTGCGCGATCATGAAGCCCGCCGTGGCGATGAAGACGACCAGGATCGCCACGAGCTTCGGCACGAAGGTCAGCGTCAGCTCCTGCACGGCGGTCAGCGCCTGCAAGAGCCCGATGCTGATGCCGGTCACGAGGGCCACGACGAGGATCGGTGCCGAGATCACGAGGCCGATCCAGGTGGCCTCGCGCATCAGGTCGATCAGTTGAACCTTATCCATGCCGGCTCCTTCGCGTGCCCGCGATGCACCCTGGCAAGACCGTCACACCGGCATGCGTAAGATCTCCTGATAGGCCTCGACCACGCGGTCCCTCACGGTGACGGCGGTCTCGAGGGCGAGCTCGGCCTGGCTCAAAGCTTCGACGAAGCCGCGCATATCGCCCTGGCCGGCCATGGTCGTGCCAGCCTGGCGCTCCCCCTCGGCGAGCGAGGCGGCAAGGCTGCGGGCCACATCGGCCATGGCGTCGGAGAACGGCTGAGCATCGGTCGGCCCCGCGTCATCTAACGCCTCGGCAGAGCGGCGATACAGGGTGTTGGCCGTGGTTGGATCGATTTCTTGAAACATCGGACGCTCCTTCTGGCGCGGTTAGCCGCTGGTTCTGGCGGCGGCTTAGACGTGGAGGGCGGGCGGTGCGTCACCCGGTGGCATTGCCGGGACCGGCGGCGGAAGTCGTCCCCAGGGCCATGGCGGCAACGGCGGAAGGACGGGAGCACCGACGGCCCGCATGAAAGCTGCACCCTGCGTCGGCGGCGTGTCCGTCTGCATCCTAGTGTCCATCGGCATACCCATCACCGGCGCAACAGGTCGAGAAGGCTGCCGCGCATCCGCCGGGCCTGTTCGAAGACATTGAGGCTCGCCTCATAGGCGCGGCTGGCGGCGCGGGCATCAGCAAGCTCGATGATCGGGTCGACATTGGTCCCCGGCCGCATGCCACTAGCATCGGCCATGGGATGACCGGGTTCCAGCACGCGACCGACCGGTGTCTGGTCAAGCCTGACGGGCCCGGGGGCGACACGCATTGCGCCGCTCGCCTCCTCCAGCCCCGTCTCGAAAGCGGTCAGGCGTCGCCGAAAACCGGGCACATCGGCGCCCGCGATATTCTCGCTGACCAGCCGAAGTCTCAGCCCCTGGCTGTTCATCCCGCTCGACGCGGACGTCATGGCACGCGTGAGATCATCCATGGCGCTTACCGCGGCCGGCCGAGACCGATGCGGATCATCGAGTGCGCCTTGGCATAGACAGCGACGGCGAGGCGATGCTGCCCCTCGATGCGGACGGCGCGCAGGCTCTCCGCCTCGAGCGAGATGCCATTCCCGTTCGGACCGCGACGGGAGCGATCCACGGTCACCGCAGCCATCGGGGGCGCGCCATCGCCAAGATGGGCAGCCCTGGTCTGGCGCATCGGCGTCTGAGCACCGGTCATCGCGGCGAAGGGTGCAAGATCACGTGGCAGGGCACCGGGCACGCCGGCTTGCGCGATGTTCTCCGCCACGAGGCGCTGCCGCGCGGCGGCATGGCGGCCGAGCGCCCCTGCCCCGCGCATGATGGCAAGATCCTGAAACATAGGGTTTCATCCGTTCTGGTTGCCTATGCACCGTGATAGCGCAGTGGTGTGAAGATCGCGTTCTCAGATGCTGAACAATGGGTTAGCGAGCGACCCTGAACCGGACCTTTCAGCTTGACAGGATCAGCGCCGCCAGCGCCGGGCCGCCGAGGCTGCCGCCGGAACTAAACCCACCCGCCGCCGAGAGCGCCGTTGGCGAGGCGACGGGCACGATCCCGCCGGTGGCGATACCGCCTGCCCCGCCCAAACCCGCCGGCCCCTGTTCCAGCTCTCGGCGGACAAGAAACAGCCTGACCGCCTCTTCGCGCGTTTCGGAATCGGCGAAGACCGCCGGGCTTGCTTCGCCGAAGGCCTGGCGGGCGCGCTCTTCCAGCCGCTCAACCTGCACATCGATGTCGAGCTGCGCGAAGCTCTGTGGGAGGCCAAGCGCGCCGAATACGACCAGACGCAGCGGCTCCGAGCCAATCACCCGAAACCAGCCATTGCGTTCCACATTCGGGTCGCCGGCGATGGTGTCGATCTCGCGGCGGAAGTTCAGCGCAAGGCGCAGGCCGAGATCCTGCTCGCCAACCGCCCGCTCGAACTGACGCTCGACAAAGGCATCGGCGATCTCACGGCGGACGTCTGGAAAAACCAGCCGACCGCCCGTGTCGAAGGCGAGTGCGTCGGAGAACTGACGCCAGGCAGGATCGACGAGCCGGTTGGCCAAGCTTCTGGGATCGAGCGTGCCCTCTTCGAGCACCCGACGGATGAGGGCACGCTTCGGCAGCTCGTCCTCCAGCCCGAAGGCGGAAAGCGCGACCGTCAGCAGCTGCCTGTCGGTCACCAAATCCTCGGCTGAGGTGATCGTGCCGGCGCGGTCGACGAAGTCCTGCGCCGCCCGCGCGATATCAGGACGTCGGGCGAAGGTCGCCTGCTGGCGGTCGATACTCGAATCGAGCAGCGCGAGACCGGGCAGGCCACCCCCGACGATAAGTGGCGCGAAGCTCATCCCTCGGCGGTGGGCCGCATGGGCAGGCGTGCCCCCTCTCCTGATGGTGGGCCCTTAGCGCCGATCATGTCCGGCATCTCCGGACGATCCTCGGCCAGCAGCGCCGCTTCGATGGGAAGCAGACGGCGCAAATGCCTGAGGCAGGCATAGAAATTGCGCCGGCGGAGTGCGATGCGCGCCTCGTGCAAGGCATCGCTGCCAGCCAGGTCGCCGATCGCGGCGTCAAGCTGGGTGATCCCACGGTCGAGGTCTCGGGCTGCGACATCCTCCTCAACCTCGCCGGCCACGGCCAGCTGGGCGACGTGGCAGACACGCTTCACCGGCGTGTCGACTTCGTCAGGGTGGATGGCGTCACGCAGGCGCAGGATCTTGGCACCAGGCGTTTTGACGATCAGGCGTGCATTGCGCTCGCCGTTCTGCATCACAACGCCGTTCACCAGGATCTGTTCATGGGCGCGCAGCTTGAGGATTAGGCCCGGCATTTCTCGCCCCTCCTCACGACATGCCACCAGTGCCGCGCAGCCCGCGCATCACCGCCGTATTGATCTCGATCAGCGGCGCGACAGTCGCTTTCTGCGCAAGCACGGCCTGTGAATGGCGCTGAACGAAACGGGCAAGCGAGATCAGCTGACCGCGGAGCGCCGCCGGATAGGCGTTGCCATCACCCGCCAGATCGGCCGCCAAGGTCGTCCAAAGCCGCAGATTGTCATGCAAGGCACTGGCGAGGCGCGCGTAATCATCGGCGCTCGAGGCTGCGGTCAGGCCGCCTGTAACGCGGCTGAAGGCGTCGTATTCGATCGCTCGCGGCGTTGCCGTGGCTTCGCGCGCCACCCCGTAGGCCCGCATGGTACCGGTGCCGCCGACGCCCTGTACCCCCATGGCAGCGACCGGTTTCGTCATACCGCCACCGATCTTGACCGCGATGTCGCCACCGGCCGGGCCGGCGCTTGTCGCTCCCCCTCGGACAGTCGAGCTCATGGTTTTCAACTCCCCCAAAACCACCCCGAAGGGTGTCAGGCGCCTGCGCCTTCGACGCGCGCCATGTCGCCGGCCGAAGCCGTGGCCGGCCGATCGGCGACGCCCACCCCCACGGGCGCCGCCTCTGGTGTCCCGGCGATTACCGGAACAGGGCCAGGATGTTCTGAGGGGCCTGGTTGGCGATCGACAGTGCCTGCACACCCAGCTGCTGCTGCACCTGCAGGGCCTGCAGACGGGCCGAGGCCTCCTCCAGATCCGCGTCGACCAGCGCACCGATGCCTGACTTGAAGCTGTCGATGAGCGAGGTCATGAAGTCCGACTGGATCTCGATCCGACGCTCGGACGCGCCGAACTCGGCCTGCGCATCGATGTTTGTCTGGATCAGGTTCTCGATCGTCGTCAGGGCCTTGGTCGCGCCATCAGCCGTGGTGACATCAAGCCGCGACAGACCGTAGAGATCGCCGGTCGCCCCCGTGCCCCCGCGCGCCTCGGCGATCGATACCGTCGCGCCCGTCGGGCTTGAGATCGAGAGCGAGGCCACACCGCTGTCCGGATCGGAGGCGAAGCTCAGCGCGGTGAGCGCATCGGCCGGACCATCCGCCGCGATGACGTTCTGCAGGCCGCGGATGACATCGTTCACATCCTCGTTCGCGCCAGCGACGTAGGTCGAGGTCGTGTCGCCGATCGTCACCGAGAAGCTGTCGCCCTCGACGATGTTGCCACCGATCTCGACGCTCACCGACCCGGCTGTGGCTGGGTCGAGTGACGGCCGATCCTGTGTCGCGTTGCCGGTGGTTCCAAGGCCCGAAGTGTCGAACGAGACCTCGCGGCTTTCGGTCGAGTTCAGGTTGGAGATGTTGATCTGGGTGTCCGTGGTCGCATCGACCTCAAACGTGATGTCGGTGATACCGCGGTCGGCCAGCTGATCATTGAAGGCAGTGACGGCATTCGCAGCCGTTGTCGCCGAATCGGCGTCGTCACCCGCAGCAGTATAAGTGAAGGTCTCGTCGCCCACGGTGACAGAGAAGCTCTCATCCGCCGCATCGGCCTCGTCACCGCCCAGGTCGAAGGCGACCGTCGTGGCCGTGTTGGTCTGGCCGTTGACCTGCGCCAGCGTGGCCGCAGAAGGCGCCGCTACCGTACCGTTGGTGTTGTCGACGCGAGACACCGAGATCTCCTCGGACGCGGTCGAGGTGATCACCAGGTCGCTGTTGGCCGGCGTGGTGCCGTTCGGCTGCACCACGGCGGTCACGCCCTGGATGCCGAAGTTCTTGCTGCTGTCCTGCAGCGTGCCGTTGATCGCCCGCGCCAGGTACTCGTTGACATCCTCGTCCGAGGCGTCGTTGCCGGCCGTAACGATACCCTCGGCAACCACATCCTCGATCGTGACGGTCAGCGTGACACCGTCGATGGTCAGGTCGAGGCTGTCGGTACCGCCATCCTGCAGGACGTCAGTGCCATCGGTCTGCGCGATCGTGGTCGTGTTGCCGGTCACGCCCGTACCCGAAAGCGATGCGTTCTTGCCGCTAAGGCCGGTGCCCGCGGTACCGCCATCGGTCGAGAAGTCGCGCGATGACACGTCGATGTTCCGCGCGGTGACCTCACCGGCCGAGTTCCGGTCGAGCGACGAGAGCACCGAGATGTCGCTGTCGGCCGAGAGCAGGTTCTGACCGTTGAACTGTGCAGCGCTGACAATGCTGGTGATCTGGTCGCGCAGCTGGCCGATCTCGTTCTGCAGCGTGGCGCGGTCGACGTTCTCCTCGTTGGCGGAGACGACCTTGCCCTTAATCTCGTTCAGCAGCTCGCCAATCTCGCCTGTCGCGTTCGAAGCGACGGCGATCGTGGACGAACCGAGCGAGAGCGATTCGGTGATCGAGCGGAAGCCAGAGACGTCCGATTCCATGACCTGGCTGATGGCGAAGACCGCCGCGTTGTCCTTGGCGGACGCGACCTTCTTACCGGTCGAGATCTGGTTGTTGATGTCCGACAGTTCGGCATTGGTTGAGCGCAGGTTCTGCAGCGCGACCATCGCGCTCATGTTCGTAAGGATCGAAGCCATTTCACGTTCCTCTGGTCAGGGTGCGGCGTTCCATTGTGCCGACACCGGATTGCGCGCCCCGAAGTTCATCGGAGCGAAGGCCGCCGTCCCGCGGGTACGGCGGTGCTGAGTGCCTTCTGACGAAAGGGCCCGTTCTGGCCGTGCGACTCTGCCGTCGCTGGGGTGGTTGTCGCGCGAAAGCGCTAAGCGCCGGTAAAGCCGCGGGAGAAAGCTCAGGCGGTTCGCGTCGGTCCGGAGGCGTCGGCGCGGCTGAGCACATCACCGCCGTCGGGGCCATAGCCAACCCGACCGCGGCGGAGCGCCTCGCCCGCGCTCCGTGCCCGGCGCACCCGAAGCACGGCCTCGCGGGCCGCGGCCAGCAGCCGTTCGTTCCGGCGCGCGGCCCGGGCGAGCGCACGCACCCGACGGGTCAGAACCGGCATCACAGGATCGCCCGAGACAGGGCGAAGGCCGCCAAGTGCCTCGGCAAGCCGCGCGGCAAAGGCCTGTTTCTGCGATGCGATATCCGCAAGCGCCGACAGCCTGCCAGAACGGCAAAAGCGACGCTCGCGCTCCAGCAGGGCGACCCCTTCCTCGACCAGAGCGAGCACCGCAGCGCCCGGTCCAGCGTCCGTATCACCAGACATCGACGGCGATGCTGTCATCGACCCTCAGCCCCAGGCGTGGCGAGCGGGATGCGATGATCAAGCGCTCGGATCTCACCGGGAGGTTCAAGCCGCGCCGCCGGCACCTCGCCTGCCGCCGCGAGGCGCGCGGTGACAAGCGGTGCGATGCCGAGCCCACCGGTCGAAGCGAGGCGATCCGCGATCGCCCGGGTCAGCATCGGCGCAAGCTGTCCCTCCGCCATCCCGCCCCCTGCCCGTCCACCCAGACTGTCGAGCCCGGTATGACGCAGCATCTCGGCAAGGAACGCCGCCTCGAAGTCGCGCCCCGCCTGGACCATCGCCGCCGTCGGCACTGGGGCCGGCGGTATGTCTGTTTGGGGCGCCGCCCGCCGCTCGCCGGTCCCTTGCGGCACCAGCGGTCCGCTCCCCGGGATGCTATTCAGGACGCTATCCATGCGGCCACTCCCCATCTCCGCGCTCATCGGGGCGTCGGTATCCAACCCCGCCATGAACAGGCGGTTAGGAAATCGTCTTTACAGACGGCACGGAGCCGATCCGGGGAACAGAATGTCAACAGGCGCCATACCCATCAGCAGTCAGGCTGCGACGCTGAATGTCGGGGTCATCCAGGGCCCGTCGGACAGGAAAAGCGCAGAGGCCACACCTGCGCCAGACACTCCGGCTGCCAGCGGCGCGAGTTTCGAAAGCTTCATCGCAGGCGAAAAGGCTGCGACCTTGCCGCAGGCGTCTGAGCAAACGACCAAAGGCGGTGCCGCGGCGATAACCTCCAACGCCAACCAGCCACCGCCCGCGCCAACCCCATCGAAGAGCATGGTAATCGTGGCCCGGGGCAACATCGACGCGCCAAGCGAGGGGACGGCCCTTCGCGGGCAATCCGAGGGCGGCGGCGCTGCTCCCACACAACTATCCGCTGAGACCGCGCCACCTCGCGCCGCATCAGGGGGGCTCTCGACCGCCGAGAGCACTCGCAGCGACATGCCCGCGCCGGTTTCGCTCGCGGCCCAACCGGATGCATCGCGGTCGCCAGCCAACGCGCTCGAGCAGGCATCGGCGACGACCACTGATAACAGAGCGGCGGCAAACGGCCGGTTGCCAACCCAGACCAATGGGCTTGTCACAGAAATCAGTGCGCAGGGCGGGCGTTCGCCCACAGCCGAGACCGGCGCACCAAGCGGGCAAGACGCAGCGGCTCAGCAAAAAACACCTATCAGCAAGGCACTTGGAGCCGGTATCACAGGCGGTGCGCCATCGGCGCAAAATACCGTGCCCGCTGCGTCTGTCTCCGGACCCACCGCCCTTTCTGCGCTCTCAACCTCGGGCGCCGAGACGGCAGGCCTGCCCGATAACCGCGTCGCCGCAGGAGATGCCGACACGGGGCAAAACCCGTCGCGGCTGTTCACCCGACCGACAAGCGCGCCGGGCGACGGGATGCAGCCACCCTCGATGGTGGCAAGATCAACCACCGACACCACGGGGTACACCGCGCGGGCATCGATGTCGGAGGGGCCCCAGGAGATGCAGTCCGAGACACGGTCATCCGGATCCCTTGCGCGCACCCAACCCTCTGCCATCGCCGCGCCCGGTCAACGCGCCGATACGCCGATCTCATCGGAGGGTAACGGAGACGCGGAGCAGAGATCCCTCGCGACTCCAGGAAATGAGGCGGCGCGATCATCGACCCTGCCGAAGCGTCCCGCTCCCTCGCCAGCGGCGGCCGATGCGAAGGCACCGACCTTGCACGCAGCGTCGGCTGCGCCGACGGTGGTTACTTCGCGCGCGCCGGTGGAGCATCATGCCACGACGCCGACTGCGGCAAGCCTGACCATCGCCGGTCCGTCATTCGCGCTGTCCTCGCCGACCAGGGGTGAGGCGTCAGCCGTCCCGATGACGCCCGGCGGTGTGGCGAGCAGCTCAGCCCTGCCATGGACAACGGTCCCGACATCCTCGGCCTCGACGCCATCGCCAGCGCCCACGCTTTCGGTGATCAGCGTGACGCGAGAGGACGGGCAGGTTTCCGTGCAACTCGACCCACCGGAGCTTGGTCGACTGAGCGTCACGCTCGACCCTTCCGACCCGAGCGGCAAGGCGATCGTGAGCGCGGATCGCGCGCTGACCGCAGATCTCGCGCGCCGCCATGCAGATCTTTTACTCACGGCACTCCGCGACGCCGGGATCGATGCCGCCGGCGTCGACATCGCCGACCCCGACACGGCGCCGGGCGGGGGATTACCGGATAGCGGGCCAGAGCGCGATGTTCCCCGATCTGGCCGCGCTGAGAACAACGCCGCTGACCGCCCCGCCACGCCCGAGGTCGAGACGACCGGGTTTCGGCAGAACGGATCCCTGGACCGGCGGGTCTGATCTTTAAGGATGGAGAGCCAAGCATGATCCCCGAAAATCTGCCCACCCTGCTGGCATCGTCGCAACGCCCTGCTGAGGATGGCGCCGGAGAGCTCGTTAGCAGCGATTTCAATAACTTCCTGACCCTACTGACGACACAGCTGCAAAACCAGGACCCGCTACAACCCATCGATTCCACCGAATTCGTGGCCCAGCTCGCGGCCTTTTCATCGGTCGAGCAGCAGGTGCGCGGCAATGACCTGTTGGAGACGATCACCGACATGATCGGAGCCGGCGCCACCTCGATCTATGCAGGCTGGATCGGCCGCGAGGTTGCCGATGCCGGTGGCCGCCTCATTCCGGACGGCGAGACCCTGACACTTGTGGTGCCAAGCGAACCGGGTGCCACCAGCGTTGAGGCGGTGATGCGCGGCGCTGACGGCACGGTGCTCGCCCGCACGCCCCTCGCGCAAGGGAGCGATGGGACCCTGCCTTCGGATTTCACCCGTGCGGGCAACGGGCAGACGGTGTCGATCGCACTCGAGTATCGCAACCGCGACGGTCTCGTGGCCGACCGCGCGGCGCGGATCGCGTTGCCGGTCGTCGCGGTCGAGGGCGGTGCTGAGAGCGCACGCCTGATCCGTGCCGACGGTCTCGCCCTCGATCCGAACGACGTTGCCTCGATCGCGTCCGGCGACGCCCGACCGTGATGCGGCATAGCCGGTCGACCGTGGACACAAAGGCTCAGTCGCGCCGTGACCGAGGCAGCAAGGCCGCAACGTAACCGGGGAGAGCGAACGCAGCGGCATGGACGGCGGGTGTGTAATAGCGGGTCTCAATCGCGGCGGCGTCGAACCGCGCTTGCAGCACCGCGAGATCGGTGCAACGCGCCCCACCATCCGTCGCCCATCCAAAGGCCATCGGGCCAAAGGCATAGGTGGGCACCGTCGCCAAATAGCAGGTGGCATCGGCGAAAAGCGCATCAAAGGCCCGCATCGTCCCTTCAAGCTCTTCGGGCTGCAGAAACGGCACGCCGTTCTGTGTCACGAGGATGCCGCCCGCGGCCAGACGACCGCGGGCAAGCGCATAGAAATGGTCGGTGAAAAGCACCTCACCCGGTCCGATGGGATCGGTCGAATCGACGATGATGACATCGAACTTGGACCCATCGCCGGCGACATACTCGGCCCCGTCGGCAATCACGAGCTCGAGCCGCGGATCATCGAAGGCCCCGGCCGACAGGCTCGGCAGATAGCGCTGGGCGAAATCCACCACGGCGGCATCGATCTCCACCATCGTGACATGCTCGACACTGTCATGGCGGAGCACCTCGCGCGCCATGCCGCCATCGCCGCCGCCGATGATCAGCACCCGGCGCGCCGCGCCATGCGCGATGATCGGCACATGGGACAGCATCTCATGGTAGATGAACTCGTCGGCCTCGGTGGTTTGCACCACGTCATCCAGTGTCAGCACGCGGCCAAACCGAGCGTTTTCGAACACCCTGATCCGCTGCAGCGCAGTCTCGCTGTCATAGAGCACCCCCTGCTCGCGCAATGCCTGGGCATAATCGTCGTAGAGCGCTTCCACCGTCCAGCCGGGGATATGGGTGAGGCTCATCGCTCGACCTCCTCAAGTCTCGGATCGCCGCAAGGGCGGGCGCGATGCCAACCATTGCCTAGACGCCGGCCTGCCCGGTGCGTCGCGGGTGGGCGGGTGGGGCGCGCACCGGGCGGGCCGGCGCCGAGGCGGGTCACAGACGCTCGGCGATCACGTCCTCGCCGCGCAACAGCTCACGCACGCGCATATCGCCGGCCGCAAAGGCATCACGCAGCACATCGACCGCGCGCCATGGTTCTGCGTTGCCGCACATGAAGACGTCAAAAGCGCCGTAGCCGATCTCCGGCCACGTGTGGACCGAGATATGGCTCTCGGCCAGCACCGCGACGCCCGAGACGCCCTGCGGCGAGAACCGGTGCGTATGCATGTGCAAAAGCGTGGCCCCGCAGGCATCGACACAGGCGCCCAGCGCACCACGGATACGCGCCTCATCGTCCAGGCCTTCGCCATCGACGACCTCGATGATCAGATGCGTGCCCGCGAACACCCGGCCGTCACGCCGGATGAAGTGGTCCTCACGCGTCTCGGCGAGGACGTCGCTGCCTGCGCCAATGACTTTCAGACGGGGCTTGCCCGCGACTTCCGCTTGGGTGGTGCCTGCATCCAGGTCCATCCCCAGTTGGAAGCGGTTCGCCTTGGTCATGGCGATCCCTCCCTACCAGTAGAGTGTACCCAGCGCCCCTTAGCACCCCCCCGCAGAATGCGAGGTTGGGATCGGTGACCCTGTTGCCTGTCATCTACGGCGCTGCGCGTCCGGCAACAAGGCCATTCTGCACCAGCATCCACAGCGCATCGTGCCTCGGTTCGGGCTGCGTGGCAGTGGGACCACGCCCGAGGCGCGGGCGTCGCCGTAGCCGCAAGGCGCACGGCGCGGTCTCAGGGCAGTTGCGGCCCCGGGTCGGGCAGGGGCGCAAGCGTCATCATGGCCGCCAACGCATCGCGTTCAGACACGATCCGGCCGATGACCGCGATCGCCGGCGCGCCAAAGCGCATGCTTTCCTCACCAAGATGCGCAAGATCGGTCACGACCAGTGCCCGTCCTTCCATACTGATCGAGGTCAGCAGCGCGGCCGGTGTCTCGGGCGCCATGCCGGCGGCAAGCAGGCGCGCGCAGATCTCGGGCAGGTGGCGCATCGCCATATAAAGGAGCACCGGCTGGTCAAGTCGCGCCAGCGCCTCCCAATCGATCGCCGTGGCACCCGCCTGCAGGCTGTGGCCGGTGGCCAAAACCAGCGCTCGGTTGGTGCCCCGCATGGTGGCGGGAATACCGGCCTCGGCCAGGCCGGCTAGCGCCGATGTGACGCCCGGGATGACGTGGAACGGGATGCGCGCCTCGGCCAGTGCCCGCGCTTCCTCGCCGCCCCTGCCAAAGACAAACGGATCCCCACCCTTAAGGCGCACGACGCGGCGACCGGAGCGCGCCTCTGCGATCAACCAGCCGGTGATGGTGTCCTGCGGCACCGAGGGCTTGCCGCCGCGCTTACCCGCGTAAAGCAGACGGGCCTCGGGGCGGGTCACCTCTAGGATCCGCTCATCGATCAGAGCATCGTAGACCACGACATCAGCCTCGCCGAGGGCGCGGGCCGCGCGCAGGGTCATGAGGCCGGGATCGCCGGGCCCCGCCCCGACAAGCCACACACTGCCATAGGCAAAGCTGGGTGCGGCGGCGAGGATCTGCCAACGCTCTGCCCCGTGATGATCGGACGCCATGTTTCGTTCCCTCGCACCGGCGCAACCCGGCCTGCCAACGCAGCCTAGACCGCCCCCCCGATGCGGACCAGCACCAGTCGCGCATGACAACGCGCCCGATGGCGCAATGCGCCATCCCGCACACAGACACCGCGCGGCAAACACCCATCGCCAGCGGGGCTATTCTGTTCATGCGTAACGGGGAGCGCGTGCGTAGGCCCGGAGGGACTTGAACCCCCAACCAAACCGTTATGAGCGGTCTGCTCTAACCAATTGAGCTACAGGCCCGCGCCCAGCAGGCTTACGGTCCCGCAGGCCGGGTGGTCAATCGCGTCAAAGACCACGCGCCACCTGTCCGCGGCCGCTTTCCCGCTGCCGCGGTCTCGGCTAAAGCCAGCGCGACCGTCTAACCTCGGGCAACGGCACCCGCAATCGACCCCAGAATGGATGACATTGGCGATGACCGACACGCCCGACCGGCCCAACCGCCTGACCTATGCCGAGGCGGGCGTTGATATCGACGCCGGCAACGCCTTGGTCGATCGGATCAAGCCGGCCGCTGCCGCCACCGCACGCGCGGGCTCCATGGCGGGGATCGGGGGGTTCGCCGGACTATTCGACCCGCGCGCGGCGGGGTATCGCGACCCGGTGCTGGTGGCCGCGACCGACGGTGTCGGCACCAAGCTGCGGATCGCCATCGACACGGGCCATGTGGACGGCATCGGGCAGGATCTTGTCGCCATGTGCGTCAACGACCTCATCTGCCAGGGCGCCGAGCCGTTGTTTTTCCTCGACTATTTCGCAACTGGCACGCTGTCGGTCGAGGTGGCGGCGCGGGTGGTCGAGGGCATCGCCCGGGCATGCAGCGCGTCGGGATGCGCGCTGCTGGGCGGGGAAACCGCCGAGATGCCGGGCATGTATGCCGATGGCGATTTCGATCTGGCAGGCTTTGCCGTCGGCGCGGTGGAGCGTGAGGGCCTGATGCCGCGGGCGACACGACCGGGCGATGCGCTGCTAGGTCTCGCCAGCGACGGCGTGCATTCCAACGGCTACTCGCTGGTGCGCCGCACGGTTTCGCGCGCCGGGCTAGACTGGGCGTCGCGCTCCCCGTTCGATGATCCGGCCGCAAGTTTGGGCGAGGCGCTGCTTCGCCCGACGCGCCTTTATGTCCGGCCGGTCCTCGACAGTCGGGGTCAGGCCATGCGCGCCGCCTGCCACGTCACCGGCGGCGGGCTCACCGAGAACCTGCCCCGTGTCCTGTCACCGGGAACCGGCGCCGAGATCGACCTCGATGCCATCCCCCTGCCCCCGGTGTTCGACTGGCTCATCCGCACCGCGGGGCTCGCGCAAGGCGAAGCGCTCAGGACCTATAACTGCGGCATCGGCATGGTGCTGGCGGTGGCGCCGGAGGAGGCCGAGGCACTGGCCGAGAGGCTCGCGAACACGCATGGTGAGCGGGTCGTGATGCTCGGCCGGGTGAGCGATGGCGAAGGTGTCAGCTATTGCGGCACCCTCGGATGACGCCTCGGCTCGGCATCCTGATCTCCGGTCGCGGCTCCAACATGGTCGCGATCCTCGATGCGATCGCAGCCGGCCGGATCGACGCCAAAGCCGCCATTGTCGTCTCGAATGATCCCACGGCCAAAGGGTTGGAGACGGCGGCCGCGCAAGGGATCGAGACCGCTGGCTTCGACCATCGTAGCTTTGAGACGCGCGAGGCCTTTGATGCCGCAGCCCATGCCGCCCTGACCGCGGCCGGGGTGGATCTCGTGATTTGCGCGGGGTTCATGCGGATCATGACGCCGGTGCTGATCGCGCCCTGGACAGGGCGGATGCTCAACATCCATCCGTCGCTGCTGCCGGCCTTTCGGGGGTTGAATACCTTCCAACGCGCGCTCGAGGCGGGCTGCGCCGTCGCGGGCTGCACGGTGCACGAGGTCACGCAGGAGTTGGATGCCGGCCGGATCCTGGGTCAGGGGGTCGTGCCGGTCCTACCGGGCGACACGGCGAGCAGCCTCGATCAACGTATCCTGCCGCTTCAGCACCGGCTTTATCCCGCGGTCGTCTCGGCCTTCATCCGCGATGCCGAGGGGCTGCGCCGCGCACCCATGGCCATGCTCGCGGGTTTCGGCACGCAACCTCTGGATCAAGCGGCCCCATGACCAGCCCGCCCGACCCGGCAGACCCGGTAACCACGATCCGGAACCTCGGCCCCGGCATGGCCGCACGCTTTGCCGAAGCGGGGATCGACACCGCCGAGGAGATCCGCACGCTCGGCGCCGACCGCGCCTATGCCCGCTTGCTCGCATCGGGCCACCGCGCGCATTTCATGGCTTTCGTGGCGCTGTCGCTCGGCCTGCAGGACCGGCCATGGCAGGATCTCGGTACGCGCGAGAAAGCAGCGCTGCGCCGCCGCTTCGACAGTCTGAAGGCCGGGAAGATCCCGACCGCCGACGCATGGGACGCAGAAACCGAAGCATCGGAGGCCAGCGGCGACGCCTTGCCACCAGCCTTGGCGGATGCCGTCAAACGGTTTGGGATCGGCGACTGAGACCGAAGCCTCAGGCTCAACCGCCGATACGCATCACGAAGACCTCGACGCCGTCGGAGGACACATCGCAATCCACGCCGACCCGCTCGGACTTGCCGAGGAACATGGCGGTGAAGGCGCCGCTCACATGCCACATGTGATCTTCGAGCCGCTCGCTCGCAAAGCGCCCCTCGGCATGGGCATCAGCCCCGCTTTCAACCTCGATCATATGCATCGCACGCGCCTGGCAGGCGAGCACGGCCTCGTCGGGGCGGAAGGGCAGCGGATCGGCAAGCGCCGCCAGCGCGCTCAGTGCAGCGGACAGGCCGACGAGGGCTGCGGCAAGGGTCGGAAACAGCGGGTTCTTGGTCATCGCATCATCTCCATGGCGGATGATGGAATGATGGGGGGTTGGGCTTCCGTTAACGAGGCCTGCGCACGAGAGCGTGTGATGACTGCACCGCGGGGTGAGCGGGGGTGGCGAACACCACACGATCAGGTGATTCAGGGTGGTGTCCGCTGCCGGCTGAGGGTCGTCGGCGCATCAACGCCGCAAAGCGGCCTAAGCAACCGGGGCCGGAGCCCCGGCGATGCCATCCGGATGCCCCGGCGCGGGGTCGTTCAGCCGACCATCTCGGTGCCGGCGAAGAAGTAGGCCATCTCGATGGCGGCGTTCTCGTCACTGTCCGAGCCGTGCACCGAGTTCTCCCCGATCGACAGCGCGAACTCCTTGCGGATCGTGCCTTCCGCCGCCTCGGCCGGGTTCGTGGCCCCCATGATCTCGCGGTTCTTGGTGACGGCGTCCTCACCCTCCAGCACCTGCACCACCACGGGCGCCGAGCACATGAAAGTGCAGAGCTCGTCATAGAACGGGCGCTCTTTGTGGACGGCGTAGAAGGCACCAGCCTGGGCCTTGGTCATGTGGATGCGCTTCTGTGCCACGATGCGCAGACCCGCCGCCTCGAGCTTGGCATTGATGGCGCCGGTCAGGTTGCGCTTGGTCGCGTCCGGCTTGATGATCGAAAAGGTGCGCGTCACGGCCATTGGCCTCGTCTCCTGTCGGCTGTGAAAGGGCGCGCCGCGGCGAGGCGGGCGCATGAATGACGTGATCTCGGTTGATCGGCGACCGGCCGGTGTGGCCGATGCGCGGGCGCCATAGCATGTGAGATTGACCCGTGAAAGCGCATTTCCGGATGATGGCGGCATACAATGCCTGGGCAAACGAAAAGCTCTTTAAGGTCGCGAGCGGGCTCGACGATGCCGCCCTGAACCGCGACTTGGGCGCGTTCTTCGGCTCGGTGATGGCGACGCTCAATCACATCATGGTGGCCGACCTGATCTGGATCGCGCGCCTCCGGGGGCAGCGACCGCCGGGCTTTGGCCTCGATCACATCCTGCATGACACGCTTGAGGAGTTGGCGGCGGCGCGCGCCGTTCTTGACCCCGATCTTCAGCGCCTTGTGGAGGAGACCGATCCCCTGGCCGAGATCAGCTATCTGAGGCGCGGCGAGGCACAGCGGGCCGACGCCGCCGCGCTTCTGGCGCATCTGTTCAATCATCAGACCCACCATCGCGGACAGGTGCACGCGATGCTGACCCGCCTCGGCCAGCCGTCACTGGCGCTCGACCTCATCTATTTTCAGCGCGCGCGGGCCTGATGCATTTCGAGGAGTTTGTCGTCGGCCAGCGCTTTGACCTCGGCGCGCGAGACATCTCGCGCGAGGAGATCGTCGATTTCGCCGCGCGTCACGACTGGCAGCCTTTCCATCTGGATGCTGAAGCGGCGACTCAATCGCCTTTCGGGGGTCTGATCGCCTCGGGCTTTCAGACGTTGCTTATCGCTTTCGAACTGATCCTGGAGGCTGAGCTCTGGCACGGCACCGGCATGGGCAGCCCCGGGATGGACCGGATCCGCTGGCACGCGCCCGTCAGGCCCGGCGAAAGGCTGCAGGTCAGTGCCGAGATCACGGCGGTGAGACGCTCGAAAACCCGACCCGACCGGGGCACCATCACGCTCACCGTCGGGGTGACGGGGCGCGCGCAGGTGATGTTGATGAGCTTTGATCTGATGGCGATCGTCGCCTGTCGCGAGAGCGAGCCCTCGGCATGATGAGCGGCGAGCGGCGCCAGCATGGCTTTGTCCGGCTCGCGGCAACCCTGATGCTGACGGCCGGGCTGGCCTCGGCGCTGACCGGCGCGGTCTTTGCCATGACAGCACTCGGCCTCCTGACCCTCGGTCTGGATCAGACCGCGAGCACGTTCCGCTACACCGCCGCCGCGGTCAGCGCTGGCTTTTTCGCCAGCTTCGTCCCCTGGCTGATCGGGCTGATGCTCTTTGGCCTGCCGCTCGCGGCGCTGTGTCAGGCGATGGGTCAAACCGGCCGTGTTACCGCCGCTACCTTCGGCGCCGTGCTGCCTGGCGGCGTGATGCTGGTTCTGCAGCTCACCATTCTGACCAGCCGGGCCGAGGCACTGGCCGTGCCCGACATCCTCAGCCTGCCGGGTGCCCTGCCCGCGCTCCTCTCACCGCTTTGGGTGGGCACCATTGGCGCGGCCGCTGCCATGTTCCTGCGCTGGCGACTGTTCCCAGGCGATGGCGCGGCATCCACATCGCGCCGGCGCGCATAGACGTCGCCGCCCGGCTCTGCTAGCGCCCGGGCATGCTCACGATCCACGATCTCGGCTTCAACATGGCCGGCCGTCCACTGTTCGAGGGCGCTTCGGTGCGCCTGCCGCAAAAGGCGCGCGTCGGGCTTTTCGGGCGCAACGGCACGGGCAAGACGACGCTGTTCCGGCTGATCCGGGGCGATCTGGCGCCTGATGCCGGGCGGATCGAGATCCCGCAGCGCGCCCGCCTCGGCGGCGTGGCCCAAGAGGTGCCGGGCGATGACCGCAGCCTGATGGACACGGTGCTTGCCGCCGACGAAGAGCGCGCGCGCCTCATGGCCGAAGCCGAGACCGCCCATGACCCCACGCGCATCGCCGAGATCCAGCTGCGCCTGACCGAGATCGGCGCCCATTCCGCCGAGGCGCGGGCCGCGGCGATCCTCTCGGGGCTCGGTTTCGATCCCGCAGCACAGGCGCGGGCGACGCGCGAGTACTCGGGCGGTTGGCGCATGCGTGTGGCGCTGGCCGCGGTGCTGTTCTCGGCGCCCGATCTGCTGCTTTTGGACGAGCCGACGAACTATCTCGACCTCGAAGGCACGCTCTGGCTGGAGCACTACCTGGCCCGCTATCCCCACGGGCTGATGCTGATCAGCCATGACCGTGGGCTGCTGAACCGGGCCTGCACGCATATCCTGCACCTCTCGCAGCGCCGGCTGACACTCTACACCGGCAATTTCGAGACTTTCGACCGGACGCGCCGTGAAAAGGCCGCGCTGGCCGCGGCACAGGCCAAGAAACAAGCGGCGCGCCGTGCCCACCTGCAGGCCTTTGTCGACCGTTTCCGCGCCAAGGCGACCAAGGCGCGCCAGGCCCAGTCGCGCATCAAGATGCTGGAGCGAATGCAGCCGATCACCATCGAAGGTGAGACCGCTGTGGCGCCGATCCGCTTTGCTGATCCCGAGGAACTGCCACCGCCGATCATGCAGGTGGAGCGCTGCGATCTCGGCTATGGCGGCGCGCCGGTGCTCCGGCGTCTCGGCTTTCGACTGGATCAGGAGGACCGGATCGCGCTGCTCGGCGCCAATGGGCAGGGCAAGTCAACGCTGGCCAAGCTGATCGCGGGGCGCATCCCGCCGATGGAGGGGGAGCGCCGGGTCAGCGGCAAGCTCCGCATCGGCTATTTCGCGCAGCACCAGGCCGAGGAACTGGTACTCACCGAGACCCCGCTTGACCATATCCGCCGCGCCCGGCCCGAGGAGACGCCGCAGCGCCTCCGCGCAACGCTCGCCAATGCCGGGATCTCCGCCGAGATCGCGGATACGCCCGTCAAGGCGCTGTCGGGCGGGCAGAAGGCGCGGCTGATGCTGTGTCTCTCGGCGCTGGATGCGCCGCATCTGATGATCCTGGACGAACCCACCAACCACCTCGACATGGAAAGCCGCGAGGCGCTGGTCGAGGCGCTGAATGCCTATCGCGGTGCGGTGATCCTGATCACCCACGACCCGTTCCTGGTGGATCTGGTGGCCGACAGGCTGTGGTTGGTCGATGGCGGGCGCGTCGTGCCGTTCGAGGGCGACATGGCCGACTACCGCGCCTATGTCCTGGCCCCGGCCGAACGACAGCACGCCGAGCGCCGCGGCGCTCAGAACGGAGGCGCCCAGAAAGGGAGCGCTGAACACGCGGGGACCGAGCGATCCAGCGAGCGCCGCAACCGCGCCGTGACCCGGGCCGAACTGCAGCCACTGAAGAAGGCCTTGTCCGAAGCCGAGGCACGGCTAGAGAAGATCACGGACCTGATGGCGCGTGTCGATGAAAAGCTCGCCGATCCAAAGCTGTATGACGGCCCAGCCGACAAAATTGCCGCGCTGAACGAAAAGCGCGCGGAACTTGAAGCCGCCCAAAGCCGCGCCGAGGCCGCCTGGCTTGAGGCCGGCGAAAAGCTGGAGGCAGCCGGCGGGTGATGGGCGGCCTGGCGTCTCGACGACCGAGGTGACCCAGGTGACCGAGGGCCAGACGCGTCCCTCCGGCTTTCTGCGGTTCGTGGTCGTAAACACACGTCTCGACCTGAGCGACGCGCGCGAAGGCATCTTTCAGGCGGCCTATGCCCTCCGCGATGGGCCCGATGCCGATTCCGTAACGCATGCGCAGCTTGTGGAGCTCCTGACGTGGTTCGATCGCCATTTGCCGGTACCCGAGCGCGTGAACCGATCACGCTCGAAAGGTGCCTGGCGGCGCGAGACGGCCGGCATTGCCTGGTTTCGCGACAGCGCGGCGCCGGTCATCGAGCGTGCTTTTGACCTCGTCGAGATCCTCCGACGCCATGGCATGACGGTGGAGATCCTGCGCACCCGCCGCCCCGGCTATATCGTCTACGAGGACGACCTGCAGGTGATCACCGAGCCTTTCGCGGACACGCCCCGCTGAACCTCGCGCGCCAGTGCCATGCCCAAAGACCGGTTCGCGCCATGGATTGCGTGAGCGACCGGCAAGGCCGGCTTGTCCTTGCTGCGGTCCGGTCTTCGGTGATGCGGATGCGGAACGCCTGCGGGCCTTCTCCCCAGCCCACAGAAGCAGGCTGCCCCGACACCGACACCGACACCGGCACCGACGCCGACACCGGCCGCGATCACGCTCCGCCGGCCGCCGCCTTTTTGACCCAGCGCCCGTCATCCTGCGCCCAGTAGATCGCGGTGAGACCGGCCGAGACGGTCGCACGCCAGGCCTCGCGCGCCTCGCCGACCGCGGCGTCATCATGGCCGTCGAACAGGACTGCGGCGCGGGTAAAGCCCACCATCTCCGCGGGCTCATAGGGAGCGCGGTCGATGAGGAAGAGCGCATCTCGCCCATCCCCGGCGGGGCCGGTCGTCAGCAGCACCGGCTGTCGCTCCGCGTGGGGCTCGGTGACGAGACCATGGGGCAAGAAGCCATCGCCACCGGCCTTCCAAAGCGTTCGGTTCAGCGTCTCCATAAAGGCCGGATCGCGTCCGCGAAGCTCCGAGCGCCAGCCACGCTCCACCGCGCGGGTCAACATCACCGGCAGCACCGCCTCCAGGGCGGTGTCAGTCAGGTGATAAAAGCCGATCTCAACCATCGCTCAACCACCGGCAGCGGCGTGCCGGCCGGTGCAACCGGCCGCGGCGCGGGCGGGGCTCGACGCCCCGACCGGGCCGCCCACCGCCATGGGGGCCGAGGCTTGGCACCGACGGTTCCAGTGTCACGCTTCGAAACGATCGCGGATCATCCGGTCCAGCGCTGCGACACCCCAGCCGGTAGCACCCTTAGGCGCCGTGTCGGTTCCCCCGCTCGTCGTCGCGGTACCCGCGATGTCGATATGGATCCAGGGCACCTCTTCCTTGACGAAAGCGTGCAGGAACTCGGCCGCGGTGATCGAGCCCGCGTGCCGGCCGCCGGTGTTCTTCAGGTCCGCCTTGGCGGATTTCAGCTGCTCGGCATAGGGCTTGCCGAGCGGCATGCGCCAGGCCTCGTCCCCGGTGGCATCGCAGGCCGCCTGCAACGCCCCGGCCAGAGCGTCGTCGGTGGCATAAAACCCCGCCCGGTGATGGCCAAGCGCCACGATGATCGCGCCGGTCAAGGTGGCGAGGTCGATGATCCCGGTGGGCTTGAAGGTCTCTTGGACATACCAAAGCACGTCGCAGAGCAGCAGCCGCCCCTCGGCATCGGTGTTGATGATCTCGATGGTCTCGCCCTTCATCGATTTCACGATGTCGCCCGGACGCTGGGCCTTGCCGTCAGGCATGTTCTCGACGAGACCGACGACGCCGATCACGTTGGCCTTGGCTTTGCGAAGGGCGAGCGTGCGCATGACGCCCGCCACCGTGCCGGCGCCGCCCATATCCATGGTCATGTCTTCCATGCCGCCCGCGGGCTTGAGCGAGATGCCGCCGGTGTCGAACACCACGCCCTTGCCGACCAGGGCAAAGGGCGCCTCGTCCCCGCCGCCGTTCCAGCGCATGGTCACGACCTTGGTCTCGCTCACCGAGCCCTGGCCGACGCCGAGCAGCGCGCGCATGCCGAGCTCTTCCAGCGCCTCCTCGCCCAGGATCTCGACGTCGAGCCCGATCTCCTGCATCGCGGCGAGGCGGGCGGCAAATTCGTCGGTGGTGAGCCGGTTGGCGGGCTCGTTGACCAGATCGCGGGTGAAGAACACCCCCTCGGCCAGCGCCATCATATCGGTCGAGCCGCGCGCCAGTGCCTCCGGCGCATCCGAGAGCACGGTCAGATGACGCGGCGCCGGGGGTTCGGCATCGTCCTCAACCTTGCGGTACTCGCGAAACTCATAAAGCCGCAGTGCCATAGCCATGACCATCCCGGCCACCGCCTCGGCCTCGCCGACACCGGCGGTCGCCAGCGTCGCGGGCCCCTTGGCCAGCGCCTTGGCGATGGCACCGCCGACCTTGCGGGCATCGGTGGCGCTGACGCCATCATCACCGCCACCGATGCAGGCCAGCACGAGACGGCGCGCCTTGTGCCCCGCAGGCCAGCCGAAACTGTCCACCACGCCGGGCTTGCCCTTGAACGCCTTGTCGCCGACCGCCCGGGCGAGCGCGCCGCCAAGCGCCGCATCCGCCGCCGCGGCGCCCGGCGCCAGGGTCCCGTCGCGTGATGCGAAAACGACGAGCGTGCCCTCGGCCTCGGTCATGGCGTCGGCCTCCTCGGGTGAGAAGGCGATATGCGGCAGCGATGTCATGTGAACTCCTCGATCCGTGCTCGCCGACACCTAGCCTGTCGCGAAGCGGTCGCCAATGACCCGATCGGGACGATTTGTCCGGGGGATGCCCCGGATAGTGACGGGGACGTAGCCGCAATCACGGGGCAGCGTTGGCGCGCGGTGCGCTCGTGGTTGCCGGGCCCGCCGGCACACCGCATAACCGATGAAAGCTTAGGCGGAGGGCCGATGGGACGCCTCGACCGATATCTCTATCGTCAACTGCTAGGCCCCTTTGCCTTCTTCGTGCTCATCCTCACGGGGATCATCTGGCTCAGCCAGTCCCTGCGCGTGATTGAGACGGTCGTCAACAACGGCCAGTCGGCGATGGTTTTCCTGGAATTCACCGCGCTGCTGCTGCCACGGGTGATGAGTATCGTGCTGCCGGTCGCAGCCTTTGCCGCGACGCTTTATGCGATCAACCGCCTTTATGCCGACAGCGAGCTGGCGGTGATGTTCGCCGCCGGGCGCTCGGGTCTGGCGCTGCTCCGCCCGGTCGCCGTCTTCTCGGTGACGCTCCTTTGCCTGCTGCTGGTGGTGACCCTGCTTGTGGTGCCGAACACGCAGCGGCTGATGCGCGATCGGATATCCGAGGTGCGTGGCGACGTGGCCGCGGCATTTCTGCGCGAGAGGGCCTTTATCACACCGACGCGGAACGTGACGGTCTTCGTGCGTGAGATCGGCGCGGAGGGAACGCTGAACGGCATCTTCATCCACGACACGCGCGAGGAGGAAGAGCAGACCGCCACCTACACCGCCGAGCGCGCGGTCGTGCTAAGCGAGGCGGGGGCCACGCGCCTCGTGATGTTCGACGGTGTCGCGCAGATCACCCGACCCGACCAGCCTGAGGCGCTGTCGCTTTTGCGTTTCGAGCAGTTCGCCTATGATCTCAGCCAAATCGGTGGGCGCACGCGTGAGCGGCTGCGCAAACCCTCGGAACTGTTCGTGACCGAGCTTCTCGCCATCGATGCCGACGAGGCAGAGCGGCGTCTGCGCCCCTTGGGCGAATTCAGGGCCGAGGCGCATGAGGCGATCTCCGCCCCCCTCTACGCGCTGGCCTTTCCGTTCCTCGCGGTCGCGATCATCGTCTCCACCGGGTTCAAGCGGCAGGGATCGGCGGGACGCATTCTGTTTGCCGTGGGCATCGGTGCGGTGTTGAGGCTGCTGGGTCTGGCGCTCAAAAGCGCGACCGCCGGCCAGGCGTTTCTGTGGCCGACCATGTATCTGCCGCCGCTCATCGGCATTGCGATCGCCTGCTACCTACTGTCGAGCCGCGGGCTGGCCCCGCGCCGCGCCGGGATCGCGACCGGGGTCGGCGCATTGGCAGCACCGGCCCCGCCCCCCGGCACGGCCGGGCCGGGAGGACACGCGGCGTGACCTGGACACTCAGTGGCTACATCGCGCGACGCTTTCTCGCGACGACGGTTCTCTCCTTCCTCGCCGTCTTTCTGCTGATCGTCGTGGTCGAGCTGGTGGAGCGCATGGGCGACAACAGCGAGGGACGCGCGGGTTTCGCCGATCTGATCGGCATGGCGCTTTTGCACGCGCCCTCCATCGCGATGATCGCGGCACCCTTCACCGTCATGCTGGCCGCCATGGCCTGTTTCGCCCGCCTCGCCCGCGCGTCGGAAACCGTCGTCGCGCGCGCCGCGGGCGTCAGCGCATGGGGTCTGTTGGGCCCGGCAGTGATCGGGGCGGCGGCCCTCGGCGTCATCGCCTTCTCGGTCTACAATCCGGTGGCGGCGTCGATGGCCGCCCGCTTCGAGGCGCTTGAGGCCAAGTATTTCGGGCGCTCCTCCTCCTCGCTTTCGGTCTCCTCCAGCGGCTTATGGCTGCGCCAGACCGGCCGCGTCGACGGCATCGACGTGCAGACCGTGATCCGGGCCGAGCGCGCCTCGAGCACCGTGGATCGGCTTTGGTCGGTATCGGTCTTTCGCTTTGCCACAGGCGACCGGATGGTTGAGCGGATGGAAGCGCGCACCGCCGTGCTCGAACCCGGCGCCTGGCGCATGAATGCCGTGCGCCGCTGGCAGATCGAGGACGCGGAGATGGTCGGCCCGTCACCCGCCCCTGCAGCCGGTGACACCGCGGCGACACCGCCAGCGCGGCCCGAGCCCGGTGCAGGTCCGCTGGCCGAGACGGTCGACATGATCCGGCTGCCGACCGATCTGACACCGGAGCGGATCATCGAGAGCTTTGCCCCACCCGAGACCGTCGGTTTCTGGTCCCTCCCCGACTTCATCGCGGTGCTGGAGGAGCAGGGCCTCGCCGCCGATCGGCACAAGCTGCAGTGGCACCGCCTGATCTCGTCACCGCTCGTGTTCGCAGCGATGGTGATGATCGGGGCGGCGTTTTCCATGCGTCCGTCGCGGCTTGGCGGGCTCGGCGTCATGGCGCTCGGCTGCGTTGCCACGGGCTTCGGCTATTTCTTCCTGACCGATCTGGCGCATGCATTGGGGGCGACGGGTACCATTCCGGTCACGGTCGCTGCCTGGGCCCCCCCCGCATCTGGCGCCTTGCTTGCACTTGGGCTTCTCTTGCACGTCGAGGACGGATAGCGTCCGGCTTCAACAAACGGGTGCGAAGCGTTGTGCCCGGACAAGAGCGACAGGACCGCCGCGTGTCGAGCAGTCAGAGCGAGCAGAACGCCACAGCCAAGGCGCCCGTCATCATGCGCGCCCGACTTGGTGCGGGCACTGCGGTCATCGCCCTGCTGCTGAGCGCGGACGCGGCTCTGGCGGCAAGCTCTCCCCTGCCCTCGGCACGCCCTCGGGCCGACAGTGCAGCACCGCTCACCGCGCCGTCGCCGCCGCGTCCACCGGTGCCGGCTGCGCAAGCCGCAGGCGGCGCGACCGAGGCGGTGGAGGACAATGCCCCTGTGACGGTCAAGCTGGCTGGAAAGACGCTGAGCGCGGGAAGCACCGGCGCCGTGGCTGCTGGCAACGATGGGCCGCGCGCGTTTGCCGACAGTCTGGCGGCCGAGCCGGATCAGGTCGCCCTCGTGGCCGACAGCGTGATCTACGACAGCAATGCCGGCACGGTGACGGCCGAGGGATCGGTGGAGGTCTTCTTCGGCCCCCGAACGCTGACCGCGGATCGTATCGTCTACAACGCCGAGACTGGGCGCATCTCGGCCGAGGGCTCGATCGTGTTGCGCGACCCAAGCGGCACGACCGTGTTCGCCAGCGCCGCCGAACTGGATGCGGAGCTTTATGACGGTATCGTGCGCGGCGCGCAGAGTGTCATCGCGACCAATGCGCTCGGCGATGGGGAGCAGGGCGCGACTGCGCGCTTGGCGGCGGTGGAGGCGCGTCGCGTCGATGGCCGGTTCAACACGCTGTCCCGCGCCGTCTACAGCCCCTGCGACGTCTGTGAGGACAGCCCGACCCCGCTTTGGCGCATCAGGGCCCGGCGTGTGATCCATGACGAAGAGGAAGGCACGATCCATTACGAGGACGCCACCTTCGACGTCTTCGGCATCCCCGTCGCCTATCTACCGGTCTTCAGCCACCCCGATCCCACGGTGGAGCGTGCGACCGGGTTCCTCGTGCCAAGCCCGACCGAAAGCAGCACCTATGGGCTCGGTATCCGGGTGCCGTTTTTCTGGGCCATCGACCAGTCTACGGATTTCCTGTTCCAACCCTTCATCACCACCGATGACGGCGTGATCATCGACGGCGAACTGCGCCGGGCCTTCGACTTCGGCGATCTGCGCTTTCGTGGCTCGATCGTGCATACCGATTTCAACGGCAATGCCGGCTTTCAGGGCCATGTGGACAGCGACGCCAGCTTCGATGTCTCGATGCTCGGCGATACGGCAGAGGTCGGTTGGAACATCCTGACCACCTCGGATGACGCCTATCTGCGCTTCTTCGATATCACCGGTCGCGACCGTCTGACGTCGAACGTGTTTCTGCGTGCCTATGAGCGCGATCATTTCTTCGACCTCGAAGGGATCTACTTCCAGTCGCTCCGCGATGATGAGCCGGCGGGGCCGATCCCAGCGGTGCTGCCGCGTCTTGATGCGCGCGTCGAACTGGACGAGCCCCTGCTGGACGGGCGGCTCGGGTTCTTCATGAACACGCAGACGCTGCTGAGGGATGTGGGCACCGATACCACCCGCCTCAGCATCGGCGCGGATTGGGAGCGTGAGTACATCCACGCGAGCGGTATCGCCTTTCGCGGCTTCGCCAGCCTCAGGGGCGATCTCTTCCTCACCTTCGACGATGCCGGATCGAGCGACTTCAGCGACGATGCCCGCGGGCGCTTCGTGCCGCTGGCGGGCGTGGAGATGCGCTTTCCGCTGATCAGCGGCGATACGACGACCGGGGTCCATGTGATCGAGCCGCTGGCACGGTTCGAGGTGACACCGTTCGGCCTCAATGGCGATCAGTTCTCGAACGAGGACAGCGCACAGACCGAATTCGACGAGATGTCGGTCTTCGACATCGACCGTTTCAGCGGTCTCGACGCGGTCGAGGAAGGGCCGAGGTTCACGCTTGGCCTGCGGTATGAGCGGCTGTCCGATGACGGCTTCACCCTGTCGGCCGATGCCGGGCGGATCCTGCGCTTTGTCGAGGCCGATGAGTTCGACGCGGGTTCGGGCCTCAACGGGCTCCGATCCGACTACGTGGTCGGCTGGCGGCTCGGCTTCAGCGATATCGTGACACTGCAGAACCGCCTGCGCTTTGACGATGATTTCGAGATCAGCCGCAACGAAGCCTCGCTGGAGCTTGCCTACGGTCCCGCGTCGCTCTCGGTCGGCTACGCCTTCCTAGAAGCCATCCCCGAGGCCGGCGCCGAGGAGGACCGACAGGAGGTCACCTCCATTACCAAGATGCAGCTCACCGAGGACTGGGGCATCCAGGGCTTCCTGCAACGCGATCTTCAGGAAAATGAGTTCGTTGAAGTCGGCGGCGGGGTGTCTTACGCGAATGAGTGCTGCGCGCTCGACCTGATCGCGCGGCGCCGCTTTGCCTCGTCCGAGGATTCGCCGGCCAGCACGTCGGTGGGTTTTCAGCTGCGGCTGCTGACGCTCGGCACCGGGGCGCGCCCGACGGGGCTCTTCGGCTCGGGCGATATCGGGCGCCCAGGCGCCGGCGGGATCGTGTCGGAGTGACGTAACAGGGACGCACAGACGCCCGAACATGTCTTTCAGGAGATCTGCGATGACCGCAGCCCTATCAGCGCTTCGCCCCTTTCTGGTCGCGGCCGCGCTAGCGCTGGCGACGACGCCGGCCCAGACCCAGACCCAGCCCCAGGCCCAGGCCCAGGATACCGAGGCCACGCCCTTCAGACCCGTGGCCGTTGTGAACGACAGCGTCATCACCGCCTTCGACGTGACGCAGCGCTCCCGCCTCCTGCTGTTGCTGGGTTTCCAGGCGCCGAGTGTCGAGGCCGTGCAGCAGGCAGCGCTCGGTGCACTGATCGACGACATGATCCGCCTGCAGGCAGCCCAGCGCGCGGGCTTCTCGCCGGATGCCTCGGCGGTCGACGGCCAGCTGGCCGAACTGGCCGGCCGGCTGCAGGTCTCGCCCGACGAGTTCCGCGCCGTTCTCTCCAACCAGGGCATCACCGATGACGCCATGCGCGATTTCCTGGCGCCGCGCGCGGCCTGGCAGTCCTATGTGCGCGGTCGTTTCGGCGGCAGGATCAATCCCTCCGATGCGGAGATCGATCGTGAGATCGCGCTTGCCGCGGGGATCGAGCGGATCGAGGTGCGCCTGCAGGAGATCGGTCTGCCAGTCTCGAACCGCCGTGGCCCGCAGGAAACCGTGGCGCTGGCCAACCAGATCCGAACCGAGGCAACCGACGAGGAAGCCTTCGCTGCGCGCGCGCGTGAGCTTTCACGCACGCCGTCGGCCGAACAGGGCGGCTCTGTCGGCTGGGTCGATCCAGCCTCGCTGCCACCCCAGGCCCGCGAGGCCTTGGCGGGGCTGGAGCCCGGGGACATAAGCCAGCCCATCACAACGCCCGGCGGCGTCACCCTGTTACGCCTGGCCGAGCGGCGGCGGATCGGCGGCGACGAAGACATCGACGTGAACGACCCCGAGTTGCGGGCGCAAACCCGCGAGCGGCTGATCAACGACCAGGCCAACCGGCTCGCAGAAGGGCTGCTGCAGGAGCTGAAACGCGACGCCCTGATCGAGCAGCGGTGATGGCCATGGGCGCGCTGGCGCCGCTCGCCCTTACGATGGGCGACCCCGCCGGCATCGGGGCCGAGATCACCATCGCCGCGTGGCGGGCCCGTGACGCCCGCGACGGCGTTCCGAGCTTCTTCACGATCGACGATCCCGACCGACTGGCCCGGATGGGGGTCCCCGTGGCCGAGATCTCCGACCCCGGCGAGGCAGCAACCGTCTTCCCCACCGCCTTACCCGTTCTGCCCGAACGCCTCCCACGGCCCGCAACGCCGGGCCAGGCCGATCCACTGAATGCACCCGCCGTGGTCCGCTCGATCGAGCGGGCCGTGGCGCTAGCAGCGCGCGGGATGGCCGGCGCCGTGGTGACCAACCCGATCAACAAGAAGGTGCTTTACGACGGCGCGGGCTTCAGCGACCCCGGCCATACCGAGTTTCTGGCGCGGTTGGCCGGCGTTCCGATGACCGTCATGATGATCGCGGGCCCCTCGCTCAAGGTCGTGCCGGTTACCATCCACGAGCCACTGTCCCGCATCCCCGCGCTGCTGACGACCGCGTTGATCATGGACACGGTGCGCATCACCGATGCGGCGCTGAAACGGGATTTCGCCATCGCCAACCCGCGCCACGCCCTGACCGGTCTGAACCCCCATGCCGGCGAACAGGGCGCGATGGGCCGCGAGGAGATCGAGGTGATCGTGCCCGCCATCGAGGCTCTGCGTGCCGAGGGTATTGAGGTGACAGGCCCGCATCCGGCCGACACGCTGTTTCACAGCGCGGCGCGCGCACGCTATGACGTGGCGGTTGCGATGTATCACGACCAGGCGCTGATCCCGGTCAAGGCGCTGGATTTCGACCGTGGCGTCAACGTGACCCTCGGCCTACCGTTCATCCGCACATCGCCCGACCACGGCACCGCCTATGACATCGCCGGCACTGGGCGCGCCGATGCGACCAGCCTGATCGAGGCCCTGCGCCTTGCAGGAGACCTGGCGGCGCGACATCAGGGGCGCCCCGTAACGGAAGCCTCGGGCCGGGCGCTATCGGCGCATGACACTGGCCGATGACGGGTTGCCGCCGCTCCGCGAGGTCATCGCGGCGCATGGGCTGAGGGCGCGCAAGTCACTCGGTCAGAACTTCCTGCTCGATCTCAATCTCACGCGTCGTATTGCCCGGGCGGCGGGACCGCTGGACGATGCGACCATCCTCGAGATCGGCCCCGGCCCGGGCGGTCTGACCCGGGCGCTGCTCGCAGAAGGCGCGCGCGAGGTCGTCGCCATCGAACGCGATCCGCGATGCCTCGACGCGCTTGGGGATATCGCTGCGGCCTATCCCGGCCGCCTGAGGGTGATCGAAGGCGACGCCCTCTCTCTTCCGCCCCTCGCCGGGCTGCACGCTCCGGTCCGGGTCGCGGCCAACCTGCCCTACAACATCGGCACCGAACTGCTGATCCGTTGGTTGAGTGGCGCGGCATGGCCGCCCGCCTGGCTGTCGCTGACGCTGATGTTTCAGCGCGAAGTCGCAGCGCGCATCGTGGCCCGGCCCGACACCGGTGCCTATGGCCGCCTCGCAATCCTCGCGCAATGGCGGTCACGGCCGCGGATGCTGTTCGACGTCGCCTCGCAGGCCTTTACGCCACCGCCCAAGGTGACCTCGGCGATCGTTCGTCTGGATCCGGTGCCAGCTATGCGCGACGTGCCGCAGCGGGCCCTGGAGCGGGTAACCGCGGCGGCCTTTGGCCAGCGGCGCAAAATGTTACGCCAGTCCCTTAAAGCCTTGGGCGATGCCCCAGCCCTGCTCGCAAAGGCCGGCATTGATCCGACGCGCCGCGCTGAGACGCTCAGCCTCGATGAGTTTCTGACGCTCGCCGCGCTTCTCGGCGATTAAGAAGGCGCTTCGTCGCCCGCAGGGGCAGCCGGCGCCTCCGCCGGGCGTTCCGCCTCGGCAGCGGGCTCGGTTGCAGTGGCTGCTTCACTCTCATCGCGGCGGCGCGGGCGTCTTTTCCTTGGCGCAGCAGCGGTATCGACCACGAGCTCGGGCCCGGCAGGGCCGTCCAAGGGTTCGATGGTGTCGAAACCTCCGATGGCACCGCCATCGCGCGGGTCCGCCCCGTCGCGCGGCGCATCGCGCGGATCGGCGCCATTGCCCGGCGCAGCACCGTTGCCATCACCAGCGCTCACGGCATCGCCGCTGCTGTGATCGGCACCGTTGCGCCTGTTGCGCCGACCGCGCCGGCGACCGTCGGCCTGTCCGTCGCCGCCCTGCGCCTCGGCGTTCTCGTCATCCCGATCGGCATCGGCATGGCCGTTCGGCTGCGCGTGACCATTGCTCTGAGGCTGTGGCTGACGATCGTCATCCTCGTCGTCCTCCTGAGCCTGCGCATCGCGCCGCTCAGCCTGAGCGCCGAGGGCCGCAGAGAGAATGCGCTGATAATGTTCGGCATGCTGCAGGAAGTTCTCGGCAGTCACACGGTCGCCCGAGGTCTGGGCATCGCGGGCGAGGCTCAGATACTTCTCGACGATCTGCTGCGGTGTACCGCGGACCTTACCCTCGGGCCCGGCACTCTCGTAAACACGGTTGACGTTGTTGCCGCCGTTCCCGCCCTTCCGGTTGCCGCGACCGCGCGCCCGGTTCTGTTTTTGTGCTGGTCTCATCACGCTCGGACTGTGACGACCTATCCGCCCTCGGGGCGGCGCCGCGATACGCAGCGAGGTCTGGCTCGAGATCTAGAGGCGCTTCCGGCAATGCGCTGCCCTGAGGCGCCAGGCTAAAGCGGGGTCTTAGATCGAACTCTCGTCATGTTCGATGCCCCACACCCTCTCTCTAAGCCGCGAAACCGCGCCCGACAACGGCGATCTGCGTCGAGACGACGCTTTTTTTGCCCGTTGCCACCTTGTGGGGCGCCTCTCATTCCGGGGAGTACGCGATCAACACGCGCTCACGACCATCGAGATCGGGGATGAGACGCCGCGCCTGGAACCCCGCATCGGCGGCGATCTGAGACACGGCCTTGCCCTGTCCCGCGCCAAACTCCAGGAGGATGGCGCCGCCAGGGTTTAGATGGGCACGCGCGCCGGAAAGGATCTCGCGATAGGCGGCGAGACCGTCACCCATGGGATCAGGTTCGGGCACGAGCGCTGCCACCGGCTCATGATCGCGCACCTCGGGCGCCAGACCGGCCCATGCCGACGCCGGCACATAGGGTGGGTTCGAGAGTAGGATGTCCGCCTTGCCCGGCACCGGTTCGAACCACCGTCCCTGCACGAGAGCCACACGACCCGTCAGATCGAGTGCGGCGGCATTGGCAGCGGCGACGGTCAGAGCCTCAGCCGAGAGGTCGGTGCCGGTACCACGAGCCGCTGGCAACTCGGCCAGCAGCGTGAGCAGGATACAGCCGCTGCCCACCCCAAGCTCGAGGAGCGTCACGCCGGGCGTCGCCCGCTGACAAAGCGCTAGCGCCTCGGCGACCAGTGTCTCGGTCTCGGGTCGGGGGTCGAGCACAGCGGCGCTGACCTGGAAAGAACGCCCCCAGAAAAGCCGGCAACCGGTGATGTGAGAAAGCGGACGCCGCGCAGCTCTCGCGACCACTGCCTCGTCAAGACGGCGTTGCTGATCCTCGCTCATCACACGGTCGCCATGGGCGCGCAGGGCCGTGGTATCAACACCGGCGACAAAGGCCGCGAGCAGCCGCGCGTCGCGTGCCGCACCGTCTATCCCGGCCGCGTCCAGGCGCGCCGCGGCCGTGCGGATCGCCCGATCCCAGCTTACCGCCTCGCCTCGCGCGACAGCCCTGCTCACCGGTAGTCCCTCACAAGCCCTCGGCGGCAAGCCGCTCAGCCTGATCGGCGGCAATCAAGGCATCGATCACCTCGTCCAGATCGCCGGCCAGCACCTGTTCAAGCCGGTAAAGCGTCAGCCCTATGCGATGGTCGGTGACCCGTCCTTGCGGAAAATTATAGGTCCTGACCCGCTCCGACCGGTCGCCCGAGCCGACTTGACCCTTCCGATCGGCGGCGCGCTTGGCATCGGCACGCCTGCGCTCCATATCGAACAGCCGGGCGCGCAGCACCTCCATCGCCCGGGCCCGGTTGGCATGCTGCGACTTCTCCGAGGCCGTGACGACGATCCCGCTTGGCAGATGCGTCAGGCGCACGGCGCTGTCGGTGGTATTGACGTGTTGCCCGCCCGCGCCCGAGGCACGCATGGTGTCGATGCGGATATCCTCGGGCTTGATCTCGACATCGACCTCGGCAGCCTCGGGCAGCACGGCGACGGTCGCCGCCGAGGTATGGATGCGCCCGCCGGATTCAGTGACCGGCACGCGCTGCACACGATGGACACCGCTCTCGAACTTGAGCCGGGCAAAGACGCCCTCGCCCCGGATCGCGGCAACACCCTCGCGCAGCCCGCCAAGATCGCCGGCCGTCTCCTCCAGCATCTCGACTTTCCAGCCATGCGCCTCGGCATGGCGGATGTACATGCGCATCAGGTCCGCCGCGAAGAGCGCCGCCTCGTCGCCGCCAGTCCCCGGCCTGATCTCCAGAATGGCCGCCCGGTCATCGGCCGCGTCGCGCGGGATCAGCGCCAGGCGCAACGCATGCTCCAGGGCGGGCATCTCTGCCGCCACCGCATCGAGCTCTTCGCGGGCAAGGGCGCGCATCTCGGGATCGGCGAGCATGGCCTCAGCCTCCGCACGCGCCGCCTGCGCCGCGCGCCACGCCGCGATCTTCTCAACGACCGGTCTCAATGCGGCATAGTCGCGGCCGAGGGTCACAATCTCGGCGGCCTCGATCGCCTCGGCCATGCGCGCCTCGAGGTACTCGGCGCGGGCGACGATCTCCGACAGTCTGTCCTCGGGCAACATGGCCGCGCGCATAGGGGCCACCGGCTTGGCGGTCAAGGACGCGGGCTGGCTCACGCGATGCGACGGCCCCCTCGGCGCTCGGTCAGGCGAGGCAGGGGGCGCGGTTAGTCAAAGCTCAGGCCAGCCTCGGCCAGCCAGCCTTCGACCCGCGCGCGGTTGACGCCGAGATCACTGTAGCCAAAGCGCGAGCGCGACCAGATGGCGAGACCCGTCTCCACGCGCCTGACCGAGACATAATCGGGAAAGCCCAACACCGCCGAGCGCTGGACATAGGTCACGAACCCCTCCGCAGGATCACCGGCGACGAGGTCGACCCGCGGCGCCGAGAGTGCCACCGCGTGAAGACGGGCCAGCGCCGCGCCGCCGTCGCTCGGAGACAGGACCAGATCCGGCGCCGCAGCGGTCGACTGAGGCGGTGCAGCAAGCACATCGTTGGGCTTGCCCGTCCGCTCGGCCACCGTCGGGTCGACATGCCAAAGCGCTGGATCATGGGACAAACCGCGCATGGCCCCCCCCGCGACAAGGACCGCGACCAGCGCAAGACCCGCGGCGATGGCCAGCCCGCGCTTCATCGCCTTGCTCCAGCTGCCCTTATACGAGCGTGGCGGAGAACGCAGTGAACAGTCGGGGCGGACGTCAACAGCCTTAGAACCGCAAGCGCCTGTGATCGTGCCGGCAGGTAAGTGCGGCATGGGGTAGAGACCCGGGTCACATCCGGCACGCGGCTCACCCCAGCTTGCCGCCACCCAATCCCCGATATCGACACATGGCCGGCAGCCGCCGAAGGCCCGATGGCGGTCATGGGCGCCAATGGATCAAGCATCGCGGCGACCAGCCGCGATTCCGCTTGCTTGGACTGTTCTGGGCTCACTCAGCCGCCGTTTGCGCCTGCGCGACACGCTCGGCCTCGATCGCGGCGGCCTTTTTCTCGACTTCCTCGACGATGTGCTCGACCATCTCTTCGTTGGACATGCGATGGCTCTGCTTGCCCGCGAGGTAGACCATGCCGTTGCCAGCACCGCCACCGGTAAAGCCGACATCGGTCATCAGCGCCTCGCCCGGTCCGTTCACCACGCAGCCGATGATGCTCAGCGACATGGGCGTCTTGATGTGCTGCAGGCGCTCCTCCAGCACGGCGACGGTTTTGATCACGTCAAAGCCCTGCCGCGCGCAGGAGGGGCAGGAGATGATGTTCACACCGCGGTGGCGGAGCCCCAGCGACTTCAGGACCTCGTAGCCGACCTTGACCTCTTCGACCGGGTCGGCCGACAGGCTGACGCGGATCGTGTCGCCGATCCCCATCCAGAGCAGATTGCCGAGACCGATGGCCGATTTTATCGTGCCCGAGACCAGCCCCCCCGCCTCGGTAATGCCAAGGTGTATCGGGCAGTCGGTCTGTTCGGACAACTGCTGATAGGCCGCTGCGGCGAGGAACACGTCCGATGCCTTGCAGCTGATCTTGAACTCGTGAAAATCGTTGTCCTGCAAGATCTTGATATGATCGAGACCGCTCTCGACCATCGCGTCTGGGCACGGTTCGCCGTATTTCTCCAGCAGATGACGCTCAAGGCTGCCGGCGTTCACACCAATGCGGATCGCACAGCCATGGTCCTTGGCGGCCTTCACGACCTCCTTCACACGCTTCTCATTCCCGATATTGCCGGGATTGATGCGCAGGCAGGCGGCACCGGCCGCTGCCGCTTCAAGCGCGCGTTTGTAGTGGAAGTGGATGTCGGCGACGATCGGCACGTCGACGTTGCGCACGATCTCCTTCAGCGCGGTCGAGCTTTCGACATCGGGCACGGAGACGCGAACGATGTCGGCACCGGCCTCCGTACAGGCATTGATCTGCTCGATCGTCGCCTTGGCGTCGGTTGTCAGCGTGTTGGTCATGGTCTGCACGGTGATCGGTGCATCGCCCCCCACGGGCACCGGTCCCACCATGATCTTCCGGCATTCGCGGCGATAGATGTTTCGCCACGGCCGGACGTGATTCAAGCCCATGCCCCGAGCCTCCTAGCCTCTCTGGCCCCGCCGGTGCCGTCCCTCGACGGCACGCCGGCATATCGCCCCAGTGTTGCGCGCACCCTATGCACCCCAATTAGGCACGTCGAGTGCCGGAAACGAGAGCATTACCGCGGTGTGGCAGACAATCAGGGATCAGAGCGCGCCGTCGTTGCAACGGTCGTGTCACCGGCATTCTCGGTCGCGAGCCCATAGCTTGCCATGATGCTGTCAGCCTGGAGCGACACACCCTTTACGACCTGACCTGCCCGCCCGAGCGGCCCGTAACGTCGACCATCGACCACGACATAGACGCCACCGGCATTGCCCGCACGAAGCTGCGCCAGCTGAGTATCCTTGGGCAAGGCAAAACTGTCCCCGGTTCTGAGCGTTCCCTCGAACAGCACGCTCCGGTCCTCGGCCCTGATCCTGATCCAGGCGGGCTCCACCGCGACGATGCTGGTACCCCGCACTGCCGATGGCACGGGGGGCGTCGTCTCGGCAGCGCTGATCTCGGTATCCGAAGGCGCAGCCGAAGGGTCGACGATGCCGGATCGGAGGAGCGCGATCTCCCTGATCTCCTCGCGTGCCGCGTCGGGCAAGCTGGCCAGGTCGAGCGGCAGATCGCGACGCATCTCGGCGATCGACGGGGTCGGCTCGATGGTCAGAATACCGGCGGCAGCTGGATCGATTGCCGAGATCGGCCCGTCGCGGCGCGCCGCAAACCGCGCCGCATCGGCGAGTCCGAGACCCATGAGTGCGCCGCCATCGGCATAATCGCGCGCATCTGGGCGTCTGATCGCCGGCGCTTCAGCGACCTCGAAGACCGGGGCATCGATCTCTGGTGCATCGGCGACCACGGCCGGTGCGTCGGGCAGCGGTACAAAGCCCACGCGCTGGATATCCTGCAACACGGTGTAAGCGCCGTAGCCGACGCCACCGATCAGCAGTGTCAGCGCCACGGACGAGACCAGACCACCGAGCGAGACGGCAGCGCCGATCCGCCGCGGCGCCGGGCGGACCGCAAAACGGGAGGCCGTAAGATCCGCACCGACCGCCCCGCTTAGCCCCATACCGCCCACGCCCGCCCGGGCGCCGCCCAGCTCTCGGCGCGCGGGTTCCGCCGGCTGCGCCCCGCCGATCATCCCGTAGGTGACAAGCGAGCTCTCGAACCCGCTTTCCTCGCAGAAACGCGCATAGATCTCGTTATCATCAAGGCCGAGATATCGCGCGTATGAGCGCACATAGCCAGGGACGACGCTGCGATTTGGGAAGGCGGAGAGATCGCCGTTCTCGATAGCCTCGATCATCGAGGCCTTCATGCAGAGTTCGCGCGCAGCATCCTTGAGTGTCCAGCCGCGGCAGGCACGTTCGCCCCGCAGCTCATCACCCAGAGTGACGGTATAGCTGTCGAACCCCCGAAGCTCCATCGGGCCTCGCCCCTCTGCCCCAATGCCTCGCGCCACGCTTCTTTTTCCAGTGGTGGCCTTATCGAATTCTTATCGGAGTGTCGGTGCCCGTTCAATCTTCGGCCTCATTGATGCCGCGATTAATTCGGGCCTTACGCCGACGCGATCAGGCGCCCGTTTCGTCCAAAACATGCATAACCAACGGTAAAGACGCAGCTTTCCACAACCACCACGCATTAAGTGCTCAAAACAGCTCAGCCTCAAGAAATACGCTCCAACACAACCTGTTGTGGATCACTCACGCTGAGACACAGTCACATGACAAGTCAAACCGCATTTCCGATTCGGGAATGTGGCCGGTCAGTTGGCGCCATCAAGTAATCGGATCACGGCCGAGAAGTCCCGATCAGACATCCCGCGCTGGTCCATCTGGGTGTAGATCTGCGTCGCCTGTGCGCCGAGCGGCACATGCGCCCCGGCGGCACTCGCGGCCTCCATGGCAATGCGCAGATCCTTCAGCATCAGGGCCGCCGCAAAGCCGGGATCGTAGTCGCGGTTGGAGGGCGCGGCGGGCACGGGCCCCGGTGCGGGGCAATAGTCGTTGAGCGACCAGCACCGCGCCGTGGCGGTCGAGGAGATGTCGTAGAGCCGCTCGGGCGCGAGGCCGAGACGACGCGCGAGGTTCAGCCCCTCTGAGACGCCAATCATCTGGATCGCGAGCATCATGTTGTTGCAGATCTTGGCGGCGGAGCCTGCGCCGCTGGCGCCGGCGCGGAAGATGTTCCTGCCCATCGCCTCAAGATACGGCTTGGCGGCGGCGAAGGCTGCATCGGGCCCGCCGACCATGAAGGTGAGTGTCCCGGCCTCGGCCCCGCCCACGCCGCCCGACATGGGACTGTCGACCATCTCCATGCCGGCCTCCACCGCCGCCTGGCCCACACGGCGCGCGGTCTCCACGTCGATGGTCGAGGTATCGATGAAGACGGTGCCCGGGGCAGCGGCGGCGAGGATGCCGCCCTCGCCCCGATACACCGCGTCGACATGGCGGGCCGCCGGCAGGGCCGTGACGACCGCATCCACGTCGCGCGCCGCTTCGGCCGCGTTGGCGGCTATGCTGCCGCCAGCATCGCTCAGCGCTGCAACGGCGCCGGCATCGAGATCGAAGCCGAAGACATCGTGGCCGGCCTTCAGCAGGTTGCGGGCCATCGGCCCACCCATATTGCCAAGGCCGATAAAACCGATCCGCGCCATGCACGCCTCCCCTCGCCGCCGCTACCGCGATCTAGCCTCGGCGTGGCATGCGCGCCTTGGCCCTGCAAGAGGGCTTCTTCCGGCGATGAATGGTCGGCAGACCCGCTTGCTGGGCAACCCACGGGCACCTCGCCAACGGCTGAGCAGCCGCTCTTGAGCAACCCCGAGGCAGCCGTGCGACCGCTCAGGCGATGCCGTGCCAGTCGCGGATGCGTGCCACCAGCGGGCCATGTGCCGGGCCCGGATCGGCCTGCCCCGCCATCCAGGCGTAGAGGTCCCAGTCGTTTTCCTCCAGCAGGTCCTCATAGGCGGCGAGCAGCCCTTCATCGAGGCCCTGCAACGCGGTGTCGGCAAAGGGGCCGAGCAGCATGTCCATCTCCCGCGTTCCGCGTCTCCAGCTTCGAATACGCAGACGCTTCAGCCGCGTGTCACGGCTCTCCGGCTGACTGCGTGGGGGCTTCATGGGCATGCTGTCGGTCACTCGTGCCTCCGTCATCCACCGGCCGCCTCTACGCCGCCCGGCACCCCGGTTATATCCGCAACCGGTTCCTCCGGCCACAGCCAGGCGGCCCCGATCACGCCCGCACTGTCGCCGAGGGCGTTCTTGAGGATCGGCGTCTCAAAGCAGTCGGAGAACACATGCGGGCGCGTCGCCTCGGGCAGCCGTTCGTAGAGATGGGCCATGTTCGAGAGCCCGCCGCCGATGACGATGGCATCCGGATCGAGCGTGTTGACGATGACCGAGAGCCCGCGGCCCAGGCGATCCAGATGGCGCTCGATGGCCGCACCGGCCACCGCATCGCCCTGCTCGGCGGCGCGCAGGATCTCCGCGCCCTTCAGGCCAGTGCCCGCTCCAGTGCTTACCCCAGTGCCCGCCCCGGCGCCCACCATTTTGGCGTAGTCACGCTCCAACCCCGTGCCGGACACCCAGAGTTCGAGGCAGCCGCGACGACCGCAATAACAGAGCGGCCCCGGCGTCTCTTCGAGCGTCGGACGCGGCAGCGCGGTATGGCCCCATTCGCCAGCGATACGGTTCGGCCCGACATGTACCTCGCCATGCATGACCACACCGCTGCCCGCACCGGTGCCAAGGATCAGGCCGACGACCACACCATAACCCCGCGCGGCGCCTGCGCGCGCTTCGGCAAGGGCGAAACAGTTGGCATCGTTCTCGATCCGCACCGGACGGCCCAACGCCACAAGGAGATCGCGATCCAGCGGTTTGCCGATCAGGATCGTGGTGTTGGCATTCCGGACGAGCCCCGTGGCCGGTGAAAAGGATCCAGGAATACCGATGCCGATGGCGGCTGCGCGCAAACCCGCCTCGGCCTCGACCTCGTCGACCAGCGTCGCGATGGTCTGCACGATCGCGTCGTAGTCATGGCGCGGGGTCGGTAGCCGCCGGCGGGCGAGGACGGTATCGCCCGGGCCGAGCGCACAGGCCTCGATCTTGGTGCCGCCGAGATCGACACCGACCCGGCACCGCGACGATGGGTGAAGGGAGGCGTCTTGAGTACTACGTTTCATGACGCGGACAGACTGCGCGACATCCATGATGCAGTGCAATGGCAGGCGCGCGCCGTTCTCAGTTGAGGTTCAGCTCGAGGAGGCGCTTTTCCAGCCGGCCCATCTCTTCGGCAATGCGCGCTTGTTTCAGTCGCAGGGCGCGCAGATCGGCCAGGACCTGGCCCATCTCGGTCGCCCCTTCCACGTGGAGATGTTCGGCCGGCGCGCCCTCGCCCCGGCCCGTCAGCAACCAGACGATGGAGACATTGAGAAAAGCCGCCAGCATCTGCAGCCGGTTGGCGCGCGGCTCGGACCTGTCGGCTTCCCAGTTGCGCACGCTGTCGATCTTCAACCCAAGCCTGCGGGCCAGCTGCGACTGGCTCAGCCCTTGCGCCTCCCGCGCCAGGGCCAAACGGTCGCCGAAGGTGGCGGCGGTGTCGCTGAAATCGTCCATGATCGTCTCCATCTCGACCGCTTAGCCGCCCAGTCAGTCCGGGCCGTGCGACCACGCCGGGCCGCTCCGGGGCTGCTCGCCGGCGCCGCGAGCCGGGCGCGCCGTCCACGTCCGCAGCCCTTGCAGTGCCATATCGGCACTGGGCGCCGGCGCCCGGATGCGACGCTTTCCCACTGGCCCGCGCCCGCCGCTCCCGGCGCGTGCTGCAGTTCGCGCGGCCACGCGCGATTGATCTGCAGGCTCTTACAACGAATGCGGGCGAACCCGAAGACCTCGATCAAGATCGCTTCAGGTACCAAGGTCGCACCCGACAGAGCGGCGCGCTGCCATCCCTCGCTTCACCCTTGCCGCGCGCGCTCAACGGGCGTTAGGTGCCCGCGAATGATGAATGGAGATCGATCCCATGGCCTTCCTTGCCGATGCCCTCGCCCGCGTGAAGCCCTCGCCCACGATCGCGGTGACGACGAAGGCGGCTGAGCTGAAGGCCGCTGGGCGCGATGTCATCGGCCTCGGCGCAGGGGAGCCGGATTTCGACACGCCCGACAACATCAAGACCGCGGCCAAGGCGGCGATGGACGCGGGCAAGACCAAATATACCGCCCCCGACGGCCTTCCCGAGCTAAAGGACGCCATCGTCGCGAAGTTCAAGCGCGAGAACGGGTTGGACTACACGCGGGCCCAGGTTTCGGTCGGCACGGGCGGCAAGCAAGTGCTCTACAACGCGCTGGTCGCCACGCTGAACCCGGGCGATGAAGTGCTGATCCCCGCGCCCTATTGGGTGAGCTACCCGGATATGGTGCTGCTCGGTGGCGGCACGCCCGTGGTGATCGAGACCTCGATCGACACGGCCTTCAAGATGACGGCTGAGGCGCTGGAGGCCGCGATCACGCCCAAGACCAAGTGGCTGATCTTCAACTCGCCCTCCAACCCCTCGGGCGCGGGCTACTCCCATGCCGAGTTGAAGGCGATCACCGATGTGTTGATGCGCCATCCCCATGTCTGGGTGATGACCGACGATATGTATGAGCACATCGCCTATGAGGGCTTCGATTTCTGCACCCCGGCCGAGGTGGAGCCAGGGCTCTACGAGCGCACGCTCACGGTCAACGGGGTCTCCAAGGCCTATTCCATGACCGGCTGGCGCATCGGCTATGCCGCGGGACCCGCGCCTCTGATCACGGCGATGCGCAAGGTGCAGTCGCAGTCGACCTCAAATCCGTGCTCCATCAGCCAATGGGCCGCGATCGAGGCGCTGAACGGGCCGCAGGATTATATCACGATGTCGCGCGAAGCGTTCCAGAAGCGCCGCGATCTGGTCGTGTCGATGCTGAACCAGGCGACGGGGATCGAATGCCCGGTGCCCGAGGGGGCCTTCTACGTCTACCCCTCGATCCGCCAGTTGATCGGCCGCAAGACGCCGACCGGCACCGTGATCGAGAACGACGAGGTCTTCGTGACCGAGCTGCTGGAGACCGAGGGCGTCGCGGTGGTCCATGGCGCGGCCTTCGGCACCAGCCCGAATTTCCGCGCTAGCTATGCCACGTCGGAGGCGACGCTGGAGGAAGCCTGCTCGCGCATCCAACGCTTCTGCGCGAGCCTGGGCTGAGACCCGAGGACTTGCTGCCGCAGCGCGCCGTCGGAGAAGACGCGTTCTGTCGGTCGCGATGTCACTGCGAAGAGAGAAGGCGCTCATGCGCCACGCGCTTTTTCTTTTCGTGACGCTGCTCCTCGCAGTGACCGCGCCCGACCGGGCGGCGGCGCACGGTGGCAACCCGGTGATTGCCGAGACCGCGCTGCCGATGGATCACCACCTCCCGTCCCTGGCAGCATGCTTTACGCACCCTGCGAAGGGCACAGTGCCCTGGCTTTTCGTTCGGTCGGCTGCGGCCCCTTTGCGCGACCGCCTGGCACGTCTCGCCTCGCCCGCTCGGCCCTCGCGCGGAACGATGCGGTACGAGGCGACGTTGTTCGATCTGGACCATCTTGGCAGCTTCGTCGCCCGGGATCGCGAGACGTTTCAAACCTGCAGCGCGCTCTTCGGCTCAAAGGGTAGGATTGCCTCATGACTGGACGCCACATCATCGTCGTGGGCGCCGGGATCGTGGGATTGTGCACGGCGCATGCGCTGGCGAACGCGGGCGTACGGGCGACGGTGATCGAGAAGGGGCCTGTGCCCTGCCCCTCGGCCGCCTCGACCGACCATCACCGGCTGATCCGCCATTCCTATCCCGACCATCCGGGTTATGCCCGGCGGATCGGCGCGGCCTTTGAGGCCTGGGAGCGGCTGTTCGCGGCCCTGCCCCATGGGCGCGGACACTACTTTGCCGAGCGCGGGATCCTGACGCTGAGCCAACAGGCCGGCGACTATGGCGACCGGACGCGGAGCCTGTTCGAGGCAATGGGGATCGACCACGAGCGGATCGAGGGCGCCGATGCCCTGCTCGCCCGCTTTCCGGCGCTCGGTCAGCGCAACATCGCCATGGGGCTCGTCTCGGGCGGCGGAGCGCTGATGGCCAACCGGATCATGGTCGATCTGGCCGATCTGCTGCGCGCCCGCGGCGTCGCGGTGATGGAGCACGCGCCGGCCGTGGCCCTCGATGCCGAGGGCGGGCGGGTCGCAACGGCCGACGGGCGCAGCCTGTCGGGCGAGGCCATCGTCGCCACTGCAGGCGCGGGGCTGCCCGGGCTTCTGCCCGATCTGGCCGGTGATCTGGTCTATCGCCGAACGGTGATCCTTTATGCCCGCCCACCCGACCACCTGGCCGAGGCCTGGGAGGCCATGCCCTGCTGGACCGATCTCGGCGGCGCCGACGATCTGTGGGGCATGCCGCCCATCGCCGGCCTGCCCGCCAAGCTTGGCTGCGGCGCGATGGGGCGCGCCGATGCGGCCGACAGCGACCGGGTGATGACGCGCGGCGAGATGGACGGGATGCTGGCCCGCTATGCCGGCGCCTTCCGCGATCTCGACCGCTTCGAGATCAGCCATGGCCAGGCGAGTTACTGGATGCTGGCGCCTGGCGCGCGGTTTGCGCTGCGGCGCGCCGGGCGCCTCGTGGCCGCCTCCGCCTGCTCGGGCCACGGGTTCAAGTTCGGCGCGCTCTCGGGCGAGGACATCGCCGAGGCGGTGCTGGCGCCCGAGCGCCATGACGCCGTTGCCGCCCGCATGGCTGCCGATGACGGAACGCCACCCATGCCGGGCCGCGCGGACCGCGCCTGAGATAGCACCCCTTGACATGATCCCCTACCGGCGACGCAGCCAAGCCACCGGGGTCAGAGGTGAGGGGCCGGGCGCCCTTGACCGAGGGTCGGCGGGGTCCCGCCAGTATGGGATCAGCCACCCACGACAAACGGGTCGACCGGCTCGACCGGCGGATGGGCGGCTTCGATCGCGCGCCCAGCCTCGATCAGCAGATCCTCGCGGTAGCGGGGCGCGACAAGCTGTACGCCCATCGGCGCGCCCGGGCGCCCGGTCGCTACGTTCAGCGCGGGCAGGCCCGTCACCGGTAGGGCGATCTGGGTCAGCTGGGCGCGAAACACGCGGTCGAAGGCTTCGGCGCTCTCGACATCCTGATGGTCGGCGAACGGCGCGTCGGCCGAGACCGGACAGAGCACCAGCGGCCATGTCTCGAGGAACATCTGCCAGCGACGGACAAAACCCATGCGTGCCTGCAGCGCCGTCTCGACATCGGGGCACTCGGCCGCGCGCTCAAGCAGCCAGGGCGCGATGCGGCTCGCGTCGGGATCGGCCTCTTCGGCCACGCGGGCGACGCCCTGCCCACGAAACTCGCCCATCCAGAGCGCGATGTTGAGCGCCACGCCTTCCTGGAGCGTCGGCGCCTCGACCTCTTCGACCTGCCAGCCGTGATCGGCAAGCACCGCCGCCGCGGCCTTAAGCGCCGCGACGACCTCGGGCGCGGTGTCCAATCCATCGGGGTGGGTCACCAGCGCCACGCGCCGCGCCAGCGCCGGGCCGGTCAGCGGCGCGGGTACCCACCAGCCATCGCGCGCATCGCCGGCAGACATGGCAACAAGCGCCGCCTCGATATCGTCGATGCGCCGGGCAAGCGGGCCCGAGACGGCCATGATCTGCGGGCCGATCGAGCGATCGGCCTGGCCGGGGTTCACCTGGGGCACCCGGCCGAGCGAGGGGCGCAGGCCGTGCAGGTTGCAGACATAGGCGGGATAGCGCACCGAGCCCGCGATATCGGTGCCATGGGCCACCGCGCCGATCCCCGCCGCCACCGCCGATGACGCGCCACCCGATGACCCGCCCGGCGTGATCGCGGCGCTGTGCGGGTTGCGCGTCGCACCATGCAGTGCGTTGCGGGTGAACCAGCGGATCGAGAAGGCCGGCGTGTTGGTGCGCCCCACGATCACCGCGCCCGCACGGCGCAGGTTGGCGACGACCGGCGCATCCTCGGCCACGACATGGTCGCGCTGCAGCCTGAGGCCGTTGGTCGTCGCATGCCCCGCCTGATCGGCGATCACCTTCACCGTCACGGGCACGCCCATCAGCGGGCCCGGCGCCTCACCGGCGGCAAGGGCCGCATCCACGCGGTCGGCCTCGGCCAGCGCTTGCTCGTCGAAACGGGTGACCACGGCATTCAGGGCCGGGTTCACCGTATCCATGCGGGCGATCGCGGCCTCGGCAGCCTCGCGTGCACTGATCACTCGCGTCGCCACCATCTCACGGAGAACCACCGCCGGCAGGCGCCATAGGGCATCGGTCATCATCGCTCTCCGGGCTGGCGTTTGCGCGCGACCGTGCGACCGACGGGACAAGGCGTCAACCGCGCGCGCGATATCGCTGGCGATCCCTGTCCGGGCGGGCTACCGCTTGGATCATGCAGGGTGTGCGCGCGGTGGCGGTGATCGGCGCAGGGGCGGTTGGCCTCTCGGTCGCCCTTGCGCTCGCCCGCCTTGGCAACCGCGACGGCCCAAGCATCACCGTGATCGACGAGAACCCGGCCGCCACCGGGGCGAGCAAGGGCAATGCAGGCGTGATCGTCGCCGGCGGAGCGGTGCCACTGATCCTGCCCGGCGTCATGGGCGAGGCGATGCGCATGCTGATGGGCGCCGACCGCGCGCTCAGGATCGCGCCCGGGCATCTGCCACGTCTACTGCCCTGGCTCCGCCGGGCCATGGCCACGGCCAACGAGCATGATGCGGTGCATGGCGCGGCGGCGCTTGAACAACTGGCGGCACCATCGGCAGATCACTGGCGCGCCGATCTGGCCGAGGCCGGTGCATCGGCGCTGATCGGCGACAGCCTTTTCATCCATGCGACCCGCGGCCCGCAGCCGGACATGGAGGCAATCGCCTGGCAGCTCAAACGCGCCGAAGGGGTCGGGCTTATCGCGCTCGATCGAGCCATGCTGGCCGAGATCGAACCCGCCCTCTCCCCGGACTACGGCCATGCCATCGCGATGGAAGGCATGGCGCGGTTGCATGATCCGGAAGCGGCCGGCAAGGCGCTTCAGCGTGCGGCTGCATCCCTCGGTACAGCGATGCTGCAAGCGCGGGTCACGGGGATCGCGCGCGACGGCACCAACTGGCAGATCACCACCACGCAACGCCGTCTCGAGGCCGATCTCGTCGTGGTGGCGGCGGGATGGGCGTCGCGCGCGCTGCTCTCATCGCTCGGTGTCGACATCCCCCTCGAGGCGGAGCATGGCCGCCATGTCACCCTGCCCTGGGCCGAGACCGATATCCGCAACAGCGTGATGGACAGCGGCGCGCGTATGGTTGCGAGCCGGATGGCCAACGGCGTGCGCCTGGCCGGCAGCAGCGCCTTCACCGGGCCAGGCAGACCGCCCGACCCCGAGGACGACCTGCCTGCCATGCTGCAGATCGCCGAGCGAATGTTTCCGGGGATCGACACGGAAGGTGCCATTCCTTGGGCCGGCAGCCGTCCGTCGTTGCCCGACAGCATCCCGGTGATCGGTCCGGTCCCGGGGCACCCGGGTCTGTGGGCCGCCTTTGGTCATGGGCACTACGGCATGACGATGGCGCCGGCGACAGGGCGGCTGATCGCCTCGATGATTGCGGGTGCGCGGCCGACCGTCGACCCCCGACCCTATGACCCGGCGCGCTTCGCCTGATCGGGCCCGCAAGGATTAAACGACATGGGCACCCAGCGCCCCGTCGGCGTCGCGCGAGAGCGCTTCGAGCAACGCAAGCGCGCAGCGCTGGGCGCCATCGAGGCCTGGGCGCGTCAGCATGAAGCCGCCGACCCCCTCGCCGGGACCGCTGAGTGGGACCACCATCCCCGCGGGCGCATCGCGGATCAGGCGCCGCACCGCCGGGCCGAGCGCACGTGCCGATGGACCGTGGATCCGGGCGAGACGATCGATCTCGACACGGCCCCGGCAGACCAGATCCGAAACCAGATCGGCCCTGAGGCGCGACGGCGCCGTCGACAGATGACCGCGCCATGCCGGCAGGCGACCGGCGAGCACCATCCGCCGCCACGCGGCATAGGCCCCCGGGTTCTGGGCAAGGCCGGACGGCAGGCGCGAGACGGCCGAGGGGCCGAGCCCGATCACCGCATCGCCGCTGCGCTCATTGAGGCCGTCAAAACCCCAGCACAGGCGATCACCGGCCGCCGCCGCCAGCAGCGGATCGCCGCGGCGCACCCAGGTGGCGGCACCGACCAGGCGATATCCCGCCCGCGACAGCGCCTCGCCCGCCGCATCGGTCTGCGCCGCGCGCGCCGTGAACCCGGGTGCTGCGCCGCCCAGCCGTGCCTGACGCCGGGCGCGGAGCGGCGCATGCGCCCAGGGGGTCAGGATCACGCGTGCCGGTCGCGCCGCGATGATCGCCTTCAGCCGCCGCCCAAAGCCATCGGGCGCCTCGCCCGGCAGACCGACCAGCACATCGGCCGAGACACTCACGGCACCGGCTCGCATGACCCGCGCGATGGTCGCCACCTCGGTGTCGAGCGCGAGGCTCCCATCGGGGCCACCCGGCGCGCCGAAGCCAAGGGTCACGGCAACGGGCATCATGCGCGACAGAGCTGCGACAATGGCATCGACGCCCTCGTCATGATCGAAGCTCGCCGCTTCGAATACGACCTCGGTGCCGCGGGTCGGCGTGAAGGCATCCATGGCGCGGGCGACAAGTGCCGCAAGCCGCTCGCCACCCAGCATCGCGGGTGACCCACCGCCCAGATGCAGTCGGCCGAGCTTGATTCCCGCGGGCAGCGCCTCAGCGAGCAAGCCAAGCTCCATCTCCAGTGTCTGCGCATGCTCCGCCGGCCGTCCGGGCGCGGAAAGCTCGGTCCGGCAGGCGCACCACCAGCAGAGCCTGGGACAAAAGGGCACATGCAGATAGAGCCCGACAGTCGCGCCGCGGCGCATTGCGCCCAACCATCGCGCAAAGCTGCCGGTGTCGAGCGGGCCGAAGCTATCGGGCGTGGGATAACAGGCAAATCTCGGCGGTACGGGCGCCCCGATCGGCGGCCATGGCTGGCCCCGTTCTGTTCCCATGTCTGTGCCAAAACCCCTGTCCATAGCGGCTATGCATGCGGTTATAGGTGTCTAATCTCCTTGACACAGGACAAGACGATGCCATTGTTCGGAAGTGCTTCCCGCATCGTGGAGTTAGAGATCCATGCGCCAGAGCCACCCGAAGACGAGCAACTCGATGATCACGACCGAGCCGCGACGAGCCCCCTGCGAAAGCTGCGTAGTGCGCGAGCGGGCGGTCTGTTCGCTCTGCAACGATTTCGAGATGCTCACGCTGGAAGGCGTGAAGCGCTACCGCCGCTTCGAAGCGGGCGCCACCATAGCCATGGCCGGCGAAGCGTTGCCTTTCGTCGGCACGGTGGTCGAGGGTCATGTGGCCCTGACGCGGATGATGGCTGACGGACGGCGCCAGATCGTCGGCCTGCTGTTCGCCTCGGACTTCATCGGCCGACCGCTGCGACCCTACATCACCTATGACGCCGAGGCGGTGGACGACGTGGTCCTCTGCACCTTCGAGCGACATCGCTTCGAAACCATGCTGCAAGAGACCCCGGCGCTTGAGAGCAAGCTGCTCGCCATGACGCTCGATGAGCTCGATGCGGCGCGCGAGGCCTTGCTCACGCTCGGTCGGCGCACGGCGCGTGAGAAAGTGGCCAACTTCCTCGGCATGGTGGCACGGCGGCAGGCTTTGGACGAGGCGGTACCGGTTGGCGCCGTGAAGATCGTGCTGCCGCTCGGGCGCGAGGATATGGCGAGCTTTCTGGGCCTGACCATCGAGACGGTGAGCCGGCAGATGACGGCAATGCGTCGCGAAGGATTGATCGAGATGGCGAACGGCGCGCGCGAGGTGACGCTGGTCAATACCGACCTGTTGGCCGATATGGCCGGCGAAGACGGCGACGGCGCGCCGCTCGGATAAATCTTCAGATATCTCAGAGCTTTAAGGGCCGCGCTATCGCGTGGCCCTTTTGCGTTTGCGCATGTCGGCACACGGCAAAGCCGCCATCTCAGCCGGGAAATCCTGGCGCATGATCAGGGAACCGCAGGGACCACACCGTCCGAAAGGATAGTCCTTGTCCGAGATCAAGGAGAGCCGCCCTCCCGTCAGTCAGTCACAGAGTAAGCCGACCTCTCTGTCGGCCCAGAATGACGAACGACGACTGGTCACGGGAGACACTGATGCCGACGGCCTTTAAGCTATCCGGGCTAGGGATTCTCGCCGTGTTCGCCGCCATGGCGGCGAATTTCGGGCACGATCTCGCTTACCGCGTCCATGCGCTCCTGATCCTCGCGCTGGCTGCGTTCCTTTTTTATCGCGTAATGACCGCAGACCCGAAAAAGGTCGCGCTGGCCGGTGGGCCCGATCCGCATAGTGGCTACGACGATGCCGTGATCCGGGCCGGCGTGATCGCGACCGCCCTCTGGGGTATCGTCGGCTTTGCGGCCGGGTGTTTCATCGCCTTTCAGCTCGCCTATCCGGCGCTGAATTTCGATCTCCCCTGGACATCCTTCGGCCGGCTTCGCCCGCTGCATACCTCGGCGGTGATCTTCGCCTTCGGTGGCAACGCGCTGATCGCCACGTCGCTCTACATCGTACAGCGCACGGGGCGGACGCGGCTCATCTCCAACGATCTCGCCTGGTTCGTGTTCTGGGGCTACCAGATCTTCATCGTGCTGGCCGCGACCGGTTATGTCCTCGGCGGCACCCAGTCCAAGGAATATGCCGAACCGGAATGGTACGTCGATCTCTGGTTGACCATCGTCTGGGTCGCCTATCTGGGCCTGTTCCTCGGCACGCTGATCAAGCGCAAGGAACCCCACATCTACGTCGCCAACTGGTTCCTGCTCAGCTTCATCGTCACCGTCGCGATGCTGCACCTGATCAACAACATCTCGATCCCGGTCAGCATCTGGGGGTCGAAGTCGGTGCAGCTCTTCTCGGGCGTGCAGGACGCGCTGACGCAGTGGTGGTACGGCCATAACGCCGTCGGCTTCTTCCTGACCGCAGGCTTCCTTGGGATGATGTACTACTTCATCCCGAAACAGGCCGAGCGGCCGGTCTACAGCTACAAGCTCAGCATCATCCACTTCTGGTCGCTGATCTTCCTGTACATCTGGGCGGGTCCCCACCACCTGCATTACACAGCGCTGCCCGACTGGGCGCAGACACTGGGCATGGTGTTCTCGATCATGCTGTGGATGCCCAGCTGGGGCGGCATGATCAACGGCCTGATGACCTGTGCCGGCGCCTGGGACAAGCTGCGCACCGACCCGGTCCTGCGCATGCTGGTGGTCTCGGTCGCCTTCTACGGCATGGCGACCTTCGAAGGGCCGCTCATGTCCATCAAGGCGGTCAACTCGCTCAGCCACTACACCGACTGGACGATCGGGCACGTGCATTCGGGCGCGCTCGGCTGGAACGGCATGATCACCTTTGGCGCGCTCTACTACCTGGTGCCGAAGCTCTGGAATGCGCAGCGGCTCTACAGCCTCAGCCTCGTGTCCTGGCACTTCTGGCTCGCCACCATCGGCATCGTCCTCTACGCGGCGTCGATGTGGGTCAGCGGGATCACCCAGGGCCTGATGTGGCGCGAGACCGACCAGTTCGGCTTCCTCGTCAACAGCTTCGCCGACACGGTCGCTGTGCTGCACCCCTATTACGTGATCCGGGGTCTGGGGGGCGTGCTGTACCTGATCGGCGCCGGCTTGATGTGCTGGAACCTCTACCAGACCGCCCGCGGTCGGGTGAGCGTCCGCGAGCAGGCGGCCGAGGCGGCACGCGCCGCCCGGCTGACCCCGGCCGAGTGAGGGAGCGTGACCCATGACGCGTAACCTCATGATCTTGAGCATGAAAGGTCGGGGCGCTGATGCCCCGGCAAACCCCGCCCACGTCACCGTGACCGAGGAGAGCGTGCAATGAGCACCGATCCCAGCAAGCAAGACCAGAAGCCCGCGCCGAAGAAGGGCAACTGGTTCTTCCGCCAGCACCCGAACATCGAGCGGAATGCCACGCTTCTGATGGGGCTCTCCTTCGCCGTCGTCACCGTCGGCGGCATGGTCGAGATCGCGCCGCTCTTCTACCTCGAGAACACTATCGAGGAGGTGGAGGGCGTGCGCCCCTACAGCCCGCTCGAGCTTGCGGGACGCGACATCTACCTGCGCGAGGGCTGCTATGTCTGCCACAGCCAGATGATCCGCCCGATCCGCGACGAGGTGGAGCGCTACGGTCATTACAGCCTGGCGGCCGAGAGCATGTACGACCACCCCTTCCAATGGGGCTCCAAGCGCACCGGGCCCGATCTCGCCCGCGTCGGCGGCCGCTATTCGGACGCCTGGCATGTGGACCACATGTACGACCCGCGCGCGCTGGTGCCCGAGAGTGTGATGCCGGCCTATCCCTGGCTCGCCGAGACCGAGCTCGACTTCGAGAACGTGGTCGCGCGCATCAAGACCGAGCGGTTTGTCGGCACGCCCTACACCGACGAGATGGTGAAGATGGCGGCACGCGACCTGCGCGCCCAGGCCAGCGACGATGCCGACCATTCGGGACTGCTTGAGCGCTATCCCGGCGCCCAAGCCCGCAACTTCGACGGCGACAAGCACATCACCGAGCTCGATGCGATGATCGCCTATCTCCAGGTCCTTGGCACGATGGTCGATTTCTCGACCTTCGAGCGGGACGAGAGCCGCTGAGGAGGTCGAGATGGAGAACCAGAGCCATATCGCAAACAGCACCTACGAGCTGATGCGCGACTTCGCCGACAGCTGGTTCCTGATCGTCATGGTGACGTTCTTCGTGGGCGTGGTGCTGTTCACGCTGCGCCCGGGCAGCCGGTCGCTGCACGACAAGATCGCCGGGATCCCGCTGCGCGACGATCGCCCGATGACCGAGGAGCCCGCGGCCGAGAGGAGTGCCGAAAATGTCTGAGCAGGATCCGCACAGCGAGAAGTATGTCGATCCAGCCACCGGCACCGAGACGACGGGCCACGAATGGGACGGTATCCGCGAGCTCAACACGCCGATGCCGCTTTGGTGGCTCTACACCTTCTACGGCACGGTGGCCTTCGCCGCGGTCTATGTCGTGCTCTACCCCGCCATCCCCATGGTGACGAGCGCGACCTCGGGCGTGCTGGGTTATGCCTCGCGCGCCAGTGTCGAACAGGAGATCGCCGCGGTGGACGCCGCGAATGCTGAAGCGACACAACGGGTTGCCGCGTCAAGCTTCGAAGAGATCCTCGCCGATCCGGAGCTGACGCATTACGCACTCAAGGGCGGCGCATCGGTGTTTGCGACCAATTGTTCGACCTGTCACGGGGCGGGCGGCGCTGGTGCCACGGGCTATCCCAACCTGGTCGATGACGACTGGCTGTGGGGCGGCAAGGTCGAGGACATCATGATGACCGTGAACCACGGCATCAATGCCGACGACCCCGATAGCCGCTGGGCCGAGATGCCGGCCTTTGGCGATGACCAGATGCTCGATAAGGCCCAGATCAAGGCCGTGGTCGAGCAAGTGCGCGCCATGGGCGGTCTTGAGCATGATGCCGATCTCGCGGCAGTCGGGGCCCCGATCTTCATGGAACAATGCGCGGGCTGTCACGGCGACGCCGGCGAGGGGATGATCGACCTGGGCGCCCCAACGCTCAGCGATCCGATCTGGCTCTACGGCAAAGACCGCGAGACGCTGACGGCAACCATCACGCATGGTCGCGGCGGCATGATGCCCGCCTGGAACACGCTGTTGAGCGAGGCCGAGGTCAAGAAGGTCGCGCTCTACGTCCACAGCTTCGGTGGCGGCGAATAGCGCCTCGCCCGCCTCGCCCAACCGCGCCCGCTCGGCCTCTGCCCCACCCCGGTGCAGATGCGGAGCGGGGGCGGAACTGGGGCGGGGCAATCTACTCCCTGTCGGTCCTCTCTGACCGTCACTAGACCCGGGCACGTCCCGGGTGTTTTTTTGAGTGTCGCGTGCACTGCAACGCCTCGGGATGGAGGAATGTGAGCCGTAGCGCCGACCCATCTTGACGCCCGTCGTGCCAAGCTCTACCGACACGCACCGCTTGGCGACGTGGCGGAGTGGTTACGCAGCGGACTGCAAATCCGTGTACGCCGGTTCGATTCCGGCCGTCGCCTCCAGCGCCCTCACATGCCTGAAGCGCATACGCTTCCCCGCCAAGTGGCGGCGCGGAAAACCATTCCTTAGTCTCCATGGCGCATGGCTTGGCCCAAACGGGTGTGCCTGTGACAGGCGCCGCGAGATGGGGGCGGATCGTGACAGCAGCGGCGTTTTTCCGGCGGCACGTGCTGATCCACTGCCATATCGAGAAGACCGCGGGCTCCAGCCTCGTGCATGCCTTCAGACAGTGGTTCGGGGATCGGGTGCTCGATCTCCGCGTTCCAGGCAGCGCCGCCCCGGCCGATCTTCCGGCGGGTGAACGCTCGCGCATCTGGGTGCTCAGTGGCCATTTCGCGGCCCATGTGCACGATCACGCCTTTGCCCGCGAAAGACGGCATATCGCCTGCCTGCGCGAGCCTGCCGCGCGCTTTCAGTCCTATGTCCGCTATGTGCAGCGCGACCCCCGCCATCCGGGCTTTGCGTATTTCGACGGCAAGACACTGGCCGAGGCGGCGGCCTGGGCGGTCGCGACCGGCCACCACGCGGCCACCAACCCCATGAGCCGGGCTGTCGAGAAGATTGCGCGTCCGCTTCTGGTGCCTCAGCCGAGACTGCACGACCTGCTCGCGCACCTGGCCCCGGCCTTCGGTCGCAAGCCGCTGACCCCGGTGCGCAATGTAAACCCAGCCAACGGGGCGTTGGATGAGGACGCGGCGGCGATCATCCGCGCCGCCAACCAGGCCGATATCGCGCTTTACGATGCGGCGGAGAAAGCCTTCGACGCCTGGCTGGCTCGGCCCGGCACGCTGTCGGCGCTGCTGCACGCGGCACCTGAAAAGGCGGGGACGACACGCTCCTCCGCGAATGATCCCCTGTCGCGACCCGATCCGCGCAGCAACGCGCGCTCCCCCGCCGTCTAAAATCGCCCGGCGTGAAGGTGTCGGCGCCGCTGCGTCGGACCGTCGCAAAGTGCCACCCGATCTAAAATCGACCGGTTGGCGCAACAAGGCTGCGCTCACCCGTCGCAATCCCTCATTTTACATCTTTGGGCGGGCCCGCGCGGGGTTGGCGTCGGGGGGATGCGCATGTTTAGCTTTGTGCCGACAACAATAAACCCGCATGGGAGTATCATATGTCGGACTACATGATGACGGGCCGAAGCCTGCATCCGATGGCCACCACCACCGCCGACGCCTTCAAGGCCGGCAAGATGAACCGCCGCGAGTACATGGCTACGATGATGGGCCTGGGCGTCACGGCCGTCGGCGCTTACGCGCTTGGCGGACTGGCAGCGCCCGCCAGGGCCCAGGGCACCCCGGTGCAGGGCGGCACGCTGCGGGTCGGCATGCTCATCAAGGCGTTCAAGGATCCGCGGGCTTTCGACTGGTCGGAAATCGGCAATGTCGCCCGCCAGGTGTGCGAGCACGCGGTGCGCTGGACCGCAGATTACGAGTTCGAGGGCCGCCTGCTTGAGAGCTGGGAAATCTCGGACGACGCGACCGAGTACACGCTCAACTGCCGCCGGGGCGTGATGTGGTCCAACGGCGACGAGTTTGGTGCGGAGGACCTGGCCCACAACATCACTCGCTGGTGCGATGGCAGCGCCGAGGGCAACTCGATGGCCTCGCGCATGGGCAACCTCGTCGACCCCGATACCAAGCAGATCCGCGAAGGGGCGATGGAAATCGTCGACAGCCACACGGTGAAGCTGACCTTGCCCTCGGCCGATATCTCGCTGGTCGCCGGCATGGCCGATTACCCCTCGCTGATCGTGCACCGCTCCTACGAGGGTGATCCCGACCCTTTCTTGGCGCTCGGCATCTCCACCGGCCCATACGAGCTGGTCGAGTACGAGGCCAACGTGCGCGCCGTGGTGCGTCGCAAGCCCGACCACGAATGGTGGGATGAAGGCGGCTATCTCGACGAGATCATCTGGACCGATCTTGGCACCGATCCGACCGCGGAGATCGCGGCCTTCGAGAGCGAGGAGATCGACACCTCCTACGAGATCAAGGCCGACAGCCTCGACCAGATGCGCGGTATCGGCCTGCCAATCTCCGAGATCTCGACCGGCGCCACGATCTGCATCCGCTACAATCAGGACAACGCGCCCTATGACGATGTCCGCGTGCGCCAGGCCCTGACCAAGGCGGTGGACAACCAGATCGTCCTGCAGCTCGGCTACAACAACGCCGGCCAGAAGGCTGAAAACCACCATGTCGGCCCGATGCACATCGAGTATGCTGATATCGGTGCGCCCGAGCGCGATGTCGAAGGCGCCATGGCCCTGCTGACCGAGGCCGGCCATGCCGAGACCGAGTTCGAGCTCATCTCGATCGACGATGACTGGCGGCGCAACACCACCGACGCTGTCGCCGCGCAGCTGCGCGATGCCGGCATCACCGTCAAGCGCACAGTGATCCCAGGGTCCACCTTCTGGAATGACTGGGCGAAATACCCGTTCAGCTCCACCAACTGGAACCCGCGCCCCCTCGGCGTGCAGGTGCTGAACCTCGCCTATCGCTCCGGCGTGCCCTGGAACGAGACGGCCTTTGCCAATGAGGAGTTCGACACACTCCTCGATCAGGCGCTGGCGACGCCCGACCCGGATGCACGGCGCGAGGTGATGGCGACGATCGAGCAGATCATGATCGACGAAGGCGTCATGATCCAGCCGTACTGGCGCTCGGTCTATCGCGCGAACGCCGAGTGGGTGAAGAACAACCCCGCGCACCAGGCGTTCGAGCAGCACTTCGACAAGGTCTGGGTCGAAAGCTGATCCCGACACGGGCCGGGGGCACCCCCCCGGCCCTTTTCCTTGGCGGGTGCGCCATCTTCGGCTCACCGAGGGCGCACCGGGTAGCGCCGGCCGTTTGTTCGGTCGGTCGGCCCGATGCAAGCCAAGCCAGTGACCCAGAAAGGTCTAGCCCATGGCCCTGTTTGTCCTCCGCCGCCTCGGCACCATGCTGCTGACGATGCTGGCGCTGACCTTCGTGGTCTTCTACCTCGTCAACCTGCCTGGCAACTTGGAGAAGATCGCCAAGACCGAGGGCAACATGCGCATGACCGATGCCGAGGTCGCCGCGTGGCTCGATGACAATGGCTACGGCGAGCCCTTCCTGGAGCGCTATGGCGCCTGGATCGGCAACACGGTGCAGGGCGACATGGGCTATAGCCGGGTGTTCCGCAAAGACGTGTCAGAGGTCGTGGGCGAGCGTCTCTACTACACCGGCATCCTGATGTTCTGGGTGATGATCGTCATGGTGCCAGGCGCGCTGATCATCGGGGTGCTGGCGGGCATGAAGGAAGGCTCGCCGCTGGACCGAAGTTTATCGGTGGGATCCATCGCCTCGACATCCGCGCCGGAATACGTGACGGGCATCATCTTCGTCGCCGTCTTCGCCTCGGCGCTTGGTTGGTTCAAAGGCATCGCCTCGACACGCACGATCACCTTCGAGAACTTTGCCCTGCCGGTGATCACCATGGCGCTCTACGGCCTCGGCTACATCGCGCGCATGACCCGCGCTTCGATGGCTGAGGTGATGACCTCGCATTACATCCGCACCGCACGGCTCAAGGGGATGCCCTTCCGGGTCATCGTGCTGAAACACGCGCTCAGAAACGCGCTGATCGCACCCTTCACCGTGATCATGCTGCAGTTCCCCTGGCTGCTGACCGGCGTCGTCATCGTCGAGACGATGTTCAACTTCAAAGGCTTCGGCTGGACGCTGACCCAGGCGGCGAGCAACAACGATATCGAGCTGCTGCTCGCGATCTCCTGGGTCGCGGTGATCGTGGTGCTGCTGACGCAGCTGATCTCCGATGTCGGCTACGCCGTGTTGAACCCGCGGATCCGGGTCGGCTGACGATGCCCGCCCGTAACGCGTGCGGGCGCCATCTTGCCCTGCCCCCGCAGGCTACCCTGATCCGGTGAGTTTTCACTGCCGGCGCGTCTGTCGCTTTGCATTGCGACCGGCCGGCCAAGAAACGGAAGAATACCCATGGAAGCCGAATATCTCAGCACCGGCGGGATCATCATCGAGGCGCTCACCCGCTTCATCCCGGTCTGGATCGCGCTGGCGGTCGCCCTGATCGGCGGCTATTTCATCCGCGCGCAGCTCGGGCAATTCGGCCGACTATGGAACAGCCGTATCGGGTTGATCGGCCTCGGCATCGTGCTGTTCTGGGTGTTCACAGCCGCCTTTGCCGACCTGATCGCGGTAGCAGGCCCGCAGGAACAAAGCTTCTTCTTCCCCTCCAAGAAGGGCGCGCCGGGGATCATCGACGTCTATGAGGGACCGGGCGGTGAAGAACTGACCCGCGCCTTCCTGTTCGGCGGCGACAACCTGGCCCGCGATATCTTCAGCCGCATCGTCTACGGCAGCCAGATCGTCCTGATCATCGCGCCCGTCGCCACGCTGATCGCCTATATGGTCGGCGCAACGCTCGGCTTGCCGGCAGGCTACTACACCGGCTCCATCGACACCGCGATGAGCTTTCTCGCCAACCTCGTCCTCGCCTTCCCGGTCATCCTGCTTTTCTACCTTCTCGTCACGCCCGAGATCCGCGAGCCCGAGCCGGTCAGCCTCGGACTGTTCTCAATCCCCTGGTCGATCCCGATCGCGCTGGCGGCCGTGTTCTTCCTGTTCCCGATCGCCTTTATGTGCCTGATGTGGTTCACGAAATACGAGAAGAGCAAAAGCCAGCTGCAGCTCTACATGGGCGTGACCGTGGTGCTGGGGCTTTGGGTCTATGCCGGGCTGGTGTTTGACGCAGACCCGCTTGGTATCTTGTCGCTCGACCCCAATGAACTCAACGTCTTTGCCGCCGTGGTGTTCGTCTCGTCGCCGGGCGTGTTCCGCATCGTCCGGGGCCTGACGATGGATATCAAAACGCGCGATTATGTCGCCGCCGCCCAGACGCGCGGAGAGCGACCCTGGTACATCATGCTGTGGGAGATCCTGCCGAACGCCCGGGGGCCGCTGATCGTCGATTTCTGCCTGCGCATTGGCTACACGACCATCCTGCTCGGCACGCTCGGCTTCTTCGGCCTTGGCCTGCAGCCCGAAAGCCCGGACTGGGGCACGATGATCAACCATGGGCGCCCCTTCGTCCGCCTGGCAGACACTGCCCATATCGCACTGTTCCCGGCCGTTGCGTTGATGTCGCTGGTGCTGGGTCTCAACCTGCTGGCCGACGGTATGCGCGAAGAGAGCCTGAAGGATTGAGGCGCGTGCTGACGGACTGGCCGCTCCTGCTGGGGCTCATCGCTCTTGTCGGGATGATCGGTTACATCACGCAGCGCAACGCTCCCGATGTCAGGTCATCCAGGACAGCTGAAACTGGCTGGCAATTGTCCGAAGATCGGCTGCTCTACCTGCGTCTCGACGGAAACACGGCGATGCTGATGCTCATCTGCGAGAAAGGACAGGCGCTCTTCAAACTGGTTGCTCCAGACGGCGCATGGGCCGACAGGGTTCGTTCGGCGGCGTTCTCCGACACGGCGACGACAGTGTCGATCTACGCAGCGCTAGCAGGACCCTGGCGACCGGAACGCGACCCGCCTGTGGCGATGATCTCAATGGACTTCCCCAACATCGTTCTGCGCGATCTGCAGTCGGGCAGGCTGAGCAGATTGGATGTGCAGATCGGCGCACGCCGCCGCTATTATTCCGTTGCTCAATTGCCCGCTAAATTCATGCGCTCACGCTGGTTCGAGGCCTGCAATGTCACCTAAGCACTCCGGCATCTTCTTGCGGATCCGGCTGGCCGCTGTCGCCCTAGCCTCATGTCTGGCCAGCGCCGGCCACGCCTCGGCCCAGACTTTTGCCGATATCGATGCCTTCTACGAGCTGGAGGGCGATCTGGCCTTCTCCGAAGTGCACGCCGCGGCCACCGGAGACGACCCCAACGGCTTTTTCGAGTTCCTGCCGGAAGGCACGGTCGAGGCGCGCGAGATCTGCGCAGTGAACACCTTCGTCATGCTGGGCGCGCTCAACACGGTGCTGCTGCTCGAGGTCGTGAAAGACAAGCCGCTGCCCGACCAGCTCAAGGACTGGAACCCGAACCTCTACCGTCTTGTCCTCAAGAAGTGCGATGTGGGCATCGGACCGGGCGAGCAATCCCTGCTGAAGCAGTTCTTCAGCCTTGCAGGCCGCATGCCGCACGAGGGGGCACCGTTGATCGACGGGGTGAACACCCGCATCCGCGCGGCCTTCACGACGGTACCGCCCTGGCTGCAATAGCCCCGCTTTCGCCCGGGTTTCAGCGCGATCCGGGCGACGTGCCCCTTGGTCTCCAGTGTTATATTGGGCTCCGATCGGGGCTACCTATCCCGCTACGGAACACGTCGCGCAACCGTCTACCGCTGCGCCAGAGGTCGCCAAACAACGTGTGATTGAACTTCGTCCCTGATAAGGAATTCAGGGGCTTAACCATTTTTTCAACACGACTGCCATGGCACCTATCTCGCGAGGAGCGGGAGGGTTTGGTGGTCTTGAGCGTGCAACGCAGTGTTTTGGTGTTGGGAGTGCTCTGCCTCGGGCTGAGCAGCGGGCTGGCCCATGCAACGGTCATCCGAGGTGTCGCGGCGGACACAGATTTTGTCGAGATCACCGATGCCTTCGTCGACATCACCGCCGACGCCGACCTCGACTTCTTCGAGACGCAGTTGGCCGGTCTCGATCTCGACAACGATGGTGCCAACCCGAACTTTGCCACCGAGGCGATCGAGTACTTCATCCCGCTGACGGACAGCTTCGGCTTCTTTGGTGACGGCGCCGACGGGAACTACGGCCGGGAGAGCGACAGCGGCGATGGCCGCGAGGCGACCACCCTCGCCATGAACATCCTCTTTCGCGATATCCAGCCGGACACTGACTACACGCTTGAGATCTATTTCGAAGACCTTGACCTGATCGGCACGGATGACGGGCCCGGGTTCAACGAGAGCTTCAACATCTTCACATCCGTCAACCCGCGAAGTCAGATCCTGCCTGGGACCGGTACGGCCCCTCCCGCAGGTCAGACCCCCGCGGCACCGCTCTTTCGCGATGTCGACGCGTCGCCAGCGCTCTCGGGCTCTTCTGACATTCAACAGGCGGTGCTTAATCTCGGCGTCATCAACACCGGGACGGACCCCTTCGATGGTGCGATCACGCTCATCTTCTCCGCACGGGCGGATGGCGTCTCGACCAATTCATCCGAGTTCCTTGCGCCCTTTTTGCGGGCAGCGCCGGCCGCGCCGGTGCCCTTGCCGGCCTCTGGAGCGCTGTTGCTCGGTGGCGTTGGTGCCCTGTTCCTGCGCCGCCTGACCGCCCGACGCCTCGAATCTCACTGACTCCAGCGGAGATGGCGACAAGGCATCGCGGTCAAACAGACACAGTTTTGCGCGTCATAGTTGAGCCCCGTCGTGCCCAAAACCGCATTGGTGGCAAACTTAGGCCAAACAGCGGCTGAAGACTGAATAGGCGTTTAACGACCACCGACCGCATGCCATACGCTGTGCGGGGAAGACATGGCTCAGGGTGGGCGTCATGGCGATTGGTCGGGTCTCAGCGGCTTTTGCAGCGGCGATTTCGGTGACGGTACTGGCGGCAACGCCAGCCAGCGCGCTGCTGATACGCGGCGAAGCGGTAACCAATATCGGCGGGGCAACGGTGATTGGCGACGCCTATCAGTCGATATCGCCCACCGATGGCGCGCCGCTGGATACCTTCCTCGACAACGATCCTGACTTTGCCGCCTTCACCGACGAAGCGATCGAATATTTCATCCCGCTGACCAACACCGACGGCGTCTACGGCGTGAGTGCGGGCGGCGACTTCGGTCAGGTGTCAGACGACGGAAATGGCGTCAGGAACGCCTCGCTGTCAATGTTCATCGCCTTCCGCGATATCCAGCCGCTGTTTCAATACCAGCTGGAAATCTACTTCGAAGATTTGGACCTGCAGGGTACCGCGGATGGCTCTGGCTTCGAAGAGGGTTTCAACGCGTTTGATGACAACGGGGACAGCCTCGTCCCTGGAACGCCGGAAAGCCTGATCGGGGATGATCTCTTCTACGATGTCACATCCTCGCCTGCGCTGTCGGGTACCGCCGGCGGAACACAGTCGCTCATCGTCGATCTCGGCGTGCTCAACTTCACGAGTGCGGTGACGGACTACGTGATCGAACTGCGGTTTGGTTCGGATGTGCTGGGGGCCGGCACGTTCTCGAACACCAACGAGTTCCTGGCACCGTTCGTGCGCCAGAGCGCAAACGCCGTGCCACTGCCGCCTGCGGGCTGGATGCTGCTCGCGGGTCTTGGGGCGATGGCCCTGTTGTCGCGCCGGCGCCGCGCCGGCTCATCGGCATAGGCCTCGCCAGCGGCCCGATGCGCCTTTGAGCTAAAAGGCGCCGCGCGTTGGCCTTCTCACAGACTTGGCATCACGCTAAGGGCAGGCTGCTTAATGCCGCCACGATTTCTTGCTGTTCGTGCCGGTGAGGCGTGGAGCGGGAGACGCTATCGTCATGGAATTGCTTGCCAAGGCGGTGACCGCATTTCTGAAGCGTTGCGACATATCTTGCGGCGTGATCGGGCTATCTGTTTCCAGCGGCCGGTTTAGCGGCCGGGCTTGACGGAGACGACGCATGTTCGACGCAACCATGGATTTCGGCCTCGGCGAAGACATCGACGCGCTCCGTGACACGGTGCACCGCTTTGCCCAGGATCGCATCGCCCCGATCGCAGGCGAGATCGACCGCGACAACGCCTTCCCCGATGACCTCTGGCGCGAGATGGGCGCGCTCGGCCTGCTCGGCATCACGGTCGATGAGGATCACGGCGGCGCAGGCATGGGCTATCTCGCCCATACCGTCGCTGTGGAAGAGATCACGCGCGCCTCGGCCTCGGTCGGTCTCTCCTATGGCGCGCATTCGAACCTCTGCGTGAACCAGATCAAGCTGAACGGCACGCCGGCACAGCGCGAGAGATACCTGCCCGGTCTGATCTCCGGCGCGCATGTGGGCGCGCTGGCGATGTCGGAGCCCGGCGCCGGGTCGGACGTGGTGTCGATGACGCTCCGCGCCGACAAGCGCAACGACCGCTACGTGCTGAACGGCAACAAGTTCTGGATCACCAACGGCCCCGACGCCGATACGCTGGTGGTCTATGCCAAGACCGATCCCGACGCGGGGCCGCGGGGCATCACCGCCTTCATCATCGAGAAGACCATGGCCGGTTTCACGACCGGCAAGAAGCTCGACAAGCTTGGCATGCGGGGCTCGAACACGGCCGAGCTGATCTTCGAGGAGTGCGAAGTCCCCTACGACAACGTGCTGGGCGAGGAAGGTCGCGGCGTGAACGTGCTGATGTCGGGTCTCGATTACGAGCGCGTGGTGCTGTCGGGCGGGCCGGTCGGGATCATGGCGGCCGCGATGGACGTGGTCATGCCCTACATCCACGAACGCAAGCAGTTCGGCCAACCCATCGGCACCTTCCAGCTGATGCAGGGCAAGATCGCCGACATGTACACCGAGATGAACGCCTGCCGGGCCTATGTCTACGCCGTGGCCCGCGCCTGCGATGACGGACGCACCACCCGCCAGGACGCGGCCGGCTGTCTGCTCTACGCCTCCGAACGCGCCGTGAAGGTCGCGCTGGAGGCGATCCAGGCACTGGGCGGCAATGGCTACATCAACGACTACCCGACCGGGCGCCTGCTGCGCGACGCCAAGCTCTACGAGATTGGCGCGGGCACGCAGGAGATCCGCCGCATGCTCATCGGACGCGAACTCTTCAGTGAAACGGGGTGACCCTCATGCGTTGTGTGCCAGCCGCTCTGCTTGCTGGGCTGATGTTCTCGTTGCCCACTGACGAGGCTACGGCCGCCCCGGACATCTTCCTGTCCTGCGCCGAGGAGGCGTCGAGCGCGCGCGAGCTCCGCGGCTGTTCGACCTTCCGCGACGAGGTTAATGCCTGCGAGGTGCTGCGCGGTGAGGGCACGCTGGCGCCGGTGGCGTGCCTGCAGTCGAAAGTCACGGTCTGGCAGAATGCGCTCCTGCGCGAGGCGGCAATTGCGACCGGTGACAGCCTGCGGGCTGCCGCCGACCTGCAGGCTTGGCAGTCGGGCATCAACGACCTCTGCCGCGACGCCGAGCAGATCGAGCTTTCGACCGAGCGCTACGGCGAAGGCTTCGCTCAGTTCGAGGTCGCGCGCTGCGAACTCCGCGCCACGATCCGCCAGATGGTCGAGACCAAATCGGTCGCTCGCGGTTTCAAGTGAACGCGAGCGCGGACCGATTTCTCGGCATGATCTCGCCTCGCCGGACGGTTCTCGCGCTCGCCCTGATTGCCGGCCTCGGCACCGTGTCGGACCCGGCCTATGCCTCGTCCCTGCGCGGCTTCAGCGCGGGTAAGGTGGAGGACTGCATCGACGCCAACAGCGCCGCCGCGTGCCAAGAGGTGCTGCTGGCGCCCTGCGACCGCTGGCAGCATGCCGACACGCAGGATCTCTGGGCGCGCTGTCTCGAGACCCTTGCCAACCGCTGGCGCCGCGTCGCCCGGCGGCGGCTGGAGGGCGCGGTTTCCGATCGCCCGATCAGCGAGGCCGATGCGCTACGCGCGATGTTCACAGCCTTCGACCGCAGGCGCCGCAGCGCCTGTCGCGAGGAGCCGAAGCTCGACACGCCGCATCTGCGCAAGGTGCCACGCTATACCTGCCGCATCGCCGCCAACCTGGCGCTCGCACAGATGATGCGCGACCCCGCCGCCCTGCTGGAGCGCCTGAACTTGCCCGAGGAAGAGGGGATCTGAGGCAGAGACAGCAAGTGCTTCAGCGTGGCCGGCGGTCGCCGGCGCGCTGTGCGATATGAGACACCGCCCGCCGCAGGCAGACGGCATTAACGGAATGCCGCGCCTCAAACTCGTCTTTCGAACTTGCGAAGCGCGAAGGCTCGAGGCGCAGAACCGCTCGGGATCGCGAGCACCTGACCGTCATCCTCCCAGATGACCTCGCCGGGATCGCGGCGGTGCAGGCGCCGGATCGGCACCCCCATCCGCCTTAACCCGCGAGCCAGCGTTTCCGCGGTCTCGATCAGCGAACCCGGCCCACGACCCGACATGCGCGCATTCGCGCGGAACCAAAACAGTCCTTAGTCAGCGCGCGGCACCAACGCGAACTTGGGCTGACACAGATGCTTCCACGGCGTCGCCTCCATGACGGTTTCGAGAAACCGGTCGTGACGACGGATCATCCGGAGGGTCTTGCACCTCAGGAACGCCTTATACTGAGCATCATCGAGTAACTTCAGCTGCGCCCACCACATACCGGCCTCGGCCCCGGGCACCGTGGGATGCGGCACCGGGCAGACAAATCGAATGAACATGATTGGCCCCCCGCGCCAAGCAGCGCGCGCCCCAAAGGACCCGAGCAGCCGAAAGAGGCCCGCTGGTCCAGTGTCAGGAAATGGGCAGCACCGGCCGCCCGCTCACGGCATCAGGCCGTCAGCGGGGGACGAAAGGCGCAGGTGTTATGGCGAGCCAAGAACATCGTGTCGCTCCAGCAGCGGCGCGGCGGGTAGCACCTGCCACGCTGGATCGCCACCCTGTGTCTCAACGGAACAAGCCGACTGGCGCGCGACCGCGACCTCTGCGATTGTTTACACTCCTGTCGGAGGCCCCATGCCCGCCATCCAATCAGCCATCTCACCCTCCAGCGCGGGTTTTCGCGAGAACGCGACCGCCTTTGCCGAGGCCGAGCGCGTGGTCGCCGAGGCTGCGGCGCTGGCGCTGGAGGGCGGCGGGCAGGCGGCGCGGGAGCGCCAGCGTGCGCGCGGCAAGATGGCCCCGCGCGAGCGGGTGGAACGGCTGCTCGACCCGGGCTCGCCGTTCCTCGAGATCGGGCTCTTCGCCGCACATGGGATGTATGACGGTGATGCTCCGGCCGCCGGCGTGATCGCCGGCATCGGGCTGATCCACGGCCGCCAGGTCATGGTCGTCGCCAATGACGCCACGGTGAAGGGCGGCAGCTATTTCCCCATCACGGTTAAGAAACACCTGCGCGCCCAGGCCATCGCCGAGGCCTGCCGCCTGCCCTGCATCTACCTCGTCGACAGCGGCGGCGCAAACCTGCCGCGCCAGGACGAGGTGTTTCCCGACCGCGACCATTTCGGCCGGATCTTCTTCAACCAGGCGCGCATGTCCGCGGCCGGGATCGCGCAGATCGCGGTGGTCATGGGCAGCTGCACCGCGGGGGGCGCCTATGTGCCGGCGATGGCCGACGAGGCGATCATCGTGCGCGAACAGGGCACGATCTTCCTCGCCGGCCCGCCGCTCGTGAAGGCCGCGACGGGTGAGGTCGTCTCGGCCGAGGATCTGGGCGGGGGCGATGTCCATACGCGCCTCTCGGGTGTCGCCGACCATCTGGCCGAAGACGACGCCCATGCCCTCGCCCTCGCCCGCCAGGCGGTGCTGCGGCTGAACCTGGCCCCAGCCACCCTGCCCAAGGGCCCCGCGCCCACCGCCGACCCGGCCGAGATCGCGGGCATCCTGCCGCCCGACACCCGCGTCCCCTTCGACATCCGCGAGATCATTGCGCGCCTCGTCGATGGCTCGGTCTTCGACCCCTTCAAGGCGCGCTTTGGCGAGACGCTGGTGGCAGGCTTTGCCGAGATCATGGGCCAACCCGTCGGCATCCTTGCAAATAACGGCATCCTCTACGCCGAGAGCGCGGTGAAGGGCGCCCATTTCGTCGAACTTTGCTGCACGCGCCGCATCCCGATCCTGTTCCTGCAGAACATCACCGGTTTCATGGTCGGGCGGAAATACGAGAACGAGGGGATCGCGCGCCACGGCGCCAAGCTGGTGACCGCCGTCGCCTGTGCCGAGGTGCCGAAGATCACGCTGCTGGTTGGCGGCAGTTTCGGCGCCGGTAATTACGGCATGTGCGGGCGAGCCTATGACCCGCGCTTCCTGTGGAGCTGGCCGAACAGCCGGATCTCGGTCATGGGCGGCTTCCAGGCGGCGGGCGTTCTGGCGACGCTGCGGCGCGAGGGGATCGAGCGCAAAGGTGGCACGTGGTCGGATGAGGACGAGGCCGCCTTCAAGCGGCCCATCCTCGACCAGTTCGAGGAACAGGCCCACCCGCTCTACGCCTCGGCGCGCCTCTGGGACGACGGTATCCTGACGCCGGCGCGCACCCGCGAGGCGTTGGCACTTAGCCTGATGGCGAGCCTGAACGCCCCGATCCCCGACACCCGCTTCGGCGTCTTCCGCATGTGAGCGGCCGGAGCGGCGTGAACAGCCACCAGCACGATCGCCGCCACTGCCCTCTTCCCCGCCGCGGCGTATCGGCCTAGGGCTACTTTGGTTATGCAGACAGGCGCAGACATAACGATCAGCCTCCACAGCACTGAGGTGGCTGCCCGGAACGGTCGCCGGTTCATGCGGCTCCTATGACGCGGAAGAAACGCAGATCGCCATGCGAGAAGAAGGCTTTTTCTCTTGCGCGGGACCGTCGCAACGCCTTTGGCGCGAGCGACAAGGGCGCGCGCCGCTCGATCCCCCGCAATAAAAGGATCGCCGCCAAGCAGGTCAGACGTGCCGGCAAGATGAGCCCCGGCGCGGATGTCGACACGTCTGAGGACAAGCTTGGTAAGCAGCTGAAATCGCGATGGCGAAAGAGCCCGGATACTAAGCTAGGCACTTGCATCGAGACGCAGCGAGCGCGGCGCCTGGCGCGTCACGGTCGGAAGAAATCCACACCATGATCACCCGCCTGCTCATCGCCAATCGCGGCGAGATCGCCTGTCGCATCGCCCGCACTGCCCGCGCGCGGGCCGTTGCGCCCATCGCGGTTTATTCGGACGCCGATGCCGATGCGCTGCATGTGCGGATGGCCGAGGCCGCCTATCGCCTGGGCCCCGCGCCGTCGGCCGAAAGCTATCTGCGCATCGACCGGCTGATCGAGGCCGCGCGCGCAACCCGCGCCGATGCAGTGCATCCCGGCTATGGCTTCCTCGCCGAGAATGCCGATTTTGCCGAGGCGGTGATCGCGGAGGGGCTTACCTGGGTCGGCCCGCCGCCGGACGCGATCCGCGCCATGGGCGCCAAGGATCGGGCCAAGGTGCTGATGGAGGCCGCCGGCGTGCCCGTCGTGCCCGGCTATCATGGCGCCGATCAGGACCCCGCGCATCTGGCGGGCGAGGCCGTGCGCATCGGCTATCCGGTGCTGATCAAGGCGCGTGCGGGTGGCGGCGGCAAGGGCATGCGCCGTGTGGCCGATCCCGCCGGTTTCGCCGAGGCGCTCGCGCGGGCCCGATCCGAGGCCGAGGCGTCCTTTGGCGATGCCCACGTGCTGGTCGAGAAATGGATCGACAATCCGCGCCACATCGAAATGCAGGTGATGGCAGACCGGCACGGTGAGGCCATCCACCTCTATGAGCGCGACTGCTCGGCCCAGCGGCGCCATCAGAAGGTCATCGAGGAAGCGCCAGCGCCCGGCATGACCCCGGCCTTTCGCGCGGCCATGGGCGCCGCCGCCACGGCCGCGGCGCGGGCATGCGGCTATGTCGGCGCGGGCACGGTGGAATTTATCATCGACGGTGCCGCACTGGCGGCCCGTGCGGCAGACGACACCACCCCGGTGGCAGGCTTTTATTTCATGGAGATGAACACGCGGCTTCAGGTTGAGCATCCGGTGACCGAGGCGGTGACCGGCCTCGACCTCGTGGCGCTACAGCTTGACCTCGCGATGGGGGCGCATCTGCCGGCGCAGGAGGCAGTCACGCTCAGCGGTCATGCCATCGAGGCGCGGCTTTACGCCGAGGATCCGGCGCGCGGTTTCCTCCCTCAAACCGGGCGCCTTGACCGGCTCTGCCTCGCCGGTGGGGCGACACTGCCCGACGGGGTGCGCGTCGACACAGGCGTCGTGCAGGGCGATACGGTCGGTGCTGATTACGACCCGATGCTGGCCAAGATCATCGCCCACGGCCCTGACCGACGTGCAGCAATCGCCCGCCTGCAACAGGCGCTCGCGGCCAGCGAGGTCTCAGGCGTGACGACCAATCTCGGCTTCCTCGCCCGGCTGCTCGACGATCCCGAATTTGCGTCGGGCATCCTCGACACCGGTCTGATCGACCGCGGTGGCAGCCAGCTCAGCGATGAGGACGCGCCCGAACCCCTGGAACTGGCTGTCATCGCGGCCTGGATCGCTGGGCTCGAGGACAGCGCCCATCCCCTTGCCGCCTGGCGCGCCTGGGGGGCCGCACGAACGCGCCTGACACTCCAGGGGGCGGGCGGTGCCTACGATGTCGAGATCGCGCCCGACCCGGACGGTTCACGCCGTGGCCAACTGATCGCCCGCGCCGAAACGGCAGGCGAAACGGCAAATGCGCACCCCACGCGCACCGTGACGCTGACGGTGACGCGGGAAGGCGAGACCGTGCGCCGTGTCACCAGCGATGCGCGAACGCGCCGCATCATGCTGCATGGTGACCTCGCAGGCGGCGGGCCGCTCAGCCTCGCCAGTCCAGGCCGGCGGGTGACGGTCACGAGGCACGATCCCACCCCGTCATCGGAAAAGCAAACAAGCGGGAATGTTCTGCAAGCCCCCCTGCCCGGGCGCGTGACGGCACTGCGGGTGGCGGCCGGTGACCGCGTGGCCGACGGTGCGACCCTCGCGGTGATCGAGGCGATGAAGATGGAGCATGCGCTCACCGCACCGCGTGATGCCACCGTCGCGATGGTGCATGCGGCACCCGGCGACCACGTCGCGGAAGGCGCGCCGATCATCACCCTCGCCGATGAGCGCCCCGATGGCGCTGACACGACCCAAACGGCCGCCGGAGACGGTGGCCCGTGACCGACCGCATCACCATCGTCGAGGTCGGCCCGCGCGACGGGCTGCAGAACGAGCCCGACCCCATCGCGACGGCCGATAAGATCGCGCTCATCGATGCGCTGTCGGCGACGGGGCTCGCGCGCATCGAGGCCGCGGCCTTCGTCTCGCCCCGCGCTGTCCCGCAGATGGCGGATGGCGCTGCGGTCTTGTCGGGGATCACCCGCTCGCCCGGCATCCGGTACTCGGCCCTCGTGCCCAATCTCCGCGGGCTTGAGAGCGCGATGGCCGCAGGGGTCGATGAAATCGCCGTCTTCGCCGCCGCATCCGAGACCTTCAGCGCGCGCAATATCAACGCGACCATCGCCGAAAGCCTCGCCCGGTTTCGGCCCGTGGCCGAGCAAGCGCAGGCGGCCGGCATTCCGCTTCGCGGCTATATCTCGACCGTCGTGCACTGCCCTTACGAGGGTGCTGTTGCCCCCGCTGCCGTGGCGCGGATCGCCGAGGCGCTCGACAGCTTGGGGGCTTTCGAGATCTCGCTCGGCGACACCACGGGCCAGGGCACGCCGGAGACCATCGCACCGATGCTCGACGCGGTGCTGGACGTGCTGCCGGCGGCGCGCCTGGCCGGGCATTTCCACGATACGAACGGCAAGGCGCTGGAGAGCGTCGCCGTGGCGCTGGAGCGCGGGATCACCGTCTTCGATAGTGCCGCGGGCGGGCTTGGCGGCTGTCCCTTTGCTCCCGGCGCCAGCGGCAATTTGGCGACCGGGCGCCTGATCGACTGGGCGCATGGACAGGGCTTGTCGACCGGTGTCGATCCCGCCGCCCTCGACCAAGCAGAGCGTCAGGCCCGAGCCCTGTCGAGCCGGCTCTCCACGAGCCCCTGATGCCCTTTCTCCACGCCCTTCGGCGCGACGATGACCGGGAGCCTGCCGATGTCCGATGAGCCTACGCCGGCGTCTGCGCCCCCAGTGCTCACTAAGCTGGATGCGCGCGGGGTGGCGCACCTGACCATGAACCGGCCGAAGCGGCACAATGCGATGGACGCGGCGCTGATCGACGCGCTCGCTGACGCGGCCGCGACGCTCGATGCCGACCCTGCGGTGCGGGTGATCGTGCTGCAGGGCGCGGGCAAAAGCTTCTCGGCCGGTGGTGATCTGGCCTGGATGCGCCGTCAGGCCGAGGCCGACCGGGCCACCCGCATCGCCGAGGCGAGGCGCCTTGCCCACATGCTGGGCACGCTCGATGGTCTGTCCAAGCCGCTGATCGCCCGGGTGCATGGCGCGGCCTATGGTGGTGGGATCGGATTGATGGCGGTGGCCGATACCGCGATCGTGGCCGCCGACGCCAAGCTTGCCTTAACCGAGGTCCGTTTGGGCCTCACCCCGGCCACGATCTCCCCGTATGTCGTTGAAAGGTTGGGGAGAGCGGGAGCTCGCGAGGTGTTTTTTTCCGGACGCATGATCGAGCCGGCGGATGCGGTGCGGCTTCGGCTCGCCTCGGTCATGGTGGCGCCCGAAGCGCTGGATGCGGCGGTGGAAGACCAGATCGCGCCCTATCTTGCCGCAGCACCCGGGGCGGTGGCCGATGCCAAGCGTCTGGTCAACCGCCTGGCGCCCGGCCCTGACCCGCAGACCATCGCCATGACCATCGAGGCGCTGGCCGATCGGTGGGAGACGGCCGAGGCGCGCGAGGGCATCGATGCCTTCTTCGCCAAGCGCGCGCCAAGCTGGAGGGACGATCCGTGACGTTATGCGTTTGCCGAGGCGCCGAGCGCGGCTGGGGCCTACTTCTTGGTGCCCTTGGCATGATTGTTGTGGGTGCCCTGCCCACCACCCCGCTGGCCAGCACGACCAAGGCCATCCCCGTCGTCCAGACCAGCGATCCCTGGGATGCGGCAGAGGCGGCGGCGGCATCGGGTGACTGCGAGACCGCGGCGCCGATTTACCAGAAGATCCTCGATGCACAGCCCGGCGCGCCGAGGCGGATCGCGGCGACCCATGCGCTGGTGCTCTGCGTCTCGACGCCTGACGACCCCTGGGCGGCGCGCGAGATGATGGCCGACTTGATGCCCGTCGTGATGCGTCATTTCGGACCCCAATCCACGGGCCTAGCCCGCCATCACGCGATCTGGGCCGAGGCAGAGGTGCGCGCCGGGGCGCTGAACGTCGCCTGGCGCCGGGCAGAGGCCGCGATCTCGGCGGCTCGCTCGGCCGGTTCGATCGACCCTTATGATCATGCGGCGGAGCTGTTCCGGCTGGCGGCCATCCAGGTCGCGCGTGGCGAGGCGGAGGCGTTCCATACCTTCCTGAAGACCGAACTTGACCGCCTTGGCGGCGCCAATTGGGCGGCGCCCGGGGATGATGAACTTTTCCTGGAGGTCATCGGGACCGTGCCAGCGGCCGGGGATGTGGGCGCAATGATGGAATGGGTTCGAACTGGCTTGGAAGAGCTTGACCCACGTCCGGTGTATCTCGGCCTCGTCGGCGATCAACCCGCCTGACGGCTGCGCTTTCGCGGCGCCTAACGCCTCACTGATATCCCCTGAAATCCTCGACCACCCAAAGCGTGTAGCGGTAATCGCGGTCTCGATGCGTCGCGAAGCTGCCGCTGTCTACCTCTCGTGCGGTGGCAAAGCGCTGGGTGAAACGGCGGGCATCGCGGCTCAGCACGGCCACCAGCATCCGGCGCTCATCACCCGGCTGCAGGGCAGCGGCGAGTTCATGGTGGTTCGACGCCCGACCAGTCGGATGCCAGACGGCGACCTCATCCCAGCCGAGTGAGCCGAGAAACATACATTCCGACAAGCGCTTGCGGCTGTTTGACAACAGCACTTCAGCCCCCTCTTCGGCCATTGCGGCCAGGGCGCGGTCACAGAACGGTTCGGATAGGCGCATCTTCTTAAAGGGATCGGTCGGGCGCAGCAGGCTATCGGACCGCCCCGCATACAGCGCCGCGAGGCCATAGAGCAGCACGCCGCCGAAGACACCGACACCCATCTGCCAGCGCAGGAACCGGCCGAAGCCCGCTTGTCTCAGCCAAGCCACCGCGAAAAGGCTGCCCGCGACATAGGCGGGGGCGGCCCAGTTGGGCTGCGCGCGGGTCAGGAAGGCCAGCACCAGGATCGTGAACAACACGCCGCCCGTCTGCCAGGCAAGCAGGCGCATCCGCCAGTCAGTCATCCAGTCGCGCCGCCGCCAGAAAGCGACCAGGATCGCGATGAAGATCACCGGCCCGATGACGCCAAGCTGCGCACCCGCGAACTCCAGGAACTTGCCTGGGTTGAAGTAGCCATGCCCGGGATCGGCGTCTTCAGCTACGTGAACAAAGGTGGCGAAGCTGTTGGTCGCATTCCAAATAATATTAGGAAGGATGACCAGAAATCCAGCCCCCGCAGCGATGGCTGTTCCGCGCCAGTCACGACCGCGCGCCGAGAACACGCCATAGGCGGCAGCGGCGGCCGGCATGAACAGCATGGTGTATTTCGCCAGCGTTCCGAGACCGATCATGATGCCCATCAGGGCCCAGTCCGCCGGGCGCGCATGCTCGATGGCGCGCACCCAGAACAGCATGGCGAGTACCCAGGCCGCCATCATCACCGGATCGGTCGACATGATCATCGCCGAGACGGTCACGCCCGGCGCCGCGGTATAGGCCGCCGCCGCCCAGAACCCCGTCGCGCCGTCAAAAAGACGCCGGCCGAGCCAGAACAGACCGCCCGCGATCACCGCATGGGCCAGCGCGCTTGGCAAACGGAGCATGTAAAGACTGTCGCCGCCCAGCTCGCTGGCGATCCGGATCACGGCGCCGACCCCCGGGGGCTTGGAGAAATACCCCCAGTCGAGTTCCTGCCCATAGGCCCAGTACTGCGCCTCGTCGAAATGCACCGGTAGCAACTCCAGCGCATTGACCCCGAGCCTGAGCACCAGCACGCCGGCGATCATCATCGCGGCATAGAGCGTCCAGCGAAAGGCATCAGCCTCGGTGCCGCGGGTCGGCGAGACCGTCTGCCCAGCCCCGCGCGTGGCGACACGGCCAGCGCCCGTGCGGCCAGAGCGTGCGGCCGAGGCGCCCGATGCACGGCCGCCGGCTCGCCCTGTCGTCCTGCCGCTCTTCGCCATGGCACCATCCGCCCGCACCGCACTCCGCCGCGGGGTCTACACCAGCCAACCCCGCCCCTCCAAGGCTGACCCTCCAAGGCCGACCTGGGCCCTCGCGGCATGGATTGCGCATGCCGCGGCGTCGTTGCAGGCTCGGTCGTGTCAGATGGTCGTAAACTCGGCACCATCGGCCTAGAGCCGGACGGCGTCGCCCCTACTTCATGCCTGGCGCCCCACGAGAACGCGCCCAGATCGCAAGAGAAGAGTGACCGCCCATGCCCGCCCTGATGCCCCCAGCGTCGCAGGCCGAGATCGATGCCACCGCAGGGCCGGCGCCCGAGACGGCGGACACGGTGATCCGCCTGTCAGACTATCGCCCCCCGGACTGGGTGATCGAGAGCGTGCGGCTCGACGTCGATCTGCATCCGAGCGCAACCCGGGTACGCGCCCGCATCGCCTTTCGCCGCAACCCGGACGCGGAGGCGGAGGCTGACGCCCTGCCCGACCTCACACTCGACGGGCGGCGCTTGACGCTGGTCTCGGCCGCGGTCGACGCCACCGATGTGACCCAGTCGCCGCATCTGACGCTCAGCCGCGAGGGGCTGACGCTCGCCGCAGCCGCCCTGCCGGGCGAGCGCTTCACCTGGGACGCGACGGTGGAGATCGACCCCGACAGCAATACCGAACTGGAGGGGCTCTACCGCTCGAACGGCATGTACTGCACGCAGTGCGAGGCCGAGGGGTTCCGCAAGATCACCTATTATCTCGACCGACCGGACGTGATGGCGCCCTTTACCGTGCGGCTGGAGGCGCCGGTGGCGGACTGCCCGGTGCTGTTGTCGAACGGCAATCCGGGCGAGACCGGCGCGCTGCCGGACGGGCGCCACTATGCCGAGTGGCACGATCCGCACCCCAAGCCCGCCTATCTCTTCGCCCTGGTCGCCGGCGATCTGGTGGCCCATCGCGACAGCTTCACCACCGCCAGCGGGGCGCATGTGGATCTCGCGGTCTGGGTGCGGCCCGGCGATGAGGGGCGCTGCGCCTATGCGATGGATGCGCTCAAGCGCTCCATGCGCTGGGATGAGACCGCCTACGGCCGGGAATACGATCTCGACCTTTTCAACATCGTCGCCGTCGACGACTTCAACATGGGCGCGATGGAGAACAAGGGACTGAATATCTTCAACTCGAAATACGTGCTGGCGAGCTCTGAGACGGCGACCGACCGGGACTATGCGCTGATCGAAGCGATCGTCGCGCATGAGTATTTCCACAACTGGACCGGCAACCGCATCACCCTCCGCGACTGGTTCCAGCTTTGCCTGAAGGAGGGCCTGACGGTCTTTCGCGATCAATGCTTCAGCGAAGATGAGCGATCCTCGGCCGTGGCGCGCATTGACCAGGTGAAGGCCCTGCGGGCGCGCCAGTTCTCCGAGGATGCAGGGCCCCTGGCCCACCCCGTGCGCCCCGAAGCCTATCGCGAGATCAACAACTTCTACACGGCGACCGTCTATGAGAAAGGCGCCGAGGTCGTGCGCATGCTGCATGGCCTCGCCGGGCCGGAAGGGTATCGCCGCGCGCTGGATCTCTATTTCGACCGCCATGACGGGCAGGCCTGCACGATCGAGCAGTTCCGCGCCTGTTTCGAGGACGCGCTTGGCGATGGCGATCCCACCTTCCGCGATCTCTCGCAGTTCTCGCTCTGGTGGCATCAGTCGGGCACGCCGCGCCTGACTGTCTCGGAGGCATGGGACGGCGAACGCGGCCTCTACCACCTGACCGTGCGCCAGGAGGTGGCCCCGACCCCGGACCAGCCGAGCAAGCAACCGATGGAGATGGCGATCCGCTTCGGCCTGCTGGATGGGGATGGCCGGGACATCTTCCCGCATGACCGTCTCTTCAAGCTGAGCGAGGCCGAGCAGACGATCCCGGTGGACGGCCTCAAGACCCGGCCGGTGCTGTCGTTCAACCGCGGTTTCTCGGTACCGGCGGTGGTCTCGCATGATCTGGACGACGCGACGCGCGGGTTCTTGCTCGCGCATGACAGCGACCCCTTCAATCGGTGGGAGGCAGGGCGGCGCTATGCCCTGAACCTCACGCGACGGTTGGCCGAGACCGGGGCGGACGATCCCGACGCGGTACCGGCCGACTGGTGCGCCGCGCTAGCGGGCGTGGCGTGCGATGGCGCGCTCGACCCGCAGTTCCGCGCGTTGATGCTGGAACTGCCCGGGAATGACGAGGTCGCGGCCGAGATCGCGGCGAGCGGCACACCCGCCGATCCCGACCGTATCCATGCGGCGCTGGTGGCGATGCGCGCGGCACTTGGCCGGCACATGGCCGACAGCCTGCCGGGGCTGCGCGCCGAGATGGCGGTACCAGGGCCCTACAGCCCCGATGCCGCCTCGGCGGCGAAGCGGGCGCTGGCGAGCCGTGCCCTTGGCCTCATGCTGGCGGGCGGGGATGCGGGCGCCGATGCCGCCGCCGAGGCTGAGGCGGACACGGCCGACAATATGACCGACCGGATGGCGGCGCTGACGCTGCTGACCCATTTCGGCCGACCGGGGGCCGCCGACCGTCTCGCGCGCTTCCGCGCTGACTGGGAGAACGACGAACTGGTGATGGACAAGTGGTTTGCTGTGCAGGCCACCGCCCCCCTGCCCGATGCGCTGGCGCGGGTGCAGGCGCTGACCGAGGACGCGGCCTTCAACTGGAAGCGTCCCAACCGGTTCCGCTCGCTGATCGCGACCTTCGCCATGGGCAACCCGGTGGGCTTCCACGCCGCTGACGGGTCGGGCTATGGCTTCATCGCCGACTGGCTGTTGCGCCTCGATGCGGTGAACCCGCAAACCGCAGCCCGGATCACCGGCGCCTTCGAGAGCTGGCGCCGCTATGACACCGCCCGGCAGACCCACGCCCGCGCGGCCATGCAACGCATCGCCGACGCGCCCTCGCTGTCGCGCAACACCCGCGAGATCGTGGAACGCCTGCTCTCGGCATGAGGGCGATGGCGTCTGAGCGACGGGGCGCGGTTGGGTGTCTCAACACAGAACGGGGCGGCCGCGTGACCGACCGCCCCCTGCTCGAGGCATGAGCCTGCCCCCTCTGTGTTTCCTTGACCCGGACGATCTGCCAGGCCGCGGCCCCGCGGCGTTCAGCGCGATACCGGCAAGGCGTCGTTGATACCAAGTTCGCGGAGCGCCGTCATGGCAAAGCGACGCTCCTCCGCCGTCTCGAACGGCCCGGCCCGCACCCGGATCGCATCACGGCCGAGGAAGGTCGTCGGCAGCACATCCGCCGCGATGCCCCGGCTGGTCAGGTTTTCGTGCAGCCTGAAGCCATAACTCTTTGCCGTGAAAACGCCCGCCTGCACGTAGACATCGCCCTGCAGCGCCGTCGCGCCATCGAGTTGGCTGCCCGGGATCTGCCGGATCGAGGCGAGGTTGTCGTTACGGGAACGCGGCGGCGGTGTCACGCCCGAGGTCTGGACACTAAGCGCGGAACTCGGGCTGGCGCCATCAGTGGTGCTTGTCTGCGCGTCGCTCGTCGTAACTGCCCCGGCCTCGGTGGCATCTGCGTTGAGCGCTGCGACCACAGCGACGGTGGGAGCGACCCCCAACCCGCCGCTCGGCCGCGCCGGGGCCGAAGCGCCAGGCTGCGCCACGCGCGCGGGCGCCGCCGCTGCGCCGATCGCAGAGGGTAGCACAACCGGCGCTGTCGTCGTCGCGGCGGCACTGCTAGGCAGCTGGATACTGGTCGCGATCTCGCCCTCGCCACTGGAGAGCCGCGCGGTCGGGCGGGCAAAGCTGTCAGGTGCGATGCTGGCGAGCGCGATCGGCGCCTGCGGCATGCTCGGCCCACCAAAGCCACCCGCGATCTGGGGCGGCTGCGCGATGCCCGTGGCCGAGGCTGCGCTCGCGTCGCGTTGAGCGCCTGCGGCAACGGAGGCATTGAGCGTCTGCCGCAAGGTGCGGATTTCATCGGCCTGCTCGGTCAGGCGGCCGCGGAGGCTCTCGATCGAACCACGCGCTTCATCAAGGCCCTCGCGCGTCTCCGCCATACGCGTGGCCATGATCTCGGCCCGGCGCTCGCTGTCTCGAAGGGCTGCCCGCTCCGACGCCAGTGTTGCCGTCAGGCTTTCAAGCTCGGCCCGCGCCGTCGCGAGCCGACGCTCGAGCGAACGACGCTCCGCCGCGGCAGCGGTATCCTGCGGTGCGACGGCGGCGGGCAGTACTGGCTGAGCGGCTGGCGGCTCGGGTGTCTGAAGAGCGACGACTGTCTCCGCGTCGGCCGCCGCCTCCGCCTCAGCCCGATCAATCATCGCCGGATCACCCGGCAAGGTGGCGAGACCTGCGGCCACCAGCAGGACCAAGCCGGCCACGCCGAATTGGACGTGTGGCTCGACGCGAAGTTGGAGGCCGCGCCCGCCCGCACCGACAGCAAATTCCAGTGTCGGAAACCGGCGGCCGAGCGCCGCGCCGAGACCCGCGATCGCACCCCGGCTCGGCGCCCCCGACGCCGGCTGGCGCCTCGTCGCGCCTCGGCGTCGTCGGCCGCCACGACGCGCCGTCCGCCGCGCCGACTTTCGCACCGAAGGGTCAGCACTGTCATCACCGGCGCCGCCGATATTATCCTCGGCTGCGGCCACGGTCTCGTCCGCCGCACCATCGACATTCAGAACGGTCTCATCGTCACCGGAAATCAGGCGACGAAGATCATCGGGATCGGTCGCATCAACGGCGGTGCCAACAACCACGTCTGACGATGCCGCAACTGCGGGCGGAATCTCAGCTTCTGGGGTGGACTGCTCGGTATCGACCGCGCGGCGCAGCTCGCCCTCGGCCGCATCCTCCTCACGGATACCGGACAGCAGATAGGCGGCGGAAGGATCCTCGATCACGCCTGTGTCGGCGGGTATGAGGGTGGCGTCGTTCGGCACCTGTGGCGCGGTAGCGGCGGCGCGTGTCGTGGGGATATCATCGCTATCCGCCGGCGCGAGAATGACCGTTTCGTCATCCTGCAGGGCATCACGGCTCAGATCATCGCCCGGCGACGTCCCCGGCACTGCCGGACTCGCGACTTCGCCTGCATCCTCACGATCCGTCTGCATCCCTTCAGGCTCAGTCATCGACGGCACCGACGTGAGATCGAAGGCCTCCCCCGCGACCATCTCTTCAGAAGGTGCCCTGGGCTCCATAATCGTCTCGGCGGCCCGATCCTCGGGGGGCGAGGGTTCTGCCTTGTCGGCGCGGTCAGTCACCTGCTCGAAGGTGTCGTCACGCGACGATGCGTTCATCTGCTCGGGCCGATCAAGGGCGGCGCGCTGCCCCGCCGCCTCGCGCGCCGGCATGGTATCGCTGGCCGAGGTCTCTACAGTCTCTGATCTTCCGCCTGCATCAAGTTCAGGGTCAGGCTGATCGGCGGGCTGCGCAGCATCGCCTGGCCCCGACGTCTCCCGCGTTAGGTCCATCACCCGCTCGAACAGGATATCGCGCACGGTATCCAGCGCCTCTCCGGTAGGATCCATGGGCTCAGGCGGCTGAAGAAGCGCACCGGCCGGATCCGCGGCGCCCGGCACAGGCTGACCCGCACGATTCTCCGCGGCATCGTCAGTCCCGACGACGCCACCAGTTTCGGCGGCGGGATGGCCATCCGTCTCGGATGCCGCCTCGCTCGCCGCGCCTTCATCGCGGCGGCGCATCGCTTCGCGGATATGATCGATCATGAACGGTCTCCCGTCAGCAGTCGCAGCAACGGCGGAGTCGACAAATAACCGGCTCGGACAAGCACAACGCGACAGGGCCCCGGACGACAACCAAAGGACTGGTGTCGTAGGGCACGTCTCGACAATGTGCCCTTATGGAGTGCCTGGAAGATCAGGCGAGATCACGGCAAAATGAGGGCGGATACACGCGTTCCGCGAGACATCTGGAGTGAAAGATGAAGACGGCTCCTACCCTCGCGCCCCCAGGCTCTCGCGACCGGACAAGACGCGCCGGCGTCACCAGTTCGACCGCCGCCCAGTGGGGCTTTCGCATCCTCACCGCCGCCCTGACGGTGCTCATGGTCGCCATCGTCGCCATGCCGGGCCCGACATCTGCCGCGGAGCGCCTGGCCCTCGTGATCGGCGTCGGCGCCTATGAGCGGGTCAGCACACTCGACAATCCGGCACGCGACGCGCGCCTGATGGCGCGGTCTCTCCGTGAGACCGGTTTCGAGACCACGCTCCTGACCGATGGCAACCAACGTGACCTGCAGCGCGCCATTGTCGCCTTCGGTCGTGACCTGCGCCGCGCGGGTCCGGGTACGACGGCGTTGTTTTACTTCGCTGGGCACGGCGTCCAGGCAGGCGGGCGGAACTTTCTGATCCCGACCGATGCCGATATCGCCGATGCTGCCGATCTCGACATCGCGGCCGTGCCGGTCTCGTGGGTGATGGGTCAAATGGAGAGCGCGGGCACGACCAACATCATCATCCTCGATGCCTGCCGGAACAATCCCTTCGCCCGCTCCTACCGCTCGGCCAGCAGCGGAGGGCTCGCCCGCGAGAACGCACCGACCGGCAGCTTCATCGCGTTTGCCACGGCACCGGGTGGCGTGGCCGTGGACGGCATCGGCAACAACAGTCCCTACACCGCCGCCCTGGCGCGGGCGATCAAATCGCCCGGTCTGGCGATCGAGCAGGTCTTCAAGCGGGTCCGGGTCGACGTGCTGCAGGCCACCGGCGGTGAGCAGGTGCCTTGGGAAAGCTCTTCGCTGATCGGCGAGTTCTTCTTCTCCGGCGACGCTGCGGCAGCGCGCCCCGGCGCAAGGCCAGCACCCGAGACGCCGGTGGCCGGCGCACCGGTCGCGGAACAGCCCCGCGAAGAAGCGCCCACCCTCGCCATCCTGCCGCAGGCTGAGGAGACACCGAGCCCGCCGCTCGACAGACCCAGACAGCCGAGCGCAACCCCCGCTGGCCGCATCGCCGTCAGGATCGACATCGAATATCGAAGCCGCATGCGCCCCTGCCGAGACAACCGGCGGATCCGTCAGGTAACCCTTCCGCTTGGCCCGGCCGCCAGCCCGGTCGAAGCCCGCGCCTCGCTCGCCCGACCGGCGCTCGATTTCTCGATCACCGCAAAGCCCGCGGGACGGGGTGCCGAGATCACCCTGATCCCGAGCGATGGCGACACCGTCGGCAAGGCCGCGACACTGACACTCGACAGCATCGATCCCGGAACCCTGGCGACCCTCTACAGCGATGTCCGCCACCCCGCCGCCATGGCCTGCGGCGGGATGGTCGTCCATGCCCGGGTGCTTGAGTGACCGGGACAGGGGCCGGTGCGTTCTGTCAGCAGGACCGCTCTCCGCAGGTCGGCTTACCATCGTAACCGAACAGCTGATCGGCCCCCATCGCCCCATGCCACCCTGCGTCGGGCTTTGACGTCGGGGATAACGCCCGGATCGAAAGCAACCGCGGCCCAGCTTCCACCACAGACGAGAACCTTCGGGCCGGTTCCGGCTGATCGGTTCTGAGTAAACGCGTTGGAGCAGATAGGGGCCGTCGGAATGGGTGTCCTCACCCCTATCTGCGCCGTCTCGTCTGTTTTCTCATGGAGAGTGTACGGGCGCGTTTTCCGCCCTTACCGAGCTCAGTCTTGCTTGGGGGCTGGGGCGGGAGCAGGCGGGGGTGTCAGATCCTTCACCACCCCGGCAATCTCCTTAACATCGCTGATCGCCTGGTTCTTGACCTGTTGTTGCAAGCCCTGCTGGAGCGGCCCCGATGCCTCGGTCAGTTCCAACTCGATCAGCGAGCGTGCACTCAGCGTCAGCGCCAGCTCGGCCTCCAGATATGCCGCCAGCGCTTCGGAGCTGTCAGCCGGCCCAAAGACACCGTTGAGAAACATCTGGCAGAGCTGGAACGAGCGGTCGCGATAGAATTGCACGCCCTGGGTGCGGGAAAATATCTGGTTCGGCTGGAGCGCGATGGCATTACCAATCCCCAAGCTTCCGCTGCCGCTCGTGCCGCCCTGTTGTTGCAGCTCGAGCTGACCCTGCAGCGTGAAGATCGATGCGGCGGCATCGGCCACGTCTGGCGATGGCTCAGAGCAAAACAGGCGGCCCTGCCCTTGGTCAGTTTCCTTGAAAATGGTGAGGCGCCGGTCGGGACGCAGGGCGAGCACACCGGTGTCCGGGCCAAGGCCCGGAATATCGATCACTGGACCCACGTTCTCCTTAATCACTGGATTGGTGGCGCGGGTTGAGAGGAAGTTGGAGCCGCAGCCGGTGATAGCTGTGCAAACGGTGAGCATTAGCGCCGAAACAGAATGTCTCATGATCTCTCTCTTGTTGGGAAGAATGGTGAGGGGCACACATTTGTCAGGGCGCCCCGCTCATAGCAGTGCCTAAAGAACCAGCGCGGCCTTCAGCACATCGGCGATGCTGTCGATGGGATCGCCATCGGGCATCGCGGCGGTTGCGGGCGGCGACCAGCGCTGACCGTCGGCGCCTTTCGCGTTCCAGTAGGATGTCGGATCCTGAACGATCAGACCCACAAGGGTCTGGGCGACAAGATGACTGCCAAGACCACCGAGATACTCGCCATTGGCTTGGACCTCGGCTTCCTTGAGAACGTAGAACCAAAGCGGCGTGTGCTCGATCAGCCCGTCGCAAAGCGCGGGCCCGGTGCGACCGCCGGTAAGCTCTGCCAGGCTGAGCGGGCGAACTGCGATCCCGTGCTCTTCATCCAAGTGGCGGATGCAGTCCTGCGCGCTCGGAAGGTTAAGCCGGAAACCGCGGCGCAGATTTCGCGTGGCGAGTTTTTGGAACACCTCGGCCGGGAGGTCGGTCTCGTTGCGCATACGATCGAGCGCCGGGGCGAGGCGGGTGTCGATCTTCCGCGCTGAGCGGTCAGGCATCGCGAGCGGCGGGCGGTGCACGAAACGCGCCCAGTCGATCACCCAGTTGGAGGGGAGCTTGTCAAAACTGCCCGCTTGTGGGGTGGGCATCGGCGGCATCCCGTTTCCCGTGAATTGGAACAGGAGATCGAAGGGAGCCCGCGGCAGCAGTGGCGGGAAGCCAGGCGTCGTCCGCCCAAAGAACGGATTAAAGTCATAGTCACCCCGCACCATGGAATGGCCAAAGCGATAGGCCGCAACCGAGAATTCGAGAGGCACCGGCAGGCTGCCAGCCGGCGGTGCACAATGTGTCAGGAAAGCGCGGTAGAGCGGCGCCTCGTCGGCCAGTACCTGACCAACGATGTGGGGATCGCAGACAGTCGGCAGGAACTCGTTGATGACAATCCACTGGTAGGTCCAGCGCACCCGGCGCTGCGCCCATTCGAAGACCGCCTCGCCACCCTCCTCGCGCACCGCCGCATCATCGCAGTGATCGACCAGCACGTTGTGAAGGCGCAGGAAGGCAAGGTGCAACTGGGCGACGATCAGGTTCTCATCGTTGCGCGCGTCGCCCAGGATGGCGCGCTGCACCTTGGGCGTGCCGTCCTCCTCAAGAAAGGTGTCGCGGATGTCTGGCGACTGCGCCTCGATCTCGGCCAACGGCAGTGGAGGAATGGCACCCTGCACAAGCCGGCCAAGACGCAAGACATCGGCTGCGCCATCGGCGGGCTTGGGCAAACGGCGCGGAGGCACGTCTTCGGGAAAGGCAATCCACATCTTCCGCCTGTCGCGCGGGAAGCGCAGCAGTTCGCGCAGCCGATCCGCAAAAGCTCCCTGCCCCGGTGTGTCGCCGTACAAGCTGTCGAGGCCGAGGGTCCCGAGGCGCAGATTGACGAGGCTCGTGGATACCTTGGCGCGCGGCTGAGGGTAGAAGAAAGGCGCCGCGATGGTCGAAAGGCCGATCTCGCGGTCGGTGCCCGCGCTCACATCATGGTCGATGAATTGGCCGAGATAGGTGAAAATCGGGGGGATCGACGAATTCTGTGCCGCCGGATCGCCGTCCTCCTCCACCATCGCCGCCGCCAGCGCATCGAGCGACTGGACGGTGATGCCGGTAGCGCCCACATCGGTGGCATCGGGAAAGTAGTATCCGAAACGGCCCGATCCGGGGGGCCCGTCGCCTTGCACCACGCATGGGGCGCGAACGCCCTCAGGCACGGGTCCCGGGTCGGCTTCGGCAAAAACGCGGCGCCCGTGGCCAAGTGAAAACAGCATATGAGTGTCTCCCCGTCTGGTTATCGACGGGGGCAGGTTCCACAGCCTGCGTCAGAGCAGCGTCAGAGCAGCGTCAAGCGTGCATCGAAGGCAGCTTTTTGCGACGAGATCGTCGCCGGTGCTTCTCACGCTTCGATGTCGGCGATCAACCGATTGCTGAAAAGCCCGGTGCGGCGCATCAGCGAGACCGGGTATTCTGGATCGTTCGCCAGCCGCTCTACGGTGAAATCGGCCTCAAGCGACTTCAGCGCCCTGACAGCGCGGGCAGCGTCGCCGGGACGATTGTCGGATGCATACATCGCGCACAGATAGCGGACCGGTGGGCGGAAGCTCGATGCGAGCGCGCTCGCGCTTTCGCTGAGCCGGATTGCCTCATCCACGTTGCCGTTGACGGCTGCGGTAAGCGAGCGCTGGAAGTCCACCCAGGGCTTGAAGGCTGTGCGCTGCGCCAGCGCATGGGCGTTGACCGCGAAGCGATGCGCCGCCTCAGCGTCGCCCTGATACAGCTTGGCGCCTGCGAGCGAAGACCAGGCGAGCGGATTGGCCGGGTTCTTCCGCACAGCCATGCGGGCAAGTTCGATGCTTTGGGCGTAGTTCTTATCGAACACTCGGCGGGGGTTGGCGACAGCCGCCAGCACGTAGGAGTTTTCATGCTCGGTCTCCAACGCACAGGCACTGCAGGCGCTGGCGATCTCGCTCAGGGCATCGAGATCGGGGACCAACCGCTCAACCGCCTGGATCGAGTAGAGATAGGCGCGCCAAGCATGCTGGAGGCCCCGCGGCTCAATCTCGGCGGCATCGCGCAGCATGCGGTCCGCCTCGGCCAGATTATCGCCCCGCAGCGTGAAGATCTTCCGCACCGCCAATGTCAGCAGCAGGTTTGCGTCGACCGCACCGCGCGCCCGCCGCGGCCCAGCGATCACCTCTTGAACCAGCGCCGAGACCAACCCGTTGCTGAGTGCGAGGAAAGCGGCATCGTCGAAGCAGATGGTCCCACCGGCCTCGGCCATCGCCATGTCCGCCCAGACATGGCGCCGTGCCGCGACGTCTTCCAGCGTCGCCCTCAGGCCAAGGCGCCCGTCAGCCGTGCGGAAGCACTGCACCGACGCCAGCAGCAACCAGCCCGGCGCCACCTCCGGCTGCGTGCGGTAGATCTCAACCGACAGGAGCTCGCCGATCGAACGCGCGATCACATCGGCAAAGAGCGTTTCGGTCAGGGCGATGGGCCCCGGTTGCGTCTCCTGTGTCTGGATGAGAACTGCCGGACGCATGGCACGCTGCGGGCGTGGAACGCTGGCGTGATCGGCAGAACCGATGGCCGGCGCCGGGCGGCGCGTGACCCGCTGGGCAATCAGCCAGTCTTCGAACTCTGGATCGCCGACGTCAAAACCTTCGAGAAACTCAGCATCATCGTCCTCGGGCGGCAGCATGATGATCCGCGCGAGATCGATGGAAACGTTCCGTCGGTCGGCGCTGAGCAGATCCCGTTCAGCGCCGAGCGCGCGGCGAATGTCGGTAAGCGCCTGGCGCAGGCTCTGGCGACCCTGTTCGCTCGCGCGCTGGCTCCAAAGCTTGTCCTGCAGCCAAACCCGGCTGCGCGTGCCATCGCGGCTGACAAGGAGCATAGCGAGGAGAGCTTGCGCTCTGATGCTCTTGGGCGCCAGATCTCTCCCGTTCTCATCACGGAGGCGGAACGCCCCGGAGAGCGACGCTGAAACCGAGGATCTACTCGCCAATACACACTCCCGTGATACGGCTGATCCACCAAAAACCAACCGAAACGGCAAAAATCTCAAATGAAAATTTATGGACTACGCGACGGAAGGTCAATCCGACCCGCGATATCGTGAAATAACCGTCAATCCGGGGCGCCTCGGCCGCAAGGCGATTGACCGCTGCAAGACCATTCCACAATCGTCGACGTGTTCTCGTTGTGTCGAATGGAGAAAAAGATGCTCATTGCAGGAAATGGTGAAGGTAACGGCGAAGGTAATGGCGAAGGTAACGGCGAAGGCAATGGCGAGGGTAATGGTGAAGCATTTGCCCCGATGCATGCCGGCGGCATGGCGTCACGCGCGCTCACGGCCGCGCTGACGACCACGCATGACGGTATCGTCGGCTACTGGAACCCGACCGATTTCTTGAATGCCGCGCCCAGCTGGGCACCCGTCTCAGACGCCGCTGATACGAGCTACCTCGGCCCCCGCAATCGGGGCCTGGTGGTAGGCGCCGAACTGTCCGGCAAACTGACGGCAAAACCCAAGGCGCAAAATGCCGGCGCCGAACTTACGCTGGGCACCTGTACGATCCTGACGTTGGACAAGCCGCCTTACATCCACGACACCACCGACAACATGCTGCAGAAGCAGCTTGATCTCGTGCATGCCTATGCCGATCTGCGCGCTGACCGCGTGACTGAGATCGCGCTGCAGATCGGCGACATCCGCTCGTTCTTCGGTGGCGTAGGTTTGCTCAACATGTCGGCGAGGCGCTATTCGCGCGAATTGCTGGCCCTGACGCAGCGCTTCACGATTCAGATCGAGATGCTGGTGAAGCACTTCTGTCGCACACCGCGCCCGGTGGATTTCGCGCCGCAAGTCTTCCCGACTATCCAAACACCCGACCACTCCTCCTACCCGTCTGGCCACGCGACCGAAGCCTTCGCGCTAGCCACCGTTATGCATCGCCTGATGACCGGCGAGGACGCCGCAACGGGCGCCGCAAAGCGCGCGCTGCCGTTTCTGCTGGCCCAACGCATCGCGGCCAATCGGGTGATCGCGGGCGTGCACTTTCCAGTCGACAGCGCAGCCGGCGCGATGATGGGCTGCCAGATCGGTGAGGCGATGTACGCGCTAGCCAACCAGGGCACCCCAGACTGCGTCAGCCTGTCGTTTCCTTCTAACTTCGCGGCCGGCGATGACTTCGATTTGGCATGGCTCAGCACAAGGCTGGCAGCACCGCAGGTTCAGTGTCCCGCCATCGCTGCGGGTGAGGCGCCGCAGCTGAGCTGGCTTTGGCAGAAGGCCACGGCCGAATGGGCACAACCCGCCTCATCGACGCCAGCGCCGTCACCTTCGCCACATTCGCCGACATCCACGACGACCACAACCACGACGACGACCACGACGACCGAGGGGCACGCGTGATGGCGGCGCAATGGACAGACTGGACCACCCGCAACGACGCTGACATCGAGCCACCCTATGTGCACTGGCGGCGAGATCGTGAACCCGATCTCGAGGCGAGCGACGGGGCATTGGATTCTCTGGACGTCTCGCTGCTGTCGCCGGAGTTTTTGGCCAGTCTGCAGTTGTTCTTCGGTGCTGCGGCATCGGGATCCTCGCTCACCACGGCGGCGGGCGATCGCAGCGAGCAGGACGTCATCAAAGACGTCATCGAAAAGCTGGCCGGCTCGCAGGCGACGCTGTTCCTGCCGGCCTACGTCCAGCATACGCCCAACGGGGAGAACGGCGGGCTGCCGCCAGCGACTGACCTACCTGAACCGCCACCGGCGGAAGCGGTTATTGTCGGCGTGATCGACACCGCCGTACCGCTCTGTCATCGCCGCCAGCGCTTTGCAGATGGGAAAACCCGCATCCTCGCGGCGTGGCAGCAGCAGGGCCGCAGCACGGGCACCCAGACATACCTGCCCTTCGGCCGCGAACTCTACAGTGGAGAGATAGACAGCCTGATCAGCACCAACTCTTCGCCCTCGGGCAAGGTTGACGACCAAGCGTTCAACGAGGCCGCTGGCCTTGTCGAGATGCGCGATCCGCTTGGCCATCGGGGCCTGACCCGGCGCGTCGCCCATGGCGCGCATATGCTCGACGTCGCCGCCGGATTTAACCCACACAACCCCGAGGTAGAGCACCCCGTTACCGTTGGTGATGAGGAACTGAAGCGGCTCCCGGTCATGGTAGTGAACCTGCCAACGCGCCGCGTCCTCGGGCTGTCGGGCAGTTTTCTCGAGTACTTTATCATCCTCGGCATTGGCCGGATCATCGCCCTAAGCGATCTGCTGTTCAGCAAATTGAGTGAGGACGACCGCAAGGGCCGCACCGGCTACCGCATTGTTATCAACCTGTCCTTCGGGATGCATGCAGGCCCGCGTGATGGGTTCGGGCCCCTGCCGAGCGTGGTGACTGCCATCAACCTGGTGCGCAAACACCTTAAGCTGCCCGAGATCGACGTGATCATGCCCGCGGGCAACGACAATCTGAAGCAGGGTTTTGCCAGCGTGGCCCTCAACCCGCCAAGCAAACCCGAGACGACCTGCGCACTTCGGGTTCAGCCCGAGGATCAGTCGTCAAACTTTCTGGAGTTCTACGTGGAGCCGCTGGACGGGGCGGGCCCCCTGCAGCCAGGCGAGGTTTCGGTGGGCATCAAGCCGCCGCGGGGCGCGCCACTCCCCCTCGTTCCGTTCCAGACCCGCAGCTTCCGGGAGTTCGGCACCCTTGTGTCGCGTCTGTACTGCGACGAGGTTGTGGGTGGCGGCCAACCACGGCTGCGTTTTGTGCTCTGCACGGCACCAAGCTTTGCCCGAGCTGCCGCTGTCACGATGGCGCCTGCCGGGCGCTGGCAGATCAGCGTCCGGAGCACTCGAAGCGTGCAAGTCACCTGCAGCGTGCAGAGCGATCAGTCAGCCCGCCCCAACGCCGCCACAAGTCGCCGTCCCTATCTCGACGACCCGAGTTATCGGGTCTACGATGATGTCGGGCGGATCATCGACGCCTACAGCTATCGAAAGGGTGAACAGGCGGTCGACCTCGACACCGGCGCCTTGGTGCGTCGTCACGGCACGATGAACACTTTTGCCTCGTCGCGAGAGATCGCCGCTGTTGGTGGTTTCCGGCTCTCAGACGGCAAACCTGTGCCCTACTCCGGCACGGCCCCACGGCGGCCGCCCACGGCAAATCCGATTTTCCGACCGTTTGCCCGCTATGAGCCGACGGCCGCCATGCCGTGCGAGAGAAGTGCGGCACACCGCGGTCGGCTCGGCGCCGGGGCACGCGATGGCTCGGTCGTGGCCTTGCGCGGGACCAGCGTGTCGGCGGCCGAGGCGACACGATTGGTCGCGCTCACCTTGGTCGGCGCTGGCGGCATAGGTCCCGATGCAAGGCAGATCCTCTTCAATGCTGCGATGGCGAGCGATGGTCAGGACACCACCAATCCCCAGTCCGAAGTCAGGCTCCCCAAGGTTGGGGCTGGACGCGTGAGGCCAGCCGACAGCGGCCGCCTAGACCGCCTCGAGAGCTAACGCGCTGCCAACCAGCGGGCCGAGCCCAAACGCCCGGCCCGCTGGAAAGGGCAGTCGCTTAGGCGCGATACCCAGCAACGGGTAACCAGCAACGGGTGACCCAGAGACGGGAAACGAGGTGACCTGAGCCCCGTCTTCTCCGCCAGATTTGGGTAGAGACCGTCCCTGAGAAGGAGATGGACGGATGAAGAGATCGAGGTTCAGCGAGGAGCAGATCATCGCGGTGCTGAAGGAGCGGGAGGCGGGCGTTGCGTCCGCCGACATCTGCCGCAAGCACGGGGTCAGCTCGGCGACGTTTGAACGGCGACGTTCTACAAATGGAAGGCGAAGTATGGCGGCCTGGAGGTGTCCGATGCGCGTCGACTGAAGGCGCTCGAGGGTGAGGCGTGAG
>JBCCJI010000006.1:0-178065 GCA_039027855.1 Pseudomonadota bacterium | reverse complement strand
TTCGCGATCGTCTCCACAACCAGCATCCCAATCTCGGCCCCCGATAACCTCGGGAGCACGGTGGACCCCATTGCCAGGGGGGTCCCGATTGGACGCCGATCACCCCTCAGCCGGGGTCCTTATTCCACGCCGATCTACACCTTGATGACGGCAATGATCTGCTCGTCGCCGAACCGGCTGCGCTTCATGGGACATCCTCCTCCGTCCATTCAAAGGTGGAAAATCCCAGCCCGCAATGGCCCGGATCCCGGGGAGAAGGTCAATTTTTTCGCACGTTCTTCGTGGTTTTCGCTTTCCTTGCCATAATAATAAGCCTGCTGCGTAACGCCCTGTTCAGCTGCAATCGCACGAACTTCCTCCAGAATGCGCTCTGCTTCTACGCGATCTTTTTCCAGCTATGTAGTTAAGCCTTGAGTTTGATCGGCGATCGCCTGAACCGCAGCGCGGCCCTCTGCTTCAAGGGATTGGAAATCAGTGATCCTAGATGCAGAGTATGAGACATGGGGAGAGACGACATCGAATACGGGAGAGTATTGGTTTTCAATTCTGACTTTCATAGATCGCTTTGTTTCTGCAGGATTCCCCTTTTTCTGTGTTAAAATTTGCTACGCCTTCAAATAGCCCATAGACTTGATCGGCCTGTTGTTTTATTTGCCGAAGGTTCTGATCGGGAAATTCATCGAGAATTCGAGATGGAACTTTATTGAACAAGCCCTGTAATCGCTTAGCCGCCGGAATTATATCTGCAGTATTAAGCCCAGCACCAAGTTCCGCCTGCCTATCAAACCCTGAAATTTCATAATTCTGAATGCGTTAAAGAGACTTCCGCGCCTCTGCAAGATGTGTCTGTTCCAATTAATCCCACTCCCTAACCATCCATCTTAAGCGCGTTGATAAACGCCTCCTGCGGGATCTCGACCCGGCCGAACTGGCGCATCTTCTTCTTGCCCGCCTTCTGCTTTTCCAACAGCTTGCGCTTGCGGGTCACGTCGCCGCCATAACATTTCGCGGTGACGTCCTTGCGCAAGGCGGAAATGGTCTCGCGCGCGATGATGCGTCCGCCGATGGCCGCCTGGATCGGGACCTTGAACATGTGCTGGGGGATCAGCTCCTTCAGCTTCTCGCACATGGCGCGGCCGCGGCTCTCAGCCTTGTCGCGGTGGACGATGGTCGAGAGCGCGTCGACCGGCTCCTCGTTCACCAGGATCTGCATCTTGACCAGCGTCTCGGCGTCATAGCCGTCCATCTGGTAGTCAAAGCTGGCATAGCCCTTGGTCACGCTTTTCAGGCGGTCGTAGAAGTCGAACACCACCTCGTTCAGCGGCAGGCGGTAGACGACGAGGGGGCGGGAGCCGGCATATTGCATGTCCTGCTGCACGCCGCGCCGGTCCTGGCAGAGCTTGAGGACATCGCCCAGGAATTCGTCGGGGACCATGATGGTGGCCTTGATCCAGGGCTCCTCGATCCGGTCGATCTTGGTGACGTCGGGCATGTCGGCGGGGTTATGGAGCTCCAGCATCTCCCCGTCCTTCATGTGCATCTGGTAGACGACCGAGGGCGCGGTCGTGATGAGGTCGATCTCCCACTCACGCTCGAGCCGGTCGCGGATGACCTCCAGATGCAGGAGCCCGAGGAAGCCGCAGCGGAAGCCGAAGCCGAGGGCGGCGGAGGTCTCCATCTCGAAGGTGAAGGAGGCATCGTTAAGCGCCAGCTTCTCGATGGCGTCGCGCAGCCCCTCGAAATCGTTGCTGTCGACCGGGAAGAGCCCGCAGAACACCACCGGGACCGAGGGTTTGAAGCCCGGCAGGGCCTCCGCGCAGCGCTTCTTCTCATGGGTGATGGTGTCGCCGACGCGGGTGTCGCGCACCTGCTTGATCGAGGCTGTGAGAAAGCCGATCTCGCCCGGGCGCAGCTCGCCGGTCTGCGCCATGGAGGGGGTGAAGACGCCGACCCGGTCGACGCCGTAGCGGGCGCCGGTCTGCATCATCAGGATGTTGTCGCCCTTCTTCAGGACGCCGTCGATCACGCGAACCAGAACGACGACACCCAGATAGGCGTCGTAATAGCTGTCGACGAGCATCGCCTTCAGCGGCGCGTCGGGGTCGCCCTCGGGCGCGGGCAAGCGCTCGACAATGGCCTCCAGCACCGCGTCGATGCCGAGGCCGGTCTTGGCGCTGATCAGCACGGCATCGGAGGCGTCGATGCCGATCACGTCCTCGATCTGCTCGGAGATCCGCTCGGGCTCGGCGGCGGGCAGATCGATCTTGTTCAGCACCGGCACGATCTCGTGGTCGGCATCGATCGCCTGGTAGACATTGGCGAGTGTCTGCGCCTCGACCCCCTGGCTCGCGTCGACGACCAGTAGCGAGCCCTCCACCGCCTGCATCGAGCGGCTGACCTCGTAGCCGAAATCCACATGGCCCGGCGTGTCGATCAGGTTCAGCGTGTATTCGATGCCGTCCTTGGCCGTGTAGATTAGGCGAACAGTCTGCGCCTTGATGGTGATGCCGCGCTCGCGCTCGATATCCATCGTGTCGAGGAGCTGCGCCTTCATCTCGCGCTCCGACACGGTATCGGTCGACTGGATCAGGCGATCCGCCAGTGTCGACTTGCCGTGGTCGATGTGGGCGACGATCGAGAAATTGCGGATATGGGTCTGCGTGCTCATCGCGTTGTTCTGGGGTCGCCCTTGAAGGCGGTCAAGCAGCGGGGATGCCGCGCCCCGAGCTGCGGGTGGTGCTGGGGCGCGCCTGCGACGTCATGGCGTGCTAGAATGCCCTCAACACACCATTTGACAGGAGACCGCTCCATGCTCCGGGACAATCCGACCGAGATCGTACGCGAGGCCTATCGCCGCTGGATCGAGAGCGGCGGCACCGACCCTGATAGCGTGATGGATCTGATCGCCGATGACGTGGATTGGGAGGTGTTGGGCAATGGCAGAGCCGGTTGCGAGTGCACCGGGCGCTGCGCGGGCAAGGCGGAGATGATCGCCTTTCTCGTGGCGCTGAACACGGACTGGGCGATGGAGGACTATACGATTGACGAGGTGATCGGCACCGGGGAGCGGGTCATCGTCGTCGGCAGCATCCGGTTCCGCAGCCGAAAGACCGGGCACAGTTTCTTCACGCCCAAAGTCGACGTCTTGACCGTGCGCGACGGGCAGATCGTGGCGGGCAAGGAGATCTTCGACACTGGCGCCATGGCCGAGGCCGCGCTGTCACCGGCAGGCTAGCCATAGCCTGAGACTGCTGCTGCGTTGGACTGCGTCTGGATTAGAGCGCTAGTGGGGTGCGGCGGCGCTCAGCCGCCCAGACGTTTGATCCAGCCGCGGCCGGCCGCCTCGATCTGGTCCAGCGTCGCCTCGTAGACCGCGCGCGGGTGGCCCCAGGGGTCGGGGACGTCGGCTGCCGGATCGAAAGGCTCGATCCGCGCTGTCGCACCGGCCGGTGCCATGCGCCGCAGGTTGGCGAGATTGGCGCTATCCATGCCGAGAATCAGATCGAAGCCGGTGAAATCCTCCGGCGCCACCTGCCGCGCCCGTTGCGCGCTGTTGTCATAGCCTCGCGCCGCCGCCACCGCGAGGCCCTTCTCCTGCGGTGGATCGTCGAGGTGGTAGGCCCCGGTGCCGGCACTATCGATCTCCAGATCCAGCGCCGCCTCGGCCGCCATCTTGCGCAGCACCCCCTCACCCATGGGAGAGCGGCAGATATTGCCGAGGCAGACGACCAGGATGCGCCGCGCGGATGTCGGCTTCGGCGTCGCGGCGCTCAAGTCACTCGCCTGCCGATGAGATCGCCACGGACCCTTGCCATCGTTTGTCATGCTCCTGTTGCCCTTGCTCTCCCAACGACACCTAGCACAGGCTCGGCGCGGCGTAGTAGGGCTCGCCCGGCGGACGCAACCGACCAAGACAGGCAGCCCGATGGCCGAGAAGATCGTGATCCTGACCGGCGCCGGCATCTCGGCCGAAAGCGGGCTCGGCACGTTTCGCGACGTCGGCGGGCTGTGGACGGAATACAATCTCGAAGACGTCGCCACGCCCGAGGGCTTTGCGCGCAACCCAGCGCTGGTCCGTCGCTTTTACGATGCGCGCCGGGAAAACGCGCTCGGCGCCCGGCCCAACGCCGCGCATCATGCGCTGGCGCGACTCGCGGCTGCTCGTCCGGGCGACGTGACGCTGATCACGCAGAACATCGACACGCTGCATGAGGCGGCGGGCCATACCGGCGTGCTGCACATGCATGGCCGGATCGACCAGGCGCGCTGTGGCGATTGCGGTGCGGTGGTGCCTTGGACAGGGCCGATGACCGCCGAGGATCAGTGCGAGGCCTGTGAGAGTGTCGGCAGCATGCGCCCCGATGTGGTCTGGTTCGGCGAGATGCCCATCGGCCTCGACCTGATCGCCGACCGCCTGGCCGCGGCCACGCTGTTCGTCGCCATCGGCACCTCGGGGGCGGTCTACCCGGCTGCGGGCTTCGTGGCCGAGGCACGGCAGTACCGGGCACGAACGCTGGAGCTTAGTCTCGAACCCTCGGATGTCTCGGGGCTGTTCGACGAAACCCGCCTCGGCGCCGCGACCGAGATAGTGCCCGCCTGGGTCGACACGCTGCTCGCTTGATCGCGCAACAAAAAAGGCCGGCAGACGAGGCGGCCGGCCCATCAAGTCGGCCCGACAGCGCGGGCCTGGAGGCGCCTTTCGAGGTGGCGCTTGTCAGATAGTGCCCCTCAGGAGGCGCGCGCTTCGGTGACCTGCTTCTTCACCTGCAACGCGCGAGGGCTAAGCTCGGTATCACGCGCCTTGGCGAGGAAGGCGTCCAGGCCGCCGCGATGCTCAACCGTACGCAACGCCGAGGCTGCGACACGGAAGCGGAACGAGCGCCCGAGCACTTCGGACTGCAGGGTCACATGGTTGAGGTTCGGCAGATAGCGCCGACGCGTCTTGATGTTCGAGTGGCTCACCTTGTTGCCGGTGAGCACGCCCTTGCCTGTCAGCTCGCAGCGCCGTGCCATCGATCAATCTCCGTCCGTCGTCCCACCGGTCGCGTGCCCCGATCGCCCCGTTTTTCTCAGGGTTGAGATGGGTCATCACGCGTCGTCCGTATTCCAGAGTTGGGGCGTGTACGCCCTCACCCCCCGCCCGTCAAGGCGGGATCGGGGGTGGTGTTGTCGGCCATGGAGAGGTAGCGCGCAACGATCTCGGCCATGCGCTGTTCGGACAGGACAGGCGGCAGGATGGTCGCCACGCGCCCAGCGCCATCAAGGAGATAGACGAAGGAGCCATGCGCGTAGATCGGCGTGCCGTCGGGCAGTTCAGCGACCCGGCTGATCTCGACCTGGAAGACCTTGCGCACCGCTGCCAGCGCCGCTTCCTGGCCGGTCAGACCGATCAGCCGGGGATGCAGAGCGGGCATCGCCTCGGCCAACCGCTGGGGCGTGTCATTCTCGGGGTCGATGGTGATCATCGCCGCCTGCAGCACCTCGGGCCCCACATCCAGGATGTCGAGCACCGCTGCCATCCGCGGCAGGGCCACATCGCAGATCGCCTCGCACCCGGCATAGCCGAAGAAGAGGAGCATCGGCCGCCCGGCGAAATCCGCCTCGCTCACCGCGTTTCCGGTGTGGTCGACAAGATCGAAGCGCGCTTCGATCTCGATCGGAAAGGCACTGACCGGGCCGAGCGGCGGGAGAGCAGCCGGCGCCGCATCGGACGGCGCATCCCCAGTCTCGGCCAGGTGGCGCGCCGCTTCCTCGGGCGTGGCGTGGATCACGCCGTCATGGGCGGGCGCGGCGACGGGCAGGATCAACAGAGAGGCCAGCGGCAGCGCGGTCAGGAAAGGGCGCAGGCTCACTCCGTCCATTCCTTCACAAAGGCTTCCTCGCGCGGGTCATCGGCGCCAAGGCCGAGCCAGCCGCCTTCCTCGATCCGGCTGAGGATCGCGGGATCGCGGCGGAACCAGGGGCCCTTGCCTGCGGCTTCGGGATGCTCTTCGGCCCAGACCTTGGTCCAGCGATTGGCCTTGGAGAACTCCGCCTCACCCACGCGGCGGATCAACTGCACCTGATAAAAGCGCGTCGGGCTCAGCTCGTCCTCGCCGACCATCAGGCCGTCCACCTCCACCTCGGCGTTGCAATAGGGCAGCAGGTCCTCCACTGCGCCGTTGAAGGCAGGCTGCCCGTTCTTGGCGACGATGATCAGCCGGTCATCGGCGGCCCGGATGATGCCGAGTTGCCGATCGCCGCCGCCACAGTCCTCAGGGCAGTCACCGGTGAGCGTGCAGAGGATATCGACAACGGTCCCCTCGAAGCGGGCCTTTTCCTCTCCGATCAGGTTCCACGAGCGCGCCTCGGATCCTGTCGAGAAATCCTCGGCATGGGCCGGCAGGGCGGCCGTGGCGGCAAGCGCAAGAGCAGAAATTAGGGCGCGCATCACTTGTCCTCCGGAATGACGAAGGCCGGGATGATGCCATAGAGTTCATGGGTTTCGTTAGTGATGCCGCTGTTGTCGACCACCTCATCGACGATCAGGTACTTCACCCCGTCACGCTCGTGCAGCACGCCATCGACGGTGACGACGTCCGACTGCACGTCGAGGATCGCGTCGCCGCCGGTCAGATCCTCGGCCCCGCTCCATTTCAGCACCATGTAGATCTCGCCCGCGTCGGTGCGCACGCCGACCGGAATGCCGCCGGCCGCGCACCAGAGCGCACAGGTGTGATGGGCCGTGCCGAGCACCACCTCGGGCCCACCCATCACGCCCGAGAAGTAGCACCAGGTATCCATCACCTCGCCCTGCACCTGCACGCGCGTGCCCTCGGACGCCGTGGCCGGGGGGGCGAGCGCCAGCAGCGGCAACGTGGAGAAGGCGAGAAGCAGGCGGTGCAGACGGCGCATCGGAGAACGCTCCCTTGGCAGTGGCTGGTCGCGCGCCCGCGGCGAGAGACACCACCGAGCGCCCGCTGAGCCTACCGGCAAACATCATGAAGGGCCGATCAACTCTCGCGTAGGAGTTGCAAAGCCGGACGCCTGTCTGCGTACTGTCTGCCTTACGCCGACCCGACTATGCCAATCACAGCATCAGGGCTTAGCGATAGACCAGGATCGGCACCTTGCAGTCGCGGATGACCTGGGCGGTGGTCGAGCCGATCACCATGGTGCGCAGGCGCGAGTGGCCGTAGGCGCCCATGATCACGAGATCGGCCCCGATTCGGCCCACCATGGCCGGCAGGGCGGTCTGGGGCTCGGCCTCCTCGACCCGCGTCTCCACGCTCAGGCCGCCAGCGCTCAACTGGCCCGCCGCATCATCCAGCCGCCGCGTCATCGCGGCGTCGGGCTTGCCGCAATGAGCCAGCGTCAGGGGCAGATCGACGAACAGGGGCGAGCGCGAAACCGCATCGACAGCCTGCATCGCGCTCGACCGGCCATCGAAGGCCAGCAGGGCGCGGCTTGGCGGTGTAAAGGCCCGCGCGGCGATCAGCACCGGGCGATGGACACCGCGCAGAATGCGCTCGAGATTCGAGCCGAGAGAGCCGCTCTCGACCCCGGTCTCGGCGCCACGCTTGCCGATCACGATCATCGCCGCCTCGGGCTCCAGCGCGTGCAGCGTCTCGATCAGCTCACCATGGCGGAGGAGCTTGGTCACCTGCTCGACGCCCGCCGTCGTCAGCCGCTCGGCCGCCTCATCGAGATCGAGCCTGGCCTGCGCCTGCAAAAGCTTCGCGCGCTCATGGTCCAGATCGGCCAACTGCTGGAGCAGCTGCCGGCGCGCCCCGGCGATGATCCGGCCCGAGCGGTCGTCAGAGGCCGCCTCGCGCGGGATCAGCACCTGCAAGAGCGTGATCGGAGCCCCGAGACGCCCGGCGGCCCAGCCGGCATGGTCCGCGACGCTGTCGGCATAGCCCGAGCCGTCGATACAGGCGAGCAGCGGGTGGGCAGCGCCGTCGGTCTTGGTCTCGGCCACCATGGGCCTCCTTTCCGGAGCGGTCTGGTGAGCGGCGATGCCGCCCGGCCTACAGGGCAGCGGGCGGCTCAGCGGGCGGGGCTCAATGCGCCGAGAGCGGATCGAGCACCCCCGGCTTATCATGCACACCCAGCTTGTCGACGATGGTCTCGCTCGCCTTGTTCAACCCGATCAGCACGACCTCGGCCCCCTCGCGCCGGAACTTCATCACCACCGTGTCGAGCGCCGCGACCGAGGAGACATCCCAGATATGCGCCCGCGTCAGGTCGATCTCGACCCGCTCCAGCACCTCGCGGAAGTCGAAGGCGGCGACGAAAGCATCGGCCGAGGCAAAGAACACCTGCCCCTCGACCGTGTAGATCCGGGTCCGGGCATCGGCTGACAACGTCGATGTCACGCGGAAGATCTGGGCGATCTTGGCCGCGAAGAAGATGCCCGACAGCAAAACGCCGAGCCCGACCCCAATGGCAAGGTTGTGCGTGAAGATCACCGCCAGCACGGTGGCCACCATGACGACGCCGGAGGAGGCGGGCTGCTCGCGCAGCTTGCGGATCGACGACCAGGAGAACGTGCCGATCGACACCATCACCATGATCGCGACCAGGGCGGCCATGGGGATCAGGCTGACGTATTCGCCGAGGAAGACGACGAGGATCAGCAGGAAGATCCCGGCCGAGAAGGTCGAGAGCCGCCCGCGCCCACCCGACTGCACATTGATGATCGACTGCCCGATCATCGCACAGCCGGCCATACCGCCGATAAAGCCCGTCGCGGTGTTCGCGATCCCCTGACCCACGCATTCGCGATTGCGGTCGGACGGCGTGTCGGTCAGCTCATCGACGATGGATGCCGTCATCAGGCTCTCGAGCAGGCCCACGACGGCGACGCCCACGCTATAGGGCAGGATGATCTCCAGCGTCTCGAGCGTCAGAGGCACATCGGGAATCAGAAAGATGGGCAGCGTGTCGGGCAGCGCGCCCATATCCCCAACGGTGCGGAGGTCGAGCTCGAAGTAGAGGGCGATGGCCGTGATCACCGTCAGGCAGACAAGCGGCGCCGGCACCGCCTTGGTCAGCATCGGGAACAGGTAGAGAATGGCGAGGCCGAGCGCGATCAGCGGATAAGTCAGGAGCGGTACGCCCACCATCTCGGGCACTTGCGCCATGAAAATCAGGATGGCGAGCGCATTCACAAAGCCCGTCATGACCGAGCGCGAGACGAAGCGCATGACATGGCCAAGCCTCAGCACGCCGGCGAGGATCTGCAACAGCCCCGCGAGGACCGTCGCCGCGAGCAGGTATTGCAGCCCATGGTCGCGCACCAGATCGACCATCAGCACGGCCGTCGCCGCCGTGGCCGCCGAGATCATGCCCGGCCGCCCACCGGTGATGGCGCAGAACACCGCGATGGAGAAGGAGGCGTAGAGCCCAACCTTCGGATCGACGCCCGCGATGATCGAGAAGGCAATGGCCTCGGGGATGAGGGCCAGCGCGACCACCAGACCCGCGATCAGATCATAGCGCGCGTTGCTCAGCCATTCGCGCCCCAGCGCGTGCGGCGCAAACCAGTCGCGCGCGGCAACCTCTTGATGGGCCATGCATCCCCCGACACTTCACCAATGACGGAAGATAGCGGCGCGCGTGGTGGCGGCCCCTATGCTTTCCGCACTGCGACATAGATCTCGCCGTGAAACGCATCGCTGCGGCACGGCGAAGACCCCCGCAGCGATGTCCACGACGTTGTCGCGCTCGCCAGCCGGTGCACTGCGCTATGTTGCATCGCAAGACAAGGGCGCTTGGGCTCACCGAGGGAGGATATGACCATGCGAAGAGTTTTTCTCGGCGCGTCGCTCGCCATGGTGATGGCGCTCGGTACGGGGCTTTCCTCAACCCTGCGTGCCGGCACGGTCGATGGTGAGCCGCACCGCATCCCCTATCGCATCGCGGTCGCGGGGATTGGTATCGGCGATCTCGACCTCATCCTGTCGCGCGAGCAGGACCGCTACGCCGTCCGCGCCGATGGCGATTACCGCGTGCTGTTCTGGAGCGGGGCCATCGCGGGCGAGGCGGAGGGGATGGTCTCGCCCGAAGGCCCGCGGCCCGAGCGCTTCCGCATCGCCAGCGATGGCGAGAACGGCGGAGAGACGGTGATCGATTTCGACCCCGCCAACGGCCCGTCGCGCTGGGAACGCATCCCGCCCGCGCCGGCCGAGTGGAGCGAGGATCGCCTGCCGCTGGTGCAGGATCACCTGCGCACGGCCCTGGACCCGATCACCGCCATCGCCTCCTCGGCACTGCAGGCAGCGGGCGAGGGTGCCTCGGGCCTTTGCCAGCGCGATCTGCGGATCTTCACCGGCTTTGTGGTGTTTGAACTGGGCTTTACGGGTGCCGCGCGTGCCGAGGATGGCCGTGTCACCTGCCCCGTCGCCTATCGCCCCCTCTCGGGTCACCGCGCCGGCAGCAGCAGTGTGGAGCGACTGTCGGAGCCCGGCGCGATCGAGATCGCCTTCGAAGAGCTGAAAAGCGGTGTTTGGGTCCCGGCGCGGATCGCGCTGCCGACGCGCATCGGCACGTTGACCGTGACACGGGGTTAGGGATCGGCGATTGGGCGTCGGGCTTACGCCATCGCCAGCCTAAGCCGCGCCACCAACGCCTCGGCCGCGGCATCGGGGGGGAGACGCCCCGCCGACACCGCGATGCGCATCGAGGCCAGTGCCTCGGCCATCGCCGTGTCAGCATGCACCCGTTCGATCAGCCCCCGCTCAAGCGCAGCACGGAACCAGGCATCCGCCTGCGCGGCGCGGCGCCTGGCCTGCCAGCCCTCGGCCAGACGCCAATCGACCAGGCCCGTCACCTGCTCCCACACCGCATCGACGCCCTCCCCCGTCGCCGCAGAAGCGGTAAGCGCCACCGGATAGCCCGGGGCATCGCCCTGCCGCTGGCGCATCAGGCCGAGCGCGCCCTGGTAGTCGGCGCGCGTCCTTTCAGCCTGTGGCTTGAGCGTGCCGTCGGCCTTGTTGATGACGATGATATCGGCGATCTCCATGATGCCGCGCTTGACCCCTTGCAGCTCGTCCCCGCCGCCCGGCGCGAGCAACAGCAGAAAGACATCGGTCATCTCGGCCACCGCCGCCTCGGACTGACCCACGCCGACGGTCTCGACCAGCACGGTGTCGAAGCCGCCGGCCTCGACGACGGTGATCGCCTCGCGGGTGCGCCGGGCGACACCGCCAAGCTCGCGCCCGGCGGGCGAGGGGCGGATGTAAGCAGAGGGATCGCGCGACAGACGATCCATCCGCGTCTTGTCGCCGAGGATCGAGCCACCGGTGCGCGCCGAGGACGGGTCGACCGCCAGCACCGCCACCCGGTGCCCCGCCGCCGTCAACCGCGTGCCCAGCGTCTCGACAAAGCTAGATTTGCCGACGCCCGGTGTGCCGCTCAGCCCGATCCGCCGCGCACCACCGGCATGGGGGCTCAGTGCTGCGAGCAGCGCCGCTGCCTCGGGTCTGTGAGCGGGGTTGGTGCTCTCGACCAGGGTGATGGCTTGCGCCAGCGCCCGCCGCTCCCCGGCCATCACGCGCGCAGCCATCGCCTCGACCCGGGCGGCCGATCGTGTTCCCATCCTTGTCCCCGTCGCCATCATGGCATGGTCAGCGGTCATGCCCGGGCCCGGATGCGTGTCGGCGGTCATCGCACCTCTCGTCTGGTGGCGCCGGTCACCCCCTGGCGCCGGCCCCGTACAGCATGCTCTCTAGCCGCGCCCCCGCGTCGCGGCAAATGACCCTGATCATGATTGCATGAACGGTTAACCCGCCTACCCTTCCTGCCAGCCGGCGATTTTCGGAACACAGGCTGCAGGATATCGACCATGCCGCGACGCCTTTTCAGTCTGATCGCCCTGATAGCGCTCACCGTGGCTGCCGTTACCGGGTTCTCGCCGTCAACGCCGCCTGCGACCGCCGCGATCACTGAAAAGCGGGTCGCCCCCGGACGCGCGCTCGACGGCACCTTTGTCCTGAAAGTGGGGGGCATGACGGCGGCGCGGCTGACCCTGGATGCCGGGCGCGACGACCGCCGCTACCGCGTCGAGGCGTCGATCGCGACAACCGGCGTCGTGCGCGCCTTCCGCGAAGCGGGGATCGAGGCAGAGGTCGAGGGCGACGTGGGCCTGATCGGCACCCATGGCGGTCTGGCGCCGCGGCGCTACCGCTCGACCTCGACCGACGAGGACGACGTGCGCCGCGTGGCGATCGACTACATTGGCGCCGCGCCGTCGGTGCGGGCCGAGCCGCCCTATGACAGGCGCAATTGGGCCATCGACCCGGCGACACAGACCGATGCGCTCGACCCGCTCTCGGCTATCCTGTCGATCTTCGGCGCGCAGGAGGCCGGCACGCTCTGCGACCGCGAGATACGCGTCTTCGATGCCCGCCGCCGCTTTGCCGTGGCCCTGGCCGAGCCGGAAGGCCCAGGGACCGACGGCACCATCAGTTGCGAGGCGACCTACCGCCGGCTAGGCGGCTTCAAACCGAGACTGCTGGAAGAACCGCCCTTCCCCTTCCGCGTGACTTTCGCCGAGGGAGCGGACGGGCTGTGGCAGCTTGTACGCGCCGCAGGCCAGTCACCGCTAGGCACCGCGGTGATCATGCGCGAGGAGGGCTGAGCGCCGCGACGCCCGGCCCGCGTCGTGAAGCGCCTTCGCCCAAGAGCCCTCGCCTCGGTGCTGGCCGCGCGCTATCCGAGGGCATGAGCGGAACCCCTGCCCCCCTGCCCATCGACACCGCCCTGCCCGCCCTGCTGCAGGCCCTGACCAAGCGCCCATGCGCTGTGCTGGCGGCACCCCCGGGGGCCGGCAAGACCACCCGCGTACCCCCCGCGGTCGCCGCAGCGCCCTGGACCACCGGCCGGCGTATTCTGATGCTAGAGCCGCGCCGCGTCGCCGCCCGCGCCGCGGCCGAGCGGATCGCGGCCGAGACCGGCGAGCCGGTCGGCAAATCCGTGGGCTACCGCATACGCGGCGACACACGCATCGGCCCTGCGACCCGCATCGAGGTCGTGACCGAGGGTATCCTCACCCGCATGCTGCAGACCGACCCCGCGCTAGAGGGCGTGGCCTGCGTGATCTTCGACGAGGTGCACGAGCGCTCGATCCACGCCGATCTCGGCATGGCGCTCACCCTCGAGGTCCAAAGCGCCCTCCGCGACGATCTGCGCATCATCGCGATGTCCGCCACCCTGGACACCGCGCGCTTTGCGCGCCTCATGAACGATGCGCCGGTCATCGAAAGCGCGGGGCGCCTGCACCCGGTCGAGACCCGCTGGCTCGACCGCCCGCTGCTCCCTCCTCCGGGGCGCGGCCGCCCACCCCGCTTCGAGGACCGCGTGGCCGAGGAAGTCGCTGCACTGATGACCGACGGTGCGGTTACGCAAGAAACCGAACAGGGGGACGCGCTGGTCTTCTTGCCCGGGGCGGGTGAGATCCGACGCGTGGCCTCGGCACTCGCCCCGCGCCTGCCCGAGGTCGCGATTGTGCCGCTGCACGGCCAACTTCCGTTTGCCGAACAGCGCCGCGCCCTGATGCGCGATGGCGACGGCTGCCGCCGGGTGGTGCTCTCCACCGCCATCGCCGAGACCTCGCTGACGGTGGAAGGCGTGCGCATCGTGGTCGATGCCGGGCGCGCGCGACGGGCCGAGGTTAACCCCGCCACCGGCCTGCCCCGCCTGGTGACGCGTCCGGTCAGTCGGGCCGAGGCCGATCAGCGGCGCGGCCGGGCCGGGCGGCTCGGCCCGGGCCAGTGCCTCCGGCTCTGGACGACGGGCGAGCAAGGCGCTCTGCCCGCAGCGTCACCGCCCGAGATCCTGACCGCCGATCTGGCGGCGCTCGCGCTCGAACTCGCGGCCTGGGGAGCTGATGATCCCGGCGCGCTGCCTTTTCTCGACCCACCGCCCGCGCCGGCGCTGAACGAGGCGCGGGCCCTTCTTGCCCGCCTCGGTGCACTCGACAGGGCGGGTGGTGCCACGGCGCATGGCCGCGCTGTGGCGCTGTTCCCGGCGCATCCACGCCTCGCGCATATGGTGCTGAGCGCGGCCGAGGCAGGGCGGGGCCGGCTCGCAGCACGGCTCGCCGCGCTGGTCGAGGCGCGCGCACCGCTGCCCGGCGGCGCCGATATCGAGCCCAGCCTCCGCGCGCTGGAGAACCCGACAGGCGCCGCGCGCGAGGCATTGTTGCGCATCGCCGCCGAGGCCGAGCGCCTGGAACGCGCCGTGGGGGCGACCGCCAAGGCCAAGACCGCGCCCTGTCCTGTCGGCGAGGCGGGCGACTGGTTGAGCCTCGCCTTTCCCGACCGCATCGCGCGCCGCCGGCCGGGGCCGGTACCCGCGTCGGGCGCGCGTTACCTGCTGGCCAATGGCCGGGGTGCCGCGTTGGCGCCCGACGACGCCCTTGCCGCTCAAGACATGATTCTCGCCCTCGACGTCGACGACCGGGGTGCCGATGCCCGCATCCGCCGTGCCGCCGCCCTCGACCAGAACGCGTTGGAGAACCGCCACGGCCCACGGATCGTCACCGAACAGACCGCGAGCTGGTCGCGCCGCCACCGCCGGGTCGAGGCCGAGACCAGGCGCAGGCTCGACGCGCTGATCCTCGATGCCAACCAATGGCGCGGGGCGCCGCCCGATGTGCTTGGCCGCGCGCTTTGCGAAGGCCTTGCCGATCTCGGCGGCCAGGCATCCGCCGCCTTGCTCGCCTGGCCAAAGGGCGCCGTGGCGCTTCGCCAGCGGGTCGGGTGGCTGGTGCGTGTCGGGGCCGCCGCCGGTCGGCAGAGCGACCTGCCCGATCTCACCGACGATGCCCTGGCGATGACCGCAGAGGCGTGGCTCTTGCCCTTCCTCGACCGCGAAACAACGCTCGAGGCGATCGCGCCGGCCACCCTATCCCTCGCGCTGGAGACCTATCTCGGGCACATGCGCCTGGCTGAGATCGACCGCGCCGCGCCTGCGCATATCATCACACCGCTCGGCGAGAAGGCGGCGATCGACTACAGCCGCGAGGAACCGACGCTGCCGATCCGGGTGCAGGCGCTTTTCGGCGAGACACGCCATCCCACCATCGGCGCGCCGCCGCGACCGCTGGTGCTGGAACTGCTGTCGCCGGCGGGCCGCCCGGTGCAGACGACGCGGGACCTGCCGGGTTTCTGGGCGCGCTCCTACGCCGATGTGCGCAAGGACATGCGCGCCCGCTACCCCCGCCACCCCTGGCCCGAAAACCCGGCCGAGGCCACGCCGACACGGCGCGCGAAGCCCCGCGCCCCATGAGAATGCCGCGCGGGCGCCACGCGCGGGCGTCGTGCCGGATACACTATCGCCCCAGTCGCGGGCACCAGTCACGGGCACCAGTCACGGGCACCAGCAACGTGAGACCGCCCGCGTCTCCGTGTTAGGGTCAGGCGCCTGCCAAGGCTGGCGAAAAAGCCCTGGCGGCGTTTGCCCAGCCCAGATCGAAACCGCTGCCAAGCGCGTACTGGCCGACACCTTCGCGATGCACCCGACCCCGCGCCCCAACAAGACTCCATCGCGGCGACCAGCCGCGATTCCGCTGGATTAACTCGGTCTCAGCGGCCCTGGCGGAGTGCCCTCACCGTCATGGTGACGGCCTTGGCGACACGCGCCATCTCCTCGGCTGGCGCGACGAGGGCAAGGCGCAGATGGCCCTCGGCTGCCGCGCCGAAGCTCTCACCCGGCATCGTCGCGATGCCGTATTCGTCGAGCAGGCGCTCGGCCACCACGCGCGCAGGCTGACCCGCCTCGCGCACATCCAGCATCGCATACATCGCGCCATCGGGTGGCAGGGCATGCACCGAACCATCCTCGGGCAGGGCCGCGATCAACGCCTCGCCCCGGACCGCGGTCTCGGCCGCGATGGAGGCTTCGATGGCAGCGCCTTCGCGCAGCGCGACCTCCGCGGCGCTCTGCAGGAAAGGCGGTACGCCATAGGTGCTCGCCACCGCGAAGTCTGCGGCCCGGGCAATGACCTCGGGCGGGCCCGCCAGCCAACCGACGCGCCAGCCCGTCATGGCGTAGCTCTTGGACAGCGAGCCCGCCAACAGCACCTGATCGGCCATGCCGGGGAGACTGCGTGGGCTCACATGCGCGCCGCGATGCACCAGCCCGTCGTAGACCTCGTCGGAAATCAGCCAGAGCCCGCGCGCCCGCGCGACCTCGGCAACCGCGGTGAGACAGGCATAGCTGTACACAGCGCCGGTTGGATTGTTGGGGGTGTTCAGCAGGAGCGCACGGGTGTTCGGCCCGATAGCGGCGTCGACGGCAGCGGGATCGGGCTGGAACCCGGCGCGGGGATCGGCAGGCACCACCACCGGCCGGGCGCCCGCTGCGCGCACCGTCTGTGGGTAGGTGGCGTAGTAGGGATCGATCAGCAGGCATTCGTCATCGGGATCGAGGACCAGCTGCATCGCGAGCAAGAGCGCCGCCTGGCATCCCATGGTGATATGCACGCCTTCCGGCGCGATGGCGGGGCCGCCATGGCGTGACAGCCGCTCGGCCACCGCGGCACGCAGGCTCGGCCGCCCAGTGATCGACCCATAGCCATGCGGCCCGCTCTCGGCCGCCATCACCAGAGCCGCGACTACCTCGTCATCAGCGCGGCGATCGTGCTCACCGACCGCGAGGTTGATGACCTTGCGCCCCGACGCCGCCATCGACCGGGCGCGGTGGAACAGGCCCCACCCGTCATCGCCCTCCGAACCCAGCAGCCCCTCGGCAGTACGCGATAGGCGCGGCCGCCGAGGGTTGCTGGCCATGCCCCGCGCACCCCACACATCGCCGCCTAAAGCCTCGGGCGATCCCTGTGCCATGTTCAGAGCGGGTCTTTGCGCGGGTCTCTGACCGGGTTTCTGAGCGGGAACCGGGTCCTTGGAGATTGCCGCGTCAAACGGCAATGCGCTATCAGGATCTGGCGCGCCGTCGGATGGGGAAGCTGTCGCCGGCGCACTGAGGGCAGCCGAGAGCGGGGGCTCATCACCGGTTCCATGCCAGACATCGTGGACCCGGCCGGCAGGTACCGTTTGGTCGTCGGTCGACAACGGTCGCGCAGAGGGGGGAGGGGGTGGTGCTGCGAGCGGTGCAAGTGACGTGGTTTCGAGCGGAGGTGGAGGCGTGGCGGCGGGCGGCACCTTGACGCCTGCGAGTCCGGCCCCGGCGCCCGGACCATTAGACACCCCAGGATCGGGGCCCCTTGCATCGTGCCCCCTGGGATCGTGCCCACTGGGATCGTGCCCACTGGGATCGTGCCCACTGGGATCGTGCCCACTGGGATCGTGCCCACTGGGATCGTGCGCCCTGGGATCGAGGGCACCATCCTCCGGGATGCCAGCATCCGGCGCTTCTCCCATGCGCCGGAATAGATGGCGGAAGTCGCCGCGCATTAGCCGCCGATGCCGAGCGGGACGAAGCGCGGCTCACCATCGGCCTCGACCAGCAGAAGGATCGTCTTCTTGCCGGCCTCGCGGGCGGTGTTGACCGCTTCCTCGACATCGTTCGGGCTATTGACCGGCTGCTGGCCAACCTCGACGATGACCTGACCCGCGGCGAGCCCTTCCTCGGCGGCCGCCCCGCCATCGGTCACATCGGTGATCAGCACGCCAGGTCCGTCGCCGTCGATCTCGAACTGCTGGCGCGTCTCATCGGTCAGAGGCGCCAGCGTCAGGCCGAGATCGGCCATCTCCATCGGCTCGATCTGTGCCTCGGGCTGCACCGCCGAGGCGAGCACCGGCTGCTCGTTCTCCTCGAGCAGACCAAGCGTGACGCGCACGGTCTGGGTCTGCCCCTCGCGGAAGACGACAACGCGCACTTCGGAGCCCACGGCGGTATCGGCCACGATCCGGGGCAGATCGCGCATGGCCTCCACCTCCTCGCCGTTGAAGCGCAGGATCACGTCGCCCGCCTGGATGCCGCCATCCTCGGCCGGTCCGCCCTCGGTCACGGCGGCGACCAGCGCGCCTGCCGCCTGGTCGAGGCCCAGCGCATCGGCCAGCTCGTCATTCACCGTCTGGATGCGCACGCCAAGCCAGCCGCGACGGGTCGTGCCGAACTCGCGCAGCTGATCGACGACACTGGCCGCGATGGCCGCGGGCACGGCGAAACCGATACCGATCGATCCGCCGGTCGGCGAGATGATCGCCGTGTTCACCCCGATCACGTCGCCATCCATGTTGAACAGCGGCCCGCCCGAGTTGCCGCGGTTGATGGCGGCGTCGGTCTGGATGAAGTCGTCATAGGGCCCGGCGTTGATGTCGCGGTTGCGCGCCGAGATGATCCCGGCCGAGACCGAACCGCCAAGCCCGAAAGGGTTGCCGATCGCCAGCACCCAGTCGCCGACCCGGCTGACCCGGCTGTCGCCGAACTGTACAAACGGCAGCGGCCCCTCGGGCTCGAGCTTCAGAAGTGCGATGTCGGTCTTGGGGTCGGTGCCCACCAGCTCGGCCGGCAGCGAGGTGCCGTCAGGGAAGTTCACGGTGATCTCGTCGGCATCCTCAATCACGTGATTGTTGGTGACGACAAAGCCCTCGGGACTGATCACGAAGCCCGACCCGAGGCTCTCCACCTCGCGCGGGCCCTGCGGGCGATTGCGGTCGAAGAAATCGCGGAACAGGTCGTTGAACGGGCTGCCGGGCGGCAGCTGCCGGCGCCCACGCTCGGCGTCATCCACGGTCTGGGCGGTCGAGATGTTGACGACGGCGGGAGAGAGTTCTTCGGCCAGGTCGGCAAAGCTCTCGGGCGCCGCGCGGGCCACGGCCGGCGCCGGGATCAGCGCCGGCGCCAGGGTCATCGCGGCGACCGGCAGTGCCAGCATCGCGCCGGTTAACGCGCCTTTCAGCACGCCGGCAGCGCCCGTGCGCATGCCGGCGACACGACCACCACGGGAAATGCTGCGGGGAATGTTGCGGGGAATGTTGCGGGGGGTCGGGATCATCGGTGCTCTCCTCTCAACCTCTAGCGCAGCCGTGTGCCGGCTGCTGTCATCCTGTCTTCGCGCATCCTACGCGCCGGGTTTCCGGCGCCGTCGATACGTTGCCACACATGATCCCCGGGCGCCGGTGCAACGACAGCCCGAATACCACCATGTCAGGCAAAACCTCTGACCGCCAGATAGGCCGTCACCCCCACCGCTGCGAGAGCGAGACCGAGCCAACGGCGCTGTTCGGCTGTCAGGGCCGCCACCTGCTTCAGATAGTCGGGGAAAGAAGATGCAAACAGGATAAGCGCCATTCCCTCGATCACGGCCAAGAGAGCGATGGCGGCGAACAGATCGGACATGGCGGTGCAGCCTGGCCTTGCGATCTCGTCGGGTGAGGTGCGCCCTCGCGTCGTCGGACGCGCGGGCGGCAGTCAGTGAGGCCGCGGGGCCGGTGTGATCCGGCCCCGCGGTTGGGTTACTCGACTGTCTCGGGCTCGGCTTGGCCGGTGTCGTCCTCGGACGGCGCGACCGCCTCGGGATCGACCGGCTCGGCCGCCTGCAGCGCTTCCTCGGTCGCGGTCGAGGCATCGCCGTCACCTTCGCCGGCCGGCACCGGCGCGGCGACTGAGACTGTGGTGGCCAGCGTCGGATCCACCGGGACCCTTGCGTCGGAGCGCAGGTAATCGAAGAACTCCGAATTCGGCGCCATCACCATGGTCGAGTTATTGCCGGTCAAGGCCCGCTCATAGGCGGTCAGCGAACGATAGAAGGCGAAGAATTCAGGATCGCGCGAGAACGCCTCGGCGAAGACCCGGTTCCGCTCGGCATCGGCCTCACCGCGGATCACCTCGGCCCGGCGCTGCGCGTCGGAGACCAGCTCGGTTGCCTCGCGATCGGCGGTGGCGCGAACCTCCTGCGCCCGCTCGCGGCCCCGGGCCCGCTCATCCGCCGCCTCTCGCGCACGCTCTGCCTGCATACGGTCGAAGGTGGCCTGTAGGTTCTGCGCCGGCAAATCGGCTCGCCGGATGCGGACGTCGACGACCTCCACCCCGAAAGCCAAGGCCTGCCCCCGCGCGACATCGCGGATGCGGGTCATCAGCACCTGACGCTCGGGGCTGAGCACGTCGGCCTGCGGCACCGAGCCAAGCACCTGACGAAGACTGTCGTTCAGGATCTGGCTCAGCCGCTGGCGGGCACGACGCTCATCGCCCACTGACTGACGGAAGCGGACGATATCGGCGATCCGCCAGCGCGCGAAGGCGTCGACAACGAGGCGCCGCTCATCCGCTGGCGTGACCTCAAGCTCCGAGGTCTCGACCGGCAGGATGCGGTCCTCGTAAAACGCGACCTCCTGGATGAGAGGCACCTTGAAGTAGAGCCCCGGCTCATCCGCGATGCGCACCACCTGGCCGAACTGCAGCACAAGTCCCTGCTTGCGCTCGTCGACCTTGAAGGCGGCTGTGTAGAGAACCACCGCGAGAAGCGCGACGATCGCACCGCTGATTGGAATCCAGCGCGACATCTCAGTTCCCCCCCGTCGCCGGCGTGATCGTGCTGACACTGGCCGGCCCTCGGCCGACCGTGCCGCCGGAGCCCGAGCGCGAGCGCGGCTGCGCCTCCGACCGCGAGCCGCCGCGACCGCGGCTGAGCTCGTTCAGCGGCAGGAAGGGCACCACGCCCTGGCCACCGCCACCGCCAGTCACGCTCTCGTCGATCAGCACCTTGTCGACATCACCAAGCACGCGCTCCATCGTTTCGATGTAAAGGCGCTTGCGGGTAACCTCGGGCGCATTGGCGTATTCCTCGTAGACCGAGGTAAAGCGCGCGGCTTCACCGCGGGCCTCGTTCACGACCTGGGCACGGTAGCCCTCGGCGGCCTGCATGATCTCCGCCACCTGACCACGGGCGCCGGCGAGCTTTTCGTTCGCGTAGGCGTCGGCGCGCTTTTCCTCGGTGTCACGGTCCTGCTCGGCCGCCTGCACGTCACGGAATGCGTCGAGCACTTCGGGCGGGGGATCGGCATCATCGAAGATCACGCGCACGACATTCACGCCGGCCTCGTACTCATTCAGCGTACTTTGAATAAGGCCTGTGACCTCGTTGGCGATCACAGCACGATCACGGCTCAGGATCGGGCGCAATTCGCTGCGTGAGATCACTTCACGCATGGCCGATTCGCTCACCGCTTTGATGGTGTCGTCGGGCTCAGCCAGGTTGAAGAGGAACTCCTGCGGGCTTGCCACGTTCCACACCACCGAGAAATCGATATCGACGATGTTCTCGTCACCCGTCAGCATCAACCCGCGGTCGCCCGTCCTGTCGGTGCCGATATCGACCACCCGCTCCAGCTCGCTCTCGACGATCTCATGCGTGACAATCGGCCAGGGCGCGAAGTTCAGACCCTCGGTCCCCGTGTCGGAGTACTCACCGAACAGCAGTTCCACCGACTGCTGGCCGGTTTCGACCCGGTAGAAGGACATCATCGCCCACGTGATGAGGGCAATCGCGCCGATGCCGTAGGGCAAATAGCGCTCAAACCCGTCGAGCGGGCCGCCACCGCCGCCAACGCCGCCACCCTTACCGCCAAGGACGACACGCAACTGTTCGCGGCCCTTGCGCAGCAGGTCGTCGAGATCGGGCCCTTGGCCGCCACCCTGGCCGCCGCCACCTCCGCCACCGCCGCCGTTCGGACCGCCGCCCCATGGGCCGCGGCCACCGCCGCCGCCAGAATTCCGCGATCCGCCGCCCCAGGGGCCACCGCCACCCGAGCTGGAATTGAAGGGCATCTCTTGTCCTCCGGTGATACGTTTTTCGCGCCGACGCCGCAGGATCAGCCCGCGCCGCGACACATCGGTTTTAAGAACGCTGTCCGACACGTGGTGTCAGCACAACCCTTATCAAGACGGAACCCAGTACGGACAGCCACATGCGGGCCATGGTCGCGGCCTCCAACCACGCCGCCTCCAACCACGCGGCCCCAGCCGATAGCGACCCGTGCGGCTCACGCCGCGGCGCACCCCGAGGGACTGCATTCACTCAGCCGCCAGTGGCTCTGCCACAGGCTCGCGCATGGTGACCAGCTCCTCGGAGGCCGTGGGATGCACCGCGACGGTGCGGTCGAAGTCTTCCTTGGTGGCGCCCATCTTCACCGCGATCGCAGCCATCTGGATCATCTCGCCCGCGCCATGGCCCGAAATGTGGACCCCCAGGACACGCCGCGTTTTGGCATCGACCACCAGCTTCATCAGCATCTTCTCATCGCGCCCCGACAGCGTCGCCATCATCGGACGGAAACGCGCGCGGTAGATCTCAACCTCAAATCCTTCCGCCCGCGCCGCCTCTTCGCCAAGACCGATGGTACCGATCTCCGGCTGGGTGAAGATCGCGGTCGCCACCAGGACGTGGTCAGGTTTGGTTGGCACACCGTTAAAAACCGTGTCGACAAAGGCCATACCTTCGCGGATCGCCACCGGCGTCAGTTCAAGCCGCGATGTCACGTCACCCACGGCATAGATCGAGGGCACGGACGCGCGTGAGTAATCGTCCACCTTCACCGCGCCATTGTGGTTGAGCAGCACACCAGCGTCCTCGAGCCCAAGCCCGTCGGTGTTCGGCACCCGTCCGGTGGCGGCCAGCACCGCATCCACCTCATGCACGGCGCCGTTCTTCATGGTTGCGACCAGTCCCGCGGCGGTCTTCTCGATCGAAGCGATATCCTCATGGAGCCTGAGGTCGATCCCCTTCTTCACCATCTCCTCCTGGATGTGATCCGAGAGGTCGCGGTCGAAGCTGCGCAGGATCCGCGCGCCGCGATAGGCAAGGATGGTGTGGCTGCCGAGCCCGTTCATGATCCCGGCGAATTCGCAGGCGATGTAGCCACCGCCGAGGATCAGGATGCGCGCCGGCCGGTCGGGCAGGTCGAAGATGTCGTTCGAGGTGATCGCATGTTCCGAGCCCGGGAAATCCGGCACACGGGGCCTGCCGCCGGTGGCGATCAGCAGATGGGCCGCCGTCTTCGTGGTGCCATCGGCGAGCTTGACGGTATGCGGGTCGACCACCGTGGCACGCGCCTGGAACACCTCGGCACCGGCTGCGCCGACGTTCTTCTTATACAGCCCCTCCAGTCGCGTGATCTCGGCCTCCTTGGCCTCCCGCAGCCTTGCCCAGGAATGGCTGCGCTCGCCTAAGCTCCAGCCAAAGCCTGCGGCATCCTCGAAGAGTTCCGAGAAGGAGGACGCGTAGACCATCAGCTTTTTCGGCACACAGCCGCGGATCACGCAGGTGCCGCCATAGCGGTACTCCTCGGCGATCGCGACCCGGGCTCCGGTGGCGGCGGCCATCCGCGCCGCCCGCACACCGCCCGAGCCCCCGCCGATGACGAACAAATCGTAGTCGAAGGTCATGGCAAGGCTCCGTCTGCGGATGGTTTCGCGATGCGGGCGATTGGCCCGGAGTGTGAGATCGTGTGTGACATAGTGAATGAGCGACGGGCTTGTCAGGGGTCAGGTTGCGGGGCGAGGCGCAAGCGGTGATGCTTGGGCGATCACGGGACGGCGGGCCGCCGCCCAAAGCCGAGGTTTGGAGTGAAGTTATGAGCGCTTTCGTGATCGTGGACGGCGTGATCACCGATGCGGAGGCTTACGAGCGCTACAAGGCCCATGCGCGCCCGCTCGCCGAGAAGCATGGCGGCGTCTATCGCGCCCGCGGCGGCCGCGTAACGGTGGAGGAGCCCGGCGCCTGGACGCCGCAGCGCCTCGTCGTGATCGAGTTCCCGGCCCGCGAGAATGCCGAGGCCTTGCTGAACGATCCCGAGTATGCGCCCTGGCGCAAGATCCGCCAGCGGGCATCAGAGGCGACGCTCATCATCCTCGACGGGGTCTGAGGCGACCGGCGACGGCACTTCTCGCTCCCCCTTCCAGCGACGCAACCGGTGGCCGGCACGGGCGTTTCATCAGCACGAAACCCGCTCGAGTTGGGAGAAAGCGGCTGGCGGACCGGGTCAGGGATCGCGAAGCGACGGGCACCGCCCGCGTGTCCTTGACGTGGTCCGCCAGCCGCGAATGCTGGTTGTGAAGCCCCCGCGGCTTCTCCCCAGCCAAGCACGCGGAAGCGAACACTGGGTGCGAGGCGTGGAGTCCGCTCGGAGGGCTTCCCAAGCGCCCACAAAAACTCATCGCGGCGACCAGCCGCGGTTCCGCTGCACTCGGCCGATCTAGCGGTCGTAGCGGTCTACCTGGCCGTCATCGCGGCCGATCAGCACTGTGTCCGCGATACCGATGAAGAGCCCCGTCTCGACCACGCCGGGCAGGTCGAGCAGGGCTGCATGCAGGGCCTCGGCATCGCCAATCCGCTCCAGGCTTAGATCGACGATCTCGTGGCCCTCGTCCGTCACGAAGACGCCGCCCTGATTGCGCCTGCGGCTCATCCGCCTCGCGCCCACATCCTGTCGCTCCAGACAGGCCGCGACGCGCCGCTCGGTCGCGGCAGCGCCAAACCGGACGATCTCCACCGGCAGCGCGAAGTTGCCGAGCGTGTCGACCTTCTTGGACGGATCGGCGATCACCACCATCCGGTCCGAGGCCGCGGCGACGATCTTTTCGCAGAGGAGCGCGCCGCCGCCGCCCTTGATCAGGGTGAGACTGCCGTCGACCTCGTCGGCCCCGTCGACCGTCAGATCGAGCCGGTCGACCGCATCCAGCGTCGTGAGCGGGATTCCCAGGCTGCCGGCCTGCCCGGCGGTCACGACCGATGTGGGCACGCCGAGCACGCCGATCCCGTCGGCCGCGATGCGCTCGGCCAGCAGATCCACGAAGATCGCCGCCGTCGAGCCCGTGCCGAGCCCCAGGGTCATGCCATCCTCGACCAGTGCCACGGCCGCGGCCGCCGCCGCGCGCTTGCCCGCCGTGCCTGTCATGCTGTGCCTCTCTCGCCTATGGAACGTTACGGAGCGTCGATCCCGCCATGTGGAAGGCAGGATCTTGCCCAGCCCTTACCGAGGCACAACCTTTTGGCCAAGCGGCATGCACTGTGGCACCTGGATGACGCCAGGGCGCCTTTGGATGTCGCGCTCAGAAGGTATGATGGGGTCGCAACCTGCGACGCAGTGCGGCGCAGCACGACATAACACGCCACGGCAACGGTCGAGGCGGCGACGGCGACGGCGACGGCGACCAGGTGAAGGAGACCAAGCGATGTTTCTCAGCCTTTTCGATGTGTTCAAGATCGGCATCGGGCCTTCCTCCTCGCACACGATCGGCCCCATGGTGGCGGCCGGGCGGTTCCTCGACGACCTGCGCGGCGCGCGCGAGCCGATCCCGGGCGCCAAGACGCCGGCGCGACTTGGTGTGCGGCTGCACGGCAGCCTTGCCCATACCGGACGCGGTCACGCGACCGACCGCGCCGCCATCCTCGGTCTCGCCGGTTTCCGCGCCGATGCCTTCGATGCCGAGGCCGCCGAGGCCGCGCTGTCCCTGATCGGCGAGACCAAGACGGTGGAGGTGGCCGAGCTTGACGCCATGGCCTTCGATCCCGGCGCCGATCTGGTGTTCGATTTCGGCCCGGCACTGCCGCAGCATCCAAACGGCATCACCTTCACGGCCCATGACGCGCGGGACAATCTCTTCCAGAAAGAAACCTATTTCTCCATCGGTGGCGGTTTCGTGGTCACCGAGCGCGAGCTGGACGCGATGCGCACGGGGGCTGCTGGCTCACCCGAAGGACCGGATGTGCCCTACCCCTTCGCGACCGCGGCGCAGATGCTGGACATGGCGCTCGCCTCCGGTCTCAGCATCGCGGAGATGAAGCGCGCCAACGAGGAGACGCGCCTGACCCGCAGCGACCTCGATCGGGGCGTCGACCGCATTTTCCAGGTGATGTGCGATTGCATCGACCGCGGCATGAGCACGGGCGGCATCCTGCCCGGTGGTCTCAACGTCCGCCGCCGCGCCAAGCGCCTGGCCGAGAGCCTTGAGGCCGAGCGCGGCAACAACATGCAGCAGCCTCATGTGGCGAATGACTGGCTCTCGACCTACGCGATGGCGGTGAATGAGGAGAACGCCGCCGGCGGTCAGGTTGTCACGGCGCCGACCAATGGCGCGGCGGGCGTTTTCCCGGCGGTGCTGCGCTACTACCGCGACCATATCGTCGGCGCCTCGCATGATGGCGTGCGCACGATGTTCCTGACCGGCTCGGCCATCGGTGGGCTGATCAAGCACAACGCCTCGATCTCGGGTGCGGAATGCGGCTGCCAGGCGGAGGTCGGCTCGGCCTCGGCGATGGCGGCGGCGGGGCTTTGCGCCGCCATGGGCGGCTCGCCCGAGCAGGTGGAGAACGCGGCCGAGATCGCGCTGGAGCACCATCTCGGCATGACCTGCGACCCGATCGCGGGCCTGGTGCAGGTGCCCTGTATCGAGCGCAACGGCCTCGGCGCGATCAAGGCGGTGTCGGCCGCCTCGCTGGCGCTGCGTGGCGACGGCGGGCACATCGTCAGCCTCGACGCCTGCATCAAGACGATGCGCGACACCGGTCGGGATATGGATCACCGCTACAAGGAGACCTCGCTCGGCGGTCTCGCGGTCAACGTTCCAGCCTGCTGAGCTGCCCTCCTACAACGCGTGTTGGCACCCGTTTCGCGAGCCTGAAAGGACGCCGTCTGCGCGGCGGCGTTCGGCGGCCGTTCCCGGTATCTCACGTGGGGAAGAACGGCGGAGAGCCGAGGTGAATCACCCAACGTTCCAGCCCACCCCCATAAGTAATACATCTACAGGTGGAGCTATATTTACTTCATTACACGCTCAGGTTGTGCCGCTTACCATGAAATCACGGTTAGTGTGTCATTAAGGAATAGCTTAGACCCCGTTAGCCAAACTAAATGAAGTGTTGCGTTAGTTTCGACTTGTCGCCATGGGCGGCGGCGTGTCTATTCCGTCGCAGAAGCGTTGGGGGAAATCGCATGACCATTCGTACGTTGATCTTTGGCGCAGCCGCAGCCATGGCCCTGTCGGCCGGTGGCGCTCTGGCGTCGACCACAGTGACGCTGGAGCGCGACAGCGCGGGCGACCCGTTCTTCTCCGGTACGGGCCAGGGCGTCATCGAGGGCAACGGCCAGCTGGAAACGTTCAATGCTGGCCCGGCGATCGCGGATGCGGCCGGGCTGGAGCTTGTGGCGGCGACAGTCCGCGGCTTTTTTGGCTTGCCTGGAACGCCGAGCGCCGGTGGTTTCCTTGCGACCGAAGTCGACGGCTCTCAGGTGCTGGTCGCAAGCTGCGATGCTGCCTGCGCTGCGTCTAACACACCGACCGAGTTTGTGCGCCCGCTGACCCAGAGCGAGATCAATCTGGGCCTTCTCGACGGGTCGAACACATTGGCGATTTCCTTCCAGGCAACCAATGTGAGCAGCAACATCCCGATCATCATCGACGAGCTGCAGCTCGTCCTTGAGTTCCATGACACGTCAACCGTGATCCCGCTGCCAGCGACCGGTGCTTTGCTGCTTGGCGGTCTTGCGGCGCTGGGCCTGGCCCGTCGTCGTGTCGGCGTCGACGCAGACGCGAACGCCTGAGGCAACACCTCTCCGCTTTTGCTTGGGCCACCCGTTTCGGGTGGCCTTTTGCGTTGGGCTCACCGATCCCCTGTCAGTGCGTTGAGCACATCGGTCAAAGCACCGGGTGGCAGCAGGGCTAACACGCCGTCGTCCTGCATCTCGAGCGTCACATCTGACCCCGATGCCCGGTTGGAGGTGCCGATGACACCGCCCTCCAGCCCCGAGGGCGCCAACAACAGCCCCTGCAAAGGCCAGACCAGCCCCCCACAATGGCCCGGTCGCACCGGCCGCAGCGGAAACAGCGAAACCGGTGCACCGACACCGAGGGGCAATCCCAGCCTCAACCCTGCCCGCAAATGCAGAACACAGTCATCCTCCGAGAGCAGGACCACGGCCTTGTCGGGGTGACGGCTCATCGCGTTCAGCACAGCCAGCGTGTGATCGAGCCGACGCCCGGTGAAACCGACACCGAGATACAGCGGCGCCGAGGTCAGGCGCAGGCATTTGTCGAAATCGGTGCTGTCCTGTTCGGCGACGTGGTGCACCGCTACCCCGCGCGACGCCCAGGCGCCCGGGTCCTCCAGACTGTCGAGATCGCCGATGATCACACTCGGCTGCCGGCCCATCGACCACAGCCTGTCGCCCGCGCCATCGGCTGCGACAAGGGGCGGATCACCGCCGAGCGCGGCACATGCGGTGTCGAGCACCTCTGCCGACAACGCCCCACCACCGACCAAGACCAATGCGCGCGGAAAGCTGAAGACTGCCATCACGTTGCCATGACGCTCTGACAAACGGGCGTCAATCGGCAAGACCATGCCACGCCTCGACAGGGACGGCTGTCCTGTCAGCCGCTTCCTTGACCGGGCGCCAGGCATGAGCAACGATTTTGGGACAAGACCGACGGGGTCGGTCGGGGGGATCAGGGGGAACGTGCCATGGCCGAACAGCGGCAGCGCGTCGATCTGCGTCTGGGTGACTTCGCGTGTTCCATCGAAGGTTTTGAGGCGCCGGAGACCGTGCTCAAGCGGATCCTCCTCACGCTCTCCGATGAGGCGTCGCGCCTGCCGGCACTCGGCGATAGTGCTTCTCGGCTGGACGGTGCCACCCGCGCCCGGCTGATCGCCGAGGCGGCGCGGGTCGCCAATATGCCGGCCGACCGTCTCGAGGTACTGCCCGGGCTGATCGTGACCGCTAAGGCCGCGGCGGAAGATGCCGAGACCCCGGTCGCGGCCCAGGTCGAGCGCGCGACGGTGGAGGATATCCGAGGCGCGCTGGCGGATGCCGAGACCGGTCCATCGCTGGAGGCCGAAGTCGAGACGGCGGAGAGCGAACGCCCACGCCGTGCCGGCGGCGACGGCAGGCGACGGGGGTGGAGCTTTGCCTCGGTCTTCGCCATGCCCGACGAGCGCGCCCGGGCGGAGCAGGTCGCCAAGCGCGAGGCCGAGGTCGAGCGTCCAGCGATCGACGACAGCGTGGCGCTAGACGATGCGATCGAGGAGGTCGATGCGCCCGATCTCGTGGGCGCGCCCGCAGAGGATGCGCCGGCCTTCACCGCCCGACCGCTGATCGACGAGACCGAGGAGAACGCCGAAGTTCTGCGGACACTCCGCGACCGGATGGCCGAGGCGAGCGATACCTTGGGCCCGATCCGTCCGCCGCTGCCCGCCAGCCTGCAGGATGAGACAGAGCACGAGGAGAACGCCCAGAGCGACGCCGTCGACAGCGCCAGGGCAGCCGGGGCGGATGACGAGACCACCGGCGGCATGCCACCGACCGCGGCCGATGAGCTGGCGGCGGATGCGGCGTTCGAGACAGGGTCGGACACTGGCGTGGATGCCGGTGTGGACGATCTGACCGGGATCGCCGACACGCCGAGGCCTGACGACAGCCCGGTCGACGACGTGACAAGTGCGCTGGAAGCACCGGCCGAGGCTTCTCCTTGGCAAGCGTCCTCGGAGACGGCGATCCCGATGGACGTCGACCGGGGCCTGACCATCGATCCGCCGGTGGTAGCGGACGATGAAGACGAGCCGCTCAGCCTGTCCGCCGCCGAAGAAGCGTCGGGCGATGACGCGATGATGGCATCGCCCGAGGCAGGCGAGAGCCCAATGGCGGATGACAGTGAGCCAGTTGTGGCGCAGAAGGCCCGCTGGGGTGCAATGCTCGGCCACGACGAGGCCGAGGTGCCGGTGGCGCCTACCGACGCGGGGGATGGTGACGACGCTGCCGAGGCGGCCGAAACCCCCGCCATGCTTCTCGGCGAGGAGGTCGAACATCCGGAAGAACTGGCGTGGGCGAGGTTGGGCTCCGCTGGTCCGGACCATGACGATGCCACTGGGGAGATCCGCGACGCGGATGGCGCCGCCGTTGCTGATATGCCGATCATCGCCCTGCACGATGGCCAGCAGGCGACGGAGGAGGATGCCGAACCGGTGTTCGCCCTTGGCACCGAACCGGCGAGTGCAGACCCAGCCGGTCGTGATCCGGTGAAAGATGGCTTGGTACGCGATGACGTTGTGCATGATCACGGTGTGCATGATGGCGGGGCGCAGGGTGACCCGGCGAACCTGGACGATGAGCCATTGACGCTCGCGCCCGTCGCAGCAAAAGATGACGGCGCAGAAGATGAAAGCGGGGGCGACGAGGATCTGTTGCTGCTGACACCGGTCGACGGAACCGATCCCAGCGTCACGATCGGCCCTGACGGCAAGCCGCGCCGGCGCCGCCGCCGGCAAGGGGGCAGCATCTTCGGGGCCCGCGCGCGTCGGCCGATGGTCGGTGGCGACACGGTGGCGCTTTTCCGCCCCTTCGCCGAACGGACGGAGAAGACACGCGATTATACAGATGGCGTCGAAGTCCTGCCGGAAGCCGACCCCGTGTCCGATGACGCCCGCGTCGCAAGCACCCGCATGACGGCGCAGGAGCTGTCATGGAAGATGGAAGCGCACACGCCGGACGACCAGCTGATCTGCGCAGCCGCTTATCTGACCTTTGCGGAGAACGCGCCACGCTTCAGCCGGCGGGCCGTGCTCGACGTGCTGGACGGCATCCCTGGAGAGGTGGTTCGCAACCTTGAGGTGCGGATTAAGAATTTCGGCAAATTGGTCCGCGACGGCCTGATCATCGAGATCGACAGCGACACCTACGAGCTTTCGCCCGAGCAGAAGGCCCGCGCCGCTCGTCACTTTGAGGAGTGACAGAGAGCAGCGAGAGGAAGGCTATCGAAAACGTGACGGAAAACGCGTCGAGCTCGCTGTCGCCCTGTTCCGCGGGCCTTTCGCTCAGCGCTTGTCGATCGGCGGCTCTCCCGGGCCGGGCTGACCGACACCGCGAAAGATGCTGCGAAACGGCAAGGCCCAGAGAAAACCGAGCGCGACATAGATCGCGAGCTCCAGCCAGATCGGCGGCCGGTCGAAGAAGCTGATCACGCTAACGGCCACCACGATATAGAGCGGGATGCCCACCACGAGGATCAAAAGCGACAGGCGTTTCTTGGTCTTGTGCTGCATGACTTGCTAGCTAGCACCCCGGCCGCGACGCACAAGCCGCGCCAGCCCAAAAGCCTGACACGCGTCAAACGGAATCGCGGCTGGTCGCCGCGATGCTTCCTGCGGGGGCGCCCGGTTCTGCAGCATCAGGGGATCACCGCGGGCAAGGTGAGGCAGTGGGCTGGGGAGAAGCCCCGGGGGCTTCTGATCGAGCGTGCCGCGGAGATCGCGCCGCCTCAAGGTCAAGCCGGCTACGCCGGTCGCTCACGCGAACCTTGACCCGGCCCGATATCCTTTGCTCACCGCGAGAAACCGAGAGGGATGGAAGCCGTCAACCGCGGTAGGGGTCGGTCACCACGATGGTGTCGTCGCGCTCGGGGCTTGTGGAAAGGAGCGCGACGGGGGTCTCGATCAGCTCCTCGACGCGCTTCACATACTTGATCGCCTCAGCGGGAAGATCCAGCCAGCGCCGCGCGCCGAATGTGCTCTCTCCCCAACCGGGCATGCTCTCATAGACCGGCTCGACCCGCGCCTGCGCCTCTGCCGCCATGGGCAGATGATCGAGCACCGTACCATCCAGCCGATAGCCGGTGCAGATCCGGAGCTCCTCCATCCCATCGAGCACGTCGAGCTTGGTGAGCGCGATGCCGGAGACGCCGGCCGTGCGGCAGGTCTGGCGCACCAGCGCCGCGTCGAACCAGCCGCACCGTCGCTGCCGGCCCGTCACAGTACCGAACTCACGCCCCCGCTCACCGAGATGGCGGCCGGTATCGTCGGTCAACTCGGTCGGGAACGGGCCGGAGCCAACCCGTGTCGTATAGGCCTTGACGATCCCGAGCACGAAATCGATCGCGTCCGGCCCCATGCCCGAGCCGGTGGCCGCCTGCCCCGCCATGGTGTTGGACGAGGTGACATAAGGGTAAGTCCCGAAATCGATATCGAGCAGCGCGCCCTGCGCCCCCTCGAACAGGATGCGCCGCCCCTCGGCTTGCTCGGTCGCAAGGCGCCGCCAGACGGGGGCCGCATAGGGCAGGATCTTGGGCCCGATCTCGTCCAGCTCGGCCCTCAATGCGGCGCGGTCCACCTGTTTTGCGCCAAGGCCCCGTCGGAGCGGTTCGTGATGCGCCATCAGCCGGTCGAGCCGCGCCTCGATGGTGGCGGGATCGGCGAGATCGGCTACCCTCACCGCCCGGCGGCCCACCTTGTCCTCATAGGCCGGACCGATGCCGCGCCCGGTGGTGCCGATCTTCGAGGCGCCGGCCGCCTCCTCGCGGATCTGGTCCAGATCGCGGTGCACCGACAGGATCAAGGGCGCGTTCTCGGCGATGATCAGGCTTTCGGGGCCGATGGCGACGCCCTGCGCGGTCAGCTTCTCGATCTCGGAGACGAGGGCGTAGGGGTCGAGGACCACGCCGTTGCCGATCACCGACAGCTTGCCCTCGCGCACGATGCCGGAGGGCAGGAGGGACAGCTTGTAAGTCGTCTCGCCGATGACCAGCGTATGTCCGGCGTTGTGGCCGCCCTGGAAGCGCACGATCACATCGGCACGTTCGGAGAGCCAGTCGACGATCTTACCCTTACCCTCGTCGCCCCACTGGGCGCCGACCACCACCACATTCGCCATCTCGCCTCCTGAACTTGACGGCGCTCTATAGGCCGGCTGCCGGTCGAGAGAAAGGCGCCGGCACGGGTTTTACCGCGCCACCTTCCGCAGCGTCGGTGGCGGCGCGCCTTGCCCGCGGATCGCGCGACGGTCCCGCCGCATGTCACCATCCCCGGCTTCGGGCTGGCACCGATGGAACAAAGAGTGGACAATACACAACATACAGGTGTTGATAAGGGTGGCGCCACAGCAAGAGGTATGTGATGGCCACCGAACAGACCGGGCTTCATGATCTCGCCCCCTCTTTTGCCGCCGCCCTCGGCGGTGATGCAGACCTGTTCATCGGTCTGGCAGCGGGCCTGCTTGGCGGCGTCATTCTGACCTGGCTGCTCTCGGTGCGCCCGTTGTCGCGACGCGCCCTGGCTGCCGAGACCGGCCGTATCGAGGCCGAACGGGCCCTCGCCGCGGCCGAAGTGCGTGGCGAGCAGGCCGCGCGCATGGGTGAGGAGATCGCCCGCCTCGGCGCGGCGCTGACCAACGCCCACGCCGAAAGCGCCAGCCTTGAGGGGACGCTCGAGGCCGAGCGCCGTGCCCATGCCGCGCAGCTCGAGGACATGGCCCTGGCCGAGGCCCGCATGTCCGACCGGTTCGAGGCGTTGGCGGCGCGCAGCCTCGGCAGCAACGCCGCCCGGTTCCTGGACATGGTGAGTGAGCGTCACGCCCTGCACGCCACCGAGGAGCGCGGCGCCATCGAGGCCTTGGTGACGCCGCTCTCGGAGGGGTTGGCCCGGTTCGAGGCGCGGCTCGGCGAGATCGAGCGGGCGCGCGAGGGGGCCTATCACGCGATCAACGAGCAGGTCGCGGCGCTGGCCAAGGGTCATGACGGGCTGCGCGGGGAGACGGCGCGCCTCGTACAGGCGCTCCGCGCGCCCAAAACCCGGGGGCGTTGGGGCGAGATGCAGCTTGCCCGGGTGCTGGAATTGTCAGGCATGGCTGAGCATGTCGATTGGATCGCCGAACAGGCGGTCGACGGCGCAGACGGCAAGCTGAGGCCCGATGTCGTGGTGCAGATGCCGGGCCGGCGCACGCTGGTCATCGACGCAAAGACACCGCTCGACGCTTATCTCGACGTGGTTGCCAGCACCGAACCCGCCGCGCGCCGGCTGGCCGAAGCCGCGCATGCCCGCCAGCTTCGCGCGCAGGTGCATGCGCTCTCGGCCAAGGCCTATTGGCGGCTTTTCGACACCGCCCCCGATTTCGTCGTGATGTTCGTCCCGGGTGAGGGGATCTACACCGCCGCCATGGAGGCCGATCCGACCCTGCTGGAGGATGCGTTTCTGAGGCGCGTGCTGATCGCGACGCCGACGACCCTGATCGCGGTGCTACGCTCGGTCGCCCATGGCTGGCAGCAGACGCGTCTCGATGAGAACGCGCGCGAGATCCAGTCGGCAGCCCTCGCGCTTTATGAGAGGCTAGGCACGCTCGGCGGTCATGTCGACGATCTCGGCCGCGCGCTTGGCCAGGCGGTCGAGCGTCACAACCGGGTGGTGGGCTCGTTCGAAGGGCGCGTGCTGCCCGCGGCCCGGCGTTTCGAGGCGCTCGGCATCGCCACGAGCGAGAACGCGGTGTCCTCACCATCCGCGGTGCACGCTGCGCCCCGCCGTTTGGCGGCGCCGGAAGTGCCCGAAGACGAGACGATGGCACTAAACAGTGAGGCGCCACCGGATCTCGGCCAGTCGGTTCGTTAGGACGCCGTGTCGGACGCCTCAGCTCCCCGATGCCCTCGGCCAGTGGCGCAACAGCATCTGCGCGCCTGCCTTGGCCCGACTGCCTGCATCGTTGACGCCGCCCGTCGCCGTGACGACCGACCCCTCCATCAACATGTGCCAGACGAAGGAGAAGCCCTCCGGATCGTCAAGCTGCGCCCGCTCGGCAATGTCGCGCACCATCTCACGGATCCGCGCCAGGTTCTCCGCGGCGGCCTTGTGCACCGGATCTTCGGCGGGGGTCTCCAGCAGGATCTTCACGAAGGCACACCCGGCAAAGCCAAGGTCGTTGAACCACTCGTCGACCAGATCGAATTTTGCCAGCAGCTGTCGCTCCGGGTCGGCCTCGCCCTCGATGGCGCTCCGCTCCAGCCAGCCTTCGACCCAGCGCTGGAAGTGTAGCTCCATCACCGCGATGGCGAGCGCCTCCTTCGAGCCGAAATGGCTATAAAGGCTCGCGCGGGCACAGCCGGCGCGCGACAGGATGCTCTCGATGCCGACCGACGCGACACCTTCTTTCAGAAACAGCGCATATGCAGCTTCAAGGATCCGCTGGCGTGTGCTGCCGTCGCCGAAATCGGCCTGCGAAAACTCGTTGGGCATGGTCCTGTCCCGCCTTCTTCCCGCGCCCCCAGGCGCTCCGTAGCTCCAACATCATCGTTTTGGGAAATGGTTTCAATCAGCGGACTGACGAGGGGATGCGACATCAAAAACTTGCAAAAAGGTACGATTTCCGGCTATCTGCACCGGTCGTTCTGCCCGTGTTTTCGTATAGTGGAATATTGGTAGTCGTCGTAAAGGATTACGCTCATGACCGACGGCAGGGAAAAGCTTTTGCAAAACAGCGCACTACGACCAAACGCGAGCACGATGCCGCGTGACATGCCCCAATCAGTGGGAACGGTTCTGGAAGAACGCTTCCTGTTCGACAGTGATCAGACCGCTGAGATCTATGCCGCTGTGCGGCGTGCCTTGATCGCCGAACACAGCCGGCTAAGGGTTGTGAAGTAGGCTAACCTAAGAAACTGCGCGGTCGCGCCGATGACCCGACCGCGCCAGATGTCTTTCTCAGGTGAACGACAACGCCTTGGCCTCCTGCACCTGGGGAAGTGCGCGGATTTCGTCCAGCGTCGCCTCGGACAGAGGCTCATCCACCCCCATCAGCGTAATCGCCTCGCCGCCCTTGTGGGCACGGCCCAGATTGAACGTTGCGATGTTGACCCCGATTTCGCCGGTCCGCGTACCGAGCGCTCCGATGAAGCCGGGCTCATCGGTGTTCACCGTGAAGAGCATGTGCGGTGCGGGCTCCGCCTCCATCCCGATACCCTTGATCTGGATGAAGCGCGGCCGTCCGTCAGAGAACAAGGTACCGGCGACCGAGCGGGTTTTGGCCGCGCCGGCGCCCTGCCCCGTATGCACGACGAGGCGGACATAGGTGCCGTAGGCGCCCTGTGCGTCTCGGCGCGTCTCGGCGATCTGGATCCCGCGCGCGCGGGCGACAATCGGCGCCGAGACCATATTCACCCCGCCCGCCCCCATCTGCGGCGCCAGCATCGCCGCCGTCAGCGCCGAGGTCAGGGGCTTCAGGTTGAGCTCCGCAACGCGGCCGACATACTCGATCTCGATGCCGTCGATCGCCTCCTCGGTCAGTTGCCCGACAAAAGCGCCCAGCACCTCGGCCAGCTTGACCCAGGGTTTCAGAACCGGCGCTTCCTCGGCGGTGATCGAGGGGGCGTTGATGGCGTTCGAGATCGCGCCCTTGGTCAGGTAATCCGCCATCTGCTCGGCCACCTGCAGGGCGACGTTCTCCTGCGCCTCGGTCGTGGCGGCGCCCAGATGCGGGGTGACGACGACATTGGGCAGGTTGAAAAGCGGGTTCTCCTTGGCGGGCTCGACAGCGAAGACGTCAAAGCCGGCACCCGCCAGCTTGCCCGAGGTCAGCGCCTCGGCCACCGCCGCCTCATCGACCAGCCCGCCGCGGGCGCAATTGATCAGCCGCGCGCCGGGTTTCATGAGCGCGATCTTGTCTGACGACAGGATATTGGCCGTCTTCTCCGTCTTGGGCAGGTGCAGCGTGACGAAATCGGCGCGGGCCAGCAGCGCGTCGAGATCCAGCTTCTCGACCCCGAGCTCGCGCGCCCGCTCGGCCGAGAGGAAGGGATCATAGGCCACCACCTTCATGCGCAAGCCGATGGCGCGCGAGGCGACGACCGAGCCGATATTGCCGCAGCCGACCACACCCAGCGTCTTGCCGGTGATCTCGACCCCCATGAAGCGCGACTTCTCCCAGCGCCCGGCATGGGTGCTCTCATTGGCCGTCGGGATCTGGCGGGCGACGGCGAACATCATGGCGATGGCATGCTCGGCCGTGGTGATGGAGTTGCCGAAGGGCGTGTTCATCACCACGATCCCGCGCTCGGAGGCGGCGGGGATGTCGATATTGTCCACCCCGATGCCCGCGCGGCCGATCACGCGCAGATTGGTCGCGGCCTCGATGATCGCCCGCGTCGCCTTGGTGGCGGAGCGGACGGCGAGGCCGTCATAGTCGCCGATGATCGCGGCGAGCTTTCCGGGGTCCTTGCCGAGATCGGGCTGGAAATCGACCTCGACGCCGCGCTGGCGGAAGATGTCGACGGCCGCTTCGGACAGCTTGTCGGAGATGAGGACCTTGGGTGCGGTCATGACTGTGCTCTCATATCGTGGGGCGCGGCCGGTCCCGGCGCGCCGTGGGGTCCGATGGGAAATTGCGGCGGTGATCCCGCCGCCCGGCAGGCCTAGCCCAGCGCTTCGGCGCGGGCGGTCGCAAAGGCCCAGTCGAGCCATGGGGTAAGCGCCTCGATATCCGCGGTCTCGACCGTGGCGCCGCACCAGATGCGCAGGCCCGCCGGCGCGTCGCGATAGCCGTTCACGTCATAGGCCGCGCCCTCGCCATCCAGCAGCGCGGTCATCCGCTTGGCGAGCGCCTTCTGCGCCGCCTCGTCCAGCACAGCGATGGCCGGATCGACCACCTTGAGGCAGACCGAGGTATTGGAGCGATGCGCGGGCTCGGCCACCAGGTTCTCGACCCAGGGCGTGGCATCGACCCAAGCCTGCAGCGCCGCGAAATTGGCGTCGGCACGGGCGTGCATGCCGGCAAGGCCCAGACCCTCGGCCCAATCGAGCGCGTCGATATAGTCGGCCACGGCCAGCATCGAGGGGGTGTTGATCGTCTCGCCCTTGAACACGCCCTCGATCAGTTTGCCGCCCTTGGTGAGCCGGAAGACCTTGGGCAGCGGCCGGTCGGGGGTGAAGCTCTCCAACCGCTCCACCGCGCGGGGCGACAGGATCAGCACGCCATGGCCGCCCTCGCCGCCCAGCACCTTCTGCCAGCTGAAGGTCGTGACGTCGCATTTCGCCCAGTCGATGGGCTGCGCGAAGGCCGCCGAGGTGGCATCGACGAAGGTCAGGCCCTCGCGGTTGGCGGGGATCCAGTTGCCGTTGGGCACACGCGCGCCACTGGTCGTGCCGTTCCAGGTAAACCCGATATCAGCCTCGGGCCGCACCTGGGCGAGGTCGGGCAGTGCGCCATAGGTCGCCTCGATCACCCGGCAATCGGTGAGCTTCAGCTGCTTGACGGCATCCGTCACCCAGCCTTTGCCAAAGCTTTCCCAGGCCAGCATGTCGACCGGGCGCGCGCCCATCATCGTCCACATCGCCATCTCATAGGCGCCGGTATCCGAGGCCGGCACGATGCCGACGCGGTAGTCCTCGGGCACACCTAGCAGGCGAGCGGTGCGGGTGATCGCTTCGGCAAGCTGCTTCTTGGGCCCCGCGGCGCGGTGCGAGCGGCCGAGCCAGGCCTTGGCGGCCACGGCCTCGACGCTCCAGCCCGGTCGCTTGGCGCAAGGGCCCGAGGAGAAGTTGGGGTTAGCGGGTTTCAGCGCGGGCTTCGGCGGCACCATAACGGCCGCCTCGCCGCCCGCGGGCATGGCGAGGGTCTGCGTCATCGGACGCTCCATCGTCGGAGGGCGGATCGCTGAGCCCGTCGCCACCGCCCTCATCCGGCGACGCGCCCACGTGGTGGATAGCGATCCACCGGTTGGCAATCAACCGCCGCTGCACAGGCCGGTCGCGATCTGCAACGGACGCTCGACCAGCGGCTTGCGGCTTAGCGACACCGTGCGCATGACGCGGCGCGCTCGCTGCAAGACAGCACGCGAGGGGCTTAGATGGTTGGCGGTGTCGGTGCGCAGGCTGGGTCCCGACGGTGGTAACGGACCTCAACACTCGCACTGACCCACAGGGTATCGTCCAAGCGTTCGAATGGCCGCCCGGCGCAACGGCGAATGCGAGAGCCAACCGGCGCGTCGGGACACGCGATTGCGACGGCGCCGCGGCGCTCTGGTGCTTGGCACGGGCCGTCCGGCACGATAGCGCCTGCCCTTGGTCCAGCGTGACCTCGCCATTCCAGAAATCCCGATGACCAGCGCCTCCGCAACAACCACCACAGCGCCCGCCGGGGCGCCCCGCCCTCGGCCACGCGACTGGGTCATGCTGATCACGCTCGGCATGGTCTGGGGTGCGGCTTTCATGGCGACCAAGGTGGCGACGGCGGATTTTGGCGCCTTCGCCATCGCGGGTCTTCGCCTCGCGCTGGCGGCCGTCGCGATCAACATCCTGCGTGCCATCGTGGGCGAGGCGCTGCCCGGTCTTCGCACGCCCGAGGACCGGCGGTTCTGGGTCTTCGCCCTCGCCGTCGCGCTGACGGCCAATGCCGTGCCGTTTTCGCTGCTCAGCTGGGCACAGGCGCATATCGACAGCGCGCTGGCCGGGGTGCTGATGACCACGGTGCCCTTCTTCGTGTTGCCCCTCGGCCATGTCTTCGTTGCGGGTGAGCGGATGACGCTGCGCAAGACGGCCGGGTTCACGCTGGGTTTTGGCGGGGTTGCCGTGCTGATCGGGCCGGACGCGGTGTTTGGCCTCGGTTCGGGCGGCAGTGTCGCGATCCTGGCCCAACTCGCCTGCCTGACCGTCGCGCTCTGCTATGCGGCCGGATCCATCACGTCGAAACGCGCGCCGGATCGTGGCTTGATCGCCTTCTCCACGGCGGCGCTCAGCCTCGCGGCCGCGATCACCATGCCGTTGGCCCTGGCGCTGGACGACACGCTGCAAGTAATGCCGTCGTGGCAGGCCGTGGCGGCCATCGCTTATCTCGGTCTCGTCCCCACGGCGTTCGCCACGGTGATGCTTTTCGCCGTGATCCGCTCGGCGGGTCCAGGTTTTCTCGCACTGGTGAACTATCAGGTGCCGGTCTGGGCGGTGATCTTCGGCGCCGTCTTCCTCGGAGAGACGCCGTCACCGCGTCTCGGGATTGCGCTGGTGATGATCGCGGCCGGGCTGGCGGTCAGCCAGGGCCTGCTTGGCCTGCGCCGCGGTGGGCACGCCCACGGCTGAGCGATAACGTCTCAGCGGGGCCGTGGTCGATGACCTAGACCAGCCCGCCGAGCACTGACATCCTGCGATGGCTGACGCATCGGCAGACGCTGCAACAAACGTCGCTGCCGCCACTCTCACGACCTATGAGGCAGATCAATCCGCCACGTTGGCCACGGCAGCGCAGATCGTATCGACGATCTCCTCCAACAGCGCGGCATCCTCGCTCTCACCCATGACGCGGATCAGCGGTTCGGTGCCGGAGGGGCGGATCACCAGGCGCCCGGCGGCACCCAACCGCGCCTCGCCCTTAGCGATCGCCGCCTTCACCGCCGGATCCTCCAACGGCCGGGCGGCGCCATTGAACCGCATGTTCTTCAGGATCTGCGGCAAGGGCTCGAACAGATCGACGATCTCGGAGAGCGGCCGGCCCGAGGCGGTCATCGCCTCCAGCACCTGCAGCGCCGCCATCAGGCCATCGCCCGTGGTGACATGGTCGGTCATGATGATGTGGCCCGACTGCTCACCACCGAGATTGTGGCCATGCGCGCGCATGGCCTCGACGACATAGCGGTCGCCGACCCTGGTGCGGATCAGGCGAATGCCCTGGCCACCGAGATACCGCTCTAGGCCCAGGTTCGACATGACCGTTGCCACGAGCGCACCGCCCGCCAGCCGCTGCTCGGCCGCCCAGCGCGTGGCGATTAGCGCCATGATATGGTCGCCGTCGATCACCCGACCGCGTTCGTCGATCACATGCACCCGGTCCGCATCGCCATCGAGCGCGATGCCGATATCGGCGCCGTTCGCCACCACCGCCGCCTGTGCCGCCGAAGGGTCGGTCGACCCGCAGCCGACATTGATGTTGACCCCATCGGGCTTGGTGCCGATGGCGATCACCTCCGCACCCAGTTCCCACAGCACGTCGGGCGCCGTGGCATAGGCCGCGCCATGGGCGCAGTCGATCACCGCGGTGAGGCCTTTCAGCCCCCGCCCGCGCGGCAGGCTGGATTTGGCGAACTCGATATAGCGCGCACGACCGTCGCGCAGGTTGCGGATCCGCCCGATATCGGCGGGCTCGGCCAGATGCGGGTCGGTGCGACCTGCCATCAGCGCCTCGATCTCGGCCTCCACCGCGTCCGACAGCTTATAGCCATCGGGGCCGAACAGCTTGATGCCATTGTCCTCAAACGGGTTATGGCTGGCCGAGATCATCACCCCGAGATCGGCGCGGAGCGACCGGGTCAGCATGCCGACCGCTGGTGTGGGCATCGGGCCAAGCAGTTCGACATCGACGCCGACCGAAACAAAGCCAGAGGCAAGGGCGAACTCGAGCATGTAGCCCGAGCGGCGCGTGTCCTTGCCGATGACGACGGTGTGGCGATGTTGGCCAGTGCGGAAATGCGTCCCCGCCGCCCGGCCGAGCGCGAGCGCCACTTCCGTCGTCATGGGGTGGCGGTTGGCACGGCCGCGGATGCCATCGGTGCCGAACAGACTGCGGCTCATGCGTTCCCTCCAGGCGCGGCGTCGCTCAGGGTGGCGTCGGCGACCGCGTGACGGGCGCCATCAGCAGCCCCGCCACCGGTCCTCGGCGCCACCTCGGCCATGGCCCGCCAGACGGCGAGCGCCTGAGCGGTCTCGGCCACGTCATGAACCCGCAGGATCTGCACGCCCTCGCCCGCCGCCATGAGTGCCGCGGCGATCGAGCCCGGCGCACGATCCGACGCCTTTTCGCCGGTGCCCGTCGGCGCAGCCAGCGTGCCGATAAAGCGCTTGCGCGAGGCGCCGAACAGCACCGGCGCGCCGAGCCCATGGAAAAGCGCGAGAGCCGCCATCAGCGCGAGGTTGTGCGCCAGCGTCTTGCCGAACCCGATGCCCGGATCGACGATCACCCGCTCACGCCCGATGCCAAGCGCCCGCGCGGCCGCCACCCGGCCTTCCAGATAGTCGAAAACGTCGAGCACCACGTCATCGTAGCGTGGGTGCTGCTGCATGGTCTGTGGGTCACCTTGTGCATGCATCAGGCAGACCCGGGCAAAGGCGGGCGCCACCTCGGCCATGACCGGATCATGGGTGAGCGCGGAGACATCATTGAGGAGCGTCGCCCCGGCGCCGAGCGCAGCGCGCGCCGTCGCAGCATTGCGCGTGTCGATCGAGAGCGTCGCGGCATATCCCTCCGCCGCCATCATCGCGCGCACGGCCTGCATTGCGGGAACAACACGGGCGATCTCCGCCTCGGGCGCCACCGGCGTCGCGCCGGGACGCGTCGATTCCCCACCGAAATCGAGGATCGTCGCCCCGCATCTCAGCGCCTTGCGGGCAAAAGCCACCGCCGCTGCCGGCGCGTCATTTACCCCACCATCGGAAAAGCTGTCGGGCGTTACGTTGATGATGGCCATTACGTCGGGCACCGCAGGACCGGGTGGCGGGGCCATCAGGCGCGCCATGGTGTCCGCCAGTTCGGGATAGGCGATGCCGACCGCCTCCGCCGGCAGCACTTCGTCAGCCCGCCCCCGCGCCGTCACGCTGACCTCGCGAAAACGCATGAGGCCCGCACCGAGGGGCCAGCCACCGGGAAGGTGCGCCGCGCAGGAGACCGGGCGGGCGTAGCGTCGCGGGATCTCGGTCACGTCTCGGTCACGTGTCGGTCACGGGCGTGCCGTCCTCACTCGGGCATCGGGCGTTTGCGGTGACGTCTGACACGGCCTGACGCTCACCCGCTTGGCCCTACCGTGACGCAGCGCCGGCATCAACTCGATCGTAATTACATTTTAAAATTGTAATTATTTGAGCGCTCACATGTGTTATGTTGTTTATTGAAAGATCGCAGACACACTGCTATTTCCATTGGAACACAGGCGGAGTCGCACCAGTCAGGAGATCGACACCATGCCCAAGGCATTCATTCCGGTAGTCTTCACCGCAAACGATCTGGTCGAGGGTGACACCGTGTATCTCGGCGCCGAGGGCTGGATCCGCGACATCGCCGGGGCGCATGTCGCCGCCACCAAGGACGAGGCCGAAATCCTGCGCGCCGCGGCCGAGGAAGGCGTGAGCGCCAATCTGGTGATCGGCCCCTATGACGTCGCCGTGACACTGGACAGCGGTTCTCCGGTGCCCGTCAAGCGGCGCGAGCGCATCAAAGCCTCGGGCCAGACAACGATGCCCGTCGGCCTCGCGGCACAGGCCGCGGCGGAGGAGATCCGGGCGCGCGCGGCCTGACGGTCAGCAGGCACCTTATCTCTCACCGAGACCGGTGATCGCCGAAGCCTTCAAAGCCTCCAGCACAACCGCAACAGGCGGAGACAACAGCAATGTATCGGTATGATGAGTTCGACCACCGCTTTGTGGCCGAGCGCACGGCGGAGTTCCGTGATCAGGTCAAGCGGCGCCTAGCGGGCAGCCTGTCAGAGGACGAGTTCAAGCCGCTCCGGCTGATGAACGGCCTCTACCTACAGCTACATGCCTACATGCTGCGCGTCGCCATCCCCTACGGCACGCTTGGCAGTCGGCAGATGCGCATGCTGGCCCATATCGCCGAGACCTACGACCGCGGCTATGGCCACTTTACCACCCGCCAGAACATCCAGTTCAACTGGCCGAAGCTGAAGGACGTGCCCGCGATCCTCGACGATCTCGCCTCGGTCGAGATGCATGCCATACAGACCTCGGGCAACTGCATCCGCAATGTGACCTCCGACCCGCTATCGGGCGTCGACCCGTTGGAGATCGAGGACCCGCGCATCACCGCCGAGCTGCTGCGGCAGTGGTCGTCACTACATCCGGAGTTCACCTTCCTCGGGCGCAAGTTCAAGATTGCCGTAACCGGGTCAGCCACCGATCGGGCCGCCATCGCCGTGCATGACATCGGTCTTGCCATCGTGCGCAACGAGGCGGGCGAGCAGGGCTACCGCGTGCTCGTCGGCGGTGGTCAGGGCCGCTCACCCTTCATCGCCAAGGAACTCCGCGCCTTCCTGTCGCGCGAGGAGTTGCTGCCCTACCTGACCGCGGCGCTGCGGGTCTACAACCTGCACGGACGGCGGGATAACAAGTACAAGGCGCGCATCAAGATCCTGGTGCACGAGTTGGGCATCGAGGGGTTCGCGGCCCAGGTCGAGGCCGAATATGCGCGTCTCGACGCCGATGCCGTACGCCACCCCGAGGAGGAGTGGGACCGGATCGCCGCCTACTTCGCGATCCCCGATCTCGCCCCCCGCGGCGATGCCGATGCAAGCTTCGAGCGTGCGCTGAAACTCGATCCCGGTTTCGCCGACTGGGTGGCGCGCAATAGCCATGCCCACAAGATCACCGGCTATCGTGCCGCCACAGTCTCGCTAAAGCCCGTCGGTGGCATCCCGGGCGATGCGACGGCGGAGCAGATGCGCGTCCTCGCCGATATTGCCGAGCAATACTCGGCCGACGAGATGCGCATCACCCATGAGCAGAACATCGTCCTGCCCCATGTGGGCCTCGGCGATCTGCACAAGGTCTACCGTGCGCTATCCGGCATCGGCCTCGATGCGCCCAATCGCGGGCTGGTGACCGATATCATCGCCTGCCCTGGTCTTGACTACTGCGCGCTGGCGACCGCCCGCTCGATCCCCGTCGCACAGCGGATCTCCGAGCGGTTCGGCGACACCCAGCGCCAGAAGGACATCGGTCCGCTGTCGATCAAGATCTCTGGCTGCATCAATGCCTGTGGGCATCACCATGTGGGTCATATCGGCATTCTCGGCATCGATAAGGCCGGGGTGGAGAGCTATCAGCTGACGCTTGGCGGTGAGCCTGCCGATCAGCCTGCCGTCGGCGAGCGCACCGGTCCCGGTTTCAGTTACGAAGAGCTGCCGGATGCGATCGAGACAGTGATCGACACCTACATCGCCCACCGCGAGGGACCGGACGAGACCTTCCTCCAGGCCTATCGCCGGCTCGGCATGGGCCCCTTCAAAGAGGCGCTCTACGATGCTGCTTGATCGGACCGGGGTGATCGACGATCGCTGGTCGGTGGTGATAGCGGATGACCCCACACCCGATGGCCCGGCGATCCTGCCACGCGAGCGTCTGGCTGAGGCGACCGGGCGCACCGGACCGACCGGTCTGCACATCGCCAATGATGCCGATCCGCATGATCTCGTGGCGGCCTTCGACCGGCTTGCGCTGATCTCGGTGGGCTTTCCAAGTTTCGCCGACGGCCGTGGCTTCTCGGTCGCCCGGGTGCTGCGTGAGCTCGACTTTACCGGGCGCCTGCGCGCCACGGGCCCCGTGATCGCCGACCAGTTCGCCTATCTGCTGGAGTGCGGCTTCGACGAGGTCGCCGTGCCCGAGAGCATCGCGCAGCGCCAGCCGGCCGAGCAATGGCTCGAGCAACTCTCACGCCTCAGCACGACCTACCAGCGCGGGGCGCTCGCTGGCGCGGCCGACCGCGGTGTCGAACGTGCCTCGATCCTCGATCAGCGCCGCGGGGCGTCGCGCTGACGGCAGATCCCCATCACGTCGCCTCTGCATGGCGCGGCGTCGGCCGAGCCGGTCCCGACAGAGATGACGCCGCGCACCGTGGCCACGGGCAACCCAAGCAGTTTAGTCGCTGCAATGCTGAAAGCTGCTCTCTGTCTGTGTTCAAGCCGAGGAGATGTTCGCCGCTGATGGCTTCAGGCAGGCGCTGCGTGCAGGGGCGACGTTGCCAGGGAGGCATAGGGCTCCCGTTGTCGCTACTCGCAAAAGGCAGGCTTTCCAAAACCTGAAGCCGGCCGCTGTCGAGCCGCATGCCCCGCTTTGCCACTTTCAACAGTGGCTCTGTCGGTCGCACTGTGCACGATCTCAGCCACATCGTGCCTGAGATCGCGTCGCGCCAGATCACTTGTCCGAGCGCCGTATTCCAGGGCCGTACCGCCGCCGTAAGCCTTCAGAAACGCTCGGCAAATCTTTCGGTCTCAGCGGCGAAAAAGCCCATGGCCGCCCCGAAGACGAGCAGCACCCAGAGCCCCGAGCCGCTCACGCCAAAGCCTGTGAGCAAAAGCGCAGGCACAACGAAGGTGCAGAGCGTCGCGGTCTGCTTCGTGCGCCTCATCAGGCCACGCGTTATGAAAAGCGCAGTGAGAAATGGCAGCAGCATGCTGCCGAACACGTAGTCGTCGCCCATGGTCACCTCCATGCGATGGCCGTGAATGACGCCCCCGCCCGCGAGCAGATAGCCCGCGAGCCGATCCTGTCCGGTGTTCCCTCCCGATCCCCATCATCCAATGCCACGCCTTGGCCGCGAAATCCGAATGCTGCACTGCAGCGCAGCCAATCCCAGGTGATGCTGCGCCGCAACACTCCGATAGCCAACGATCCATCCGCGGCGGCCGGAAACCGCAATGCCTGTGCGCCAAAAGCAAATGCACGCCACCGTTGATTGAACAAATTGCAGCGCGGTGGAAATGTAGCGCGGCGCGGCTAAGGGAGGGCAGCATGGCCAAGGATGTCGTCACGATCTACTTCTGCGGCAGCGGCAACAACCGCGAACAGACGGACAAATTCGCCACGCCGCTGCTCCATTCGCTGACCAAGGGCGAGCGGAAGATCATCTTCGACGGCCCCGGCGGCGCGAAGATCCAGAACTCCGAGTCGATCCTAAAAATGGTTGAGAGCGGCAATAACTCCAGCTCGAAAATTTCGAACATCAAGTTCTGGAAGTCCAAGGACGGCAAGGTCGAGGACGCCTGGAACAAGATGCTGAAGAACAACTACGGCAAGATCAATGCCGGCACCGGCGGCGGCACCCAGTCCAACATCATCGTGGCACTCCAATGGCTCTGGATGGAGTGGCACCGTGAGCGTTTCTCGACGGTCAATCTCTGCGGCTTTTCGCGCGGCGCGGTCAGCTGCATCATGCTCTCCCACTTGATGCAGGCCGCCGGCTTCCCATCGCTCGGCAACATCAAGCTGAACATCTTTACCTTCGACCCGGTGCCGGGGGGCATCAATGACTTCAAGGATAACGGTAAATTCGAGCAGACGAGCCGCGCTGGCACACCCGAGACGCTGGCGCCGATGGTCTCCTCGTACCGCTCGATCCTGCAGGAGAACATCAAGAAGCGGATGGCTCTCGGCATCATCAACAAGGACAAGAACTTCAAATGCGTGGTCCCGGATTACACCGGCACCAACCAAGGCCGGACGCCGCGCGAGCTCTACCCGCTGCCCGGCCGCCATTCGAGCTCGAGCCTGTTCAATGAAGACACTGGCACCAGCAAGCTCGGCATCCATCTCGCGCAGGATTTCTTGAAATCCAAGGGCACCGAATTCAGCGGCGATCGCACCCTGTCACCGGCCGAGCAGATCGACGCCTACGCCACCGCACGGATGTACTGGACCAAGGGCGGTAAAGTGGATGGCGCCAAGCTCAAGGCCTCCAAACACCGGCGGCCACTGGTCACGAACCCGTTTCGCGACCACGAGTTCTACATCAACTGGCACCATGCGGCGCTGCTGGCACAGAACTATCCATCCGTGACCAAGCTGGTGGACGAGGGCGAGGAGCTTGACCTGAAGAACCGCGGCACCGTCGCCAACGCCCTCCCCGAGACCTACGCCGCGCTGAAGAATTTCGGCTACATCACCTGAGCGCCGAGGACTTGGCCGTCACCCTCAAGGCGTCCCTGCCAGCGCCCGCCCAGTTGCTCTGCATGGGCGACCGAAAAGCGGGGGGCGGGCGGGTCAAGGGTGGCGGCACGCGACGGGCAAAGCCCGCTTGCCCTTGACGCGCCAGCCCCCCGCAAAACGCTCACACTGAAGCCCCCTCGGGGCTTCTCCCCAGCCAAAAATGCGTGGGCAACCACCTGGCACAGGCGTTTCGGCGACAATCGAGGTACCGGCAGGCCGCACCCCCGTAAGACGCATCGCGGCGACCAGCCGCGATACCGTGTGGCTCACTCGCCCTGTTCGGCGATCAGCGCGACCGAGACGACGCGCTCGTCCTCGGCGGTGTTGAAAACCCGCACTCCCCCGGCCGAGCGGGAGCGGAACGAGATGTCGCCGACCGGGCAGCGGATCGACTGTCCTTTGTCGGTGACCAGCATGATCTGATCGTCCAGCGTCACCGGGAAAGATGCCGCCAGCCGCCCACCGCGCATGGCCCGGTCGATCGCCGCGACGCCCTGCCCGCCACGCCCGCGCACGGGGTAGTCGTGGCTCGATGACAGCTTGCCGGCGCCGCGTTCGGTGATGGTCAGGATCAGGTCCTCGGCCGCCGACATCTCGGCATAACGCCCCTCGGCCAGGGCCACGTCGGCCACGGCCTCGGCCGCGTCGTCCTGCTCCTCGGCCTCCGCCTCATCCGCGGTCTCGCCCGAGACCGCCCGGCGCAGCTTGAGATAGGCGACCCGTTCCTCCGGCGAGGCTTCGAAATGGCGGATCACCGCCATCGACACGACCTCGTCGCCGGCGCCGAGTTTCACGCCGCGCACGCCCGTGCTCTCCCGCCCACGGAAGATGCGCACGGCATCGACAGGGAAGCGGATCGCCCGCCCGCCAGCCGTCACCAGCATGAAGTCGAAGCTTTCGTCGCAGATCTGCGCGCCGATCAATCGCGTCCCCTCGGGCAGGCGCATGGCGATCTTGCCGTTGCGCATGACGATGACGAAGTCCGACAGTGCATTGCGCCGCACATCGCCATCCGAGGTCGCAAACACGATCTGCAGGCTCTCCCACTGATCCTCGTCTCGGTCGACCGGCATGATCGCGGCGATCGAGGCGCCGTCATGCATCGCCTCGATCACGTTCTTCAGGAACTTGCCCCGCGCGTTCCGCCCGCCGAGCGGCAGGCGCCAAGTCTTCAGCTTGTAGACCATGCCGTCGGTGGTGAAGAACAGCAGCGGCGTGTGTGTGTTGGCGACAAACAGGCGGGTGACGACGTCGTCATCCTTCATCGCCATGCCGGCAAGGCCCTTGCCGCCCCGCTTCTGCTCGCGGAACTCGCTCAGCGGCGTGCGTTTGATGTAGCCGCCATGGGTGACGGTGACGACCATCTCCTCGCGCTCGATCAGCGCCTCGTCCTCGACCTCGCCCTCGTATTCCACGATCTCGGTGCGGCGTGGGGTGGCAAACTTGCCGCGCACCTCCTCCAGCTCCTCGCGGATGATGGCGAGGATCCGCTCGCGCGAGCGCAGGATGTCGAGGTAGTCGCGGATTTTCTCGGCCAGCTCGGCCAGTTCCTCGCCGATCTCGCGCACGCCCATCGCGGTCAGGCGCTGCAGGCGCAGATCAAGGATCGCGCGGGCCTGTACGTCGGAAAGGTTGTAGGTCCCGTCCTCGTTGATCGTATGGTGCGGGTCGTCGACCAGGCGGATGTAGTCGGCGATGTCGGCGGCCGGCCAGCGCCGCTCCTTCAGCCGTTCGCGCGCCGTCGCGGGATCGGGGCTGGAACGGATGGTCTGCACCACCTCGTCGACATTCGAGACCGCTACCGCGACGCCCGTCTGCAGATGCGCGCGCTCCCGCGCCTTCATGAGCAGATGCGCCGTGCGCCGGGCAACCACATCCTCGCGGAAGGCGACGAAGGCTGTAAGGATGCCTTTCAGATCCAGCAGTTCCGGCCTGCCGCCGTTCAGCGCCTGGAAGTTGCAGCCGAACGAGGTCTGCAGCGGCGTGAAGCGATACAGCTGGTTCAGCACCACCTCGCGCGTCGCATCGCGCTTCAGGTCGATGACCACCCGCACGCCGAAGCGGTCGCTCTCGTCCTGGATATGGTGCAGCCCCTCGACCCGCTTGTCCTTGGCAAGCTCGGCGACCTGCTCGACCAGGCGGGCTTTGTTCACCTGGTAGGGGATCTCGGTCACGACGATGCGGGGGCGGCCGCCGGCCTCGACCTCGTTCTCGTCGATCTTCGCTCGGATCATCACGCTGCCACGCCCGGTGACATAGGCCTTGCGCGTGCCGACGCGGCCAAGGATCAGGCCGCCGGTCGGGAAGTCGGGCCCCGGCACATGCGCCAGCAGCCCGTCGATATCGATCTCCGGATCGTCGATCACCGCCAGCGTCGCGTCGATCACCTCGCCCAGGTTATGCGGCGGCATATTGGTGGCCATGCCGACGGCGATGCCTGCCGCGCCGTTGACCAGAAGATTGGGAAAGCGCGCCGGCAGCACCGTCGGCTCGCGGTCCTGGCCGTCATAGTTGTCCTGGAAATCGACGGTATCGCGGTCGATATCGGCGAGCAGAAAGCCCGCCGCCGCGTCCATCCGTACTTCGGTATAGCGCATCGCCGCCGGTGCATCACCGTCCATCGAGCCGAAATTGCCCTGCCCATCCAGCAACGGCAGGCGCATCGAGAAATCCTGTGCCATGCGCACCAACGCGTCATAGACCGCGGTGTCGCCATGGGGGTGGTACTTACCGATGACGTCACCGACGATGCGCGCCGATTTCCGATAGGGCTTGTCGTGGGTGTATCCCGCCTCATGCATCGCGTAGAGGATGCGCCGGTGCACGGGTTTGAGGCCGTCGCGAAGATCCGGGATCGCGCGTGAGACGATGACGCTCATCGCGTATTCGATGAAGGACTGCTTGACCTCGTCCTCAAGCGAAATGGTCGGCCCTTGAGACCCCCCGCCGCTGGTCAGCCCACCGTCGTCACCGCCATCCGGAGGCCCGCCGCCATCCGCACCGTCAGCACCCCTTGGCACGTCGTCATCGTCGTCGATCAAGGCGTCCCTCCAGGGGTTTTCGCGCCCCATTTGACCTGTCCGATCTTATAGAACGGGAGCCTCCGATGGAGCAACGCCAGACGCGAGATATGGGGGCGGAACGCGCTTCCAACGCGCGATTTTGCGGGCAGTTGGTACGGGCTCCACACCGCCGTCAACGGTCGATGCACAGCCAACGTTGCTCTGGCAGGGACCATAAGCACCAGCTGAGGGTACCCAGCCAATAGTAGTCAAACTCAAGTCGTGGCTTTCGGTTACTCGGTCCTCCAGACAGCCAGTACTGCACTGTCACTGGCGGTGTGTTGGCGATGTCGAGCAGGTAGAGACCCTCGGAGCGCTGATCAGAGCTCAGAACGGCGCCTGAGGGCAATTCGATAGGCAGCGGCGCGTCAAACAGCGTTTCGAGGTCCGGCATAGGCTTGGCCGGAGCCTGCATGAGCCCCGCGATCAGGCGCACGTCGTCCGCAGCCTGCCTGCCCGGCCCGCAGTTCGGCGCCGAACACCAGGCGCCGCAGCCCGACAGAGCGATCGCCGACAGGAAAAAGATCATGGCGCGCCCGAGGTACGAAGGCATCAGGACAATGGGCAATGCGTTTTTGCATTGCATGCATCGGCCAGCGTGATCTGCCTCACGGACGCAGCTGCTTCGCCACGCGAAAGCCGCCAAATACGCCGCGAAACTTCGGGGGGCCGCCTACTCTCCGAGCGACGCGCGTCTCATTCATCCCGTTTAGTGCCGATCCGCCGCGGATGGAGACGCCGTCGCACAAAGGCCCCTTGGCTTCCTCGAGCCAGCGACTTGTCGTGGCCCATTCGTCGTAGCCATCCGCAGTGTAGCACGAGGATGTCAGTTCGTGGGCGTTGCCAGACATGTGACGCAGGCCCCAGGGGTTGGCGGCGTCCATCTCGTCCACCGGGACCGGCCGCATGCGAGACCCCCACAGATCGGCATCGAGATCCAGCATGATCGCCGTCATGATCCCGCTGAAATTCACCTGGTCGAAAGTAACCTCATCGCCCTGCGCAAAGCGCGTGTCCGTGCCTGCACGGGCGGCGTACTCCCATTCCGCCTCGGTCGGCAGGCGATAGCTCTCGCTGCCGAGCTTGGCGTTCAGCCAATCGACATAGGCCAGGGCATCGAGCAGTGAGACCGAGAGCACCGGGTGGTTGCCGCCAACTTGATGCACGGTGTTCTGAGTATGGACGGTGTCCGGCGGCACGTAACCGTTGCAGCCGCCTCCCCCGACACAGGCCATCCACTGGTCGTAGGTAACCTCGTTTACACCTAGGGCGATGGGCACGTCTACCGTCACGGCATGTCGTGGTAATTCATTGAGATCGCTGAACCAGGGATCGTCTATGCGGTAGATGAGCCGCGGATCGGACGGGAACCAACGCCGCCGCACTTCGTTGGGCTTCGAGCCCATAGCGAAGTCACCAAGCGGCAGCGCAACCATCTCGGGGCAGACATCGCAGTCCCGGAATGTCTCCAGCGGCTCGGCCAACGCTGCATGCCAGCCTACAGCAAGGGCCATCATCGTAGAGGCGACGATACTGTTCTTGGCCACACGCCAGCGCATTGCCGTTCACTCCTTCGAGATCAGGGTCTGGCCCAGGTTCTCGCGCAGCATCTTTTCGTATTCGTCGCGGAAATACTTCACCGCGCCCTCGTCCACCGTGCCGCCGCCAAGGCCCTGGGTCTGGGCGGTGAAGGCGTTGAACCTCGCGCAGGCGAACATCATCGCGGCCGAGACACGGCCGGGTCCCGACCGCCCGGCCGCCTCATTGGCGATGGCGAGGAACTGGTCGGCCAGGGCGAAGAAGGCCGCGCTCTCCTCACCCGTCATGGTGGCGTTCGTCGGGCCGGTGTCGGGCTGAGGCTCGGGTTCGGGCTCCGATGGGGCCGCAGCGTCCGGCGGCATCTGAAAGCGCTTCATCAGAACGGGATCTCGTCATCGAGATCGCTGCCAAAGCCACCCCGGCCGCCGCCGCCCTGGCCCCCTCCGGCGCCGCCGCCCATGCCACTGTCCATGCCGCCGCCCGAGGGGCCGCCACCGCCATAGCCGCCGCGCTGGTCCTCCATCTGGCGCCCGCCACCGCCGCCCATCGATCCCTGGGCGCCGTCGCGGCCATCAAGAAACGTCATCTCGCCGCGATAGGGCCGCAGCACGACCTCGGTCGTGTATTTGTCTTGCCCGTTCTGATCCTGCCATTTCCGGGTCTCAAGCTGGCCCTCCAGATAGACCTTCGAACCTTTGCGCAGGTATTGCTGCGCCAACCGCACCAGGTTTTCGTTGAAGATCGCCACGCGGTGCCACTCGGTCTTCTCGCGGTTCTCGCCGCTGTTGCGATCGCGCCAGCGCTCGGAGGTCGCGACCGAGAGGTTGCAGACCTGCCCGCCGTTCTGGAACGACCTGACCTCGGGATCGGCACCGAGATTGCCGATCAGGATGACCTTGTTGACGCTGCCTGCCATCGTCCCTGCCTCGTGCTGAACTTTTCCGGCCGCGACCCTAATCACCCCGCCCCCGCCCGACAATGATATCGCACAGCCCGGAGGCCGGGGCGGGTCAAGGTTCGCGCCAGCGACGGGCGAAGCCCGCTTGACCTTGGACAGCGCCCCGGCCTTCGGACACGCTCGCACAGAAGCCCCCTCGGGCTTCTCCCCAGCCAGGAAAGCGATGCCCAACCCTGCCCCGGCACCAGCAGCACCTGGCACACCTGCAACCAGCATCGCGGCGACCAGCCGCGATTCCGTTTAGTCGATCAGCAGGCGCGCCAGCACCGGCAGGAGGGCCGCCGTAACCAGCGCGTTTAGCCCCATCGCGAGCCCGGCAAAGGCGCCAGCCACCGGGTCGACCTGCAGCGCCCGCGCCGTGCCGATGCCGTGGCTCGCAGTCCCCATGGCAAGCCCCCGCGCCGCCCAGTCGCGGATGCCGATCGCATCCATCAGCGGCGGGCCGATCATCGCGCCGATAATCCCGGTCAGGATTACCAGCACCGCCGTCAGCGAGGGGAGGCCGCCCAGCGCCTCAGTGATGCCCATCGCCACTGGCGCGGTCACCGATTTGGGCGCCAGCGCGATCAGCGTGTCGCGCCCCGCACCCAGCAGCCAGCCGATGCCCACCGCACTGGCCGAGGCGGCGGTCGCCCCCGTCACGATGGCCGCGATCACCGCCAGCGCATCGCGCTTCAGCCGCCCGATCTGGCGGTAAAGCGGGATCGCCAGCGCCACCGTCGCCGGCCCTAGCAGGAAATGCACGAACTGCGCGCCGTCGAAATAGGTGTCGTAGCTCGTGGCCGTCAGGCTGAGCCCCGCGACCACCAGCACCACGGCGATCAGCACCGGGTTACAAAGCGGGTTCAGCCCGGCCCTGCGGTAGATCCAGCTGCCGACTTGATAGGCCGCCAGCGTCAGCGTCAGGTGCAGCAGCGGATCGCGGGCCAGATAGACCCAGACATCGCGCAGTTCGCCGCCGATATCGCCCGTGACGTTCGGGCCGACGATGGTGATCTCCATCAGCGCGGCCCCGCCAGGCTATCGCCGTCGTCGTCACGCGCCTGCTCACCCGCCCCGGCGCCGGACGCGCCACGGCCAAGCCGTGCCATGACCATGCCCGTCACCAGCACCGTCACCAGGGTGGAGCCGACCAGCGCGCCCAGCAGCGGTAGCCAGTCGCGGCCCAGCAGCCCCGCATGCAGCATGACGCCCACGCCCGCCGGCACGAACAGCAGCGACAGATTGGCAAGGAGCGTGTCGCCGACCCGCGCCAGGTCATCTGGCAGACCGCCGATACAGAGCCCGGCGAAGAGCAGCACCATCCCGAGCACAGGGCCGGGCAGCGGCAGGCCGATCGCGGCCACGGCAAGCTCGCCGATCAGCTGGCAGCCGAGGATGAGGGTGAGGAAGAAAACCATGGCGGACTCCGGAGGCACCTATCAGGGCCGGCCACAGCGTCGACGACGGACGGTGGGCGACCGATCACCAGCCTGTCATGCGGCGTGACTGCCCGGCGATAGGCCTTTCGCAACGGAACGCCAGCGGGGCGCCGTTGAGTGACACGAGACCACCGGGAAGAGGGAGACCACCATGACCCGCCTGTTCATGATCGCCGCCGCCGCAGCGCTTGCCCTGCCGTTGAGCGGCCTGCCCATGACCTCTGCCGAGGCCGCCGATAACCGAAGCGCGGCCCGGGTCCATCTCGCGGACGTCCGCATCGGTCTGCGCTTCGACAACGGCGCCATCTTCTTCACGCGCGACAATTACGAGGGCCCGGTCTACCGCGACGATCGCTTCCTGCGTCATGCAAAGCGCAAGTTCCGCGAGGAGCGGATCGAACGCCGGCTTGAGGGCCGCTTTGTCGGCCAGTCCCGTCGCGAAATCCGCTACGGGCTACGCGATCTTGGCTTCCGCCGCATCGATATCGACCGCCGCGGCCGGGGCTTCGACGCCTTCGCGCGGCGCAACGGGCGAGACTTCGCCTTCCGCATCTCGCGCCGCTCGGGCCGGATCGTCGCGGCGGAGCGGTTCTGACAGTCTGCTGACCCCGCGCCCGGCCGCGCCGTTGAGCACCTGCGGCCGGGCGCCGCACGGTCCTTCCAGACCCCGTTGGACACGTTCGCACGCTGCTCATACTTTCGTGTTTTGTTCTCATTCGCTGACTCGCAAACCCGGCCCGTCCTGCTAGGTCATGGACTTGGTCAAGCGGTGAGGGATTCGAGCGGCGATGGCGGAATTGAAGCACCTCTCGGTGCGCGGCGCGCGCGAGCACAATCTCAAGGGTGTCGATGTCGACATTCCGCGCAACAGCCTGACGGTGATCACCGGGCTGTCGGGCTCGGGCAAGTCCTCGCTCGCCTTCGATACCATCTATGCGGAAGGCCAGCGCCGCTATGTCGAGAGCCTCTCGGCCTATGCGCGCCAGTTCCTGCAGATGATGGAGAAGCCCGATGTCGATCATATCGAAGGGCTGAGCCCGGCCATCTCGATCGAGCAGAAGACAACATCGAAGAACCCGCGCTCGACCGTCGGCACCGTCACCGAGATCTACGACTACCTTCGCCTGCTCTTCGCCCGCGCCGGCACGCCCTACAGCCCCACGACCGGCCTGCCGATCGAGGCGCAGCAGGTCAGCGACATGGTTGACCGCGTGATGGAGATGGCGGAGGGGACGCGCGCCTATCTGCTCGCGCCCATCGTGCGCGACCGTAAGGGCGAGTACCGCAAGGAAATGCTGGACCTGCGCAAACAGGGCTACCAGCGGGTCAAGATCGACGGGCAGTTCTACGAGCTCGACGACGTGCCGACGCTCGACAAGAAGCTGCGCCACAACATCCACGTGGTGGTCGACCGCCTGGTGGTGAAGGAGGGGCTGGAGACCCGCCTCGCCGACAGCTTCACCACCGCGCTGACGCTGGCCGACGGTATCGCGATCATCGAGACGGCGCCGGTCAAGCCAGATGACGCGCCCGAAGACGCCCCCGACCCCGAGCCCGAGCGCATCACCTTCAGCGAGAAGTTCGCCTGCCCGGTCTCAGGCTTTACCATCGCCGAGATCGAACCGCGGCTGTTCTCGTTCAATGCCCCTTTTGGCGCCTGCCCCGACTGCGACGGGCTTGGCCACGAGTTCTTCTTCGATCCCAAGCTCGTGGTGCCCGACGACAGCATCAGCCTGGCCGAAGGGGCCATCGCGCCCTGGGCCAAGTCGAAGACACCGGTCTTCAAGCAGACGCTCGACGCGCTGGCCACGCATTACGAGTTCTCGCCGACCACGCCGTGGCGCAAACTGCCCAAGAAGGTGCAGGACCTGATGCTCTACGGCTCGGGCTCTGAGAAGATCAAATTCCGCTTTGACGACGGCGGCCGGGTCTATTCGGTCGCGCGCACCTTCGAGGGTGTGTTGCCCAACATGGATCGCCGCTGGCGCGAGACCGAGAGCAACATGATCCGTGAGGAGTTCGAGCGCTATCAGGCTAAGCGCCCCTGCGCGACCTGCGGCGGCCATCGCCTCCGCCAGGAGGCGCTTTGTGTGAAGATCGGCGACAAACATATCGGCCACATCACCGAGATGCCGATCCGCGAGGCCCGGGACTGGGCGCTTGGCGTGCTCGACGATCTGAGCCCGCAGAAACAGCAGATCGCCAAGGCCATCCTCAAAGAGATCCGCGAGCGGCTGGGCTTCCTCGTGGATGTCGGCCTCGATTACCTGACCATGGCCCGCGGGTCGGGCACGCTCTCGGGCGGTGAGAGCCAGCGGATCCGGCTGGCCAGCCAGATCGGCTCGGGCCTGACCGGCGTGCTCTATGTCCTCGACGAGCCCTCCATCGGCCTGCACCAGCGCGACAACGGTCGCCTGTTGGGCTCGCTCAAGGGACTGCGCGACCAGGGCAACACCGTCATCGTGGTCGAGCATGACGAAGAGGCGATGCGCGAGGCGGACTATCTCCTCGACATCGGGCCGGGTGCCGGCGTGCGCGGCGGGCGCGTCATCGCCGAGGGCACGCCGCACGAGGTTGCGCATACCGACGGGTCGGTGACCGGCGAGTACCTGCTCGGCAAGCGTGAGATCGCCATCCCGGCCGAGCGGCGGCGCCCCGGCAAGAAATGGATCACGGTGGAGGGCGCCAGCGGCAACAACCTGCAGGATGTCGACCTCGAGATCCCCATCGGCACGCTGACCTGCATCACGGGTGTCTCCGGCTCGGGCAAGTCGACGCTGATCAACGAGACGCTGTACAAGCACGCGGCGAACCGCCTGAACGGCGCACGACAGCAGCCGGCGCCCTGCCGCACCGTCCGCGGGCTTGAGTACTGCGACAAGGTGATCGACATCGACCAGTCGCCCATCGGCCGCACGCCGCGCTCGAACCCCGCGACCTATACCGGCGCCTTCGGCCCGATCCGCGACTGGTTCGCCGGCCTGCCTGAATCGAAGGCCCGCGGCTATGCCCCCGGCCGCTTCAGTTTCAACGTCAAAGGCGGGCGCTGCGAGGCCTGCCAGGGCGACGGCGTCATCAAGGTGGAGATGCACTTCCTGCCCGATGTCTACGTCACCTGCGAGACCTGCAACGGCCAGCGCTACAATCGCGAGACGCTGGAGATCAAATACCGCGGCAAATCCATCGCCGATGTGCTGGAGATGACGGTGGAGGAGGGCGTGACCTTCTTCGACGCGATCCCGATGATCCGCGACAAGCTGGCGACGCTGAACGAGGTGGGCCTCGGCTACATCAAGATCGGCCAGCAGGCGACGACGCTGTCGGGTGGTGAGGCGCAGCGGGTGAAGCTGTCGCGCGAACTGGCTCGCAAGGCGACCGGCCAGACGCTCTATATCCTCGACGAGCCGACCACCGGCCTGCATTTCGAGGATGTGAAGAAACTGCTCGAGGTGCTGCAGGCGCTCGTCGATGCCGGCAACACCGTCGTGGTGATCGAGCACAACCTGGATGTCATCAAGGTGGCCGACTGGCTGGTCGATCTGGGCCCCGAAGGCGGCGACGGCGGCGGGCGGATCATTGGCACCGGCACACCCGAGGATCTGACCGGCGTCGCCGAAAGCCACACCGGCCGCTACCTGCGCGATATCCTCGCTGCCAAGGGCCGCATCGCCGCGGAGTAAGGACCTCACGCAGCATCGCAGCGCCACACGTGGTTTTCGCGCAATGCTGCGCCTTAGCACCTGTGGCGCGGTTACGCCCGCCCTACGTGCGCTGCGCCTATCGATTCACGCCGAGATTGACAGCCTCCGCCCCGAAGCACAGGCTTTGGGCAAGTGTGACCTATGAGCCACCGGGAGGAAGCTATGAAGGTGATGCAGATCCTCAAGCTCAAGGGATCGACCGGCGTTGAAACCATCGCCGAGACGGCCAGCGTGGCAGAGGCCGTCGGCCGCCTGTCGGCCAAAGGGATCGGCGCACTGGTGGTTACGCGCGATGGCGGCAGCATGGCCGGCATCGTGTCCGAGCGCGACATCGTCCGCCAGATCGGCCGCGAAGGCGCCACCGTGCTCAGCCAGTCGGTGCGCGGCATCATGACGGTCAAGGTCTCGACCTGCGAGCCCGGCGAAGACGCGCTCGAGGTGCTCAACAGGATGACGCGCGGGCGGTTTCGCCACATGCCGGTGCTGCTGCGCGGCCAGCTTGCGGGCATCCTCTCGATCGGCGACGTGGTCAAGGCCCGGATCGAGGAGATTGAGGCCGAGAACGAGGCCATGGCCCATATGCTGAGCGGCTCGATCTGAGCCACTCCCCAGTGCGGTTCTGCACCGTCCTGCCCGACCCAAGCCGGGGCATCGCCGCCACGATCCTTCACGGTGAAACGTTAATCGCTTGACGCGCGCGCCCGGCCATCGCTTGGTCGGGGGCCAAACGCAGAGGAACGCGCATGCGCACGGCTCTTTACCCGGGCACCTTCGACCCCGTTACGCTCGGCCACATGGATATCGTGCGGCGCGCAGCAAAGCTGGTCGACCGGCTGGTGATTGGCGTCGCGATCAACCGCGACAAGGGGCCGATGTTCAGCCTCGACGAGCGCACCCAGATGCTGGAGGCCGAGATCGCCCCCATCGCCCGCTCGACCGGCACGATGATGGAAGTCCGTCCCTTCGAGAACCTGCTGATGCAGTTCGCCGAGGAAGTAGGCGCCGGCATCATCGTCCGGGGCCTGCGCGCGGTCTCTGACTTCGAGTACGAGTTCCAGATGGTCGGCATGAACCGCGCGCTCAACGACGAGATCGAGATGGTCTTCCTCATGGCCGAGGCGCAGCATCAGGCGATCGCCTCCAAGCTGGTCAAAGAGATCGCGCGCATGGGCGGTGACGTCGACCAATTCGTCTCGCCCGCCGTTGCCGAGCGGCTGCGCCAGCGCTTCAGCACGCGGCAGCCTGCCTGACCGGGTCCGAGCGCGCCCGATGAGGCCAGCGCCACTGGGCGCCACATAGGGCGCAGCGCCGGGCGATGGCCTCCCTGGCGGTGCACCCTTCAGGCCCCGGCGGTTCGAGCATGACGAAGAGCCAGCACCCCGACCGCCAAGGAAGACAGCCTGATCGAAGACGTGAGCCTCACCACCGAGCGCGAGACGGCGGTCGGCATGCCTACCGGTCCTTACCCATAAGCCATTGGGAAAGTCCTCAATCCCGACGCGATCACCCCAGAGCGCGGAGCGCAGGTCTCAGAACGCCAGCGACCTCGACCTGGCCGGACTGGGCAAGGCCCGCCCAGAGCAGGTTCTGATCACTCGGGCTCATAGCCTGCGGCTGTGAAGCAGTTTCGGCATTCGTGGCTGGTGAAGGCGTTCAGCGCGGCGGCGACGGCGTGCCAGAGCGTGTCACGGGTGCGGCTTGCGGCCTTGCGGAGCAGCGCCTCGAGCTTGGAGAAGGCGTTCTCGATGGGGTTCAGGTCTGGGCTGTAGGGTGGCAGGAAGCGGAGCTGGGCGCCCACCGCCTCGATGGCCGCACGCATGGCCGCGCTCTTGTGGCTGCCGAGGTTATCCATGATCACCACGTCACCGGGGCGCAGCACTGGCACCAGCACCCTTTGGACGTAGGCGAGGAAGATCTCGCCGTTGATCGGACCATCGATGACCATCGGCGCGTCGATCCCCGAGAGCCCGAGACCTGCCACGAAGGTCGTGGTGCGCCAGTGAGCATGCGGGATCGGGGAGCGCAGGCTCTCGCCCCGAGGCGCTCGCCCCGAGACGCTCGCCCCGAGACGCTCGCCCCGAGACGCCCGTCCACGAAGGCGCGTCCACGAAGGCACGTCATCTTGGTGTTGAGCCCGTTCGTCGGGCAATCGATCCACCGGATCGTTAGCTGATCCTCCTCACCATCGATGAAGATCAGCCGCTCGGTGTCCAGGTCCGGCTGTGCCTCGAACCGGGCTTCCCGGGCCGCAGCGACGTCGGCACGCCCCTGCTCGTTCGCCGCTGGGCTCGAACCAATGGCGCCTCAATCGCTCACAATGGGCCGACATTTTTTTTGAACGTCCATCCATGGCGGCGGAAGAAACGGTGCACCGTCGACGGCGCGAACCGCTCGCCATGCTCGGCCTCCAGCCGCTCGGCGATCTCCGCGAGCGTGATCTGCACCGCCTGCTCGACCATCGCGAAAATCGCCGGGCCGAGGGCCTCGATCCGGCCCGTGCGCTTGTCGCCGCCCATCGGCCGCGGCGCGACGGAGCCAGTCTCGTGCTAGAGCCGGTGCCACTTCACCACCGCCGACGGCGCGATGCCGAACCGTGCCGCGGACGCCCGGCGGCTCTGGCCGGCGTTGATCGCGTCGACGACACGGCACCTCAGATCGAGGGAAAGAGGTTTGGTCATGAGGGCTGGCCTCCCCACCAACCTCCATGGTGAACCACACCAAAGCCCAAAACGGAATCCCCCCCAGCGATTCCGAGCGGTCGCGAGATGCTCTAGGAAAGAGCGGGGCCTGTGGCGGAGGGCCATGTCTAGGCCGCGCGCTTTGCCACCCAGCTCGCGGGCGCGGGCGGCCTGATGAACATCAGCGAGGCGGCTGAAGCGGTCGATCTCGGGGCACCGTCACCGCCGGCGGGCCAGGCGTCGGCATACCACCACGGCGGGCCGGTGATCGCCGCCGAGGCCCGCACCTGACACTGCGCCACGCCGTGCAGGAGGCCGACGTCCGGAAGGCTGGCGCGACCCCGCATCTCCCCACTGCCGCCAGAACCGCCGAGGAGCCCGCCGCTCGGTCCCAGCACGACGGCGGGACCGCCACCGGCAACACCGGCGCTGAGCGCGGGTGCCGGGCGGGGTCAAGGTTCGCCGCAGGCTACGGGCAACGCCCGCTCGACCTTGACGCGGCCCGGCACCCGCAAAACGCTCGATCAGAAGCCGCCTGCGGCTTCTCCCCAGCCCCGCTTCTTCGGTGCAAACCAGACAGACCGCTCACCCGTGGGACGACCTGTCCTCACCACACGCATCCCCGCAAGACTCATCGCGGCGACCAGCCGCGATTCCGTTTGACCCGATGCTTCAGCGGTTCGCGAGGCAGAGGTCCGCGATCGCAGCGCCGACCGCGACCGGCGTGGTCAGTGCCTCGACGGGCACGGCGTAGTAGAGGCGCAGCATCGCCGCATGGTCCTCGCTCATCGCCGGCAGACCGTCGCGCTCGACCGCCGGATAGACATCCAGCAGGGCCGCGGCCCCACGCGGATCGGCCCGCAGCCCGGTGCTATTGTAGAGCTCTTCCAACAGGCAGCGGTCGAGCAGCCCGCCCTCCACATCGCCCGCGATCAGGACTGTCGCCGCCAGCAGGGCGCCGGCGCGCGAACGGGTGATCGCGATGCAGTGCACCCGCTTGGCGCCAAAGGCGCGCGGGTTGAAACCGTGCAGGACGCCGCGGGGCGCCATCAGTGACTGAGCCGCGTCGATTCCCACAATCAGTCGGATCACGGCCCGCGGTTCCGTCGCCGAAGGCGCGTCCGCTGTGGGCGCGGCACCCGGCGGCCGTGCAGAAACGCGCACCGCGCGTCCCGTCGCCGCCGCCATGTCCAAGGCGAAGCGCTCGGCGGTTGCCATCACATGGGCCTGGGGCGCGGCGGCCGACTGGCTCACGGTGACCTCGATGCCGATGTCGCCCCGCCAACGCCGCGGTGTCGCACAGCGCGCCCCGTCGGCCGCAGCCGGACCGACGCAGCCCTCTGACGGGCCGATCATGGTCACGATGTCCTCGAGCATCGGCGGCGTCGCGACCCGCCGACAGGCGGCAACAATGGGCTCGGCCGCCATCGCGCCCCCGGCCAGCAGGCTGAGCGTCGGCGCTGCCCAGCGTGCCAATGACCGACAGAGCGCGCGTCGCAGCCACCGCGCCGCCCGGCCCCGCACCCCATAGGCCGACCTGCATGTAGCCAGCAATGTCTCATAACTCGCCATTGCTCTGAGGCTATCGCCGCAACGCGCCCCTGCACAGGCCTGTCGCTCAGGCCTGTCGCACTGGGCCGTCGCACTGGGCCGGCGACGTGCTGACGCGCCCGGCGCAGCAACCATGACCCCGCCAGCCGACGCCACGGCGCCCTGCCGCTGAAACGTGCTTTGACCCGGCGCCCATCGGCGGCTAGGCACGTCCAACCCTGCACGGAGGATCGTCATGCTGACACGCATGCTGACACGCATTCTGGGCGTCTTCGCCCTCACTCTCGCCCTACTCACGACGGAGGCCACGGCCGTGGACATCAAGGACCCCGAGAACACGCTCGTCATCGCGCTGGAGAACGGCGAGGTGGTGATCGAATTGCTGCCTGACGTGGCGCCTCAGCATGTCGAGCGCATCAAGCAGCTCACGCGGGATGGTCAGTACGACAATGTCGCCTTCCATCGGGTGATCGAGGGCTTCATGGCGCAGACCGGCGATGTGCAGTTTGCCGATATGGAGGACGGGTTCGAACCGCGCCGTGCGGGTACCGGCGGCTCCGATATGCCCGATCTGCCGGCCGAGTTCTCCAGCGTACCGTTCGACCGCGGCATGGTCGGCATGGCCCGCTCGCAGAACCCCAACAGCGCCAATTCGCAGTTCTTCATCATGTTCGAGGACGGCCATTTCCTGAACGGCCAGTACACCGTGTTCGGCCGCGTGCTGTCGGGCATGGAGCTGGTCGACAACATCAAGCGCGGCGAGGGCCGCTCGGGCGCCGTGACCGACCCCGACCGCATGATGAAGGTCGAGGTCGCCGCGGATCGTTGATCGGTCGCTAAAACGAACACCGGCGCGGGCCGCATCGTGGCCCGTCGCCTACCCTGCAAGCGATCAGCTTCCCATCTGCGGCTCGATCCAGAGCACACCCTCGGCGCGATAGAGATGGACGCCCTCGAGGTACAGATCCTCCAGATCGTGCCCCCAAACCCCGAAGGTGCCGTGGCTCGGCGGCCGGTTGAGGAACTGGCCGCGCTCGCTCATCGACGGCGTGGGCGATGTCTGGCTCGCGCCCTCGGCCTCGTAGATCGCGCGATAGGCTTCGCCGATCGCCGCCACGATCTCGCCCGTCGTGAAGGCCTTGCCGTCAGCGGGGCTCAGCGTCACCTCGGCGACTTCGGACAGCGGATAGTCGATGAAGATGACGGCTTTCTCCGCCTCCGCCGCCTTGGTACCGGGCTCGGCCATCCGATCCAGCGCGTCGGGTAGCGCGGCGATCTGCACGGCCTCTTCCGGCTCGTCATACCCATCGGCGATGTCTTCCGGCGTCGGTGCGAAAAGCATCGGCATCATGCCAAGGCACTCGTCTCCGCCTGGGCAGCCAGGAATGTCCGTCTCTCTGACCTGCACCTGCATCGCCTTCACCTCCCCACTCATCCAAGGGCGAAACGCTGCCGGAGGGATTGGTCGGAAATAGGGCGGCGGCCGCCCTACCCAGGCCGCGTACAGCGGAACATGATCTTCCACCGGGCATAGAGGTCGAGGCGGTCCTGGTCGGTCGGGAAGTAGTCGTTGGCAGGCTCCAGCGGGATGAAGGCATCCGCCAGAAACCGGCTCGCCTCCACCTCGAAGCCGGCCGTGCGGAACGCCTCGGCGATATCGCCGAGCGAATGGCTCGGCACCGGCAGGTTCGAGACCGCCTGCAGGCGTGGATGCCAGACCGACCAGAGCGGATTGTCGCTGTGGCAGACGGTGACCGGGTGATAGGCTGCGCCCGGGCGGAGGACGTCGAACACCTGCCGCGCATGATCCACGAGATCCTCGATGAGGTAGATCACCTCGTGGCTGAAGGCGATGTCAAAGCCCGAGCCCGCCTCGGCCAGCCGCGTCGCCGCGAGATAGCGCACCGGGCGCGTGCCCTTCAGGCTCTCGGCCAGCGCGACGGCCTGCTGCGCGAGATCGATGCCGACCGCCTCGCGATAGCCCTCGCTGTCGTGCAAGAGCCGCAGGAAACCGCCCTGATTGCAGCCGATATCAAGCACGCGCCGACCGCTGAGCCCGCCCGGCGGCAGGGCGGCCCGGATCATCGCGCGCCAGATCCAGGCATGCTCGCGCGTCATGGCATCCTCTTCCTCGGTGCGGTTGGCCCAGGTTTGGATCAGTCCCGCCATCGCAATGCCCTCCGCCGTTCTGCGCGCACAGTATGCCAGCAGGCGCGTGCGCGTGGTAGAGCGCGCCATGCGCTACAAGACCGGACGCCGCATCGCGGCAGGGATCCCAGCCGGAACCGGGATCAGCCACAGCCTCCCCGGCATGGACCTCGCGTGGGGCCTCGCCTATCAGGCCTTCCATGCAGCTCGCCGATTTCGATTTCACCCTGCCCGAGGATCGCATCGCCCTCCGCCCGGCCGAGCCGCGCTCCTCGGCGCGGCTGCTCGTTGCCGACCGCCTGACCCATGACGACCAGCGGGTGAGCGATCTGCCGAATGTGCTGCGTCCGGGCGATGTGCTGGTGATCAACGACACCCGCGTCCTGCCGGCCCGTCTCAGCGGTGAGCGGCGGCGCGAGACCAGCGATGGCAGCGGTATTGCCCGGATCGACGCGACGCTCGCCCTGCCGGACAGTCCCGGCCGCTGGCGTGCCCTGGTGCGCCCGGCCAAACGCCTGCGCCCTGGCGACATCATCCATTTCGACGGCGGCCTGACGGCGCGGGTCGCCACAGCACCGGTCGACGGGCTCGCGCCGCTGGTCTTCGACCGCGAGGGCCCGGCGCTTGAGGCCGCCATCGCCGCGGCCGGTGCCATGCCACTGCCGCCTTATATCGCCGCGCGCCGCGCCGCCGACAGCCGCGATCTCGAGGACTATCAAACGATCTTCGCGGCCGAGACAGGCTCGGTGGCGGCGCCGACGGCCTCGCTCCATTTCGACGCGCCCCTGCTGGCGGCGCTGGAGGCCGCGGGTATCACCCGCGAAACGTTCACGCTGCATGTCGGGCCCGGCACATTTCTGCCGGTCAAGACCGAGGATGTGGACGCGCACGTCATGCATGCCGAACGGGCAGTGCTGTCGCGCGCCGCGGCCGAGCGACTGAACGCGGCCCGCGCCGAGGGTCGGCGGCTGATCGCGGTCGGAACCACCGCCCTCCGCCTGCTGGAGACCGCCGCCGGTGACGCGCGACGGTTCCACCCCTTCGACGGTGAGACGGCGATCTTCATCAAGCCCGGTCATGTCTTCCGGGGCATCGACGGGCTGATGACCAATTTCCACCTGCCCCGCTCCACGCTATTCATGCTCGTCGCGGCGCTGATGGGCCTGAATCGGATGCAGGCGCTGTACGCCCATGCCATCCGGGCCGATTACCGCTTCTATTCCTATGGCGACAGTTCGCTGTTGCTGCCAGGAGGCCGCTGACGCGGCATCGGGCGCCGCGTCAGCCTTCGCGAAGGTCAGGCGAAAGATACCGGGCCGGGCTCGGCATCATGTCTGTGAAAGGCGTCAGCTGGCACGACCTCGGGCAACCGGTCCTCACCCGAAGACCGGGATCTAAGGCTCTGCCGGCCGAGCGCCCGCCCAGACCATCGGATTGGCAGAAGCACCGCGGCGCGAGGGCGTCGCGCTGGCCCGCCACACCGTGACCCCGCAAGAAGCATCGCGGCGACCAGCCGCGATTCCGTCTGGACGGCGGGCTCTGCAGTCAGGGCAAATGCGACATGCAACTGCCGCTCGCAGGCAAGACGATGGTTGTCAGACGGGTCAGTCTATTCCATGTCGCGCGCCCTATGCCGTCGGGCGGCGATCGGGCGCCGCAAGGCCCGGCGGGGACTGGGCGGCACTCCACATTCCAACCACCGGCGAGGGGCCGGAGAGGGGGCACCATGATCGGGGTGTTTCGGGCCATGTGGGCGTTGCTCATCGGCATGTTCCTGCTGCAGATCGGCAATGGTCTGCAGGGCACCGCGCTCGGCATCCGCGGCGGGATCGAGGGCTTCGACACGACCGTGATGGGCGTCGTGATGAGCGGCTATTTCGTCGGCTTCCTCGCTGGCGCCTGGATCACGCCCAAGCTGCTGCGCCGGGTAGGCCATGTACGCACCTTTGCGGCGCTCGCCTCGCTGATCTCGGCCGCCTGCATCATCTACGGCGCCGCCGTTGATCCGATCGCCTGGCTCGCCATGCGGCTGGTCACCGGGGCCTGCTTCTCGGGCGTCTATGTCGTCGCCGAAAGCTGGCTCAACAACCAGTCGACCAATGAGAACCGGGGCCAGACACTCTCGGTCTACCTGGTCTGCCAAATGGGGGGCATCGTGCTGGCGCAGGCGGCGGTACCGCTCGCCGATCCCGCGGGCTACGATCTCTTCGTGATCATGACGGTGGCGGTCTCCATCGCCTGCGCGCCCATCCTGCTCTCGGCGAGCCCCGCCCCGGTGGTCGAGCACAACCGCCAGCTCTCGCTCGTGACGCTGTTCCGGATCTCGCCCCTCGGCGTTGTCGGCACCCTGGTCATGGGGGCTGTCTTCGCGTCGATGTTCGGCATGACGGCGGTCTGGGGCACCGCCATCGGGCTCTCGGCGGGCGAGGTCTCGGCCATCGTCGGCACGCTCTATATCGGTGCCATGGTGCTGCAGTTCCCGGTTGGCTGGCTGTCCGACCGCATGGACCGGCGCATCCTCATCATCGCCTGCACCGGCATCGGCGCCATCGGTGCCGTCGCGATGGCGCTTGTCGGCACCGATTTCACGCTCGTTCTCGTCGCCGCCTTCTTGGTGGGCGGCATGGCCAACCCGCTCTACTCGCTGCTGATCGCCCATACCAACGACTACATGGATTGGGAGGACATGGCCGCGGCGGCCGGTGGCCTCGTCCTGCTGAACGGCCTTGGTGCCGCCGGTACGCCCTTTGTGATCGGCGCGCTGATGGATGTCGCGGGACCGGTGGCCTTCCCGGTCTTCATGGCGACCTGTTTCAGTGTCATCACGCTCTATGGGCTCTACCGCATGACGGTACGGCCCGCGACGCCGGTGGATGAGACGCTGCCCCACACCGCCATTGCGCCGACACTGTCGATGGTGACCGTATCGGCTGCGCAAGAGGTCTATGCCGAGGCTGCCGAAGCGCAGGCCGCTGACAGCGAGACCGGTGAGGACGGCGATGAAGAACTCGACAATCTGGACACGGTCGATAGCCATAACGAGCATGGCTGGGGCGACGAGGGCGAGACACGGCCCGCCCCGGCCGAATGATGCCCCACCAGCCCGCGCCACCGCCGGGCGCCGGAGATGCCTGTGAACGAGACCACCACCGACCTCGTGCTCGCCTTCTGGTTCGACGAGATCGGGCCTGAGCGCTGGTTCGAGACCGATCCCGCGCTCGACGATCTCTGCCGATCGCGGCTTGGCGATGCGACCGCCGCGGCCTCGGTGGGGCAGCTGCAGCACTGGGCGCGCGACATGCGGGGCGTGCTCGCGCTCTTGGTCCTGCTCGACCAGATGCCGCGTAACATTTACCGCGGCGCCGCCCAGGCGTTCGCCAGCGACGCCCGCGCACTCGCCGTGGCAAAGGGCGCCATCGCCCGTGGTTTCGACACCCGGCTTAGCGCGCGTGAGCGCCCGCTCCTCTATCTCCCGCTGATGCATTCCGAGCGGCTCGCCGATCAGGCGCGCTGTGTCGCGCTCTCCCTGACCCGTCTGCCGGAAGGACACGAGACGGCGCGTTTCGCGATCCTGCACCGCGATGTCATCCGCCACTTCGGCCGCTTTCCCAGCCGCAACACCGCGCTTGGCCGGACATACAGCGCCGCCGAAGCCGCCTATCGCGACGCCGGCGGCTTCATGGGCTGAGCAGCAGGGGACGAGGGTCGCCGGCCCTCACCAAGCGCATCACCGTTCGGTCCATCGCGCTTGATATCGGCCGCCGCAGATGCATCGCAGCACTGCGCAGGCCGCAAACGCGACTTCCCTGTCATGGACATTCAGCGCCGAATCAATAGGCTCCGCAGGAAACAAGACGGAGAATGGAAATGGCTTCCAATTATGATGTCGTTGTCATTGGCGCAGGCCCCGGCGGCTACGTGGCGGCCATCCGCGCGGCGCAGCTCGGCCTCAAGACAGCGATCGTCGAGCGTGAGCACCTCGGCGGCATCTGCCTCAACTGGGGCTGCATCCCGACCAAGGCGATGCTCCGCTCGGCCGAGGTGTTCCACCTTATGCACCGCGCCAAGGAGTTTGGCCTGAAGGCCGGCGATATCGGCTACGATCTCGAAGCGGTGGTGAAGCGCTCGCGCAAGGTCGCGGCACAGCTCAATGGCGGCGTCGGTCACCTGCTGAAGAAGAACAAGGTGACGACCGTGATGGGCGAGGCCACGATCCCCGCCAAAGGCAAGGTCACCATCAAGACCGACAAAGGCACCGAGGAGATGACGGCCCGCCACATCATCATCGCCACGGGGGCGCGGGCGCGCGATCTGCCGGGGCTTGAGGCCGACGGCGATCTCGTCTGGAACTACAAGACCGCGATGACGCCCTCGCGCATGCCGAAAAAACTGCTGGTCATCGGCTCGGGCGCCATCGGGGTCGAGTTCGCGAGCTTCTACAACACGCTGGGCGCCGACACGACGGTGGTCGAGGTGATGGACCGCATCGTGCCCGTCGAGGATGCCGAGATCTCGGCCTTCGCCACCAAGAGCTTCAAGGCCCAGGGCATGAAGATCATGACCAAGGCCATGGTGAAGAAGCTAGACCGCAATCCCGGCCAGAACGGCAGCGGGCGCGTGACCGCGCATCTGGAGGTCGGCGGCAAGACCACGACCGAGGAGTTCGACACCGTGATTTCGGCCGTTGGCATCGTCGGCAATACCGAGGGGCTGGGCCTCGAGAAGCTGGGCGTCAAGGTCGAGAAGAGCCATGTCGTCACCGACCCCTACTGCCGCACAGGCATCGAGGGGGTCTGGGCCATCGGCGACATCGCCGGCGCCCCCTGGCTTGCCCACAAGGCCAGCCACGAGGGCGTGATGGTCGCCGAACTGATCGCGGGCAAGAACGACGTCCACGCCGTCGCGCCGACCTCGATACCAGGCTGCACCTACTGCAACCCGCAGATCGCAAGCGTCGGTCTGACCGAGGCCAAGGCCAAGGAGGCAGGCTACAAGGTCAAGGTCGGCCGCTTCCCCTTCATCGGCAACGGCAAGGCCATCGCGCTGGGTGAGCCTGAGGGCATCATCAAGACGGTGTTCGACGATACGACCGGCGAGCTTCTGGGCGCCCATATGGTCGGCGCCGAGGTGACCGAGCTCATCCAGGGCTACACGGTCGGCAAGAAGCTCGAGACGACGGAACAGGACCTGATGGAGACGGTGTTCCCGCACCCCACCCTTAGCGAGATGATGCACGAGAGCGTCCTCGACGCTTACGGCCGCGCCATCCACTTCTGAGCGCTGCTGCGGGGCGGCAACAACCGCCCCGCAGGAATATTCCATCGCCGCACCCTTTCGGGGCATTATCGGCTTTCGACTTGATCACACGGGCGTGATTGCCTTTCCTCTGCCGCAGGGGAAACCAACGTTCGAGGGTCTTATGCGATTGTTCACCATCGCTGCGGCGGCTGCCGCGGCGCTTACCTCCACCGCGCCTGCAGAGGCCGCGATCATCACCTTCACCGATCAAAGCGCTTTCGAGACCGCACTCGACGACAGTTTCACGCTGATCGACACCTCGGCCAATGTCGGCGTGACGACGGCAGCGCTGAGCACCGCAACGCCGAACGCGACCTTTTTCGGCCCGTCAAGCTCCGTGCGTTCGGACGGGGTGCTGCTGAACGGCGCTTTCTTCGACAGCGCCAATCCCAGCATCAGCCTCAACTTCGATACCGCGGTAAACGGCGTCGGCGCGCTGACCTTTACCATCGATGGCGGCGAGGTCATCGCCTTCAGCGGTCTGAATGCCACGGGCATCGAGGTCGGCCGTGTCGATTACGGCAAAAGCGCCGGTTTCGGTGGGTTGATCTCGGACACGCCGATCCTCTCGGTTGTCTTTACGTGCACGCAGGACGGTGATCTGGCCTGCTCTCTGGTCGATCCGCAGTTTGGCACCACGACGGCCTTCGTGACGGCGCAGGTCCCGCTTCCGCCCGGCGCTTGGCTGCTGCTCGGCGGTGTCGGCCTCATGACCGCGCTGCGCCGACGCGCCTGACGCGCGCTGCGCCGCCCAAAGAAAATGGCCCGCGCGAGGGATCGCGCGGGCCATTGGCTTTCCAGGGAAGAGTGGAGGGGGAAAGCCGTGTCGCGGTGTCGCGCTCAGAGCTGCTGCGAGAAGAAGTCGTACAGCGTGCGGTCGACATAGCCGAGCGAGCCCGAGGTCATGTAGTCGAGCTGGATCTGGAAGATCCGCGTGGCCTCGGGCGATTTGGTCGCAAAGTCGATCCAGATCTGGCCCATGACGCGGGTCATCGCCTCGATATCGGCATCGGTCAGGCGGCTGACACGCGTGCCGTCGGCCTCGTACTTGGCCCAGGCTTCCTGGTCGGCCTTCTGCACGGCGGCATGGTGCAGATCGGAGAAATGCGCCACTTCCGTCTCGAGGAAGGACTTCATCTGCGGGCTGAGCGCGTTCCAGGCGTCAAGCGACACCGTCAGGTCCATCAGGTCGACCGGCTGGTAGACCGACATGAACCCCGGCGGGCCCATCGAGATGAACTTGGTCGCCTTGGAGAACCCGTAGTCGTAGTTGATCGCCGGGCCCACGAAGTCGGCCGCGTCGATGGTGCCCGCCTCGAAGGCCGGCATGATCTCGTTGCCTGCCAGCGTGATGGTCTTGGCGCCAAACGCCTCGAACAGCGCCGAGACCATGCCGCCCGGCGTGCGCATCGTCAGGCCGCGGAAGTCGTCGAGATAGCGGATCCGCTTGGTGGCGTGAATGATGTTCGGGCCATGGTGGACCGGGCCGACAAAGTAGAGGCCCTGCGTGGCATAGAGCTGACGCGCGATCTCGAGCCCGCCGAGCGCGTAGTAGAAGGTGTCCCACTCGTGCGGCGCGCGCATGGCGAGCGGGTAGGACGAAAGGAAGGTACCACCCGGCACGATGTTGCCTGCGTCGATGGTAAAGGTGTGCGCGGCCTCCATCTGGCCGCCCTTGATGGCGTCATAGATCTCGAAGCGCTTGGCGATATCGCCGCTCTTCGACGCCTCGAAGGCCAGCTCGCCGCCCGAGCGCTCGACAATGCCGTTGGCCCAGCTGTTGAAGGCGTCGAGACCCGGGCCGCTGCCCCAGGCGGTCTGCACGCGCCAGGTCGTGGTCTGGCCCTGCGCCGTGGCGATGGCCGGCGCCGCGAGCGTCGCGCCAGCGCCGGCGGCGGATGTGGTGAGGAAGCTGCGGCGCGACAACGCCTTTCGGTTCAGCATGGCAGATAGTCCCCTCGTTCCGGGCGCCCGGCGCCCTCAGTGTGATCGGCGGCTCTGCTGCCAGTAAGTGCACCCCCGTAGCACCGGCTGGCCGCCTGAGCGTTTCAGGTGTGCGCAGTCATTACGGCGCGATCTGGGCAACTCTCCCCGTTGGTATACCATTGCAAGGAATTCGTTCAGAAGTTGCATATTTCTAACGACTTCGGCGGCTTAGCCCGCCGGATCACCGCGGATCGCGCGTGTTTGACCGAGCATCTGTGGCATTTGAGGGATGAATATTATGGGAATCGGCCTCGACACGCGCGACGCCGAAAGCGCTTTTGGAGCGCAAAGCAGGGAGGATGCGATGTATGAGAACCGAGTGCAGCTGGGGCTGCTGATTGCCGGCACGGTCGCAGGCATGGCTGTGCTGCAAGGCTGTGCCATCGTCGCAGCCGGTGCGGCCGGCGGGATCGCTGCGACCGAGATCGAGGAAGATGACGGGAAGTTCGATCCGCTCGAAGGCACCAAGGCCGGCCAGGCGCTGAGCGATCTGGTAAACTGAGCGATCAGAGCAGGTTGCGCCCGCGCCTCTGCCCACCCCCGAGAAACCGGGGCCGGGAGGAGGCGGGCCGCCATTCCCCACCCCGACCTCCACCACGAGCTCGATCTCGATAGGCACTTCGAGACGGCTGAGGCCCCCGGGGGCGCAGGAATGGCTATGGCAACAGTGCCTGCGCAAACCGCCTGTTGTCTCTGGGCCTACCCGCTCGCGACGGGCAGGGCCGCCGATGCGAGCCACGGATCCATGCTGCCAAACGCCCGACGACCGGCTTGCTGCGACTGGCCACCGTCCTGTCTCAGCAAGTCCCCTCAACGAGCAACGCCGCGCCCGGGAGAGCGCGGCGTTGTCATTGTGTCCTAACCCGTAGCCTAGGCCGGATCGGGTGCCGGGTCGTCCATCCCCCCCAGTGACGGGCGCTGCTTGCCCGCCTTCGGGATCGCCGAACGCCCCTTGTCGGTCGGTGCCGGTGGTGCGCCACCGTCATTGTCGCTGCGGTCCAGCTTCTCACCGCGCATCACCTTGATGATCTCGTCGCCGGTCAGCGTCTCGTATTCCAGCAGCCCCTCGGCGAGGTTGACGAACTCCTCGTGCTTCTCCGTGAGGATCCGCTTGGCTTCAGAATAGGCGAAGTCCACCAGCGACTTGGTCTCTTCCTCGATGATCCGCGACGTCTCGGAAGAAAACTGCGCGCCGCCCGAATAGGCGCCGAGGAAGCTCTCACGCTGGTCGGCATAGTCGAGATTGCCCAGTTTCTCCGACATGCCGTACTGCGTGACCATCGCGCGGGCGATCTTGGTCACCTGCTGGATGTCCGACGAGGCGCCCGAGGTCACGTTCTCCTCCCCGAAGATCAGCTCCTCGGCCGCCTTGCCGCCCATGGCCATCGCAAGGCGCGAGGTGAACCAGATCTTGGGCCGGGTGAAGTAGTCACGCTCCGGCAGGCTGAGTACGAGGCCGAGGGCCCGGCCGCGCGGGATGATCGTCGCCTTATGGATCGGATCGTGCTTCGGCACGTTCAGGCCGACGATCGCGTGGCCCGCCTCGTGATAGGCGGTCAGCTTCTTCTCGTCATCGGTCATGATCATGCTGCGACGCTCGGCGCCCATCATGACCTTGTCCTTGGCCTGCTCGAAATCCTCCATCGTCACGAGGCGCTTGTCGGCACGTGCCGCATTCAGCGCCGCCTCGTTCACCAGGTTGGCGAGATCGGCGCCCGAGAAGCCGGGCGTACCGCGCGCGATGATCTTCAGGTCCACATTCGGCGCCAGCGGCACCTTGCGGGCATGCACGCCGAGGATCTTCTCGCGACCGCCGACATCCGGGTTGTTCACCGTCACCTGCCGGTCGAACCGCCCGGGGCGCAGCAGCGCAGGGTCGAGCACGTCCGGCCGGTTGGTGGCCGCGATCATGATCACGCCCTCGTTGGCCTCGAAACCGTCCATCTCGACCAGCAGCTGGTTCAGGGTCTGCTCACGCTCATCATTGCCGCCGCCATAGCCAACACCGCGCGAGCGGCCGACGGCGTCGATCTCGTCGATGAACACGATGCAGGGGGCGTTCTTCTTGGCCTGCTCGAACATGTCGCGGACGCGCGAGGCGCCGACGCCCACGAACATCTCCACGAAATCCGAGCCCGAGATGGTGAAGAACGGCACGCCGGCCTCGCCCGCGATGGCGCGCGCGAGCAGCGTCTTACCGGTACCCGGCGGGCCAACGAGCAGGGCACCCTTCGGGATCTTGCCGCCGAGGCGCGCATATTTCTGCGGATCGCGCAGGAACTCGACGATCTCCTCAAGCTCCTCCTTGGCCTCGTCAATGCCCGCGACCTCGTCGAAGGTGACCTTGCCGGTCCGCTCGGTCAGAAGCTTGGCCTTGGATTTCCCGAAGCCCATGGCGCCGCGGCCGCCGCCCTGCATCCGGTTCAGAAAGAAGATCCAGATGCCGAAGATGATCAGCATCGGCAGCCAGAAACCGAGTGTCGAGAGCAGCCCGCCGCGCTCCTGCCGCTCGACATTCACCTCGACGCCGTTCGCGGTGAGGATTTCGATCAGGCCGTCATCACCCGGCTGGATCGTGGTGATGCGTGCGCCCGCGGCGGTGCGGCCGGTGACCTCCTCGCCATCGATGGTGACACTGCTGATCGAGCCGTTTTCGACCCGATCCAGGAACTGCGAGTAGGGCATTTCCTGCCCGCCCTGCGTGTTGGACCCGTCTTGGAACACGCTGAACAGCGTGACCAGCAGCAGGATCAGGATTGCCCAGAAGGCAAGATTCTTGGCGTTACCCACGGGGGCACCCCCATTCTGTTGTGCGCGCGGCCCCTGCCGCGTGGCGAACGTTGACTCCAAGATAGGCTGACACGCTGCCGCGATAAGCCCCGAAATGCCACGGCGACAAGTCTACGCATGCCAAGGCAGTGCTGTCAGGTCCTCTTTCTGGCCCCGTCGGCAAGGCGTTCTGCCACCAGATCCCGGATGTTTGATGACATCAGATCGGCTGGACCAGCCCAGCCAAGGCGGGTGCTTACGCCAATGATCGCGCCATCCCGGTCGCGGAGAACAGGGCTTGCCGCCCGCGCCGCGGAGCCCGCCCCGATCCATGCCGCTTGATCATCAGGCCCCATGAGATGGGCCACGGCGGCCGGTGCGACTCTGCCGAGGGCACCGAGGCTGATGCCCGGCGGGAAGGGTGGCGCGATCACGGTCCGGGCGTCCCAGGTCACCGCCGCCGGCCCGGTAAGCCAAACCGGCGGCGCAACAGCCGCTACTTCGCGCGCGATCACCGCGAGGCTCACGCCGTCCTCCCGAGCGCCCTGCAGCACCGTACCCTGCGCAAGCGGCATCTCGGGCATGTCGTGGTCCCGAGCCATGGCGCGGAGAGCGGAGATAGCGCGCTGCAGCACGTCGTGCCGCGGCGCATAGGGCTTGCCTGTCAGCGCCCAGATCGCACGCGCGGCCAACCGACCGATGAGCTCCTCCGGCGCCTCGGCCAGTGCCAACGGCGAAAGCGCGATCCCTCCCGCCGCGTTCTGGGTGAGGCCGCAATCCGCCGCCAGCCGCCGCGTCGCCCAATCGAGCGCATCGACCTGCCGCGACAGGCGCCCGGCGCTGGCCAGCAAGCCCCTGGTGACGGGCCAGGTCTGGTTCAGCCCCTTCAGCATTTGCCGGGCTCGGATGCGGTCGGTGCCCGCATCGGCATTGCCAGGGTCTTCGATCCAGCCGAGCCCCCGCGCGCGGAGATGCTGGCGAAGCGCCGCGCGCCCGAACGCCAGCAGCGGTCGGATGAACGGCCCACGCCGGGGCGCCATCAGCGCCAGACCATCGGCCCCGGCGCCCCGGCGCAGACGCATGATCATCGTCTCGGCCTGGTCGTCGCTGGTATGGGCCAATGCGACCGGCGCGTCCCCAGCGGCCGCCGACCAGGCCGCCAGCGCCGCCATCCGGGCATCGCGGGCCGCGGCGAGCAGATTGCCACCCGGCGCGACGGCGACATGCAGGATCTCGACCGGCAGCCCCCGCGTCGCCGCGATGCGGGCGACCGCAGCGGTTTCCGCAGCGGCCGCGGCGCGCAGACCGTGATCGATGGTGATGGCCGAGACGACCCTGCCCCGTGCCTCGGCCCAGTCGGCTGCAAGGAGCATCAGCGCCAGGCTGTCCGACCCACCCGAGACGGCGACGCCGAGCCTCGGTGAGGCGCCGGCCAGGCGGTCGAGCGCGCGATGCGCCGTGCCGATCAGGTCGCCGGTCAGGTCATTGTCATCGGGATCCGGGGGGGGGCCGGGGGCGAGATCGCGGCCACGGCGCTCAGCAGCCACCCGGGCTCAACCGCAGGAGAGCCGGTTCGCCTCGCCCTCGGCCTCGGCCACGGCGCGGGTGGCACGCGGGAAACGTCGACCGACCTCGCCAAGCGCGGAGCAGGCCTCGCTGACTTGGCCAAGACGGCCGAGCGAGACGCCGAGTTTCATCAGGTTGTCGGCCGCGGCCTCGCCGGCGGGATCGGCATTAAACCCGGCGAGATAGGATCGCGCCGCCGGGCGCCATTCACCGCGGGTGAAATAGGTCTCGCCGATCCAGAACCGGGCCTCGGGCACGAGCGGGCTGTCGGGATAGGTGTCGATGAAGTCGAGCAGCGCGCCCTCGGCCCGGTCGAGCTGCCCGCGGTTCACCAGGCTAACCGCCCCGTCGAAATCGCGCTGCTCGCTAACCGAGACCGCCGGCCCCTGGCTTGCCACGGGCGTGCCCACCGGCGTCCCGCCAAGCGGCGGTGGCGCGGCCGGCAGCGCCGCGATGTCGCCGCCCTCCAGTTCGGTGAGGCGAAACTCGATGTCACCAAACCGGCGCTGCGCGTCCTCGGCGATCTGGTTCTGCCGGAACTGCAGCTGCTCGACCGCCGCGGTCAGGCGCTGCAACTCGGCCTCGATCTCGCCCAACCGGCGGAGGGTGCCGACCCCAACGGCGCCGCCGCCACCACCGCCACCGCCCGATGCGGCGGGCGGCAGGCCCACTTCGCCGCGCAACTGGTCGAGATCGCTCTGCAGCGCCTGGACCCGGCGGGCCAGATCCTCGTTGCTAGGGCTCGAAAAGAACCCCTGCGCGCCCGCCGGGGCGGCGAACGCAAGGCTCAGCATGAGCGCGGGCACGGCGGCCAGCACCACGCGGACAGGTGTCTCTCCCTGCCGGCCGCCGCGCCGCATCACGAGGTCGGCCCGCCGGCCAGCAACGTCACGCCGCGCCGATTTTCGGACCAGCACGACGCGTTGGAGCAGGTGGCCACCGGCCGCTCCTTGCCAAAGCTCACGGTACGCAGCCGCCCGGCATCGATCCCTTGCGAGACCAGGTAGGCGCGTACCGCCTCGGCCCGGCGGGCGCCGAGGGCGAGGTTGTACTCACGCGTGCCCCGCTCGTCGGCGTGGCCTTCGATGGTGGCGCCTACACCCGGGTTCTGGCGCAGCCAATCCGCCTGTTGGGTCAGCACGTCGGCCGCCGCCGCACTGATCGTGAAGGCGTCCGTCTCGAAGAACACGCGATCACCGATGACGGAGTTGAAATATTCGACAGTGCCGGGAGCTGGCAGGCCGGCGGTCGTGATGCCACCCTCCGTCGTGCTGTTGGTGACGGGCGATCCGGTGGGATCGAGCGCCGTGTCGTCATTGCTGCAGGCCGCCAGCACCAGGCAGGCAGCCAGGAGCGGCCCGAGGGTCGTCTTCATCGTCTCATCTCCTTGCCTCTGTCTTGCCCGTCTTGCTTGACCGCCGCGCCTGCGGGCCTCGGTCCCGCGGCGGTTTATTCCTGTACTGACGCACGCAACCGACGCCATGCCGCCTTAGCGACGCAGCGGCGACCAGGTTGGATCGGAGGCGCCGTTCGGCGTTCCGACCACGCGCAGGTTCCGCCCGGTGATGTCAACGGACATCAGCACCGGGCGACCATCCGCTCCGCCTCGATCGCGGAAGAAAAGAATGGTGCGCCCGTTCGGCGCCCAGGACGGCCCCTCGTCAAGGAAACTCGTCGTGAGCAGCCGTTCCTCCGAGCCGTCGGGCCGCATCACCCCGATATGAAAGCGCCCGTCGAGTTGCTTGGTAAAGGCGACGCGGTCGCCGCGCGGCGACCAGACCGGGGTGGAATAGCGCCCCGCGCCAAAGCTGATGCGCTCGGCCGGGCCGCCCACGGTCGGCATCACATAGAGCTGCTGGCTGCCGCCACGATCGCTCTCGAACACGATGCGCCGCCCGTCGGGCGCAAAGCTCGGTGCCGTGTCGATGGCAGGGCCGGTGGTGAGCCGGCGCATCGAGCGGTTGGCGAGCGTCATCAGGAAGAGATCGGTATTGCCGTCCACCGAGCGGCTCAACACGACCTCCGCCCCATCCGGCGAGAACCGGGGCGAAAAGCTCATGCCCTGGAAGAACCCGAGCCGCTCGCGCTGACCGGTGTCGAGGTTCTGCAGATAAATCTGGGGGGTCCCGTCGTCATAGGCGGTGTAGAGAATGGTTTGCTCGTTCGGCGAGAACCGCGGGGTGAGCACCAAGTTCGAGGGCACATCGAGATAGCGCAGGTTCGCGCCATCCTGGTCCATCACCGCCAGTCGCTTTACCCGCGCGGTCTTGGGGCCCTGCTCATCCACGAAGACGACACGGCTGTCGAAATACGGCCCCTCGCCAGTCAGCGCGGTGTAGGCCGCATCAGCCACCTGATGCGCGACGCGGCGCCAATCCTGTGGGCCTGCGAGCAGCTGCACGCCGGTCAGCTGCTCCTGCCCGAAGACATCGAAGACGCGGAACTGCAGCCTCAACCGCCCGTCGGCCAGGCGCCCCAGCACACCGCGGAGCAGTGCCTGCGCGCCGATGGCCTGCCAATCGGCGAAGCGCGGCACCTCGTCGAAGCCCGAGGGCTGGGCGACAAAGGCACGGTCGGAGATCGGCGTGAACAACCCCGAGTTCCGCAGATCGGCGACGACCACATCGGTGATCTCGCCGGCACGCGCGATCAGGTCGTCCTGCTCGACGGCGAAGGGTTCGATGGCAATGCGGATGGGCTCGAAATCCGCGCCCGAGACATCGATGCGCAGCGGCTCCCCGTCGCCGCTCTGTTGCGCCTTGGCCACCGGGACGGCGGCGAGCATCAGCAGCGCGAGGAGTGTGACGAAAAGCGCGGCAGCGGCAGCGAGGCCCTGTCGCGGCAGCGGTAGGGGGGACGTCATGACTGGAAGCCGACCCTTTCATCCGGAGTGAAGGTGATCTGCATGCGCCGCCAGGCCGCGTATTTCTCGGCCGGAAGCTGCGAGAACACACCGGCAGCAGCAGCGCGCAGGACGGCGCGCCGGGCGGATTGGTAGAGCGCGCCTTGCGTGGCCGCATCGCCGCCCCGCGCCTCGACCCGCTCGGGAGCGCCGTCGATGGTGCCATCGGGTCGGAACGAGACCTCCAGCACCACCGCCAGGCTGCGATCGGCCCGGTTGCCCGCGTAGCTGAAGAACTGCTTGATCCCGATCGACAGCGCCTCTTTCTCACCGAGGGTCACCTGCTGGGCGATGGTGGGCGCTGTGGCGCGCCGGCCCTCGACCTCGCCTTGCGGCCCTGATGGGCCGGGCTCGGCGCTTTCGTTTAGCACGGCGGCGAGGGCCTCGTTGATCGCCTGCGCCTCGTCCGGGGCCTCGCCCGAGGCCTCGTCTGGGGCCTCATCCGGGGCTTCAGCGGTCTCGCTCTCCTGCTGCGGCTCAGGCTCTGGCCGCGCGGTCTCCTCAACCGGCCCGCTGGCGGGGGCAGCGGCCGCGAACTCAGCCGGGCGGGCGGCAGGCAGCGTCGCCACTTCCGGGGCGAGCGAGGGCTGCGCCTCCTCGACGGTGTCATCTGGCTCATCCGGCGCTGCCTCGGGCTCAGGTGCCTCCGCGACCTCCTCGGGATCGGGCTCGGGTTCTGGCTCTAGACGCGCCGGCGCGCTCGGCGCTGCCTCGGGCGTCGCAGCAGCGGTGGCGGCCAGGGGCTGCAGGGGATCGGTCGCCGGCGGACTTTCCGGCCGCTCGGCCTGGCGGGCCGGGGCGTCGGGCACCGGGATCTCGGCGATGGTCGGGCGCACCGGCTCGGAGGGCACCGGGTTTTCGGGCGGCGCGATATCCGGGACATCCTCGGCCGGTTCGGCCTCGGCGGTCTCGGGTTCGGGCTGCGGCTCCGTCTGCGCAGGCTCTGGCTCTGGCTCTGGCTCTGGCTCTGGCTCGGGATCGACGACGGCCCCCGATGCGGGCTCGGTCACGCCGGCATTGGCGATGCCGTCCTGCACCGGGCCCAGCGTCGGCGCCGTCGCCAGCGCCGCCTGGAACTCCGCCTCGGTGATCATCGTCACATTGGCGAGTGTCGGCTTCTCGGGCGCCAGCGCGGGCGCGGAGGACAGGCCCAGCGCCGCGACACCCGTCAGCAGCACATGCGCCGCCAGCGAGACACCCGCCGCCCAGCGCATGGTCCCAGTGTCTTCCTCGGGCCCGCGCCCGGGCGCATGGACGGCATATGCGGCGCGCGAGCCCATCAGCGCCTCAGTTCGGGGCCTCGACACGCTGGTCGCTCACCAGCGCGATGTTGCGAAAGCCTGCGGCCGATAGTGCGCCCATCACCTCCATCACCCGCCCGTAATCGAGCCCGCGATCAGCGCGCAGGAACACCGCGCCGCCATCGAGCTCTCCGGCATCGCGCCGGGCCAGCGCCACCGCTTCAAGCCGGGCCTCCAATGAACCGGGTGCCACCGCGCCCTCCTGCAAATAGACGATGCCGCGCGCATCCAGGCTGATGGTCAGCGGCGCGCTTTCGGGCGCGGGCAGCGCCTCGGCCCGGCTCTCGGGCATCGAGACGGGCACGCCGACAGTCAGCAGCGGCGCCGCCACCATGAAGATGATCAGCAGCACCAGCATGACGTCGACGAAGGGCGTGACGTTGATCTCGCTCATCGGCGCACCGCCGCGGCGCACGCGCCCGCCCCGCCGTCCGCCGCTCGCGCCTGCCGAGGTACTCATGCCCATGGCCGGCCCCGCCTATTCCGCCGCCTGCGCCCGGCCGGCCATGCTGGCCCGGTCGATCTGGCGGCTGAGGATGGTCGAAAACTCATCGGCGAAGTTCTGCAGCCGATCAAGCAGCGCGTCAGACTGCGTCGTCAGCCGGTTATAGGCCATGACCGCCGGGATCGCGGCGAGCAGGCCCAGCGCCGTGGCCAGCAGCGCCTCGGCAATGCCAGGTGCCACCACGGCGAGGTTGGTCGACTGCTGGCCAGCGATGGCCTGGAAGGCGACCTTGATGCCCCAAACCGTGCCGAACAGGCCGACGAAAGGCGCCACCGATCCGGTCGTCGCCAGGAAACCAAGCCGGCGCTGAAAGCTGGTGGCCTCGCGCGCCTGTGCCACCGCCATCGCCCGCTCGACCCTCGCCACGGTGCCGGGCAGCACGCCGCCGCCCACCAGGCTCCGGGTCCACTCGGTCATGCCGGCGGCAAAGATCCGCTCGGCCGGGTTGGCCGGTTCTGGCCCCACCCGGTCGTGCAGGTCTTCCAGCGGCGCGCCCGACCAGAACTCGGCCTCGAACGCGTCGATCGATGTGCTGTGGCGTTTGAAGGCGATCATCCGTTCGGCGATCACCGCCCAGGACCAGACCGATGCGGCGGCGAGCATCAGCATCACCGCCTTCACCACCGGTCCCGCGATCAGGAACAGCCCGACAATCGAGAAATCCTGCGACTTGGGCGCGCTCAGCGCCTCGACCGCCGCAGCCTGCGCGAGCACCGGCGCCGCCGTGCCCAGCGTGATGAGCATGTCGCCCATGGTTCTGCCTCTGCCTCCGCGGTTGGCGAGCCGGCATACCCCTGACCCGAGTTCGCCCCGGTGCCGGGCCGACCCCCGCATAAACGCATTATGAACCAAGTCCCGTCGGATTTCGAGTGCTTGCGTGACCTTCAGGCCACATGGCCGGGATCACTGAAACGAGAGCGGCAAGCGCTAGTCGTTGAGAAACGCTCAGCGGTCGGCCAGCCCCGCCAGCGCCTCGGCCACCTGGGCGGGGAGGCGCGCCGGCCGGCCGGCCCCGTCGATCACGCCAAGGCGCACCTCGGCCGAGACCAGCCGCTCCTCCCCGCGCCAGACAGCCTGCGCGACCCCCAGCGATGCCGGCCGCAGCTGCGTGATGCTGGTCGTGACCTCAAGTAGATCGTCGAAGCGTGCCGGGCGGTGATAGTCGATGGCCACCCGGACCACGACGAAGACCAGCCCGTCGCCGGCGTTTAGCGCGGCCTGGTCGATGCCGACCGCCCGCAATGCCTCGGTCCGACCCCGCTCGATAAACCGCAGGTAGTTTGCGTAGTAGACGATCCCGGCGAGATCGGTGTCCTCGTAGTAGACGCGGATGGGTAGGCGGTGGGTCACGCGGCGTCCCCGTCGGCGTCGCCCGCGGGATCGCCCGCATCGCCCAGCGCCGCGTGCCGCATCGCGCCCGCCAGCAGCGCGGCATGGGCCGCATCGTCCGCCGCATCCGGAAGCCCCGGCGCATGGGCCGCGCGCACCAAGTCTTGGACGAAGGGCACCACGACCGCCCGGCCGGTGCCCTCGATCTCGGCCACCGGGCTCTCGGCGGTAAAAGCATGATCGGACCAGAGCAGCACCGACTGCACCGACTGGCTCGCCGCGATCACGCGCCAAGGCAGGCGCGCCAGATCTTCGTCCCAACGGATCAGCGTGATCGAGAGCCGGATTGCCCCCGGATGCGCCGCCCCCTCGGGCTCAAAGCCGAAGATGCGGTACTGGTTGGCCCCCGCCGCGGCCAACACCTGCGTCAGCCGCGCGATATCCGGGATCAGCTGGTCGAGCCCCGGGGTCGCGCGCAGATCCACCCAGTCCTCGCAGGCGAAGACCATGGTGTTGACGCCGAGATCCGGGTCCTCCGCCGCGGTGCCGAGCCCGGTCAGCGCCGCCACTGCCCCGATGGCCTCGCGCATGACCCGCGCCGCCTCATCCTCCAGCCCGAAACAGGCCGGCACGAGCGGCCGCGCCCAGCGCGCAAAGCGGTAGTAGCCGTCGGAGCGGGTGAACAGCGCCTCCACCCGCTCGGCGATGGCGTCTCTCGCCGGGTTACTCCCGGGCTCACTTCTCCCGTGCATGCCGCTCTCTCCGCCGCGTCTCAACGGCAGGTGGCACGCCGGCCCGCCACGGCAACGCTCAATCCGATTTCACCAACCCCGAGAACCCGGCCACCGCCAGGAGCGACAGCCCCCAGCCCGCGATGATGTGCAGCCAGAGATACCCCCGTGCGGCCCACCCGGCCCAGGTGTTGCGGTTCGGCGTCCAGTACTCCTGCTGATGCAGTTCGACGATGGGCAGCAGCGTGTCGAGGGCATACGAGATGGGTTCGAACCGCGGATAGGTGTCGGCCTCGGGCTGGCGATGGAAGCAGTCGACCACTCGCTCATCCCCTCGCCTCAGGCCCTTGACCGTGATCCCGCCCGCCGCGATCGCCGTCACCGTAGCGAGCGGCAGGTCCGCCCCCTCGGGCACGAGGCAGCGCACCCATTCGGGTGAGCGCAGGATAAAGGCGTTGTTCGGCACCATCCCATCGAGCCGGTCCGCCACCATGAACCCGGCGGCGCCGAGGGCCCAGAATACCACCGCCCAGCGCGCCGCCAGCATCGGCCGATGCCCAAAACGCACCGTGTAATCGAGCAGGAGGTCCACCGAGCGAAGCATGGCGCGCCGCACCAGCGAGGGCGTCCGCTCGGGCCTCAGCCGATCCGCCCGCAGCCGCCGTTCCTTGTCAATGAGCACGTCGCGCGCATCCTCGACATGCCCCATCTCGCGGAGCACCTTGGCGCACTGCTCCCAGGGCTGCGGCCGGAATTCCTGCCCGTCGCCCTCGGCATACTGCCGGCCAAGCCACTCGATCCGCGCCTCGGCTGAGATGGGAACGCCAGTGCCGAGGAAGGCATCGTAGGAGCATCGGTCGAGTAACAACTCGCCAGGCTTCGGCCAGCAGGCGCGGTCATCATAGATCGCACGGAAAGAGGCCGCGCGCAGATTGACGGCGCCCTCGACAGTCGTGCCACCGATCCAGAACAGGGCGCCCGCGACCTCCGCAGTCGACGCGTTCAGCGCAGAACCTTCGGGTCGGCGCAACGTCGCACTGCTGCAGGAAAGATCACCACCGAGACGCGCGCCGAGGAGGCGCACCGTACCCTCGACCTCCGTCTCGCGGAGGAACACGCCACCCTCACTTTGCAGCCTGTCGGCATTCAGCGCATTGCCGTTCGCTTGGCGGAGCGTCGCACTGGTGCAGTCAAGACCGCCGCTGAGCCGCGCACCGAGGAGGCGCACAGTACCCTCGACCTCCGTCTCGCGGAGGAACACGCTACCCTCAGTTTGCAGCCTGTCGGCATTCAGCGCGTTGCCGTTGGCTTGGCGCAGCGTCGCGCCTACGCAGTCAAGTTCACCACCGAGACGCGCGCCGAGGAGGCTCAACGTACCTTCGACCTCCGTCTCGCGGAGGAACACGCCACCCTCAGTTTGCAGCCCGTCGGCATTCAGCGCATTGCCGTTCGCTTGGCGGAGCGCTGCGCCAATGCAGGAAAGATCGCCACCGAGTCGCGCGCCGAGGAGGAGTACCTCGCCCTCGACCCTTGCCCTGCGAAGGAACGCGCTGCCCTCGGCCTGCAGCCTGTCAGCATTCAGCGCGCTACCGTTTGCTTGGCGGAGCGTCGCGCCTACGCAGTCAAGATCACCACCGAGCCGCGCGCCGAGGAGGCGTACCTCGCCCTCAACCACTGCCCGGCGGAGGAACAGGTCGCCCTCGGTCTGCAGCCCGTCGGCCTTAATGCCGGTCAGATGGCTGCCGTTGAGGAATAGGTTGCGGAGACGGGCGCTGCGGAGGAGGAGCAGGTCAGGTAGGCGACAGTCGAAAAGCGCGAGATCGACGGCGAGGGTGCAGCCTTCGAGGTCAAGGCCCGGCGTCTCTGCGCCCTTGCCGTCGCCGATGATCAACGCGCCCTCGATGTTAAGGCCCTTAGTGTGCAGGGGCGGGGCGTCGGGGCCGGCGGTCAGGAGCCAGCGGAGAAAGCTGGCGCGCACCTGCCGGTCGGGGCCGGCGGTGGCGGGGGGCACCTCCGCGCCGATGACGATCAACTCGCCGGTGGCGAGTTCGTTCAGGACTTACTGCTCGGCAGAGGTGGTCGGGGTCATCGCGGGCCAAGGGGGTCGTCATGCCAATGGGCGCATCCTGCCCGATCGCTCAGCCCTCGAACAGGTCGTCCTGCGTGCGCTTCGGCCGCTCCAGCCCCAGATGGCGCCAGGCGGCGTCGGTCAGGACGCGGCCGCGTGGGGTGCGGGCGACGAGGCCTGCCTGCATGAGAAAGGGCTCGATCACCTCCTCGATCGCATCACGCGCCTCGGAGAGGACCGCGGCCATGGTCTCGATCCCCACCGGGCCGCCGCCGTAATGCTCGGCCACCGCGCCCAGATAGCGCCGGTCGGCGCCGTCGAGGCCGCGCTGATCCACCCCCAACCGCGCCAGCGCCCGGTCGGCGAGCGCGCGGTCGAGGCGGCCATCCGTCTCGACCAGCGCGAAATCGGCCACCCGGCGAAGCAGACGGCCGGCGATGCGCGGCGTGCCGCGGGCGCGGCGCGCGATCTCGGCCACGCCGTCCTCATGCGCATCGAGGCCCATCAAGCCCGCCGCCCGAGCGACGATCAGCGCCAGCTCGGCGTCGCTGTAGAACTCGAGCCGTGTCGGGATGCCGAACCGGTCGCGGAGCGGCGTGGTGAGCAGACCCAGCCGCGTGGTCGCCCCGATCAGCGTGAAGGGCGCGAGGTCGATGCGCACGGTGCGTGCCGCCGGCCCCTCGCCGATCACAAGATCGAGCTCGAAATCCTCCATGGCGGGGTACAGGATCTCCTCGACGACCGGGCTGAGGCGGTGGATCTCGTCGATGAAGAGGACATCGCGCGCCTCGAGATTGGTGAGCACCGCGGCGAGGTCGCCAGGCTTGGCCAGCACCGGGCCGGATGTCAGGCGGAAATTCACGCCAAGCTCGCGCGCGACGATCTGCGCGAGCGTGGTCTTGCCGAGACCGGGCGGCCCGTAGAGCAGCAGGTGATCCATCGCCTCGCCCCGCAGGCGGGCGGCTTCGATGAACACCTCCAGATTGGCGCGGGCGGCGGCCTGGCCGGTGAAATCGGACAGTCGCTCGGGGCGGAGCGCCCGGGCGGCGGCATCCTCGGGCCGCTCGGCATCGCGGAGGACGGGATCGGGCATGTCGGGATCGGGCATGTCGGGATCGGGCATGTCGGGCGCCGGCTGCGTCATGCGCGACCCTCGCCCGTCCGCGCCGTCTCGTCCAGCGCCCGCAACGCGGCCTTGATCAGGGCGGCGGTACCGTCAACCTCGCGCGATACCGAGGCGATGGCGGCATGGGCCGCGACCCGGTCGTAACCCAAGTTAACCAGCGCCGAGAGAGCATCGGCGATGGCATCAGCTTCCACCGCGGTCAGCGCCGTCTCGACGATCACGGTGGCTGTTTGGTTGGGCGCCGCGGGCCCGGGCTCGGGCGGTGCCGAGCTCGCAGAGCGAGGCGTGCGAGCGAGGACATCGGGCGCCTTGCCCTTCAGCTCATTGACCACCCGCTGCGCCAGTTTCGGCCCGACACCCGGCGCCCGCTTCACCGCCGCCGCATCCTGTAGCGCCAGCGCTCGGCCTACCCCCTCGGCCCCCAGCGTCGCCAGGATCGCCAGCGACACCTTGGCCCCCACGCCCTGCACCGAGGTCAGCAGGCGGTGCCACTCACGCTCAAGCGGGCTGGTGAAGCCGAAGAGCTGCATCAGGTCCTCGCGCACCACGAGGTCGGTGTACAGCGCCGCCGGCTCGCCGGGCGCCAGCCGCGCCAGGGTCGGCGCGGGGCAGAACACGATGTAGCCAACCCCGCGCACATCGAGCAGCACGTGATCCTCGGCCACCAGATCGACGACGCCCGAAAGCCGGCCGATCATCGGCGCACCGCGCGTGACGGCATCCGAACGGTGTGGGGTAAGGGATACACGCCCATCCGCCTCACCGCCCCGCCGCCACGGCCGCAGCCAGGCGCTGGCCTGTTCCGGCGCTCCAAGCGTGGCAGATGGCGACGGCGAGCGCATCGGCCGAATCAGGTCCTGCGATGACGGCGCCGGGCAGCAATCGGGCGATCATATGGGCCACCTGGTCCTTCTGCGCGTGACCCACCCCGACCACGGCCTTCTTGACAGCATTCGGCGCATATTCGGCCACCTCCAGCCCCGCCTGCGCCGGGGCGAGCAGCGCCATCGCCCGCGCCTGGCCGAGCTTCAGCGTGCCGGCCGCATCCTTGTTGACGAAGGTATGCTCGACCGCCGCGACGTCCGGCGCATGCTCGGCAACGATGGCCGCGAGCGCCGCATGGAGCCGGCAGAGACGCTCGGCCAGACTACCCGTGCCGGAATTGCAAACACCGTTAGCCACATGGGCGAGTCGGGTGCCCTGCAGCCGAACGACACCCCAGCCGGTTCGCTGAAGGCCGGGATCGAAGCCGATCACCCGCATGCTCTCTGTCCCCTCGACGGGCTATTTCGCCCTGTTGCCGTCATGATTAGCACGAAACGCGAACGCCAGGAAGGCGTCGCTGGCGACCATAGGGCCGGATCCGTCGCATATGCGCAGCAGACTGACGGATCTGCGACAGGTTAAAAATTGGGCAGATACTGCATGTCTCCCATGCATTTATGGCATTTGTCCCACTGCTTTCCGCAACCCAATTCTCGCTCATCCGGCACAGCCGAGACCACCTTAAAACACAGGAGAGCGACCATGGACGTCACCCGCGTCTCGCCCGAGCTCCCGCTCGGCGCTATCACCATTCACCGCATCGTCAAGGCGGTCACCGTCCTGCGCGAGAACCTCGTGGCGCGGATCAGCCGGCAGCGTACCCTGCGCACGCTGAACGCGCTCAACGACCGCCAGCTCGAGGACATCGGCCTCACCCGCGCCGATATCGCTATGTCGATGGAAAAGGGCTTCTGAACCCAGGACAGCTCGGCTGCCCGCTTCGGGTCGCCCGCTTTCGAAGGCCCTCAGACCGCGCGCCGTCGGCGACACGCCGGCGGCGTTTTGCGTCTCAGGAGCACCTCAACAGCAGCGCGCTCCAGGCGCCGATGCGCCGTTCGGTCACCCGAACAAACCCATGCGCGGCAAAGCTCGCCCAGACCGCTGGCGCCTGCGTGGTCAACAGGCCCGACAACACGGCATAGCCACCCAGGCGCAAATGCCGCGCCATGTCGGGCGCCATGCGCCGCACCGGCCGGGCAAGGATATTGGCAAGCACCAGGTCATAGGGCGCCTCGCGGCGGATCACTGGGTGGCGGAAGCCGGTCGCCTCAATCGTCTGCACCAGCGAGGCGACGCCGTTCACGGCCACATTGGCACGGGTCGTGGCGACGGCGATGGGATCGATATCGCTGGCGACGACCCGCGCGCGCCAGACCTTCGCCGCCGCGATCGCCAGCACCCCGGTGCCCGAGCCGATATCCGCCGCCCGGCTCGGCCCCTGCCCCGCCGGCCAGCCACGCCGCGCGAGATCGTCCATCAGCCAGAGACAGCCCTGGGTCGAGGCGTGGTGCCCCGTCCCGAAGGCCATCGCCGCCTCGATCATCAGCGAGACGCGATGGGTCGGTACGCTGGCCCGATCATGCGCCCCGTGCACCGTGAAACGCCCGGCATGGATCGGATGCAGCTCGCGCTGCACCTTGGCCACCCAGTCGCGGTCGTCGAGCTTCGAGACAACGAAGGGCCGCGCCTCGTGCATCGCGGCCAGCACCGCCAGCGCCGCCTCGTCGGGTTTTGCCAGAAAATAGCCGCCGACTTCCCAGCGGCCGCTGTCGTCCTCGATCTCGAAACAGCCGATCCCGCTCGGCGCAGGGTCGAGCAGCTCTTCCATCAGCGCGGCGAGCGCCTGGGCCTGAGCCTCGGTCGCCAGGGTGGTCAGCGTGGTCCAGGTCGTCATGGGCGGATCATCGGCAGCTGGTCCCGCGGGCTGGCAGGACAGGGTTGGGGTGCCCCAGCCTTTTGGGCAGCCGGCGCCGTGACCGCAAGGGCGGCGCCGGCTGGGCCCGCGACTTAGGCGCCGGAGTTGAGGTCGGTGCCGATGGGGCAGCTCACCCCCGTCCCCCCCAGCCCGCAATACCCGCCCGGGTTCTTGGCAAGGTACTGCTGATGGTAATCCTCGGCGAAGTAGATCTCTCCAGCCGAGGCGATCTCGGTGGTGATCGGGCCGTATCCCCTGGCGTTCAGCCGCTCCTGGAAAACAGCGCGCGAGGCATCCGCCGCCTCGGCCTGCGCGTTGGTCGTGGTGTAGATCGCCGATCGGTACTGCGTGCCGACATCGTTGCCCTGACGCATCCCCTGCGTCGGGTTGTGTCCTTCCCAAAAGGTCCGCAGCAGCGCGTCGAAGCCGATCTTGGTCGGATCAAACACCACCCCGACGATCTCGGTATGGCCGGTCTGTCCCGAACAGACCTCGCGATAGGTGGGATTGGGCGTGTGCCCGCCAGCATAGCCGACATAGGTGACGATCACGCCCGGCAACTGCCAGAACATCCGCTCCGCGCCCCAGAAACAGCCCATGGCAAAGACCGCCGTCTCGCTCCCGGCGGCGTGCGGGCCTTTCAGCGGGGCGCCGTTCACGAAATGGGTCTCGGCCGTCGGGATGGGCTCGGCGCGGCCGGGCAGCGCATCGGGCGCGGCGGGGATCGTCGCGGGCTTGAACAAGCCGAACAGCATGGGGTGACCTCCTGTCGATATCGCCCTAGATGTCGGTCGCCGGTGCGGTAAATGCAACGCGGCGGTTGAGCAGGCCATGAACGTTCCGGAAACGCAAACAGAGGCTGAGACAATCGCGCTACGCGGGCATTCGGGCCAGTTCGAAACGATATCGACCTCAAAAAGGCACATTTCAGCCGATGCTCGGTCGCGATCATTAGGTAGCGTCTAGGCGTCGTCGGGAGAGCGTCGGATGTTTCGGATTATCAGAGTGCTGACTACGGCTGTGGCCATCCAGTGTATGCTGGGTGCTGCGCTGCTGATGGTGCTCATGGATAAGCCCATGCCGGGGCAGCGTCTCTCGGCGGTGGCCCCGGCAAGTTATGCTCAGATGGTCGAGCACAACCCCATTGGCACGGCGCTCAGCGTCAGTGGGATCTCGGTCGCGATCATGATCGCCACCATCTGCACCATGGCCTATGCCGTGTCGTGGTATTGGCGCCGTCGCTCTCAGGTGCTGCGCGACAGCGATTTGCGGGGCGCCTTTCCCAGCCGGTGATCCCGCATCGGGACCTTGCACCACTTCCATCGGAGTGCTGCGCGAAATTCTTCACTGATGTGAACAGGGCAGGAACAAAACCTTTCCTCCGGTTCATCCCGGCGCTAGACTTCACGTCATGAACCGTTCCTTCGACAACGACAGCGCTTTCGAAGCCTGGGAAACCGGTGCGTCCACCGATCCAGGGCAACCGCGCGGCAGCCTTTCTGAACGCGCCAGCGCCGCGGCGGTGGCCTCGCGCGGGCCGGCCCGGGTGCCCGACTACCTCGATGGGCTGAACCCGCCCCAGCGCGAGGCGGTGGAGACGATCGAGGGGCCGGTGCTCCTGCTGGCCGGCGCCGGCACGGGCAAGACCAAGGCGCTGACCACGCGGCTCGCCCATATCGTCGCCACCCGCCGCGCTTGGCCAAGCCAGGTGCTCGCCGTGACCTTCACCAACAAGGCCGCGCGCGAGATGCGCGAGCGCACGGCGCGGCTATTGGGCGAGGCGATGGAGGGCATGCCCTGGCTCGGCACCTTCCACGCGATCAACGTCAAGATCCTGCGCCGCCATGCCGAACTGGTCGGCCTGAAGCAGAACTTCACGATCCTCGACACCGACGACCAGATCCGGCTGATCAAACAACTGCTCTCGGCCGAGGGCATCGACGACAAGCGTTGGCCCGCGCGGATGTTTGCGTCGATGCTCGACCGCTGGAAAAACCGCGCGCTGGGCCCCGGACAGGTACCGCCCGACGAGGCGTCCTTTGCCAACAATCGCGGCGCCGAGCTTTACCGCATGTACCAGGAGCGGTTGCAGACGCTGAACGCCGTCGATTTCGGCGACTTGATCCTTCACGTGATCACGATCTTCCAGAACCACGGCGACATCCGGGCCGACTATCGCCGCCGCTTCAAATTCGTCCTGGTGGACGAGTATCAGGACACCAACGTCGCGCAGTACCTCTGGTTGCGCCATCTGGCGCAGGCCGAGAAGGACGACAGCGGCACCGTGACGGGTGGCAACATCTGCTGCGTGGGCGATGACGATCAGTCGATCTACGGCTGGCGCGGGGCCGAGGTCGCCAACATCCTGAACTTCGAGAAGCACTTCCCAGGCGCCAAGGTCATCCGGCTGGAGCAGAACTACCGCTCCACCTCGCATATCCTGGGCGCTGCCTCGGGCCTGATCGCGGCCAATAGCGACCGCCTCGGTAAGACGCTGTGGACCGAGGCCGAGGGCGGCGAGAAGGTCCGCCTGATCGGCCACTGGGACGGTGAGGAAGAGGCCCGCTGGATCGGCGACGAGATCGAGGCGTTGCAACGTGGCACCCGCGGGCATGATCCCGTCGACCTCGACGACATCGCCATCCTCGTCCGCGCGTCGTTCCAGATGCGCGCCTTCGAAGACCGGTTCCTGCAGATCGGCCTGCCCTACCGCGTCATTGGCGGCCCGCGCTTCTACGAGCGGATGGAGATCCGCGACGCCATGGCCTATTTCCGCGTCGCGGTCAGCACCGAGGACGGGCTGGCGTTCGAGCGGATCATGAACACGCCGAAACGGGGTGTGGGCGAGAAGGCCGGACAGGCACTGCAGCGTCTGGCGCGAGAGCATGGCGTAGGGCTTTATGAGGCGGCTCGGATCGCCGGGCGCGGCGGGGTCGACGGGATCTCAGCCAAGGCTGCCAAGGCGCTGAAGCTGCTGACCGACCAGATCGAGATCTGGCATGGCTTCACCCAGGGCGCGGTCTCCACCGGTGAGGGCGTGGTTCGAATGGATCATGTGCGCCTGGCCGAGAAGATCCTTGACGAGAGCGGTTACACCGCCATGTGGCAGGCCGACAAATCGGCCGAAGCGCCGGGACGGCTGGAGAACCTCAAGGAGCTCGTTGGCAGCCTGGAGGAGTTCGAGAACCTGCAGGGCTTTCTCGAGCATGTCTCGCTGGTGATGGATAACGAGAGCGAGGGCTCGGGGGCCAAGGTGTCGATCATGACGCTGCACGCCGCCAAGGGTCTCGAGTTCCCCGCGGTGTTCCTGCCCGGATGGGAGGACGGCCTCTTCCCCAGCCAACGCGCCATGGACGAGAGCGGGGTGAAGGGCCTCGAGGAGGAGCGCCGCCTCGCCTATGTCGGCACCACCCGGGCCGAGGAGCACCTGACGATCAGCTTTGTCGCCAATCGGCAGATGTATGGCCGCTGGCAGTCCGCCCTGCCCTCTCGTTTCATCGACGAACTGCCCGAAATCCATGTCGAGGTCCTGACCCCGCCCGGCCTTTACGGCCATGAGCGCGGCGCGGGCCCATCGCCGATGACCGGCACAGCATCGGGCCTGCATGCCGGCCCGCTGTCCTCCTCGGCGCTGGAGGCCAAAGCGGTCGACGCCAATGCCTACAATTCGCCAGGCTGGCGGCGCCTGGCTCAGCGACGCGGGCAGCACCAGATCAGCCAGCCACGCGAGGTGCGCAATCTGGTCGTGGATGCCGAGGCGGTCAGCCGCTTTGAGATCGGCACCCGGGTGTTCCACCAGAAATTCGGTTACGGCGCCGTCACCCAGATCGAGGGCGACAAGCTCGGCATCGCCTTCGAGAAAGCCGGCACCAAGAAAGTCCTAGCCTCTTTTGTCACCGAGGCCGGGCGCGCGGGCGGCGATAGCTCCGCCCCGGCTGACGGCACCGACGACGTGCCGTTCTGAACCGCCGGCAAAGCGGCTGGCAGAATGCCCGGCTGAGCAGCAGCCGCGCGTCAGTGACCCGCCAACACCAACCGGGACGTGGACAAACGCGACATGGCGCTTAGCGTCTGCGCCAACCGCCCGCGTCCCGGAGCACCGCCTGCCTTGCCCCTGCCCGCCCACCGAAACCCCGACCTGCCCGCGCCATGCGCGTTCTCGGCGCATGCCTGTGCGCCTGGCGCGCGGGCGCCAGGGTCCACGCGATGATCGTCGACCTCAGACCCGTCGCCTTTGTGATCGGCCGCCTGACGGCGCTCCTTGGGTTGACGATGTTGATCCCAACGCTGCTCGACAGTTGGGACGGGCATGGCAACGCACCGGGCATGTGGCTGGCCTCGGGCCTGACCTGGATCACCGGCGTCAGCCTGGCGGCCGCCACGCGCGAGGGCGACCGCGAGAACCGCGGCCTGAACCGGCGTCAGGGCTTTCTGATGACCACGCTGGTCTGGGCCGTTCTACCAGCCTTCGGGGCGCTGCCCTTTTTTCTGGCCGAACCGAATGCGACCGTCACCGATGCGTATTTCGAGGCGATGTCGGGCCTGACCACCACGGGTGCGACGGTCTTCTCGGAGCTCGACGAGGCCCCGCGGGGCATGCTGCTCTGGCGCGGGATGCTGCAGTGGTTCGGCGGCGTCGGCATCGTGGTCTTCGCCATCGTGTTTCTGCCCGCCTTGCAGATCGGCGGGATGCAGTTCTTCCGCTCCGAGAGCTTTGACCTCAGCGTCGACATCACGCTCCGCGCCAAAGAGATCGCGGCCTCGCTCGGTTGGATCTATGTCGGCCTGACACTCGCCTGCGCGGCAGCCTATTCGGCCACCGGGATCGGCAGCTTCGACGCCATCGTCCACGCCATGACCACCGTGGCGACCGGCGGGTTTGGTAACTACGATGGCGGCTTCGGCGTGTTGCCGGCGGGCGCGCAATGGGTGGCGATCCTGTTCATGGCGGCCTCGGCGCTGCCGTTCCTGCGTCTCGCAGCCTTCCTGAGAGGGGATCATCGGGCGATCTGGCGCGATCCCCAGATCCGCACCTTCCTGACCATCCTCAGCGTCTCGGCCGGCACCATCGCCGCCTACCTGGTCTGGCGCGATAGCTATGAGCCGCTGGAGGCGATCCGGCAGTCCTTCTTCAACGTCACCTCGGTGATGACGGGCACGGGCTATGCCTCGGCGGGCTACGACACATGGGGCGGGCTCGCCGTCGGCATCCTGTTCATCCTGGCGCTGATCGGCGGGTGCACGGGCTCGACCTCCTGCTCGGCCAAGGTGTTCCGCTACGAGATCCTGATCGCGGCGCTGGCGCTGCAGATCCGGCGCATCCACAGCCCCAACACGGTTTATCTGCTGCGCTATGCCGGCCGCACGGTGGAGCCCGAGGTGATCAGCTCGATCATGGGCTTTTTCTTTGTGTTCTTCGCCTCGCTGGCGCTCTGGTCGGTACTGTTGTCGTTGCAGGGGCTCGATGCGCTGACCTCCGTTTCGGCGGCGCTCGCGACACTGACCAACCTTGGCCCGGGCTTCGGCCCCGAGATCGGGCCCGAGGGGAACTTCGGCGGCCTGCCGGATACCTCGAAATGGCTGCTGTCGGTCGGCATGCTGCTCGGTCGGCTCGAGTTCTTGTCCGTCCTCGTCATCCTCAGCCCGCTGTTCTGGCGCCGCTGAGGCCGCATTGAGGTGGCGTTGAGGTGCAGGACGCTGGCCAGCGCGTTCATCCCCGGCTAACCTTTGGAGCGCTGAATGGGGGTTCGGCGTTGAGGGGAGACGGCGGATGATCCGCGATGCGATCCAACACTACTGCCGCCGCGGCCGCCTCGACATCGATGGCTGGTTTCCCCGTCTCGACGCGCATCTCTTCGCCCTGATCCTCGAAGCGCAGGAGAAAGACGGGCTCGGCGTGGTCGAGATCGGCGTCCATCACGGCAAGTCCTTCGTGCCGCTCGCGCTCAGCAATGACGCCCAGCGGTGCTATGCGGTCGATGTCTTCGATCGGCAGGATCAGAACACCGACCGATCAGGCAAAGGCGATCTCGCCAAGTTCAGTGAATCGCTGATGCGGGTCGGCATCGACCCCGCCGATATCGTGATCGACAAGCGGCGGTCCGACCAGGTGGCGCCTGCAGATATCCTCGACAGCGTGGGGCCGGTCAGGTTTTTCCACATCGACGGTGGGCACCATGCCGAGGCGGTGCAGGACGATCTGGCCTTGGCCGATGCCACACTGCACGAGAGCGGTGTCGTGGCGGTCGATGACGCCTTTCGCCCCGACTGGCCCGAGGTCGACCGCGGCATGTTCGCCGCGCTGGCCGATGACGCGCTCGACCTCCATGCCTTCGCCTTCGGCCACAACAAGCTGTATCTCTGCCGCAAGGCGTGGCTGACGCGCTACCGGACGCTACTCGCCGATGATCCGTTCCTCTCGATCTTCTTCGCGCGGCTCTACACGGGCAGATACACATCGTTGATGATCTTCCGCCGGCTGTTCGACGCCACGGCGTCCTTCCGCGCCATGGCCGTCGCTTTCCTGCTGGAGCGCTATCCCGACCTCGTCTTTGCGATGATGGCGCGCTTCACGCCGAATGCGCTGGAGCGGCGTCACTTGCGCCGGCAGCTGCCCAAGCACCTGTTCATGCCTAAACCCGAGACTGCGGGCCTGTCGGTCGCGGCGTCCAAGCCCGAGGAAAAGCGCGGCCGAAAAGCCGCCTGAGGTCCGCAGACCGCGCCCGGCGCGCCTTTGCCGAGCCATCGTCGGAGGCCCGTAAAGCGATTGCTCACCGCGTTCGGCGCCGGGCTTCGTCCGTCGACATATCGGCAAATTCGATTGCCCGGATGCCGATCCTGTATCAGACTGGAACAATGTGACGCAGCGGCCATCTCGGACCCGTTTGGGGTTGGGCTGCGACCGGCCGCAATTTTGAAGATTGGAAAGTTGAGATGTCGATTATCAGACTATCGATGCTGAATGACGGGCTGTATGCGCCCGACAGCAAAGGCAATATCGATTACCGCCAATTCACGCGCGCCGTTGGCGATAACCGGGGGCTCGGCCAGATGCCGCTGTTCCACCGGGGCGAGCGACCCACGCCAAGCAGCAGCCTCTGGCGCTATCTTGAGCATTCGCTGGCCATCGAGGCGGCCTCGCTGCCGGCGGGCAAGCCCGTGACCGTCATGGTGCACGGCTTTCAGTTCGATCCGGCTATGGCCCATGTCAGCCCGCCGCACCACCACAAGGCCGACAACCCGCATGCGCGCCTCTACCATTTCGAGCGGCACGAGACGCCGGTCGAGATGCGCGCCCACTCCACAAGCTGGCCGCTCGGCCTCGGTTTCGCCGAATACGACGCCGGGCAGGAGGGGCTCTGCATCGCCTTTGGCTGGTACTCCAATCCGGGGTTCTTCTCCTCGCTGTTCGGCAGCGGGCAGAATTTCTACGCCAAGGCCTATGACAACGCCGAAAGCGCCGCTTGGCAGCTGACCTGCATCCTCGAGGTGCTGGCCACGATCCTGAAGCGGCCCATCGACCTGTTCTGCCATTCGCTCGGCTCGCGGGTCGTGATCCGCGCGCTGGCCATGGCGACATCGCCGCTGCCGGGGCTCGCCGCGCGCCACGCCCTGCCGCCCGGCCAGCGGGTGGTGCGCCCGGTGCTCGACCATGTCGACCGCGTGCTGCTGCTGGCGGGCGCCGAGAAGGTGCTGGAGGCACAGTTGATGATGGGCCACCTGATGAGCTGGAAAAAAGACGGCCCCTCGGGCGCGCGCGTGCCCGATTTCTACAATGTCGTCAGCCGCGAGAACGACGTCCTCGACAAGCTGGGCGAGAACTTCGTGCCCTCTACCGGCGGCTCGAAACAGGTGATCGGCCATAACGGGCTGGAACAGAACCGCGCCGGGTGGGTCGACATACAGCTTGATGACCCCGAGGTGGCCAAGTGGTTCAGGAAGAAGGGCGGCTACGAGATCTCGGGCGACAACACCTCCAGCCTGTTCGCCGTGCTCGACCACTGGATCCACTACACCTGGCCGGACAACATGCGGGTCTACAACGACATCCTGCGCGACCGAGGTGCCTGGAGCCTCGATGTGCTGAAACAGGAGCCGGTCTTCGATCAGGTGCGTCTCAACCGCCGTCCGGGCCACGATTAAGTCGCGCGGAGACTGGCGCATGACCTTCGAGATCACCACTGAGGCGACCGCCGAGGCCCCGGACGGGTCGGAGCGCAGCCGGCTCTTGCATTACCGCGATACGGGAAGCGGCAAGCGGTTCTTCGTCCTCCGCCAAAAGGGTGCCTTTGCCGATCTCTGTTTCGATCACGGCAAGCTGCTGGCCGAGGCGATCGAGGAAGGCGTCTTCCCCGAGATCGTCGCGATGATCGGCAGTGACCTCGACGCACCGGGCGATTGGCTCGATTGGGTGTTCTCGGCGCTCTACGCGCGCTTTACCGAGGATGTCCTTGACGCCTGCAGCGCCGAGTTCCGCGAAGGCGTCAAACAGCTCGGCGACGGGTATTTCGCCGGGCTCGACGACCCGCGCTTCTCGGTGCAGGACGTGCGCAACGCCTGCACAGCCATCGATGTCGGCAACCTCGCGACCGGGTTCACGCATCGGCTGTCGAAATGGGCCTCGCCCGAGAACGTGCCGACCTATGAGTACCTGCTCGGCGCGCTCCGCCGCTATCGGCGCCAGCGCTCGGGCCGCAATCTGAGCGTGGACTTGGCGCTCCGCAAGGGTGAAGCCGCCGAGGCGCTGACCCGTGCCGCCGGGCGCAGGCGCGCGGGCATGGGCTGTACCGGTTTCGCCGCCGCAGGGGCGCTTTGCAGCGACACCAAGATGCTGCATGGGCGCACCTTTGATGGCGCCTTCTTCCAATGGAACGAGCTGCCTGGCCTGTTCCTGATCGACGAGCGCGGCACCACGGCCGAGGCGAAGCACGCCTATGCGGCCGTCGGCACGGCGGGGCTGATCTATCCCGCCGGCATCTCGGGCGTGAACGATGCCGGCATCGCCTGCTCGCTGCACCAGATGTCGACCGTGCGTTTCGCCCGGGGCGCCAAAGCGGCGGCCTTCGAGATCGCGCCCTATGTCCAGCAGCGCATTCTGCGCGGCGCCTCGACCCTGGACGAGGCCGTGGCGATTGCCGAGAGCCTGCACCACTTCGCGTCGTGGACGATCCTGGTCTCTGACGCGCGGACCGGCCGCGCGCTCAGGATCGAGATCAACGGCGCCGAGGATGAGCGCGGCCGCTACGAGGGCCGGGTCGTGGCGAGCCCCGCCGCCGAGCGCATGGTGCAGAGCAACCATTTCCTCGCCGATACGATGCGCGAGCGCTTCGACTTCTTCGAGGACCGGCACTTCACCAAGTCAGTCGGCAAATGGCTTGAGACGCATACCCGCTTCAAGACCGTGACCGACCGGCTCGACCGCGCCATCCAGGCCGAGGATCTCGATACGGATGCGGCCATCGGGCTGCTCGCCAGCCACCACGACAGCAGCGTCGACGGCGAGACCCGGAGCTTGGGCCGGACGGTCGTCAAAGCCTACGGTCTGATGGGCAACATCATGCGGACCGATCCGGACCGGTCGCGCGCCGCAGACGAGATCTGGTTCACGCCCGGCGACCGGCTGCCGGGTCCCCATGCCGCCTATGCCGGTTTCGCCATCGATTGGGGTGCGCTGACGCTGAAACCCCTGACCGACCGGCCCCGACGCGAGGCGCAGAGCCTGCCCGAGGCCTATCGCGAGGCGCTGGAGGCCTATGTCGAGGCGTTCGTCGCCATGGAGCGCCCGCGCAAGCCGAACGGCGATCTGCTCGACCGCGCCCCCGATGCGGCAGAGGCGGCCGAGATGCGGCGGCAGTCCATCGACGCGCTCGACCGGGCCATCGACAAGGCCGAGGGTGCGGGGCATCTGGATCCGCCCTTTCGCTATGCCCGCGCCCGCCTGCGCCATCTGGACGGACAGTTCGCAGCCGCCGAACAGGACTGGGCCATGCTGCGGGGCCTGATCGCCAGCCCAACGCCAGCGGCGACGCTGCATCCTTACGAGAAGGCGCTGATCGAGACGCATGCCGCGGCGACGCTGGCGGCCTTAGGCAAGGATAGCGCGTCCAGCGACGCGCTAGCCGCGGCCCGGCGCCATGGCGAGATCGTCAGAACCACCGTGTTTGGGGCGGGCGGCGAACATCCGGGCCTGAAGAAGCTGGAAAAGCTCATCGCAGCAATTGCCGCTGACGGCGGGGCCGCCAGCCTGCCCGACCTGGATTTCGTCACCGTCGAATGAGCGCGCCCACTCGCGCCGGGCGGGATCACCCTGCGCGCTGCGGCCTCGTCTTGCTGTCGACCTCCGCGCGCAAATGGTCTAGCGCCATCGCCCAAGGCGCCCGGCTGACGCGGCGCTGCGACCGGTCAAGGCGCGGTCGCCAGATCACCACCCGAAGGAGGGACGCCGGATGGAGAACTACCGGAAATTCTACATCGCCGGCGCCTGGGTCGACCCGGTTGACGGCACCGATTTCGAGGTGATCCATCCCGGCAATGAAGAGGCCATCGCGACCATCACCCTCGGAACCAAGGCCGATGTGGACAAGGCCGTCGCAGCCGCCAAACAGGCCTTCAAGACCTGGCAGTTCAGCACCGTTGAGGAGCGCGTCGCCCTGCTGGAGCGGATGATCGAGGCCTACAACGCCCGGGCCGAGGAATTCGTGCGGATCATGCCCTGGGAGATGGGCACCACCATCTCGTTCTCGCGCGCGGTGCATATGCCCGTCGGCATCGGGCATATGGAGGCCGCCATCGAAGCGGTGAAAGCCCATACCTTCGAGCGCCCCTCGCCCCGCGGCGGGTCGCTGCTCGTCGATGAACCGTTTGGCATCGTCGGCATGATCACGCCCTGGAACTGGCCGGTGAACCAGATCATCATCAAGGTGGCACCCGCTCTCGTGGCCGGCTGCACCATCGTGCTGAAGCCGAGCGAGTATTCGCCCCTCTCCTCGATCATGCTGGCCGAGGTGATCGACGCGGCCGGCTGCCCGCCCGGCGTCTTCAACATGATCAACGGGGATGGGCCGGGGGTCGGTGAGGCGATCTCGGCCCACCCGGATATCGACATGGTCTCCTTCACAGGCTCGACCCGGGCCGGCAAGGCGGTCACCAAGACCGCGGCCGATACCATCAAACGCGTGACGCTGGAGCTGGGTGGCAAATCGCCCAACCTGCTGTTCGCCGATGCCGACCTGAAGGCCGCGGCGCAGGTCTCGGTCGATGCCTGCTTCATCAACAACGGCCAGTCCTGCGATGCCGCCTCGCGCCTGCTGGTCGAACGCAGCGTCTATGACGAGGTCGTGGAGCTGGTCACCGATGTGGTGGAGAACACCAAGGTCGGCGACCCGATGGAGGACGGCGACCATGTGGGTCCTCTGGTCAACAAGAAGCAGTTCGACCATGTCCAGCGGCTGATCCAGGCCGGCATCGACGACGGCGCCACGCTGGCGGCAGGGGGCCTCGGCCGGCCGCAGGGCTTCAACAAGGGCTATTACATCCGCCCGACGCTGTTCACCGACGTGCACAACGACATGGTGATCGCCCGGCAGGAGGTGTTCGGCCCGGTCCTCGCCGTCCTCCCATTCGACACCGAGGAAGAGGCCGTCGAGATCGCCAACGACACACCCTATGGCCTCGCCGCCTATATCCAATCGACCGACAAGGAGCGGATCAACCGGGTCAGCAGGCGCCTCCGCGCGGGGGTGGTGAGCGTCAATGGCCAGGCGGGCGATTACGATGTGCCCTTTGGCGGCTACAAGGAATCCGGCAACGGCCGCGAGGCGGGGCCCATGGGTTTCCATGAGTATCTGGAGACCAAAGCCATCACGATGTGACCGCGCTCAGGCTGGGCCGCCGTCGTCAGCTCATCTCCCGTTCACCACGATCTGCCAGACTTGCCTGAATAGGTCGGATGGACGGTGAGACGGACGGGCGATGGCGGGCACAGACGGACAGAGTGATGCTCCCGACGGGGGCGGGTGCGACCACCTGCTTATCGTCAGCGGTACGGGTGACGCGGCGATGGCATTGATCGCCGCGGCCATGGCGTCTGCGTCTGACCGGGCCGAGGGTGAGGGTGAGGGTGAGGGTGACGGGCCTTCGCCCGCCGTCTCCGTGCCGGCCGCGCCAACCCAGCGGGATGCCGTGCTGCAACCGGTCGCGCACCCGACTGCGGTCTCTGCGCTGATGCGCGAATTGCAGGCCGCGCTCGCACTGTCACCCTCCCTCGTGGTGCTGTTCGCCCCGTCTCTGTGGGCCCTGTTCGAAGGGCAGATCGCGGACGCGCTCGCCCCGGTGCGCCGGGCGCGTCGCATCACGCTATTGGCGCCGCTGACCCCGCAGCGCGATGCCTGGATCGGGCTCAGCGCGCGCGCGAGCCTCGCGCTCTGCCGCGATGGGGCGGTATCCGGTTGGGGCGTGGCGGGGGGTGTCGACCATCGATTGGTGTCGCTCGGCCTGCACTATGATGCCCGCCTTACCGCCTGGGAGAGGGCGCTTCGCATGATGGCAGTCGGCGCCGCTTCGCCGCCGAGCATCGCGATCGAGGCGCTGGACGGTGGGCACCCGGGCACCGTGCTCTCCCGCTTCTCCGCGCTGAGCGGTCTCAGCCTGTCGCTCGACGCCGTGACACCGGCCCCGTCATCAGCCCCTTCAACGGCACCGGCATCAGGGCTGGCACGGGAATTGGCACCGGGATTGGCACCGGGATTGGCACCGGGATTGGCACCGGGATTGGCACCGGGCTGGAAGGCGGTCGCCCTCGCCGAGGATGTGGCGCTCTCTCGCCCCGATTGTGCCGCGCGCCGGAGGATCTGGGCGCGCGCTCTCGAGGACACGGCGGCACATATGGCGCTGCGGCATGACGGTTGGCTTGGCGATCCGCCCTGCCGCATGTCGGCTGAAGCGCAGGCGCGCATGGCGCAGCATTACCGCCTCGACAACCGGGCGCTCGCTATCCGCGCGCCGGGTCTCGATTTCAGGGTGCAGCATCCGCTGCCCCGGGTCGCGGCCGATGCCCTGCTGATGCCCGCCGATGAGACAGCTGCCGCCCGCGTCCATCTGAACCGCCTGCTGACGCGGCGCGATCCCCTGCCGCCGCGCGCCGCCTGACAGCCCAGGGTCGGGCGACCCCTGGCACGGTGTCAGTGCCGCGTAGGCGGAGGCGCCTGTATCGTGATGTGGCGATTGTCGAAATAGGGACGAAAATCATCCGCACCCTCGGTGATCTCCAGCCCCTCCGGCACGCCCTCCATGCTGATCTGTCGCCTCACCGTCGGATGGATCCCCTGCCCTGCCATCATCACGAACCGCTCCAGCATCGACACGGCCGCCGCGCGCCAGTCCTCGGTCACATCGGGCACCGCGATATCGGGCGCCCCAAGCGTGCGCATACCCCGCGTCGAGAGGAACATCGCGCCCGACGGCTCCTGATTGACGAGTATATGCACCAGGCTGCGCGGATCGGGCGGGTCATGGGCGTGCACCTGGCGCATCCAGGCCTCGAGCGGACGCAGGAAATGCCCGTTCAGATCGCTGATCACCGCGCCCGGGCCATGCGCCTCGGCCAGTGCCGTTATGATGCCCAGGGTATCCGCGAGGTAGCTCACCGGATCGGTTTCGACGGGCCTGCCAAGTACGGTGCTGGCAGCCTCGGCGGTCATCACAGCCGTCATGACCGCGCTTTCGGCATAAAGGCTGGAGAGCGGTTTCACTCGGTGCATGGCCTGCAGATCATCGGGCGGGCGGCGTGACACGGTCAGACCGTCGGGCAGGCCCGAGGCCCGGTGACGCTCGCGAGAGATCTGGAGGTCACCACGAACCTTCGCGCCGAAGATAACGAAGCGGATTTCAGGTCCGTGATCGCGTGGCGGCTCAGCCATGCGTCATGTCCACCGTGTCGCCGGCTGCGGCCGGGGTAAAGGCCCGCAACGCGGTGACGAGGATTGTGGTCGCGTTACCCTGCCGGGCCTGGCGCGACGGCCACGCCCTTGGCCCTTTGAGCGGCCGCGGCAAGGGCAGGGGCACGGAGAGCGCCCTCGGAAAGGCCGTCCGGCCGGAGCATGCAGTTCACTGATGACCACGGCGCGCGAAGCATCCAGATCGGCCATCTGGGCACGCCCAGCATCGACCAGCCCGCGAGCGATGGTACGCCCATGATGCACAGCATCCAGCGGCAGTGGGCACAAACGCTCCGCGGGAAATGCCGTCCAGATCGACGCCTCCACACCCGGCTCGTCGCCCTCCCCAGTGGCGTGGATGAGCGGTCCCGTGGACAGTCCGCTCACGCGAGGAGGAGCTTCGCCGCCTCCTCGGTCCGCCCCAGCGTCTCCAACGCCTTGGCGACGATCTGCGGCGCGTTCATCGCGGCGGTGTCGTACATCTTCGCCGGGCTGTCCTGATCCAGGAAGGTGTCGGGGAACACCATCGGCCGGAACTTGACGCCACTATCGAGCAGCCCCTCCTCGGCCAGCAAGTGCAGCACGTGAGACGCGAAACCGCCGATCGCGCCTTCCTCGAGCGTGATCACCGCCTCGTGCTCGCGCACCAACCGCAGGATCATCTCGCGGTCGAGCGGCTTGGCAAAGCGCGCATCGGCCACCGTGGTGGAGAGGCCCATGGCATCCAGCTCTTCGGCCGCGGCTAGGCACTCCTTCAACCGCGCGCCGAGCGAGAGCAGCGCGATCTTGGAACCTTCCTTGACGATGCGGCCCTTGCCGATCTCCAGCACTTTCCCGGTCTCAGGCATTTCGACGCCGATCCCCTCGCCCCGGGGATAACGCATCGCCGAGGGCCGATCGTCGATGGCATGCGCTGTGGCCACCATATGAACGAGCTCCGCCTCGTCGCCTGCCGCCATGATCACGAAATCGGGCAACGTAGCCAGGTAGGTGATGTCGAAGCTGCCCGCATGGGTCGCGCCATCGGCGCCCACCAGACCCGCGCGATCGATCGCAAAGCGCACTGGCAGGCGCTGGATCGCCACGTCATGCACCACCTGATCATAGCCACGCTGCAGGAAGGTCGAGTAGATCGCGCAGAACGGTTTGAGCCCGGCCGCGGCCATCCCCGCGCAGAAGGTCACGGCGTGCTGTTCGGCGATGCCGACGTCGAACACTTTCTCGGGGTGCGCCTTGGCCACGACATCGAGCCCGGTGCCATCGGGCATTGCAGCGGTCACGGCGACCACCTTGTCGTCGCGGTTCATCTGATCGACGACGGCGCCCGCGAAGACCTTGGTGTAGGAGGGGGCGTTGGACGGCGCCTTCTTCTGCTCGCCCGAGACCACGTCGAACTTCGCCCGGGCATGCCCCTTGTCTGGCGCATTCTCGGCCGGGGCGTAGCCCTTACCCTTTTTCGTGATGGCGTGGATCAGTACCGGGCCGTCGGCGTATTTGCGCACATTGCGCAGCACCGGCAGCAGCTGGCCCATGTCATGGCCGTCGATCGGGCCGATATACGTAAAGCCGAGTTCCTCGAAGATCGTGCCGCCAACGGTCATGCCCTTGGCATATTCCTCAAGCTTTCCAGCCGCCTGACGGAATGGGGCCGGCAGCAGATCCAACGCCGATTTCGCCGCCTCGCGGAAGTCGTGATAGGTCTTCCCGCTCAGCAGCCGCGCCAGATAGGCCGACATCGCGCCCACGGGCGGCGCAATCGACATCTCGTTATCGTTCAGGATGACGACGAGCCGGGTGTCGAGATGGCCGGCATTGTTCATCGCCTCATAGGCCATGCCCGCGGTCATCGAGCCATCGCCGATCACGGCGATCGCATCGCCCGTCCCCTCGCAGCCCAGATCGCGGCCCACCGCAAAACCCAGCGCCGAGGAGATCGATGTGGAAGAATGCGCCGCCCCGAACGGGTCATAGGCGCTTTCCGAGCGCTTGGTGAAACCGGACAGCCCACCGCCCTGGCGCAGGGTTCTGATCCGGTCGCGCCGCCCGGTGATGATCTTGTGCGGATAGCACTGGTGGCCGACATCCCAGATCAGCTTGTCGCGCGGCGTGTCGAACACCGCGTGGATCGCGACCGTCAGCTCCACCACCCCGAGGCCAGCGCCCAGATGACCGCCCGTGGTCGAGACCGCCGATATGGTCTCGGCCCGAAGCTCATCGGCGATCTGGCGCAGCTCGTCATCCGAGAACTGCTTGAGATCTGAGGGCACCTGGACCCTGTCGAGAAGCGGGGTCTGGGGACGGTCTGTCACGTCTTCCTCCGGGGTGAGGCTGTCAATCTCAATTTACACATACCTAGGGATAGTGCAATTCGTCACGATACGTTGGGATGTGGCGATGCGCGACCGATTGTGGAAGGCGGGCAGATCAGCGCCGCCAACCGTGTCCGTCGCACCATTGTCGCAGGGTCAGTGCCGAGGATGCGCCTATCCACCATCGAAGGCGGCAGTACGCGCCGCGCCGTCACGCCCGGCAACGATCTTCTCGACCTTCAGCTCAGCCGCATCCAGCGCCTTTTCGCAGTGCTGACGCAGCGCCTCGCCCCGTTCGTATAGGCGGATAGACTCGTCGAGCGCGACCTCGCCGCCCTCCAGCCGGTCGACGACCTCATTCAGCTCGGCCAGCGCTGCCTCGAAGCTGAGGCTGGCGATATCGGCATGGGCATCGGATCCCTCGGCCATGCGGTCCCTCTCCTGTCGGGTGCTCACTGGTCGCCAACCAGGCGCCCATCGAACGCTCAGGCGGCATCATGCGCGATCAGCGCATCGAGATGCGCCCGCAGGCTGTCGGCCAACCCATCGAGGTCATACCCCCCCTCCAGCGCGGAGACCACACGTCCGCCCGCGACACGCCGCGCCACGGCGCAGATCTCGGTCGTGACCCATCCGAAGTCGCTATCCATCCAGTTCAGGTTGGCAAGCGGGTCATTCACATGGGCATCGAAGCCTGCCGAGATGATCACGAGTTCGGGCGCAAAGGCCTCCAGCTGCGGCAGGACGGTGCGGGAATAGGCATCGCGCATATCGCGCCCGCCCGACATCGCGCCAAGGGCGACATTGACGATGTTGCCGACCCCGGTCTCGTGCGGATGGCCTGTGCCCGGGTAAAGCGGCATCTGGTGCGATGAGGCGAAGAACACCCGGGCATCGTCCTCGAAGATGTCCTGCGTGCCATTGCCGTGATGCACGTCGAAATCCACCACCGCCACCCGGTTCAACTCATGTTCGGCCAGCGCGTGATGGGCGCCGACGGCGACATTGTTGAACAGGCAGAAGCCCATGGCGCGCGAGCGCTCGGCATGGTGGCCGCAGGGGCGAACGGCGCAGAATGCCGCGCGGCTCTCGCCGCCCATGACCGCGTCCACGGCGGCGATCACGCTGCCGGCGGCGTGGCGCGCGGCGGTCAGGCTGCCGGGCGACATGTGGGTATCGGGGTCGAGTGCGACCGAGCCGCCTTCGGGGGCAGCGGCGGTGATGGCCTCGACATAGCGGGCATCGTGGGCGCGGATCAGCGCCGCATCCTCGGCCGCAGGCGCGCTCCGCCGGGTCAGCGCGTCGTATTCGGCCGAGGCAAGCACGCCGTCCACTGTCTCGATCCGGGCCACGCGCTCGGGATGGCCGGGGGGCGTGACGTGCTGATGGCTGGACGGGTGGCTGAAGACGATGACGGTCATGCCAAGACGCTATCCCGAGCGATGGGGCGAGGACAACGCCCCCCTTGTTCCGGGGCCCGACACCGGGTGGCGAGGGGCGTCTGGATGGCTGACGGGTGGGCATGCCGGCGCCACGGCAGCGCCGGCGGCAGCGCGCGATGCTCGCTTGGCCTTCGCAACGCCGCGGATTGGGTGCCTATCGAGGACGCGCGGCAGAGAGCGCCCCTCGGGCGCAACCGGGCCCCGGTGGGTGCGGAAAAGCCCGCAGTCAACCAGCGGAGACCGGCCATGAACGATCCCTTCCTGAACCGCGCGACCTCGGTGACCGGTCCCGGCATCGACTATGTGCCCGTGGTGCCCGCCGATGGCAGCCAGCTCGCCACGGTGGCCGTCGCGCTCTACGTCGAAGCCGGCGGCCAAGTGAGCTTCATCAGCCAGAAGGGCCAAGCGCGGAGTGTGGCCGTGCCCGACAACGGCTACATCCTCTGCGGCGTGCGCGGGGTAAACGCCACCGGCACCACCGCCGCGGGCATTCACGCCATCATCGTCAGCTGATCGCGCTCAGACACTCGGGCACCTAGCCCACCGTCGGTCAGCAGGCAGCCAATCAAGGGCCGCCAGGCGCGCCGGCCTTTGCGTTCAGCCGCCATGCCGCTACCGCGCCCCGTCGGCGGCGCCGACGCGGGCCCGCGGGGCTCGACGCCCCGCGGGCGCGGCCTTGTCCGAGGACGTTAGTTTCCGGTCACCGCGTCGTTCTCCAGACCCGTGCCCTCCTCGGCATCGTCGGGCAGGCCTTCGCGGTCGGCCGGGAGCATCACACCGGTCTCGGCCTCGGCGGTGGGGTAGAGTATCTCGAAGCGCTCACCGTTCGGCAGGGCATCCACCACCCGGACGCCCTTGGGCTCGCGCGCGCTCGGATAGTCCATCGCCTCTACCAGGACCGGGCGCCCCAATGCGTCACGCTCGCGGATCAACAGCCCGCCGGCGGTGTAGTCCTCATTCCGGTAATCATGGTGGCGCCGCCGCCAGCCCTTCAGCGTGCCGTCCTCGTCCCAATCGAGGAAATCGCGCCAGCGCCGCTCGGCGAAGACCAGGGGATCGGCATAGACGCCGCGCGGCAGATCCGGCGCGTAGTCCACCGCCGTCAGACGGGTCTCGCCATCGGGGCCGGGCTCATAGCGCCGCTCCTGACGGGGTGGGAAAACGATCGACAGCACCGCCGGGGTCGAGGCCTCGTCGCCGATGCGCGCAAAAAGGCCAATATCCACCCGGTCGGTGGTCAGTTCCTCGCGCCCCGGCACCGGGTAACGGCCATGCCAGTCGACCTCCACCGCCACCCGCTCCCCGGTGCGGCCGATCGGCGTCAGCCGCACCTTGCCCTCCATCCCCTGCAGCACCCGCCACTCGAAGGTCACCTCCTGGCCCGGCCGCCGTTCGGCCACGCCCGCGCGCAGTACCATACGGCGCGTATGGTCGATCGAGCGCCAGACCCGGGCGGCGGCAAAGGGCGTGTCGAACAGCCTTTCGCTGATCCCGTCGCCAAAAAGTTCCACGCCGGGTTGGGCGTCGAAGTCCTGGTCGATCACCAGCACGGGCATCGGGGGCACCTCGGCCGCGGTCAGCCGCTCGGCGATGGCTGCCACCGCTTCCATGTCGAGGTCCTCACCCCGCAGCACCGGCCGGTGCGCGGCACCGGTGAGATACCGGTCGAGATCATCGCCAATCCCACGCAGGGAACGGCGCAGGATCATCTGCAGCGTCGGCGCGATCAGGCGGCGCGACTCGAGCTCGTTGCGCAGTTCTGGTGTCATCGCCGCCAGCGCGGTGGCCATGGCGATGAGAAACGGCTTGTCGCTGTGCGAGACGCCCTCGCTCATCAAGAAATAGGGCGAGAGCGCCGGGAAAGCGTCGCCCCGTCCTGCGCGGGCGCCCTCCGTCGGCTCACGCGGGGCGTAATCGCCCACTGCGGGGTAGACATAGAGTTGATTGCGCACGAATTGGCGCATCTGCTGGTCCATGTCGCCCGGCCCCGTCATCAGCGCCCGGCCGTGGCTGCGCGAGAACGGCCCCCGGGTCAGTGCCGTCGACGAGTTACCAATGACGATCCCGTCGACATGCAGTGACCTGTTGGTCCCGAAATCGATGCTCGCGGCCTTTGCTGCGGCGTTGTACTCGATGAACGTCAGGCGCGGGAATTGACCGGCATTAAGGCTGGCATGGTCGCGGTCCATGTTGTTGTAGAACACACCCTGTAGCCCGGCCGCCTCGCCCGAGCGGATACGCTCTGCCAGCCGCGCCAGGGCACCGCCGGGCTCCGGCACCGTTCCCATGAGGTGGCGCTGCCCCGGCTCGCCCCGCGGATCCCAGATCGGGCGGCGTTCGTCGATGTCGTCGGGCAGAATGAAGCTGGCGCTCAGCGCCTGGCGCTGCGGGTCCCACCGGGTATTGAGCTCGCTGATCAGCGCCTTTTGCCCGTCGACGGCCGCGGCCCGGGCCGGGACCGGACGGAGCGGCAGCGGTTTGCGGGTCTCGCCAGCGATCCGGCGGAACTGTCGATGGCTCGTCAGCTCGGCAAAGGCCGGGGCGCGGCGGATCTGGCTGATCTGCTGATAGCCGAGATCAAGGGCCGTATCGAGCGCGGTGATCGCAGCCTCGATCCGACCGGCCTGGGCCAGCAGCAGACCGCGCGTCGCGTGCAGATCGGCCACGAGCGGATAGCGCAGGATGAGCCGCTCCACCATGCGCATCGCGGCCTCGCCCTGCCCGCCCTGAACCGCCTGCGCGATCACCGAGGTTTCGCGGATCAGCCGCGGCATCTGGAAGAGCGGCACGCCGGGAAAGCCTGGCACATCGTTCTCGATGGCGGACCAGTCGACCGCTTCCAGATCGACCCGCCCGGTCGAGGGGTTGTACTGCGCTGACGCCGTGCCGGCCGGCAGTGCCAAACCGCCCAGCAAGATGGCCGTCAGCAGCACAAACCGCACGGCAACCTCGCCAAGGCGCGCCCAGCCGATCGCACCAAGGGATGCCGGGCATCGCGGGTCACCGAAACGGCGGGTCGATGTGGCCATGGCTCGATTATCCTCTGGTCGCAACGCGCGGATACATCCTGCCCGAAACCCATCGCCGTGGGCTCGCGCCTTGCGGCATTGCGGCGGGCTCAGAGACGGTGTCAGTCAGGCGTCAGCATATAGCCCGCACCACGCACGGTTTGCAGGTAGCGCGGCGATTTGGGATCGGCCTCGATCTTGCGGCGCAGGCGCGTGATCTGCACATCGACCGCGCGCTCCTGCACATCGCCATCACCGCCTAGTTCCTCGGCCAGACGCGTGCGGCTCACCGGCTCGTTCGGCTGCAGCGCAAAGACCCGCATGAGCGCCTGCTCAGAGGAGGTCAGTCGCACCACCTCGCCCTCACGCTCCAGCGACCCGCGCGCGAGATCATAGCGCGTCTCGCCGAACAACAGCGCGGTCGGTCGGGCAACCTCGGGCTCAGGCGGTGCCACGCGGCGCAGGATGGCGTTGATGCGCAGCACCAGTTCACGCGGCTCGAAGGGCTTGGCGAGGTAGTCATCGGCCCCGGCCTCAAGCCCTGCGATCCGGGCCTCGGTCTCGCCGCGCGCGGTCAACAAGAGGATCGGCGTCTCCTGTTCGGTGCGGATACGGGCGGTGAAACTCACGCCATCTTCGCCCGCCATCATGACATCGACGATCATCAGGTCGAAGGCGAGGCTCTCAAGGATGCGGCTGGCATGTGCCGCGTCGCGGGCAGCGGTGACCATGAAACCATGGCGCACGAGATAGCGCTTCAGCAGGTCGCGGATCCGCGTGTCGTCGTCGATCACGAGGATATGCGGATCCTGGTCGACCACGTAGCCGTCCATCACCGCGCGCCCCCAAGCATCGTGGCGCGTGGTGCGGTGGCCGGACAGTCCATCGTGATCAAAGGCGGCAAGGGTTCTCGTCTCAACGGTCAGCGTTGTTCTTTTTCCACCAGACGCAATACAGCTTCACGACCACCCTCGTCCAACATTCGTTGCAAAACCAGTCGGAAACCCCCGACGGCCTCCGGGCCCGCTTCGGAGAACGCGCGCCGCAGTCGTGCGCGCTGGGGCTCGGACAGAGCTTTCTCAAGCGCAAGCCCGGCCTCTGTAAGGCTCAGATGGCGCTGGCGCCTGTCCGATCGCCCCTCCTCCGAGCGGACGAGGCCGTCTTCGACAAGCTGACGCAACACCCGGTTCAGCGACTGCTTGGTAATGCGCAGGATCTCGAGCAGCCCCGCCACCGTCACACCGGGTTTGCGATTGATGAAGTGGAGCGCCCGGTGATGCGCCCGCCCATACCCGCGCTCGGCCAGCACGGCGTCAGGGTCCGAGGTGAAATCGCGATAGGCGAAGAACATCAGCTCGATGCCTTCGCGCAGGTGCTCATCGCTCTCCAACACCATCTCGGGCGTCGGTCCCTGATCTGGCGGTGCCATGCGGTCTCTCCCTTGCAGCAGCATCTCGCGCGACAAAATATGTCAGCCTTGTTGACGGACTGCAATCGGCAATGATACGGCCTGTGCACCGACCGGGGAGACAGATTCTGTCGTGAAAGCCCCGTCAGACGACACGTAACACGTTACAAAGGGCGGCCCGCACCGCCCGTATGAGGAGACGACCATGGCTCCGGGCACCGGGTTCGACGACCGCGACGGCTTTATCTGGATGGACGGCAATCTCGTCGAATGGCGCAACGCCAACGTCCACATCCTGACCCATGGCCTGCACTATGCCTCGGCGGTATTCGAGGGTGAGCGCGCCTATGGCGGCCATATCTTCAAGTCCGAGGAGCACTCAAAGCGGCTTCTCGCCTCCGGCATGGCGCTGGATATCCCGATCCCCTACACCGTCGAGGAGATTGAAGAGGCCAAGGCCGCGACCATGCGCGCCAACCATCTCTCCGATGCCTATGTGCGCGTGATCTGCTGGCGCGGGGCCGGGCTCGACATGGGCGTCGCCTCGGCCCGCAACCCGATCCGCATGGCGGTCGCGACCTGGGCCTGGGGCGACTATTACGGCGATGCCAAGCACAAGGGCGCCAAGCTCGCGGTGTCGAAGTGGAAGCGCCCGAGCCCGGATACGATCCCCTGCCACGCCAAGGCATCGGGTCTTTATATGATCTGCACCATGTCCAAGCACGCGGCCGAGGCCGAGGGCTGCTCGGACGCGATGATGATGGACTACCGCGGCTATGTCTCCGAGGCGACGGGGGCCAACATCTTCTTCGTCAAGAACGGCGCGGTGCACACGCCGACGCCCGACTGCTTCCTGAACGGCATCACCCGTCAGACGGTGATCGAGATGCTGCGCGGTCAGGGCGTCGAGGTGATCGAGCGCCACATCATGCCGAGCGAGCTGGAGGATTTCGAGCAGTGCTGGCTGACCGGCACTGCCGCGGAGGTCACACCGGTGGGCAAGATCGGCGACTACAACTTCGAGGTCGGCGCGATGGTGAAGGACATCGCCGGACAATATGAGCGGGTGGTGCGCGGCAACCACTAACGCTGCGGGCGACCCCTTCTCACCTGCAATTCCACGACAGGTATCTGAGCGGCGACGCGGCCGGGAAAACGGCTGCGTCGGGCCATAGCTTCGCGCCCTCGTCGATGGCGTTTCGCAACGGAAACCGCCATTATAATGTTAGCGAATCAAGGGGATCGGTTCCGATCGCCGAGCAAACCTCGACTAGCGACAAAAGGGGGCGTCGCGATGGAGGTAACGCTTACACTGCATCAGCCCGGCCGTGTTCTGCAGCGCCGAGCCATGTCTGGAACGGGCGGGATGCTGACCGTGGGGCGTGGCGTGGGTGATGACCTGACCGCCGTCGATCCAGGCCACAGGATCTCGCGACAGCATTTGCGCATTCACCTTCTCGCCAATTGCTGCGAGGCCGAAGTGCTCGGTGCCTCAGGCGTGACCATCGACGATAGGATGCATGGCCCCGGCGAACGGGTGGTGCTTAACGACGGCGCGCTCTGCCGGGTCGGCGATACCGCCCGCCCAATCTGGCTGCTTGTCAGCATCGTCGGTCAGATCGGCGCGAGCCGCCCGGCACTCGGAGCCCCGCGTGCCGGGACAACAGCCCCAGCGCTGGATGCTCCCGTGGGAGGCGGTGCGCCGGCAACCGCCGCCAGCTCTGCAGCGGCATCGGTCACACCGCCCGAGAGTGCGCCAGCCGAGGTTGCAGCGGGCGAAGCTGCGCCGGGCACCGCCCCCGCACCGTCGCCACGCGTCCGCAAAGCACGGCCGAAAAGCGCCAAACCCGTCGTCCGCCCGGCACTTCGAGACCTCGGGCGCGCCGCGCTACGCCTTGCCGGCGCCGCTTTGCACGCAGCGCGGGCCCTGGCGGATCGGGCTGTCGATACACTTGGACGGCTCGGCCATGAGGTGATCCGACTGGGCGGTCGTCTGCTGCTCGCCGCATCTGCCGGTCTCTCCACAGCGCTCGCCCGCGCGGCAAAGATCGTCAGACGTGGCGCCTCATCCGCAGGGGCTCTCGCCAGCGACGGGGCCAGCGACGGGGCCAGCGACGGGGCCAGCGAAGGCGTCAGGGACGGCGCCAGCGGCATCGGCGAGAAAGCCGCGCGGGCGGCCGAGGGATTGGGCAGCGTGATCGAACAGGGCGTGAGCGGGCTCGCCCGGCTGACCCGTGACATGATCGCCGCGACCACCGACCTGCGCGACCGTCTCGGAAGCCTGACCGACGATTTCGGAAGCTGGCTCGCCGATTGGCCCGCCCGCCGCCGCGCCGCCCACCGCGCCGCTCTGCCAGCCGCCGAAGCCCTGCCGGGTGGGGAAATCGCTCTGCCGGCCGGCACGGCCAACTGCATGATGCTGCCGCGCCGGCTAAGCGCCGGGCGCGCCGGGGTCGTGCGGCTGAGGCTCGAGCGCGACGATCCGCTGCTGCGCGGTCTCGACATCGCGCTCGACCGCCCGCCCGAGGCGATGCGCGCGGTGCTGGTGGTTGCCGCGCTGGACATCGACGACCGTTTCGCGACCGCCGAACCGCTTGGCGAGGTTATGGTCGCCCTCGATGGGGATCGCGCGCTCGACTGGCGCTGGCGCCTGATGCCGCACCGCCCGGGCCGCGCGCTCATGCGGCTCGATCTGCGCCTCGCGCTCGACAGTCCCGAGATCGCCGAGCTCGCCCCGATCGCCCGCGCCCAGACGCTGGAAGTGCCGATCGAGATTGCCGAGGCCGACGACGCCGCAAGCGGCATCCTGCGTCGCCCGGCAATGCTGCCCGAGCGCCCGGCACGCCGCACCGGCATTGACGGCCGCACGCCCGATCAGGTTCTGCGCGCAGCGGTCTCGCCCGGCACCGCAAAGCCCGGCACCACGTCTCTCGGCACCGGGGCGCCTGCCCCTCAACCGCGGGATCGCGCGATTGGCTTGTGAGCAAACGACGTCTCGGTTATCCATAGATCGTCAACGCGGAGATGGTGGGCATCCCGGCCGCCGCGCGCCACTGACGGAGGCCCGTTCTGTCTGAACAGATCGCCACGGGGACCGCAGCCCCGTCCAGCACCGCTGCGGCCAGCCAGCCCGGCACACAGATCGGCGGCCGCGCGCTGCTTGACCTGATACACGCTTCGCTCGACCAGGACAGCGCCGAGGGGATCGTCGATATCGATCTCGCGGGGAAGTCCGACATGGCGGATTTCATGCTGGTGGCGTCAGGGCGCTCCAGCCGTCATGTCGGCGCCTTGGCAGAAAAGCTGATCGAGCGGCTGAAGCGCGAGGCGGGCGTCCTGCCTAAGATCGAAGGCCAGGAGGCCGCCGACTGGATTTTGATCGATGCGGGCGACGTGATCGTGCATCTCTTCAGGCCTGAGGTGCGCGAGTACTATCAGATCGAGAAGATGTGGGCCCCCCAGGCCGAGGCGCTGGCGAAGCGCGCCTGACCGGCTCTCGGCGAGGGGCGTCGTGCAGATCATGATTGCCGCGGTGGGTCGCCTTCGCGGCGCGGAGGCCGATCTTACCGCCGATTATCTTGCGCGGGCAACACAGGCAGGGCGCGCCACGGCGCTCGGTCCGGTGACTCTGCAGGAAGTCGATGAGCGCCACGCCCGCCACAGCCCGGCGCAGGCCGAACGCCTCCTTGCATTGAGCGAGGGATGCGCCCGCATCGTGTTGGATGAGCGCGGCAGGAGCCTCGACAGCCCCGCCCTGGCACGACACCTCGCGAGCCTCCGCGACGGGGGTACCCGTCGGGCAGCCTTTCTGATCGGCGGCGCAGACGGTCATACCACGCCGGCGCGCGAGGCTGCCGATCTCAGCCTCTCGCTCGGTCCGATGGTCTGGCCCCATGCCCTGGCCCGCGTGATGGTGGCCGAACAGATCTACCGCGCGACCCAAATCCTGGCCGGCACGCCTTATCACCGCGCATGACCCACCACGACCCCGGCAGTTCGCCGGGTTGCCCAACACCCAGGTTGCGGTGCACCTAAGCTCCGTATCGACACTCGCGAAATGAGGCTGGAGAGCGCCATGGCCACGGACCATGATGATGACAGGGCTGAACGGCGCTGGCACCGGCCCGTCGTCCTTGTCATCCTTGACGGTTGGGGCCTGCGTGACGCCGCGCCCGACAACGCCCCACATCTGGCCCAAACACCGGTGATCGACGGCCTGATCGCCCGCTTTCCCCAGGCAACGCTCGCGGCATCTGGCGCGGCGGTCGGTCTGCCAGACGGCCAGATCGGCAATTCCGAGGTCGGCCACACCACCATCGGCGCCGGCCGGATTGTCTGGATGGACCTGCCGCGCATCGACGGCGCCATCCAGGATGGCAGCTTCCCCGAAAACCCGGCCCTGGGCGCCTTTGTCGGAAGACTGCTGGCAACCGGCGGCACGGCCCATCTGATCGGCCTTGCCAGTCCCGGCGGCGTGCATGCGCATCAGCGCCATATCGTGGCCACCGCCCGGGTGCTGTCCGCTGCCGGCGTGCCTGTCGCGCTCCATCTCTTCCCCGACGGGCGTGATGTCACCCCGACCTCGGGCGAGCGACACGTCACCGCCCTCATGGCCGAGATCGACGAGCTGCCCGGCGTCCGGGTCGCCTCGGTCACGGGGCGGTTCTACGCGCTCGACCGCGACAACCGCTGGGAACGCGTCGCAGAGGCCTATCACGCCATCCACGGCAGGGCCGACCAGCACGCCCCTGACGCCGTCGCCGCGATCACCGCGGGCTATGCGCGGGGCGAGACCGACGAATTCATCCTGCCCACGCGGATCGGCGCGCCAACGCCGCCCCCCGGGGCTGACGACGGCATCCTTTGCGTCAACTTCCGCGCCGACCGGGCGCGCGAGATCCTGGCCGCCCTCGTCGATCCCGCCTTCGACGCCTTCGACCGCCCGGGCTGGCAGGCCCCCGCCGCGGCGCTTGGCATGGTCAAGTACTCAGCCCATCTCGCCACTCTGATGCCGGCGATGTTCGACGAGGTGGAGATCCCCGACACCCTCGGCCAGACCGCAGCGGCCCACGGGCTGACGCAGCTCCGCCTCGCCGAGACCGAGAAGTATCCGCACGTCACCTTTTTTCTGAGCGGCGGTGACGAAACGCCGGCCCCGGGCGAGCGACGCCACATGGCGCCGAGCCCGAGGGTCAAGACCTACGACCTCGCCCCCGAGATGGCGGCGGAGGAGGTTGCCCGCGAGCTCGCCGCCGGTATCCGCGCGCGCACCGATCTCATCATCTGCAATTTCGCCAATCCCGACATGGTGGGGCATACCGGCAGCCTGCAGGCCGCCATCCGGGCCTGCGAGGCGGTGGATACCGGGCTCGGCCAGGCGGTTGAGGCGCTGGTGGAGACCGGCGGCGCGATGCTGGTGATCGCCGACCACGGCAATTGCGAGATGATGACCGACCCCGAGACCGGTGGGCCGCATACCGCCCATACGCTAAACCGGGTGCCTGCCATTCTGATCGAACAGGGCGCCGCGTCTGCCGGGCACACGCTTCGCGACGGCGGACTTGCCGATGTGGCGCCGACGCTGCTCGCGCTCCTCGGCCTGCCCCAGCCGGCCGCGATGACCGGCCGCTCGCTTCTGATGGGGCCACGTGCGAGCGCCGCGGATCCAGAGGCCGCCGGCGAGAACGAGCGCGCTTGATGCGCCGCGCGCCGATCGTCCACCGCGTTGTGCGCACAGCATTTGCGGGCCTTCTGGCTCTTGCGCCGACCGGTCAGGCCGGTGCGCAGGCGACGGGCCCGCTGGCCGAGGCGGAAGCCGCGCTGATCGCGGCCGACGTCGCCCTGCGTGACGCGGGCGACGGCGCGGGGCGGCTCGCGGCCCTTGGCCAGGCGGTGCGCGCGCAGGAGCTTGTCCTCGCCGCCCACCGCGATGCCCTCCGCCGGCTTGGCGAGCGTGCGATTAGCCTGAGCGCCGGCATCGAGATGAACCGCGCGCGGATCGGCACCCTGGTCGCCGCGCTGCAATCGCTCACCACCGCGCCGCGCTCTGCGATGTTTGCCTATCCCGGTGGCCCGCTGCGCGCCGCCCGCGCCGAGACCCTGCTGGCCGCGATCACGCCTGCGCTGGAACAGCGGCGCATCCGTCTCGCCGCCGAGCTGGAGCGCTTGCGGGCGCTCCGCCTTGAGCAGGATATCGCCCGCCTCGGCGCCACGGGTGCGCTGGAGGCGCTGCAGCAGCTTCGTGTCCAGACCGCCATCGCCATCGACGACCGGCGCGCCAGCCTGCCGCCCGCCCGTCTCATGCACGCCCAGGCCGACCGCGCCCGCGCGCTCGCCGCGAGCATCGGCGCGCTCGGCGAGGCGCTCGCCGATCTGATCCCACCGGCCGATGGCACCGGGACGACACCCGAGAACGGGTTCCTCTCGCGCCGTGGCCGCCTGATCCCCCCCGTCGTCGGCCGCATGAGCGCAGCCTTCGGCGACCCCGACCCATGGGGCGCACCGGGGGCGGGCATCGTGTTGACCGCCCCTGCCCTCGCCGAGGTGTCGAGCCCCGCCGCCGGCACCATCCGCTTTGCCGGCCCGCTGGAGGGGTACGGTCAGGTCGTCATCCTCGAACCCGCACCTGACTGGCTGATCACGCTGGCAGGGCTCGCGGCGAGCGACCGGGAAATCGGGGAAATCGTCGCTGAAGGTGAACGTCTCGGCGCACTCTGGGCACCCATCAACGATCGCGCCACTTACGGCGCCGCCGACGCCCCGGTTGAAACCGTTGCGTCTTCGGGCGCGAATGACGCGACAGGATCGCACGCCTTGCGGGCTACCGCGGAGAATTTACTTGCACATGGTGGAAGTGGTGATCTGATCACTGATAGGGAAATCTATATCGAGCTTAGGCGAGAGGGCGTGCCGATCAACCCGGCCCCCTGGTTCGCCGGCTTGGAGTAACGGGAACGGACAGGCAGATGCGGAAAACACTCTTGGCTCTCTTGGCGGGTGCCACGTTCGGGGCGGCGCTGCCGCAGATCGTGGCCGTGACCCATGCGCAGGAGGATGCGCGCTCGACCTATGAGAACCTCGACCTGTTCGGCGACATCTTCGAGCGTGTGCGCTCGACCTATGTCGAAGAGGTGGACGAGGAGCAGCTGATCGAAGCTGCGATCAACGGCATGCTGACCTCGCTCGATCCGCATTCGTCCTATCTTCCGCCGCAGAACTTTGCCGATATCCGCGAACAGACCAAGGGCGAGTTCGGTGGCCTCGGCATCGAAGTCACCATGGAGAACGGCTTCGTCAAAGTCGTGGCCCCGATCGACGACACCCCCGCCGCCGAGGCCGGTGTCGAGGCCGGTGACTTCATCACCCATATCGACGGCGAAAGCGTGCTCGGCCTCAACCTCTCCGAGGCGGTGGAGCAGATGCGCGGCCCGGTCGGCTCCGGCATCATCATCACCGTCTCGCGTGACGGGGTCGAAGAGCCCTTCGACATCGAGATCGTGCGCGACACGATCACCATTCGCGCCGTCCGCGCCCGGACCGAAGGCAATGTCGGCGTCCTGCGCATCACCACCTTCAACGAGCAGACCTCGCGCAACCTCGCCGAGGGGATCGAAGATCTGCAGGAGGAACTGGGCGACAATCTCGTGGGCTATGTGGTCGACCTGCGGAACAATCCCGGCGGCCTCCTCAGCCAGGCGATCGAGGTGTCGGATGCCTTCCTCGAGACCGGCGAGATCGTCTCGACCCGTGGCCGTGACCTGGAAGAAGCCGACCGCGTGAATGCCCGCCCCGGCGATCTGACCGAAGGCAAGCCGCTGGTGGTGCTGATCAACGAGGGCTCGGCTTCGGCGTCTGAAATCGTCGCCGGTGCGCTGCAGGACCACCGCCGCGCCATCGTCGTGGGCGCCAAGTCCTTCGGCAAGGGCTCGGTCCAGACCATCATGCGCCTCGGCGACCAGGGCGCAATCAAGCTGACCACGGCGCGCTACTACACCCCGTCGGGCCGTTCGATCCAGGCGCTCGGCATCGAGCCGGACATCCTGGTGGAGCGCCGCCGCATTGCCGATGCCGAAGCCGAAGGCGAAGAGCCTCGGCGCGGTCGTCGTTCCGAGGCCGATCTGCGGGGCTCGCTGGGCGCGGCCCTGTCCGATGCCGAGCGTGAACAGCTCGACGAGGAGCGGGCACGCCACGAGGCGACGGCGCGCCTGCGGGCCGAGGACTTCCAGCTCGCCTATGCGCTGGATCTGCTGACGGGTCTGTCGGTCTACGACCGCTCGGCCGAGAACTGATACGGCGGGGCTGCGCCCCATCCTGCGACCGTCTCCGGCTCACCCATGGTGACGGTGGCGTCGTAGGGTGGGGATCCTCCCCACCTGACGCGCGCGCACCATGTCAGACCGCCACGCCCATATCGCCACGCTGCCCTACCGGCCCTGTGTCGGGATCATGATCCTGAACCGCGAGGGCGCGATCTTCGCGGGTCAGCGCGTCGACAGCCCGTCCGGCGCCTGGCAGATGCCGCAGGGGGGCATCGACCCCGGCGAAACGCCCCAGCAGGCGGCACTCCGCGAAATGACCGAGGAAACCGGCATCCCCCCAAGCGCGGTGCGCGTGCTGCGCGAAAGCGCGCGGTGGCTTGACTACGATCTGCCAAGCCATCTCGTCAGCCGTTTGTGGGGCGGGCGCTATCGCGGCCAGACGCAGCGCTGGTTCGCCATCGCCTTCGATGGCGATGACGGCATGATCGACCTCGACGCCCACCAGCGAGAGTTCCGCGAACACGCCTGGATGGCACCTGACGAGCTGATCATGAAGATCGTGCCCTTCAAGCGCGACACCTATGGCGCCGTGTTCCACGAGTTCGAAGACCTGCTCCACCGCAGCTGACCCCGACCTCGAACCCCAACTCGAACGACCTAACACCCTTGGGGCCCGGTGCCCAGTTTCTTATACGGGCCAGCTGCCGCTACGACGCCAGCTTCTAGGCACCTCTCGAGCGGCCGGCACGGTTGGCCGATCGCCAAAGCTCACGGACCTGCCAATCGCCAAAGCTCAGGGACCTGCCAAGCATGGCAGGGACCGTCAGCTCTGCAGTTCAATGGCCTCGGATGCTCAGCATCTCTTTCAGCTGGCGTAGATCCGCCGCAAGCTGGGCGGCCGGCTGATAGCGCTCGTCCTCGACAGTGAGGTCTTCCAGCGCCTTGTCGGCAGCCTCGGTGCGGCTGTCTATCCAGGCGGCGTCGACCTTGTCCGCCTCGGCGGCGTCCTCGGCGATGATGCCGACCTGCTCGTTGGTGATCTCAACAAAGCCACCGGTCACGACATAACGCGTCTCGGCGCCGCCCGAGCTCACCACCACGACGCCGGGGCGGAGCGCCGAAAGAAACGGCGCGTGCATCGGCATCGCGGTCAGGTCGCCCTCTGCTGCTGGCACGGTCACGGCATCGGCCTCCACCGCGGCGAGGCGGGCAGAGGGGCTCACCAGCTCGAAATGGATGGTCTCGGCCATGGTGCCTCCGGCAGGTGGGATCAGTGAAGGGCGACGCGAACGCCGCAGGGATCATCGTTATTTCGCGCCCTGCGGCCCTCAGGCCGCCTCGGCCATCTTCTCGGCCTTGGCCATCGCCTGGTCCAGATCGCCGACCATGTAGAAGGCGGCCTCGGGCAGGTGATCGACCTCGCCGGCGCACAGTTTCCGGAAGCCCTCGATTGTCTTCTCCAGCGGCACCTGCACCCCGGGCGAGCCGGTGAAGACCTGCGCCACGTCGAAGGGCTGGCTGAGGAAGCGCTGCACCTTGCGCGCACGCGCCACGGTCAGTTTGTCCTCTTCCGAAAGCTCATCCATGCCGAGGATCGCGATGATGTCCTGCAGGGCCTTGTAGCGCTGAAGGATCGACTGCACCTGGCGCGCGACGTCGTAATGCTCGCGGCCCACGACCTCGGGGTCGAGGATGCGCGAGGTCGAGTCGAGCGGGTCCACCGCCGGGTAGATGCCCAGCTCGGCGATCGAGCGGTTGAGCACGGTCGTGGCGTCGAGGTGGGCGAACGATGTGGCCGGCGCAGGATCGGTGAGGTCGTCGGCGGGCACGTAGATCGCCTGCACCGAGGTAATCGACCCGTTCTTGGTCGAAGTGATCCGCTCCTGCAGCGCGCCCATATCGGTGGACAGCGTCGGCTGGTAGCCCACGGCCGAGGGGATGCGGCCCAAAAGCGCCGACACCTCCGAGCCCGCCTGGGTGAAGCGGAAGATGTTGTCCACGAAGAACAGCACGTCGGTGCCCGACTGGTCGCGGAACTGCTCGGCCATCGTCAGGCCCGAGAGGGCCACGCGCGCCCGCGCGCCCGGCGGCTCATTCATCTGGCCAAAGACCAGCGCCACCTTGCTGTCCGCGAGGTTGTCCTTCTTGATGACCCCGGCGTCCATCATCTCGTAGTAAAGATCGTTGCCCTCGCGCGTCCGCTCACCGACGCCGGCAAAAACCGAAAAGCCCGAGTGCACCTTGGCGACGTTGTTGATCAGTTCCTGGATGAGCACGGTCTTGCCGACGCCCGCACCGCCAAAGAGACCGATCTTACCGCCGCGCGAATAGGGTGCGAGCAGATCGACGACCTTGATGCCGGTCACCAGGATTTCGGCCTCGGTGGACTGGGACGCAAAGTCAGGCGCCGCCGAGTGGATCGGGCGATACTCATCCGCCGAGACCGGGCCCTTCTCGTCGATCGGCTCGCCAATGACGTTCAGAATGCGGCCGAGCGTGGCGTTGCCGACCGGCACCTTGATCGGCTCGCCCGTGTCGCTGACCTCCTGGCCGCGGACCAGCCCTTCGGTGCTGTCCATGGCGATGGCGCGCACGGTGTTCTCGCCCAGGTGCTGCGAGACCTCCATCACCAGGCGGTTACCGCGGTTGGTGGTCTCCATCGCGTTCAGGATGGCGGGCAGGTGGCCGTCGAACTGCACATCGACGACGGCGCCGATGACCTGCGTGATCTTGCCAGTTTCAGCCATGTGTCCTCTCCGTCGTCAAAGCGCTTCGGCGCCCGAGATAATCTCGATGAGTTCCTTGGTGATCGCGGCCTGGCGCGAGCGGTTATACTCGAGGTTGAGCCGGTTGATCATGTCGCCCGCGTTGCGCGTGGCGCTGTCCATCGCCGCCATCCGCGCGCCCTGCTCGGACGCGGCGTTCTCCAGCAGCGCCATGAAGATCTGCGTCGCCATGTTTTTCGGCAGCAGTTCGGCCAGCACCGCTTCTTCGTCTGGCTCGATCTCGTAGATCACGCTCGGGCCATCGCTGTCGGTTTCCTCGACCTCGGGCAGTTCGGGCGGGATGATTCCGAGCGGGGTCGGGATCTGACTGATCACCGATTTGAAGCGCGAGAAGACCAGCGTACAGACATCGAACTCGCCGTCGAAAAAGCGCTTTGAGATATCCTCGGCGACCCCGGCTGCGTTGTCATAGCCGATGCGCTTCACGCCCTGCAGGTCGACATGACCCACGAATTTCTCGGCATAGAATCGCTTCAGCTGATCGCGACCCTTGCGACCCACGGTCAAGATCTTGACCGTCTTGCCGTTGCCTTCCAGCCCGTCGATCACCTCGCGTGACTTCCGCACGATCTGGCTGTTGAACCCGCCGCAGAGCCCGCGCTCGGCGGTGCAGACGACGATCAGATGGGTCTGGTCGCTCTCGCTGCCTTTCAGCAGCTTCGGCGCCGTAGGGCTGTCCTTGGCGGCGAGCGCCAGGTTGCCCAGCATTTTATTCATGCGCTCGGCATAAGGGCGCGCGGCCTCAGCAGATTCCTGGGCGCGGCGCAGCTTGGCCGCGGCCACCATCTGCATGGCCTTGGTGATCTTGCGCGTCGACTTGACGCTCTCGATCCGGTTTTTCAGATCCTTGAGGCTCGGCATCCGGGCGCTCCCTCAGCTTATCCGTCGTGATGGGCGGGCAGATTTGCCCGCGTCGCTCAGGAGAAGCCCTTCTTCACGCTCTCGATGACGGCCTTGATCTTGTCGGCCAGATCACCGGCAACCTTGCGGTCATTATCGCGGATATCCGCCAGCAGCGCCGCCTGGTTGTTGCGAAGCTCGGCCAGCAGCGCCGTCTCGAACGCGCCGACTTTGCCCACGGGCATATCGTCCAGATAGCCCTGCACGCCGGCGAAGATGACGCAGACCTGCTCGGCATTGGTGAGCGGCGAATACTGCGGCTGCTTGAGCAGCTCGGTCAGGCGCGCGCCGCGGTTCAAGAGCTTCTGCGTCGCGGCATCGAGGTCGGAGGCGAACTGCGAGAAGGCAGCCATCTCACGATACTGCGCGAGCTCCAGCTTCACGGCACCGGCAACCGATTTCATCGCCTTGGTCTGCGCGGCGGAGCCCACGCGGCTGACCGACAAGCCGACATTCACGGCGGGCCTGATGCCCTGGAAGAACAGATCGGTCTCGAGGAAGATCTGACCGTCGGTGATCGAAATCACGTTGGTCGGGATGAACGCCGACACGTCGCCGGCCTGCGTCTCGATGATCGGCAGCGCGGTCAGCGAGCCCGACTTGAAGTCCGGGTTTAGCTTTGCCGCGCGCTCGAGCAGGCGCGAATGGAGGTAGAAGACGTCGCCCGGATAGGCCTCGCGCCCCGGCGGCCGGCGAAGCAGCAGCGACATCTGGCGATAGGCGACCGCCTGCTTGGAAAGATCGTCGTAGATGATCAGCGCGTGCATCCCGTTGTCGCGGAAGTACTCGCCCATCGCGCAGCCCGAATAGGGGGCGAGATACTGCATCGGCGCGGGCTCGGACGCGGTGGCCGCCACGATGATCGAGTAGTCGAGCGCGCCATTCTCCTCCAGCTTGCGGACAAGCTGCGCCACGGTGGAGCGCTTCTGACCGACGACGACATAGACGCAGTAGAGCTTCTTGTTCTCGTCGCTGCCGGCCGCCTCGTTGTAGCTTTTCTGGTTCAGGATCGTGTCGACGGCGATGGCGGTCTTGCCGGTCTGGCGGTCGCCGATGATCAGCTCGCGCTGGCCGCGGCCGACCGGGATCAGCGCATCGATCGACTTGATGCCCGACGCCATCGGCTCGCTCACGCTTTCGCGCGGGATGATGCCGGGCGCCTTCACATCGGCGACGCTGCGCGCCTCGGCCGTGATCGGCCCCTTGCCGTCGATCGGGTTGCCGAGCGCATCGACCACGCGACCCAGCAGGCCCTTGCCCACCGGCACGTCCACGATCGAGTTGGTGCGCTTGACAGTGTCGCCCTCGCGGATCGCGCGGTCGTCGCCGAAGATCACGACGCCGACATTGTCGGCCTCGAGGTTCAGCGCCATGCCGCGCGTGCCGTCCGGGAACTCGACCATCTCGCCGGCCTGCACCTGGTCGAGCCCGTAGACACGCGCAATACCGTCGCCCACCGAGAGCACGCGGCCGATTTCGCTGACCTCGGCTTCCTGGCCGAAATTCTGGATCTGCTCCTTGAGGATCGAGGAGATTTCAGACGCCTGGATACCCATCAGCCGGCCTCTTTCATGGAATGCTGCAGACGGTTGAGCTTCGAGCGGATCGAGGTGTCGATCATCTTCGAGCCAACCTTGACGACGAGCCCGCCGATGATCGCCTCATCGACGGTAAGATCGAGTGCCACGTCGCGCCCCAGCGCGTCACGCAGCGTCTTGGAGAGCGCCTTCTTCTGCGCCGCCAGCAGGGGCCGCGCGCTAGTCACTTCGGCCGTCACCTCGCCGCGGTGATCGGCGAGCAGCTGGCGGAACCGCGCGAGCATGGCCCGGATGCGGAACGAGCGCCGCTTGGATGCCATCAGCGCCGCAGTGTTCGCGACCAGCGGGCCGACACCCATCGCCGAGGTCACCGCCATGATGCCCTGCTGCTGCTGTTCGCGCCGATAAAGCGGGCTCATCAGCAGTTCGCGGAGCGCATCCGACCCGTCGATCGCCGCCGCCATGCTCTCAACATCGGCGGCGACCGCGTCTGCGGTGTTCTGCTCAAGCGCGATGTCCAAAAGCGCGGTGGCGTAGCGATCGGCGATCTCGTCAGTGGTCACGGGAGCGTCGGTCACGATCGGCCTTTCCGAGTTGCGCTGACCCACGCATCGGTGGCCATGGCAGGGGCTGCGCAGGGGCCTTGCGGGCGGGTCGGCAGGGGGCTGCGCGGGCGCAACCCATTCGAAGTCGCGCGGTGGCTAGCATGCAGTGTTGCGGCGCGCAACCGCGTAACGGGACGCGCCGATACGCCTTTCGGACGGAGCCTCCACCATGGTCCCATACCTCGCCGGAAATGACTGCCACCCTGCACGGATTGGCCCGCAAAGCGCCTTCTGGCAGGCATGAGACGCTCTCGCACCGGAGGTTTTTCAGTTTTCAACGGAAACTCCAGTTGTGAGTTGCGTGCGTTGGTGATTTCTCAGCGCCACAGGCGCCCGCGAAGGGCCGCATACCTGCTCAACACATCGCCCCCGCCTGCGCTAAGCCGCGGCGCACCATGGCGGTGAGAAATGGGGTATGAGCGCCATCGGCGCGGGCGTTAAAACGAAGAAAGGCGCCCCGATCCTCTCGGAGCGCCCTTGCATCTGCTCTGGGTCGTGCCCTCAGGCGCGGCGACGCATGCGCAGCAGGCCCATCATGCCAAGGCCGCCGAGCAAAAGGAATGCAGGCGCAGGCAGGGGCACAGGTGTCGCAACAATCGTGAGCTGAAGGCTCGTGACGTCATCCGGATCGCCCTGGATGGCCCCGTAGGTGATCGTCAATGTCTCCGTCAGACCGGTTCCGATGAAGGTCGTGATGTCGGCAGATCCAGAAGTCAGACCCTGCGGGAAGAAGGCGCTGCCGCCGCTCGACCATTCAATGGTCAAGCCGCCCAGAAAGTTTCCAGCAGCTTGGATCACCGTCCCCGCCGCGAGCCCCAGCGTGTCGATGCCGAGGTCGTTCGTGAAGTCGAAGACAAAGTCGCCACCTGGGTCACCGACATCGAACTCCACGCCGAAAAAGAACGGGTCGTCGGACAACGAGAAGGTCCCGTTATCGGTGATGTTGTTCGCCCCGTTTAGGGTCAGCGCCGAGGCAGCCGCGGGGAGAAAGAGGGCAACGGCAAAGGCTGCAAGGGATTTCCAGAACACCATGTTTCAGACCCAGTCCAAGCGCTGCCCACACCCAATGCGCGAGCACCCACGAGCAGGACTAAACCTGAGGTAGAGCGATCGCGCAAGCACAACCTTGGGGAGAGCGGCGGGTCGGTGCAGATCTGTACCAAAATGACCGTCATGCGCCGTCGAGGCACCAATCTCAGAACCACGGTCGCCCAAGGACGGGCCATGGGAGCGGCACCGGGGCCATTTACGAGCCAACTACATGGCCAGATGCGGCGCGATGCCAGATGCGGCGCGATGTATGGGGCCGGTATCGTCCGAGGCTCGGACTATGGCCAACATCCAGCGCCAGCGTCGTGGCTCAGGCACAAGGACGCCGAGCGTCCTTTGAAGCGAGCAAAGGTTTTGCCAAGTCGCCGTCGACCGACGCGATCATCGAACCGCGTTAGCCGCCACCATCGTCTTGTTGGGTGACACACGCGACCGTCACGCCCCGTTAGAGAAAGCTCTGCGGATCGACATCGACCACCACTCTGACCGAGGCGGGCACGGACACCGCCGCCAGCCAGTCCCGGATCGCCCGCTGCAGCGCGACGCCCTTCGGCGCGCGCACCAGCAGGCGCATGCGCATGCGCCCCCGAATCCTGGCGATGGGCGCGGGCGCGGGGCCCAGCACCTCGCCTCCGGCCCGGGCGATCACATGGCCCGCCTGGCCGAGCGCCCGCGCCACCTGCGCGACCTTCGCCTCGTCCTCGCCGCTGACGATGATGCCCGCCAGCCGGCCATAGGGGGGCAGCCCCGCATGGTGGCGTGCCTCGGCAAGGCCCCGCCAGAACCCCTCGGCATCGCCGGTGATCATCGCACGGAACACCGGGTGACTGGGATTGGCGGTCTGCACCAGCGCCTCGCCCGGCCGGTCGGCCCGCCCCGCGCGCCCCGACACCTGGTAGAGCAGCTGAAATGTCCGCTCTGCCGCACGCAGATCGCCGCCCTGCAGGCCCATATCGGCATCGATCACGCCGACCAGCGTCAGCTTGGGGAAGTTGTGTCCCTTCGCGACCATCTGCGTGCCGATCACGATATCCGCAGAACCCTCCGCAATCGCCGCCAGCCGCGCCTTCAAGTCGGCAGGCCCGAGGGCCAGATCGCTCGACAGCGTCTCGACCCGCGCGCTGGGAAAGCGTTCGGCAACCTCTTCGGCCAGCCGCTCCACCCCGGGCCCCACGGCCGACAGCTTGTCGACCGCCCCGCATTCCGGGCAGGCATCGGGCACCGGCTCGGCATGGCCGCATTGGTGGCAGAGCATCTGCTGGCGGAACCGGTGTTGCACCAGCCAGGCATCGCAATGCGGGCAGCCGATCCGCGCCCCGCAGGCCCGGCACAGCATCAGCGGCGCATAGCCCCGGCGGTTCAGGAACAACAGCGCCTGCTCCCCCGCCTCGAGACGCGCCTCCACGGCGCCTGCGAGCGGCGCAGAGATCCAGCGATCGCGCCCCGGGTTATTCAGCCGCAGATCCACCAACCGGATCGCCGGCAGCCGCGCCGCCCCAAAGCGCCGCGGCAGGTCGAGCCGGGTATACTTCCCCGCCTCGGCATTGGCCCAGGTCTCCAGCGCGGGCGTCGCCGAGGCCAGCACCGCCGCCGCCCCCTCGATCGAGGCGCGCAGCACGGCCATGTCGCGCGCGTGGTACCAGACCATGTCCTCCTGCTTGAACGAACCCTCGTGCTCCTCGTCGACGACGATCAGTCCGAGATCGGCGAAGGGCAGGAACAGCGCCGAACGCGCGCCCACGACCAGCTGCGCCCGCCCCTCGGCCACGCCGTGCCAGATCCTGCGCCGCTCGGGCCAGGGAACGCCGTGGTGCCATTCGGCCGGGCGCGCACCGAACCGTGCCTCGACCCGGGCGAGGAACTGCGGCGTCAGCGCCACTTCGGGGATCAGCACCAGCGCCTGACGCCCCGCCGCGAGACAGGCCGCCACCGCCTCCAGATAGACCTCGGTCTTGCCCGAGCCGGTGACACCGTACAGCAGCGTGGTCGAAAACCGTCGCGCAGCCACGGCCGCTGACAGCGCCGCGGCCGCCGATGCCTGCTCGGGGCTCAGGCTTTCCGAGCGCGCCTGACCGAAAAGCGGCGGAAAGGGCGCCTCGGCACCCTCCAGATGCTCGATCAGCACGCCGGCCCCGATCAGCCCGCGCACCACGCCACTGCCGACACCGGCGGCCCGCGCCAGATCGGCCGGTGTCTCCCGCCCGCCCGCCGATGCCGCCAGCGCATCCAGAACCCGGGCACGGGCGGGCGTCAGACGCGCGGGCTCGATGCCCGCGTGGCTGACCACCCGGCGTTGGCGCGGTGCGGCTCCCGGATCGGGCACCCGGGTCGCCAGCCGCAGCATCATGCCGAGCGGGGTCAGCGTGTATGCCGCCGCCCGGTCGATGAAGCACCGCATCTCCGCGCGCATGGGCGGCATCGCCAACCGGCCGGCGACGGGCTTGACCTTAGCGGCCGGGACGGTCCCGTCGCCCGCGCCCCAGACCACGCCCAACCCTTGGCGCCGCCCAACCTCGACGGCGACGAAATCACCGGGCGCGAGCCGCATCCCCTCGGGCACACGATAGTCGAAGGGCTGGTCGAAGGGCATCGGCACCAGCACGCCCACCAGGTCGCCCGGCGCAAAGGCGATCTGATCCCGGTCCGCGGCCCTAGCCAGCGCGCGATCGGCTGCGCTGTCCAAGGCCTCGCCACCGTCCCGATCGGCGTCCGGGTCGGCGCCGGGATCGGCGTTCTGGCCGCCGCCCGCATCGAACAGGCCCGGGATCGGGGCTTCATGCCGGCGCCCGCTCATCGTGTCCTCGGCGTCATGGTCTCACCGCCATTTGCGCCCGATGCAGTCCCGCGGGCTTGGCGCCATTGGCGCGGCCCCCGGCTTTCGCCTAGTGTCGCGCGCAGACACCGATGCCGCGCAGCCGATGGTCTCACGATCCGTCGCGACGCCTTGCATCACACGACCACCAGACAGAGCCCCGCTGCCCCAACCCGGACCCCGCGCCCCATGAAATTCTTCATCGACACCGCCGATATCGACGAGATCCGTGACCTGGCCGCCACCGGCATGGTCGACGGCGTCACCACCAACCCGTCGCTGATCCACAAATCCGGCCGCGACTTCATCGAGGTCACGCGCGAGATCTGCGGCGTCGTCTCCGGCCCCGTCTCGGCCGAGGTCACCGCCACCGAGGCCGATGCCATGATTGCCGAGGGTCAGCATCTCGCCAAGATCGCCCCCAATATCGCGGTGAAGGTGCCGCTCACCTGGGCGGGACTGCGCGCCTGTAAGACGCTGACGGATGCCGGCACCATGGTGAATGTCACGCTCTGTTTCTCCGCCACTCAGGCGCTGCTCGCGGCCAAGGCCGGCGCCAGTTTCATCTCGCCCTTTATCGGCCGGCTCGACGACATCAATCTCGACGGCATGGACCTGATTTCCGAGATCCGCCAGATCTACGACAATTACCATTTCAAGACCGAGATCCTCGCCGCCTCGATCCGCACGGTGAACCATGTGAGCGAGGCCGCCAAGATCGGCGCCGATATCGCGACCGTGCCGCCGGGCGTGCTGCGCAAACTCGCCGACCACCCACTGACCGACAAGGGGCTTGAGGCGTTCCTCGCCGACTGGGCCAAGACCGGGCAGAAGATCCTCTGATGGCGCCCTCCGACCAGATGCCCGGGCAGTTGCCCTTGGGCAGCGCGGCCGGGGCGCAAGCTGGCCAGACCGCGATGGCCGAGCCCCACACTGCGCTCACCCTCGACGCGGAGGAGCGCGATCTCGTCCGCTCGCTGATCCTCGCCGAACCCGGCCTCGTGCTCGACGATGACGGCGTGATGCGCGCGCTCATTCAGGCGACAGGCCCGCTGGACCGCAATGTCGTCGATCTCCGCGACCGGCTGGTGGAGCGGCTGGAAACCCGGCTCACGCGGCTGATGCGGGCCAACCGCTCGATGATGGCCGCGGCCTATGAGAACGTAGCGTCGAACGAGGCGGTCCAAGCCGCCGTGTTGGAGATCATGGGTGCCCGCGATCTCGCAGGCCTCGCCGGGGCGCTGGCCCAGTCGCTGCCCGACCGCGTCTCGATCGAGGCCGCGCGCTTGGTGATCGAGGCCGATGTGAGCGAGATCGCCCCGGCCGACGCCCTCGGGCCCGACGGCTATGCCCTGGTGCTGGTGCCGCGTGGCACGCTGGCCGACTATCTGGGCCACGCCCCGCGCCAGGAGGGAGCGGCCCCCTCCGCCCCCGACGACAGAGAGGGCAGCAATCCGATCGTACTGCGCGCCACCAACCGCGCCTCGATGCTGATCTACGACCAGGATGCGCTGGCTTCCGAGGCCCTGCTACCCTTGTCGCTTCAGGGCGGCGCCGGGCTGCTGGCGCTCGGCTCGGCCGATCCCGAACGGTTCTCGCCCGAGCAAGGCACCGAACTGCTCTCCTTCCTCGCCGCGGTGACCGAGCGCCTTGCCGATAGCCTGTTGGCCGACTGGCAACCGCCGGGCGACGGGCTCGACGGGCGGCCAATCGATGCCCCGGACAGCGCATGATCCCGGCCCGCCATGAAAGCCGGAGCACCGGGCGACAGCCTCTGCACCAGCATGCTCACCCGCCTTGTCGTTGGCCCTTTTACCGGCCTTTCCACCCGGCTTCATGACCGCGCGACGAGCAATGCGCCCGGCTCCGCTGGAAGGCCCGGCGCTGGAGGACGGACCGGCCGCGCTGCTGGCCCGCTGGCTCGATTACCTCACCGCCGTGCGCGGCCGGTCGACGCTGACCCGGGATGCCTATGCCAATGCGGTGGCGGGCTTTCTCGGCTTCATCACCACCCATACCGGCGCATCGCCCGACCCGGCCGCGCTGGGGGCGCTCAGGATCACCGAATTCCGTGCCTGGATGGCCTCGCGCCGGCAGGCCGGGCTCGGCGCGCGCGCCCTCCGCCGCGACCTCGCCGCCGTGCGCGGCTTCATGGCCTGGATCGAGGAGGCGCATGGCCATCACTGCCCCGCCCTCTCGACGCTCGCCACGCCCAAGGCGCCCGAAAGCCTGCCTCGGCCCGTCGCCGCGGCCGATGCCCATGCCCTGCTCGACAGCGTGGCCGAGGAGACGGCCACAGCCAGCGCCGACCCTGACGCCGCCGAATGGCAGGCGCTACGCGACGTGGCGATCCTGACGCTGATCTGGGGCGCGGGGCTGCGCGTGTCCGAGGCGCTTGGCCTCGCCTGGGGCGCGGCGCCCCTGTCCGAGACCCTGCGCGTCAGCGGCAAGGGCGGGCGCGAGCGCGACGTGCCGGTCCTGCCCGCCAGCCGCGAGGCGATCGAGGCCTATCAAGCCGCCTGCCCACATCGCCCGGGCGCGGCGGGACCGCTTTTTCTGGGCCTGCGCGGCGGCCGGCTGCAGCGGGCGCAGGTGGCGGCCAGCATGGCCCGCGCCCGCCGCACCCTCGGCCTGCCCGACAGCTCGACGCCGCATGCACTCCGCCATGCCTTCGCCACCGAGATCCTTGCGGGATCGGGCGATCTGCGCGCGGTGCAGACCCTGCTCGGCCACCGCTCGCTCAGCTCCACACAGATCTACACCCGCGTGGGCGACGCCCGCCTGAAAGCCCTGCACGCCGCCGCCCATCCAAGGGCCAAAGGCTGAGGACGCCCCACGTCGTTCAGTGCCGGCCTGCCCTACGCCACGCGCGGGTTTCAGGCCGCGTCAAGGCTCGCGGCCCGGCACCGGCAGAGCCGGCTTGGCCTTGAGGTGGCCCGACACCTGCAGAACGCTCGATCATAAGCCGCCCGCGGCTTCTCCCCAGTCCACCTTTATCCCATGCCGCAGCGCACCCCGAGCACCTCGCGAAAGACCGTGACCGCCATAGGCACCAGTGCAACCCTCATCGCGGCGACCAGCCGCGATTCCGTTTGGTCAGACCAGCGCGCGCACCGCCTGCATCTTCCTCTCCAGGAACTCGAAACTCTTCGGGTCCTTCAGCCGCCCGCCATCGTCGAACTTGTCGTAGGACGCGCCGATGAAGACCTCCGGGTTCACCACCAGCTTGGTGTCGAAGGCGCCCAGCATCAGGTACATCATCGCGGTCGCCCGCTGCCCCCCGGCGCCGCCTGCCGCCGCCGCCAGCACGGTGCAGGGCTTGCCGGCCGTCGGCATCGGCTTGACGCGCGACAACCAGTCGAGCGCGTTCTTCAGGCTACCCGGCGGGCCCTTGTTGTATTCCGGCGTGGAGATCACCAGCGCATCGGTCTCCGCGACCTGATCGATCAGGGCCTGTACCTTGGCCGGGATCCCCTCGGCCTCCACATCCTCGTTGAACAGCGGCAGGTCGATATCGGCGAGCGTGAAGGCGCAGTCGCCAAAGGCCCGCGCCGCCTCGCGCACAAGCATGGTGTTGGTGCTCGCCTTGCGCAGCGAGCCCGAGATGCCGAGCAGTTTCATGGGAAGCTCCCTTGGGATGGCTGGGTGCCCTCAGGGATAAGGCCGCCGCGCCACGCGTCCAGTGCCGGGTTGCGGCAAGGGTGTTACGATTCGATGTCAGACTTCGAATGGTCAGCAACGGCCTTAGCAGTCGCAAGCGCCGCCCCTTGGTCGAACGCCCAGCGCATCCCGACGACGACAAAAAAGGGCGGGGCAAGCACACTACCCAATCGGGCAAGCTCCCATCGTCGACTGTCGGAGAAAGTCCCCTCAAAATAAACCACCATTAAAGGAAGCAACACCGCACAGAATGCTAGGAGAGCTCTCCGTTGATGAAATAGGGGTGGCGCCTTCACAGCCTCTACGGATACGCTTTCAGCCTGCAAGACATTGCTCCAGCAGAAATCTACTCACATTCCCGTCGGACCAAGTGAGTCTGTGGGGACGCCGCAGCACCAACACTCTCCCGACTGCACCGCTTTCGCGACGGCCTGCTAGGCGTGGATGGCGCCCATGCCGCAAGCCAGCGCCGCTTCGCGGACGGCCTCAGAATAGGTGGGGTGGGCGTGGCAGGTCATCGCCAGGTCTTCGGCTGAGGCGCCGAATTCCATGGCCATGCAGACCTCGTGGATCAGGTCGCCCGCGCCCGGGCCGATGATATGGGCACCGAGGATCCGGTCGGTGCGCTCATCCACCAGGATCTTCACGAAACCCTCGGCGACCAGGTTCGCCTTGGCCCGGCCGTTCGCCATGAAGGGGAACTTGCCGACCCGGTAGGCGCGCCCGGCATGTTTCAGGCTCTCCTCCGTCTCGCCCACACTCGCGACTTCGGGCGCGGTGTAGATGACGCCCGGGATCACGCCGTAGTTCACGTGGCCGTGCTTGCCGGCGATGGTGTCGGCGACGGCGACGCCCTCGTCCTCGGCCTTGTGGGCCAGCATCGGGCCCGAGATCACGTCGCCGATGGCGTAGATGCCGGCCACGTTCGTGCGCCAGTGGTCATCGGTCACCACCTGCCCGCGCTCGGTCGTCTCGACGCCGGCGCTCTCCAGCCCCAGGCCCTCGGTGAAGGGCCTACGCCCGGTGGCCACCAGCACGACATCGGCCGCCAGGCTGGCCTCGCTGTCATCCTTGCGGAGCTTGTAGTTGACCGTCAGCTCGTTGCCCTTCTCGACGCCGGTGACCGCAGCGCCGAGGACGAAATTGATCCCCTGCTTTTGCAGGATCTTGTGGAACTGCCTCTGCACCTCGACGTCATTGCCCGGGATGATGTGATCAAGGAACTCGACAACCGTCACCTCGGCGCCGAGCCGGCGCCAGACCGAGCCGAGCTCCAGCCCGATCACGCCGCCGCCGATCACCACCAGTCGCCCCGGGACGCCTTCCAGCGCCAGCGCGCCGGTCGAGGTGACGATGCGCTTCTCGTCGACCTCGATCCCCGGCAGGCTGGCGGGCTCGGAACCCGTGGCGATCACGATGTTCTTCGCGCCATGCACCTCGCCATCGACCGAGACCTTGCCCGGCCCCTCGATCTTGCCCCAGCCGCGCAGGTAGACGACCTTGTTCTTCTTGAACAGGAACTCGATCCCCTTGGTGTTCCCGTCGATCGCCTCCTGCTTGAATGTCATCATCTGCGGGATGTCGACTTCGACCTCCTTCGCCTTGATGCCCATATGGGCGAAATTGCCCTCCGCCTCGTGCACCAGTTCGCTGGCATGGAGCAGCGCCTTGGAGGGGATGCAGCCGACGTTCAGGCAGGTGCCGCCGAGCGCGCCCCGCCCCTCGACGCAGGCGACCTTCAGCCCGTGCTGCGCCGCGCGGATCGCGCAGACATAGCCGCCGGGGCCCCCTCCGATGACGATCACATCATAGTCGGCCATGCTCACATCCTCCGTCGGCCGGCGGCGCGGGATGGCGCGCCGGCATCATCGTTCCTCTAGAGCGCCGCGATCAGCATCACGACGGTGGCGCCCATGCCCACAGCCCAGATCGCGGACCGGATCCAGGGCAGGCCGGCCCAATAGGCGGGCACATAGGCGACGCGGGCGATCAGATAGGTGACCGAGCAGACCTCGGTGACGAGCCCTTGCTTACCGGTGCCGAGCATCGCGACCACCGCCACGGCGAACAGCACCAGCCCTTCCATGTGGTTGTTGAAGGCCCGCTGCATGCGCCCTGCCAGCGCCGACAGCGCGCGCGGCATCGGTGTGTCGCGCGGCCCAACCAGCCAAGACTGCGGCAGTTCGCGATTGGCGATCACGGCGAACACCAAGAGCTGAGCGGCCGCCAACAGTCCGGCAAGCGCCAGAACCTGTAGCTCGAGTGCCATTCACCGCTCCGCCAGCGCGAGGCGGAGGCCAAAGCCCGCAAAGGCCGCAGCGAGCATGCGCTTGACCCAGGCGATCACGCGCGGGCGGGCCAGCACCGCATCGCGCAGCCGCGCCGCGAAGACGCCGTAGATCACGAAGACCCCGAAAGTGAGCGCCATGAAGACCGCGCTCAGCCCCGCCATCTGCAGTGCCACGCCGCCCGCCGCCACGTCGACGAATTGCGGCAGGAAGGCCATGAAGAAGATCGAGAGCTTGGGGTTCAGCACGTTGATGAGGCAGCCGACCCGGGCGATCTGCCACATGCCCCGCGCGCTCGGCCCGCGATCGTCGAAGTTGAGCGGCCCGCGGTCGCTCAGCGTCATCCAGGCAAGGTATATGAGGTACAGCACCCCTGCGATCTTGATCGCCTGGAACAACAGCGCGCTGGCATGCACCACTGCCGCGAGGCCGAGGATCGCCGCCAGCGCGCCCGGCACGATGCCCATGGTGCAGCCAGCTGCGGCGGCAAGGCTCGCCCGCCGCCCCTGCGCAAGCCCCGTGCCGACCGTGTAGATCACGCCCGTGCCGGGCGCGATCACGACAATCAGCGCCGTGATGAGGAAATCGAGACCCATCGCCGCCTTCAGAGGTCCATGAGCAAGCGACGCGGGTCCTCAAGACCCTCCTTCACCCGCACGAGGAAGGTCACCGCCTCCTTGCCGTCGATGATCCGGTGGTCGTAGCTGAGCGCCAGGTACATCATCGGGCGGACGACGACCTGCCCGCCGATCGCCATCGGCCGCTCCTGGATCTTGTGCATGCCGAGGATGCCCGACTGCGGCGGGTTCAGGATCGGGGAGGACATCAGCGAGCCGTAGACGCCACCGTTCGAGATGGTGAAGGTCCCGCCCTGCATCTCGCCCATCGACAGCTTTCCGTCGCGGGCCTTTTGGCCGTATTCGCCGATCTTCTTCTCGATCGCAGCAAAGCTCATCAGATGGGCGTCGCGCACCACCGGCACGACCAGACCGTTGGGCGAGCCGACGGCCACGCCGATATGGGCATAGTTCTTGTAGACGATCTCGTCGCCGTCGATCTCGGCATTGACGGCGGGCAGTTCCTGCAGCGCGTGGGTGACCGATTTGACGAAGAACGACATGAAGCCGAGCTTCACACCGTGCTTCTTCTCGAAGACCGCCTTGTATTCGTTGCGGATCTCCATGACCGCGGTCATGTCCACCTCGTTATAGGTGGTCAGCATCGCGGCGGTGTTCTGCGCGTCCTTGAGGCGCCGCGCGATGGTCTGGCGGAGGCGCGTCATCTTCACCCGCTTCTCGCGCGGCGCATCCTCGGGCGCGACCGGCGCGCGGGCGGCCGGGGCAGGCGCGGGTGCGGGTGCCGGGGTGGGTGCGGGCCTCGGCGCGTCTTTCGCGCGGGCAACATCGTCCTTCATGATCCGGCCGTCGCGCCCTGTGCCCTGCACCTGATCGGGGCTGAGACCGGCCTCCGCCATCGCCTTCTTGGCCGATGGGGCATGCTCGACATCGCGCCCGCCAGCGGGTGAGGCGCCTGCAGCCGCAGTAGCTGCCGCCGCCGGGGCTGCCGCGGCCCCGCCGCCCGCCCCGGCCGCGAGCTTGGCGATCAGCGCGCCGACGCCGACAGTCGTGCCCTCGCCCGCGACGATCTCGGCCAGCTTGCCCGCGGCCGGCGCCGGCACCTCGACCGAGACCTTGTCGGTCTCAAGTTCGCACAGCACCTCGTCGGCCGCGACCATCTCACCCGCCGCCTTGAACCAGGAGGACACGGTCGCCTCGGTCACGCTCTCGCCAAGCGCCGGCACGATGACTTCCACCATGCCGCTGCCCGCTGCCGCGCCCGGCGCAGCCGCAGGCGCAGGCGCAGCCTCTGCTGCGGGCGCCGGGGCGGCAACGCCGTTCGAGGCGCCGTTCACGCCGGCGCCGGCCCCATCCTCGATCGTCGCCAGCAGCGCATCCACGCCCACCGTCGCTCCCTCGGCCACCACGAGTTCTCCCAGCGTGCCCGCGCCGGGGCTCGGCACCTCGACCGAGACCTTGTCCGTTTCCAGCTCGCAAAGCACCTCGTCGGCCGCGACCTGCTCGCCGGGCTTCTTGAACCAGCTGGCGACCGTCGCTTCGGTCACGCTCTCGCCAAGCGTGGGGACACGAACTTCCACCGTCATCTCTGTCGTTCCTTCCTCATCACGCCGCCTGGATGGCAGGTCTAGGTCACGTGAAATCCGTCGGCCGGCGCCATCCTTCAGGTCTCGGCGATGCCAAGCGCGTCGCTCACCAGCTTGTCCTGCTCATAGCGGTGCTGGCTGGCCAGGCCCGTCGCCGGCGACGCCGCCGCCGACCGACCGGCATATACCGGGCGATAGTTCTCAGCCCCGATCCGGGTCAGCACCCATTCGATGTTGGGCTCCACAAAGAACCAGCCGCCCTGGTTCTTGGGCTCCTCCTGGCACCAGATCACCTGGGCGCCGGTGAAGCGGCCCAGCTCGCGCGTCAGGCTAAGCGCCGGGAACGGGTAGAACTGCTCGAGGCGCAGGATGTAGACATCGTCCAGCCCTTCGGCGTCGCGCTTTTCCAGCAGGTCGTAGTAGACCTTGCCCGAGCACATCACGACACGCTTGATATCCGCATCGGGCTTGAGCTGCATCTCCGACTTGCCAAGCTGAGCATCGTCCCACAGCACGCGGTGAAAGCTTGATCCCTCGGCCAGATCGTCCAGCGTCGAGACACAGCGCTTGTGGCGCAGCAGCGATTTCGGCGTCATCAGGATCAGCGGTTTGCGGAAGCTGCGGTGCAGCTGCCGGCGCAGGATGTGGAAGTAGTTCGCCGGTGTCGTGCAGTTCGCGACGATCCAGTTGTCCTCGGCCGAGAGCTGCAGAAAGCGCTCCAGCCGGGCCGAGGAATGCTCGGGCCCCTGCCCCTCGAAACCGTGCGGCAACAGGCATACGAGGCCTGACATGCGCAGCCATTTCCGCTCGCCCGAGCAGATGAACTGGTCGAACATGATCTGGGCGCCGTTGGCGAAATCGCCGAACTGCGCCTCCCAGAGCGTCAGCGCATCCGGCTCGGCCAGCGAGAAGCCGTATTCGTAGCCGAGCACCGCGTATTCCGAGAGCATCGAGTCGATGACTTCCAGCGTTCCCTCGCGGTCTGGCACGCCCATCAGCGGGAAGTACCGCTCCTCGGTCACCTGATCGGTGACGCCGCAATGCCGCTGGCTGAAGGTGCCGCGCACGCTGTCCTGACCCGAGAAGCGGACCTTGTAGCCTTCCTGCATCAACGTGCCGAAGGCGAGCGCCTCGGCGGTGGCCCAGTCGATGCCGGCACCGGTGTCGATCATCTGCTTTTTCGCATCGAGCAGACGGGCAATGGTCTTGTGCGGCGCGAAGCCTTCGGGAAGCGTGGTCAGCGCTTCGCCAACGCGGCGCAGTCGCGGTTCGGGCACCGCGGTCTGACCGCGCTGATACTCGCCGTCGCCGCGGCTGATGTCCTTCCATCGCCCATCAAGCCAGTCGGCCTTGTTGGGCTTGTAGGCCCGGCCAGCCTCAAACTCATCGGCGAGGTAGGACTGGAAGGCCGCCTTCATCTCCTCGACCTCGCCCTCGGCGATCAGGCCGTCGGCGACCAGGCGATCATTGTACAGAGACAGCGTGGTCTTCTGCTTCTTGATCGCCGTGTACATCTGCGGCTGGGTGAACATCGGCTCGTCACCCTCGTTATGGCCGAAGCGGCGATAGCAGAAGATGTCGATCACGACGTCGCGCTGGAACTTCTGGCGGAACTCGGTGGCCACCTTGGCGGCATGCACCACCGCCTCCGGGTCATCGCCGTTCACATGGAAGATCGGACAATCGACCATCTTGGCGATGTCGGTCGGATAGGGGCTTGAACGGCTGTGATGCGGCGCCGTGGTAAAGCCGATCTGGTTGTTGACGATCAGATGGATCGTGCCGCCGGTGCGATGACCCTTAAGATCCGACAACCCGAAACACTCGGCCACGACACCCTGCCCGGCAAAGGCCGCGTCGCCGTGCAGCAGCACAGGGATTACCGTTGCACGATCGCGGCCCAGCTGGTCCTGCTTGGCTCGCGCCTTGCCGAGAACCACAGGGTTCACCGCTTCGAGGTGACTGGGATTGGCTGTGAGCGAGAGGTGGACGCTGTTGCCATCGAACTCGCGGTCCGACGAGGCGCCCAGATGGTACTTCACATCGCCCGAGCCCTCGACATCATCGGGCTTGAAGCTGCCGCCCTGGAACTCGTTGAAGATTGCGCGATAGGGCTTGGCCATCACGTTGGCGAGGACGTTGAGCCGCCCGCGATGGGGCATGCCGATGATGATCTCGCGCGCCCCCAGCGCGCCGCCGCGCTTGATGATCTGCTCCATCGCCGGGACCAGCGCCTCGCCACCGTCGAGGCCAAAGCGCTTGGTGCCCTGGTACTTCACATGCAGGTACTTCTCGAAACCCTCGGCTTCGATCAGCTTGTTCAGGATTGCCCGGCGACCGTTCTTGGTGAACTGGATCTCCTTGCCGAACCCCTCGATCCGCTGCTGCAGCCAGGCCTTGGGCTCGGGGTCCTGCAAATGCATGAACTGCAGCGCGAAGGTACCCTGATAGGTGCGCTTCAGCAGCGCCTCGATCTCGCGCATCGTGCCGTATTCGAGACCCAGCACGTTGTCGATGAAGATCGGCCGGTCGAGATCCTTGCCCGCGAAGCCGAAGAACGACGGGTCGAACTCAGGGTGGTTCTTCCGCCCGACCAGGCCCAGCGGGTCAAGATCCGCGCCCAGATGCCCCCGCGAGCGGAACGAGCGGATATACATGATCGCCCGGATGCTATCGAGCACCGCTTGGCGGAGCTCCGCCTCGTTCAGTTTCTTGCCATCGGCATCGGCCTTGGCGGCGACTTTCTTGGCGACGTCTTTCGCCTTGCCCGGCGGTCCCGGGATCTGGTCCCACTGACCATCGAGCGCCGCCACCAGTTCACCATTGGCGGTGGGCGGCCAGTCCGGCCGGGCCCAGGGCGCGCCGGCGGCCTCCTCGCGCACCTCGCGCGGATCTTCTTCAAGGCTTTCGAAGTATGCGCCCCACGAAGGATCGACCGCACCCGGGCTGCTGGTCCAGGTCGCGTAGAGCTGTTCTACGTAACTGAGGTTTGGTCCCTGAAGGGCGCTGAGATCGGCAGCATGCGCGTGGTCGGTCTGATCCTTGGCCATGAGACCCTCGTCCGGCGTTGCCTGCCATTCCAACAGGCGAGTGAAGCTTCCATGTTCCACATACGCCGTTCGGTTGCGCATGAACACCCCATGCGCCCCCCGACCGCAGCCAAGGGCGTCATCAATCAGTCGGACGTGATCGCCTGACCGATCGCCGACGTCACGTCGTCGCAGATCCGCTGAATGGCGACGTTGCGGGCGTAGTGCGCCTGCTGTTCCGCGCGCATCAGCGCCCCCACACGGTCAGCCTCGGCGGGGTTCTCGAGGAACCGGCAGCAGCCCTCGACCATCTCGGTATCCGCATCGGCCGCGACGATCAGCTTTGTCAGCGCCGGGCTGAAGCCGAGGACCGAGTGGCGGCTGGCCACCACCGGGCGCGCGAAGGCCGCCGCCTCGACCACCTTGATCTTCGAGCCACCCCCTTCGTGCACCGGCGATACCACCACCCGCGCCCGGTGATACTCGGGCGCGAGATCCTCCACCGTGCCGACGAGATCGACGCCATCGAGGGCCGCGGCCGGCACCGCGCTCGCCATGTCCTGCCAGGGACCGAGACCGACCACGCGCAGGCGCACACCTGGGACAGCGGCCCTGATCCGCGGCCAGACGGTCGCGACGAAGTGCCTGACCCCTTCCCAGTTGGGCCGATGTCCCTGGCTCCCCACGAACAGGACATCGCTGGCGGCGGAGGCCGGCGGTGGCGCGCAGGCTGGTGCCTCGAACGGTACGTTGGGGATCAGCGACGCGGGCGCATCGGCGCCGGGAAAAAGATCTTCCTCAGACACATACCAAAGCCGGGAAACGCCAGCCGTGCGCTTTCGCATCACCGCTTCGACCCGGCGGAGGATCATCGGCACGATCAGCGCCTCGGTCAGGCGCGATCCCAGCAGCCGCTCGAACGCCACAGCGAATTTCTTGTCGTCGCGGTCGTCGATGTCGATCAGCAGGCCCTCGCAGGCTGCGTCATCAGGCGAGAAACCAGAGGCGGCAAACGGCATCAAATAACGCGACACAACGACTACCGGTCCGGCATCCAGCACAGCCCTGACACGACCAGCCAGGTCGGGATCTGCCCGATACGCCCGCTCGACCGAAGAGAAGCGCGCAATGTTGTACCGCAGCTTCTTCGCGGCATGGCCGCCCGGCGGAGCGAAGCGGCTGCTGTTCCAGACATGAAAGGCTGCCGCGCCGGGAAAGAAGCTCCCCTGACCCTCCGGCACCGGATTACCGAACAAGATCACCTCGACCGGGCCAAGACGCTTGAGCGCGTCGAAGAACAGACGCGTGCGCTGCCCGCCCCCCGTTTTCGGGTTGCCTGCGCCATGCGGCACGAGCAGCACAAAGCGCGCGCCCTCCGCCAACAACGGCGGCTCCGTTCTCCCCTCGGTCGAGATCGCCAAGCCCGGATGACCTCCCTGACTGTGCTGCGGCGGCTGTTTCGCCCGCCACATGCATCCCGGCAGCCCTTTGCGCATAAGCGCGGAAATAGACACAAACATGAATATCTCGCCGCGCCGCCCATGAGCGGGACGCGCCACCCGGTGCCAGGGTGTTACGCCGCCAGACAATCATGTCTTCCGGTCAGTGTCGCCGTGGCGGGGATGGGATTTCATCGGAGCGAGATTTCCCGTGGCGAGCCGTGCGGATCGGGCTTCCACGCGCATGCACGGCAGGGCTCGCTGTCCCGCATCGAACCTCTGCGCGTGACAGTGGCCAGGGAACGGCGGCAACGGCAAGACGCGCGCCAGCGATGCCCGGCACGTCAAATATCGGCCATACCGATGACGAAGGTCATCAGCGCCAGCGCAAGGAGGGCGATCGGGTCAACGCCAACCCACCACCATTACCCTGCGCGCTCGGCCCGCGCCGACAACACCTGGAGTGCGCGTGAAAGGGCCGAGACAGCCCTTAGCGTGTCTCGGCCGGGCGCTTGGCTAACACCAATCCGAAAGGCGACCACGCGCCACTTCCCTAATTGGCCTGGGCGATGTCAGCGGCCGATGGCCTTCAGCAGCGCCTCGCCGAGGCCTGCCGGGCTGTCGGCGCAGACGATGCCGTTCTCTTCCATTGCCGCGATCTTGTCCTCCGCGCCGCCCTTGCCGCCGGCGATGATCGCGCCTGCGTGGCCCATGCGCCGGCCCGGCGGCGCGGTGCGCCCGGCGATGAACCCCGCCACCGGTTTGCCGCGCCCGGCCTTCTTCTCCTGCCCGATGAATTCCGCGGCCTGTTCCTCGGCCGAGCCGCCGATCTCGCCAATCATGATGATCGCATCGGTCTCGGTATCGCCGAGCAGCAGTTCCAGCGCATCGATATGCTCCATACCCTTGATCGGGTCGCCGCCGATGCCGATGCAGGTTGACTGGCCAAGCCCCGCGGCCGTGGTCTGCGCCACCGCCTCGTAGGTCAGCGTGCCCGAACGCGAGACGATGCCGATGCGCCCGCGCTGATGAATATGGCCCGGCATAATGCCGATCTTGCAGGCCTCAGGCGTGATGATGCCCGGGCAGTTCGGCCCGATCAGGCGCGAGTTCGAGGTGCTGAGCGCGCGCTTCACCTTGAGCATGTCGACGACCGGAATGCCCTCGGTGATGCAGACGATCAGCTCGACCTCGGCATCCAGCGCCTCGAGGATCGCATCGGCGGCAAAGGGCGGGGGTACGTAGATCACGCTGGCATTGGCGCCGGTCTTCTCGACCGCGTCGCCGACCGTGTCGAAGACCGGCAGGCCGAGATGGGTGCCGCCGCCCTTTCCGGGCGTCACGCCGCCGACCATCTGCGTGCCATAGGCGATCGCCTGCTCGCTGTGGAAGGTGCCCTGGCTGCCGGTAAACCCTTGGCAGATCACCTTGGTGTTCTCGTCAACGAGTACGGCCATCGTCCGCTCCTGTCCTGTCCGTCTCGGTCTCCTGCCCCGCCTCCCGCGGCGCCGGCGACCCGTCTCGTGGCGCCCCGTGACCCGGGGCATCGGTTATGTCTCACCGCGGTCCGCGGCCCATATCCCCGCAGCCCATCATCCTGCAGCCGTCATCCCGCGCCCGACCGGGCGCCTATGGCAGCGCGCGGCGCAGGAAAAGCAGCACCACACTGCCCAGCGCGCCGCCTGTCATCATCACCACCGCCGCCCAAAGACCGAGCAGCAGTAGCGCCCCGGCCCCGCCGCCCAGCGTCGCCGCCAGCCACGCCAGCAGGCACTGCATCGAGAGGGCCGGCACCAGCGTCGCAACGGCAGCCGCACGCAGCGGCCGCGCACGTGCGGCCAGCCCATACATCACCGTCATCAGCGCCATCAGCACGACGGCCCCCAAGACAGGCCCCCAGATCGGACCAGGCATCACTGCAAGCACGGCCGACGGCGTCACGTGGTGCCCGCCGACAAACGGCGGCCGGGCACCGGGCCGCGGCTCTCGCTATTGGCAACGAGTAACAGCTGGACGACCTCCAACCTGGGTGCATCGTCGGCCTTGCCCCAGAAATGGGAGTAGCGCCCAGAAAGGACGTCGCACATCACCGGTCGCTCGATGCCGAGCGGCCCTGCTTCGACCAACGTACGCTCCACCCGCACTTTGCCATCGGCGCCGTGGTTCTCCTCGTGCGCCTGCCAGATGGGCGTCGCGTGAAGCCGGCGTTGCAGCGCCGCTTCGGCGCCCTCCATCGCCGTCTGCTCATCGCAATGCTCCATGCGCAGCACGAAGGAAGACAGCGTCTCCCGCGCGCTGATCCCGCGTGCCTCGTTCATCGCCTTGATGGGAACGCGGCGGTCGGCATTGTCGCAGATGAAGCCGGGATACCCGTCCAGCGTGTCCATGAATGTCCGCTGTGCCATGTAGTGATCGAGGGCATGCACAAGGATCGCGGCGACCTCCTCGGCCGTGATGGGCGGCCGCGCAACCGCTTGGGCAGCGGCGGCCGCATGGCCGTCGTTCCCAGTCAGCAGGGTGCGCAACCAGCCGAGCATCGCTCAGCCCTTGACCGCCTTGACGATCTTGGAGGCAGCGTCGGCAAGGTTATCGGCCGCGATCACGTCGAGACCCGAGGAATTGATGATCTCCTTGCCGAGATCGACATTGGTGCCCTCAAGCCGCACCACCAGCGGCACCTTCAGGCCGACTTCCTTGACCGCGGCGATCACGCCCTCGGCGATCACGTCGCAGCGCATGATGCCGCCGAAGATGTTGACGAGGATGCCCTTCACATTGGGGTCCGAAGTGATGATCTTGAACGCCTCGGTCACCCGCTCTTTGGTGGCGCCGCCGCCCACATCCAGGAAGTTTGCGGGCTCGGACCCGTAGAGCTTGATGATATCCATCGTCGCCATGGCGAGGCCCGCGCCGTTCACCATGCAGCCGATCTCACCGTCCAGCGCGATGTAATTCAGGTCGTATTTCGAGGCCTCCAGCTCCTTGGCGTCCTCCTCGGTCTCGTCGCGCATCGCCGAGACGTCCTTCTGGCGGTAAAGCGCGTTGCTGTCGAAGTTCATCTTCGCGTCGAGACAGACGAGCCGGCCCTCCTTGGTCAGGATCAGCGGGTTGATCTCAAGAAGCGAGGCGTCTTTCTCGACAAACATCTTGTAGAGCGTCGCGATCAGCTTGATGCAGTCCTTGGCCGCCTGCCCCTCCAGGCCCAGCGCCTTGGCAACCTTGCGCCCGTGATAGGGCATCACCCCCGTGATCGGATCGACCGAGAAGGTCAGGATCTTCTCGGGCGTCGAGGCTGCGACCTCCTCGATATCCATGCCACCCTCGGTCGAGGCGATGAAGGAAATCGACGACGTCTCGCGATCAACGAGCAGCGAGAGGTAGAATTCCTTCTCGATCGCCGCGCCTTCTTCCAGGTAGATGCGGTTCACCTGCTTGCCGGAGGGGCCGGTCTGATGGGTGACCAGCGTCTTGCCGAACATCTGCTGGACGAAGGCGATGGCGTCATCCTCAGCCGTCGCGATGCGCACGCCACCCTTCTCGCCCGCATCCGCCTCCTTGAAGCTGCCCTTACCACGCCCGCCGGCGTGGATCTGCGCCTTCACCACCCAGACCGGGCCGCCCAGATCCTCGACCGCCTTGGCCGCGTCGGCCACGTCGGTCACCGCAATGCCCCGGCTCACGGGCGCGCCATAGGACTTCAGGATCTCCTTGGCCTGGTATTCATGGATGTTCATGGGAGAGCTTCCTCGTCCTGTCGCTCGGCGGCGCGAAGGCGCCTGGGATCGCTCGGCGCAACCGATGCGCCGGAGGGGGCGGGCCGCCCGCGGGTCACGCAGACCCGGCGGGCGTGGGAGGGGGCGGCGGGATGACCCGCGGGGCAGACGACGCGTAACGCCGGCGTTGCAGCATCTGGTATACCAGCATCTATCCCGTTGCGAACTGCCACTGCAACCCTGTTCGAGGTGACGCCAGCAAGCCGCTCTATGCAAGCACCGACCGCCGCTTGGTACCGGGACTTCCGTCGTACTGCGCTACCGTCCGCCCGCCACATCGACGATCGCGCCGGTCACATAGGACGCGGCCGGCGAGAGCAGCCACAGGATGGTCTCCGCCACTTCCTCGGCCGTCCCCCCGCGCCCCATGGGCACGACCGAGGACAGCCGCGCCACCCGGTCGGGGACGCCGGCATCCGCGTGGATCGCGGTCTCGATCAGCCCCGGGCGCACCGCGTTGACCCGGATCCCCTCAGCCGCCAGCTCCTTCGAGAGACCGAGCGTCAGGGTGTCCATCGCTCCTTTGCTGGCGGCGTAATCGACGAACTCATTGGGCGAGCCGATCCGCGCCGCGGTCGAGGACACCACGACCATCGTCCCCCCCGTCCCGCCTTTCGAGAGCGCCATACTGCGCGCCCCGTCGCGCGCCGTCAGGATGGCACCGGTCACGTTGACATCGACGGTGCGCCGGATGCGCTCGGCCGTCAGATCGAGCAACGTGCCGGAGGGTCCCAGCATGCCGGCATTGATCACCAAGCCTTCGAGCGGGCCCAGCACGGCCACCGATCGCGCGAAGGCCGAGGCTAGCGCCGCCTCGTCGGAAACATCGGCCCGCATCGACAGCGCACGCGCGCCGGCCCGCTGTACATCGGCCACCACCCCGGCCGCCGCCGTGGCGTCGCTGCGATAGGTGAGGCTGACATTCCAGCCATCCCGCGCGGCGAGCCTGCAGACCGCTGCCCCGATCCCGCGCGAACCACCGGTGATCATCAGGTGTCGCCGGTCGGAGAGCGGCCGTTCAGGGCGTTGCGCTGCCATGGGGGTACGTCCGGTCCGTGCGAAGAGGCGCCTCGGCGCGGTTCGGCCACTGTCAGATGCCGCGCGTTGACGATCGATGAGGCGCAGAGAACAGAGTGCCGGCCCCGCCTGTCATGCTGTCAAATGGTCTAAATCCAGATGCGCCCCTGTCGGAAACCGGGGCATGCCGCGTTCGTTATCTCGAGCGATCAATGTCACACCCGGCACCCAGCGACGGACCGCCGAACGAGCGAGAGGAGACCATGAAGCTATCTACGAAATGTCTCGTCGTCCCGCCCTTCAGCCCGTTCGGCTGCGACGTGGTCAAGGTCTGCATGGGGGCCCATGGGCTCTGGAAGAACTGGCAGGCCAAGCGCGGGCGCACGCTGATGCGGGGTGAGATCATCACCGACCTCATCCCCGAGGATCGCCACCTGTTTGGTCTGATCACCACCAAAGGACAGCCCGGCTGCCTGAGGGCGCCGTGCAATGGGCGGCTGATCTTCGAATACCCGTTCAGCCCCGAGGCGCCGCTCTTCATCATGCAGATCGAGGAGGGCACGGACGCCTTCGCCCCGCCGGGGGACGCCGTCTCTCTGTACGAAACAGTCTTTCGGGGCCTCAGTGCAAAGGACTACGCCAGCAACGAGACGATCCGCTCAAGCGCCGAGACGCATTTCTCGCGGAGGCTCGCCTTCGACGAGATCAACCGCGAGATCCAGCGCTGCAGCGATCAGGACTACCTGATCTGGGAGATCGGCAAGGAGATCTCCAAGAAGGGGAGCTTCACCTTGGACGGTCACGGCTACAGCTGCTCGATCGACTGGATGCCATGAGCCGATAGTAACCCGCCGGACACTGCACGGCCGCCACCGCACGACCGCACGGGCTCTCTGTCGGCGTTCAGCCCGCCAGGCTGTCGTCGATGCCCTTGCAGGCCGCGACCAAGCCCTCGACCGCCGCCACCGACTTGTCGAGCATCGCCTGCTCGTCCTTGTCGAGCTCGATCTCGACGATCTTCTCGATCCCACCTGCGCCGATCACCGTCGGCACGCCGACATAAAGACCTTTCAGGCCATAGGAACCCTCGACCCAGGCGGCCGCGGGCAGCACGCGGCGTTGATCCTTGAGGTAGGCCTCCGCCATCTGGATCGCCGAGGCTGCGGGCGCGTAATAGGCCGAGCCGGTCTTCAACAGACCCACGATCTCGGCCCCGCCGTCGCGGGTGCGCTGCACGATGGCGTCGATCTTCTCCTGGCTCGACCAGCCCATCTTCACGAGATCGGGCAGCGGGATGCCCGCCACCGTCGAATAGCGCGTCAGCGGCACCATGGTGTCGCCATGCCCGCCCAGCACGAAGGCCGAGACGTCCTTGACCGAGACGTCGAACTCCTCGGCCAGGAAATGGCGGAAGCGCGCGCTGTCCAGCACGCCGGCCATGCCCACGACCTTCTCGCGCGGCAGGCCCGAGAACTCGCGGAGCGCCCAGACCATGGCATCCAGCGGGTTGGTGATGCAGATCACGAAGGCGTTCGGCGCGTGCTTGGCGATGCCCTCGCCCACCGATTTCATCACCTTGAGATTGATGCCGAGAAGGTCGTCGCGGCTCATGCCCGGTTTGCGCGCCACGCCGGCGGTCACGATGCAGACATCCGCGCCGGCGAGATCGGCATAATCGTTGCTGCCCTTGAGGGCGGCGTCGAACCCGTCGACTGGCGCGCTCTCGGCGATGTCGAGCGCCTTGCCCTGGGGGATGCCCTCGGCGATGTCGAACAGGACGACGTCGCCCAGCTCCTTGAGGCCCGCCAGGTGCGCCAGGGTGCCGCCGATCTGACCTGCACCGATCAGCGCGATCTTCGCTCTCGCCATGATGTCCTCCGATGGATCCGGCGCGCCCGGAACGGGCCACCGTCAGAACCGCCGCAAGCGGGCGGCCATGGTCTCTCTCGCCACCTGACCGGCAGCGCCCGACCCGCGCTGCACGGGCAGCGGCGGGGTGCGCCAAGGAGCCTGATGGACCCCGTTTTGGGCGCACAAGACCGCACTGCAATATCCCGCGCGCATGTGCAACCCATTCCCGCAGAGCGGCAGATGCTGCTTTCGCGTCACCGCTGGCGGCGCCCATTCACTCCCGCGCGTCCTGCCGCGCGCGATGCCGAGGGGGGGGGCTCAACCACACCGCTTTAGAGCCACCACCATGCTCACACTCTGCTTTCACCAGGCATCGTGGGGCACTCCGGCCGTGCAACGCGGGTTGCAGTGCAGCATGCCCCCGGCTTAGACCATGGCCCCCGGCAGCATGGACGAGACGCGATGGATGATGCCTTTCCCGCCCCGCCCGTGGCCCGGCCGCGGCGCTCTGCGCTTTATATGCCCGCCTCCCGCGCCCGCGCGCTCGAGAAGGCCCGGACCCTGCCGGCGGATGTGCTTCTCCTCGATCTTGAGGACGCGGTAGCGCCGTCCGAAAAGGAGAGCGCCCGCACGTCACTCGCCGCCGCGCTGACCGAGGGCGGCTACGCGCCCCGCGAGACGGTGGTCCGGGTCAACGGCGCGGGCACACCCTGGTCCGCCGACGACCTTTCGATGGCCGCCGGCAGCGGTACCGATGCGGTGCTGCTGCCCAAGATCGAGAGCGGCGCGGCCGTCGATGCCGCGGCCTGGATGCTCGATGCGGGCGGCGCGGGGGCGATGCCGATCTGGGTAATGATCGAGACCCCGCTCGGCATCCTCAACGCCGCCGAGATCGCGGCCCATCCGCGCGTCGCCTGCCTCGTGCTCGGCACCAACGACCTGATGGCCGATATGCGCGCCGAGGCGCTGCCGGGTCGCGCCTCGCTGCTGCCCGCGCTGGTGCAGGCGGTGCTGGCCGCCCGCGCGCATGGCGTCTCGGTGCTTGATGGTGTGTATAACGCCTTCAAGGACGAGACCGGGCTGGAGGAGGAAGCGCGCCAGGGCCGCGCCCTCGGCATGGATGGCAAGACGTTAATTCATCCCGCGCAGCTCGCCATCGCCAACCGGGTCTTCGCCCCGGACCCCGACGCCGTGGCCCGCGCCCGCACCGAGGTTGCCGCATTCGAGGCCGCCGAGGCGCGGGGCGAGGGCATCGCCGTGGTCGAGGGCCGGATCGTCGAAAACCTGCACGCCGCCGCCGGCCGCCGCCTGATCGCCGAGGCCGAGGCCATCGCCCGGCTGGAGGCCGCCACCGCCTAAACCGCCGCCGCCTGACCCGTCATCTCATGCCAAACGGCACGCTCCCAGCCCATCGCCACGGAGACACCGATGTTCGCCTGGTTCCTGCTCGTCCTGGGGCTCGTCCTATGGTTCGCGACGCATCTCTTGAAACCCGCCTTTCCGGGCCGGCGCGCCGCGCTGGCCCAGCGGCTGGGCGAGGGGCCGGTCAAGGGCCTGCTCTCGCTCACCACGCTGGCCGCGGTCGCGATGATCGTGATCGGCTACCAGCAGGTGCCGTATGTCACCGTCTGGTACCCGCCGCCCTGGACGACGCATCTGAACAACCTGCTGATGGTCACCGCCCTCGGCGTCTATGTCGCGGGCGGCATCCCGGGCCATGTGCGCGCCTGGATCCGCCACCCGCAGCTGACCGGCGTGAAGATCTGGGCGGTGGCGCATCTCTTGGTGAACGGGCATCTCGCAGCGGTCATCCTGTTCACCGCGATGCTCGCCTGGGCGGTGATCACGGTGATCACGGTCAACCGGCGCGACGGGAAGGGGCCCAAGCCCGTGCCGAAGGGGATCGTCCCCAACCTCATCCATGCCGCAGTCACCCTGGGGGTCACCATCGTGGTCATGCTCATCCATAACTGGGTCGGCGTCTGGCCCTTCGCCGGAGCACCGCCCGCATGAGTGCCGAGATGCATGCCCAGAAGAGTACGCAGACGGGTGCCCAAACGGATGCCCAGACGGATGCCCAGACGAGGGGCCGCTTCTTCGAGGATTTCATCCCCGGCGAGGTGATCCGCCATGCCACGCCACGCACCGTGGGCCGCGAGGAACGGGTGCTGGCCACCGCGCTCTATCCCAACCGCTTTGCGCTCGACAGCGCCGACACCTTCGCGGCCGCCTGCGGGTTCCGGCAATCGCCGGTCGATCCGCTCACGGTATTCCACGTGGTGTTCGGCAAGACGGTGCCCGACATCTCGCTCAATGCCGTGGCCAATCTCGGCTATGCCGAGGGTCGCTTCCTCGCCCCCGTCTATCCCGGTGACACGCTCCGCGCCGAGAGCGCGGTGATCGGGCGGCGCCAGACCGGCTCGGGCAAGGCGGGCATCGTCTGGGTGCGCACCACGGGCCTCAACCAGCGCGGCGACGCGGTGTTGAGCTATGTGCGCTGGGTCATGGTCAACAAGCGCGACACCGCAAGCGCCGCGCCCGAGGCCGTGATCCCCGATCTCGCCCAGTCGGTCCCGGCCGGCGAGATCGTGCTGCCCGAGGGTCTGGATTTCACCGATTATGATGCCGAACTGGCCGGCGGCCCGCGTCTCTGGGGCGATTATGCGGCGGGCGAGAAGATCGACCATGTCGACGGCCTCGTGATCGAAGAGGCCGAGCATATGATGGCCACGCGCCTCTGGCAGAACACGGCACGGGTGCATTTCGACCCGGCCGCGCGGGGCGGCCAGCCGCGGCTGGTCTATGGTGGGCACATCATCTCGATCGCGCGCGGGCTCAGCTTCAACGGGTTGGAGAACGCCCAGCTGATCGCCGCGATCAACGCGGGCACCCACGTCGCCCCGGCCTTCGCCGGCTACACCGTCTATGCTTGGTCGGAAGTCCTCGAAACCGCCGAGACGGCGGCGCCGAGCGTTGGCGCGCTGCGCCTGCGCCTGGTGGCGACCAAGAACCGCCCAGCCGCCGATTTCCCGCACCGCGGCGAGGACGGCAAACATGCGCCGGGCGTTATCCTCGATCTCGACTACTGGGTGCTGATGCCCCGCTGAAACCGCGCCATACCCAGCGCCGTTGACCGAGCATCGTCCGGCCTGACGCTCCTCTGGATCACCGCAGCAACCGGCTATTTGGCTGGGAAGTAACCCGAGGGGCCTGCAGTCTCAGCATGCTGCGGCTGCCGGATCGCATCAACGCTAAGCGGGTTGGCGCCCGGGGCTGCGCCACCCTCGACCCGGCCCGACACCCGCTTGTCGCACCTTTGTCGATGGCATGCGTCACACTCACTCTCCGAGACGAGCGCACAAAAAAGCAGTGTCGCCGACCCGAAGAGCGGGCCGGGTCAAGGGTCGCGCCAGCGACGGGCACCAGCCCGCTTGCCCTTGACGCGGCCCGGTCTTCGATCACGATCGCACAGAAGCCGCCCGCGGCTTCTCCCCAGCCCCAACACCCCGCCAGCCCCAAGCGGCGACCCCGCAGAGCCAGGCGCCCCCGCAGCACTCATCGCGGCGACCAGCCGCGATACCGTCTAGCGCAACACCGCCAACAGGCGCGGCCGGGCCGGACCGGTCGTCTCTTCGGTCGCGGCTGCGGGCCGGGCCAGGTGGCGCATCGCCCGCTTCTCGATCAGCTTGAAGGCCACAACCAGGCATCCGGTGATCGCCATGTAGAGAAACGCCGCCGTCAGATAGCCCTCATAGGCTACGTAGTAGCGCGCATTCAGCGTCCGCCCGGCGCCCAGGATGTCTTGCAGCGTGATCACACCCGCCACCGCCGTGCCATGCAGCATGAACACGACCTCATTCGAATACTGCGGCAGCGCCTGGCGGAGCGCCGTCGGCAACAGCACGAGCCGGGTGATCAGGCGCTCGCTCAGCCCCACCGCGCGCCCGCCCTCGAGCACGCCGCGCGGCACCGCCTCGAACGCCCCGGCCAGGATCGCCGCCTGATAGGCCGCCGAGTTCAGCGAAAAGGCGATCACCGCGCACCACCAGGCCGAGCGCAGCGAGGGCCACGCCTCGCCGAGGATCGTGCCCCGGATGAGATCGGGCGCCTGCCAGAAGATGCTGTCGCGCACCGCCTCGAACTGACTAAGCCCGTAATAGATCAGGTAGGCCTGTACCAAGAGCGGTGTGCCGCGAAAGACGTAGATGAAACCCTTGGACGCCGCCGCCGCCACGGGCGTCTTCCGGTAGATCGCAAGCCCCATGGGCAGCGCCAGCGCAAAGCCGATGATCAGCGCGATGGCCGCCAGCTCGAGCGTCATCAGCACACCCTCGCCAAACAGCCCAAGGTTCTCGAAGACGAGCTCCAGCCTCACGCCACGACCCCCCGGTTGGCCCGCGCCTTGGCCCGCGCCAGCGCCGCATCCGAGACCGCAGTGATCGCGAGATAGACAAGCAGCACGGCAAGGTAGAACCAGAACTGCTGGCGGGTGGACTTGCCGGCTTTATCGGCCAGACCCACAAGATCGCCGAGCCCGATGATCGAGACCACCGCGGTGGATTTCACTAGCACCATCCAGACATTGGCATAGCCCGGCAGCGCCAGGCGGATGAGCTGCGGCATCTCCACCCGCCAGAGCACCTGCAAGCGCGAGAGGCCGAGCGCCGCGCCGCCCTCGCCCTGTCCGCGCGGGATTGCGACAAACGCTCCACGGAACGTCTCGGCGAGATAGCCGCCATAGATGAAGCCGATGGCGAGCACGCCGGCCGCGAATTTGGAAACCTCGACCCGTTCCAGGCCGAGGCCCTCCATGGCGCCGTTTAGCGCCCGCTGACCGCCGAAATAGATGAGCAGGATCATCACCAGGTCGGGCACCCCGCGCACCAGCGTAGTGTAGCCCTGCACGCCCCAGTCGGCCGCCCGCCAGCCCGACAACCGCCCCGCCGCACCGAGGGCGCCGAGCGCGGTGGCCAGCGCCAGCGAGAGCACGGCGAGCATCACCGTGACACCGGTCCCCTCGGCGAGCAGGGGACCATAGGCGAGGACGTCTTCCATAAGCCCTCCATAACGGGTCGTGGCGGCTCCGAGACGGCGCTGCTCATCACGGTCTAGCGGTGGGGTGCAACCCCACCCTACCGCGCCGACGACCATCCAAGCCGTAGGGTGGGGTTCCACCCCACCATGCCGCGCCAACGACCATCAATGCCGTAGGGTGGGGTTTCACCCCATCATGCTGCACCATCAACCGCCCAAGGCGTAGGGTGGGGTTCACCCCACCACGTCAAAGCCTCCGCTCAGACGCCCGAACCGTAGATATTGAAGTCGAAATACGTCGCCTGGATCTCCTGATAGACGCCGCTGGCGCGAATTGCCTCGATCGCCGCCGAGAAACCGTCGCGCAGTTCTTCCTCGCCCTGGCGCACGCCGATACCGGCACCCTCGCCATGGTACTTCGGGATCGAGTAGTCCTGACCGAAGAAAGCATATCCCGCGCCGGCCTCGGTCTTGAGGAACCCGTCATCCATCGCGATGCTGTCGGCCATGGCGGCGTCAATGCGCCCAGCCTGAAGATCGAGATAGACCTCATCCTGCGTGCCATAGAGCTTCAGTTCCACATCCGGGAACTCACCTTCCATGAATTGCTGGTGGATCGAGCCGCGTTGCACGCCAACGACAGCGTCATTGAGCGCCTCGGGCGTGTCGGTCAGGCCGGCATCCTTGGCGGCGATGAACTTGGCCGGGGTCTGGTAGTACTTCTTCGAAAAGTCGATCACCCTCTTGCGGTCCTCGGTGATCGACATCGAGGCGATGATCGCGTCGCATTTGCGCTCGATCAGCGCCGGGATAATGCCGTCCCATTCGGTCTGCACCATCTCGCAGGACTTGCCCATCTCACCGCAGAGCGCGTTGGCGATGTCGATGTCGAAGCCGATGACACTGCCGTCCGCGGTCGTCTCGGAGAACGGCGGATAGGCCCCCTCGACGCAGATCTTGAGATCGGCGGCCATGGCGGTCGAGGCGGTCAGGCAGATCGCGGCGGCCAGCGCACGCGGCAAAATACGGGTCATGGTGGCGATATCTCCCAGGATAACGGCGGTCATCGTCGTGTCGGCGTTTCGTTGCACCGCACTCATCAAGACAGCCGCATTATGGAATCGTCAACCAATGCACGCGTTGTCGATCCTCGGACGGTCCCAAAGACCTGCCCGGCACTCGTTCGCCGAGACAGGCTCACCTAGGCTGGCGTGACCATGCCATCGTTCCGACAGGCTGTGATGAGGTTCGCATGATCCGGTTCTTCCACGTCTTTGCCCTGTTCGGCGCCCTGCTCGGCGCACTGCTCGGCGGCGTCTGCCTTGCAGGGGCGACCACTGCGCAAGAGCGCATGTCTGCCGGCACGCCGATCACGCTCGATGCTGCCCTCGCTCTGCGCGACGCAGGCGATATCGCGGGGCTGGAGAACGCCTTCAACGCGTTGCAGTCGGCCCTTACCGACGGCCAAATCGGCCAGGGGCACTACGCCGCGCCCTTCAAAGCCTTCGCCGTGGCCAACCCCGACATCATCGCCACGCTGCAGCGCTGGCGGGCCGATTTCCCGGCGTCCTCAATGGTCGCAACAGCGCTTGCCATGAGCGCCCGGTACCGTGGACGTCTCGCCCGGGGCACCGATGTGATCGACCGGACGCCCCGCGCCGCACTGAACCGTAGTCGCCAAATGCGCGCTGAGGCTGCCGACCTGTTGACTGAGGCGTTGTCACAGGACCCACAGAACCTCATGGCGGCGAGGATGGTCGACAGTCTCGGCCCCGACCGCGTCGACCCCCTGATCGCGCATATGGCGCGCAGCACGGTCGAGACGCTCGACAGCCCGGCCATCACCATGCGCAGGCGCCTGCTCTGGACCCTCGGCAAATGGGGCGGTGCGCCCGGCGAGACCGACCGCTTTTGCCGCGACAGCGCCGCGGCGAGCGATGCTGTGACCGAGGAGGAGTGCCTTGCCGTCGCCGATCTCCTCGGCCGCGACCGTCGCGCGTCGCTCGGCGATTTGATCCAAGCGGCGATCCGGGTCGCGGCCATCGACATCGATCGCTACGCCGGTGACATCGCGACGGTGCTGGCGCAAAGCCCCAATCGCCAGGCCGAGATTTACGATCTGATCGACCGAACCGGCGTCTGGTTCAGCCGTAATGCGCTGAGAACCATGCCCTTCATGCTGGGCGTGACGGGCGAGCACGTCGCCTATTGGTCGCGGATCGATCCGACCGACCCGCTCCTCGCCCATTTCCGTGCCCACATTGCGCATGCAACCGGCCGGATGGGCGTGGCGATGGCCGGGATCGAGCAATCGCTTGCGGGCTATCCCTATGACCCCGATGTCCATGTGCTGCACGGCCAGATCGCGGGTGCGCTCGGCCGGCAGGGCGACGTCCTTCTGATCGCCGAGCGGGCCGCTCGCGAGACGGAGGGCAATGCCGATGCCTATATCCCGACCGTGCTGACCATCCTCTCGGATCGCGATGCGCACGCCCTCGATGTCGGTGGGGCGCGCCATTCCAATTTCCAACGCCGCTTGCGCGATCTGATGCGGGGCGCGGTACCGTGGTGCACGGGCATCGGGGCGCGCGCCAGCTATTGCTGGGTGACGGAGCAGCCAGACTCCGAACCGGCTGTGCTTTGGCAAACCAGCTTGGCTGAGTTCGACCGCCTGACCTGTCCGGAGTGACCGGTGCCCGGATGCCTGAACCCGGCCGCCATGGGCGTCGCCCTTTTCGCATGCCTGCAAGAGCGAGCCCGACCGGCGCACGAGTCTCGACTCAGGGCCTTGAACAGTGACGCCGCGACAGCCCCGGTGCGACACTGACGGCGCGACATAAAATGACCCGCCCGCCCCTTTCCGTGCGACATAAGGAGACTGGCAAGCGCGGGGTGGCGCTACTAGACCCCGTGGGATACCTGAAAATGGGTTCCGAAATCAGGAGGCTGCCCATGGCCGATGTGAACCGCGGCAACCGGCCGTTGTCGCCGCATCTGCAGATCTACAAGCCGCAGCTCCACTCGGCGATGTCGATCTTCTTCCGCATCTCCGGCGTGGGCCTGACGCTGGGCGGATTGCTGACGGTGGCCTGGTTCCTGGCGGCCGCGACGGGGCCCGAGGCCTTCGCCCGGATCGACTGGGTCATCACCTCGTATCTCGGCGATCTGGTGATGGTCGGCTCGCTCGCGGCGCTGCTTTACCATCTGATCGGCGGCATCCGGCATTTGGTTTGGGATTTCGGCTACGGCTTCGAGAAGGAGAGCGTCCGCAAATCGGGCTTTGTCGTCCTGGGCGCGACCGCCGCGATGCTGATCGTCGTCCTCATCTTCGTGCAGGTATAGGCAGGAGACCGTCATGGCCTCGACCGATTTCCGCACGCCGCGCTCGCGCGCCAAGGCACTTGGCGCGACCGGCGGCACGCATCACTGGACGCAGATCAACATCACCTCGGTGCTGCTGATCCCGCTGACCCTGCTCTTTGTGGTGCCGTTCGGTCGCGCGCTCGGCACCGATCACGAGACGGTGCTAGAGATTTATCGCAATCCGCTGAACGCCATCGTTGCCCTGCTGTTTATCGGTGTGACCTTTCACCACCTCTGGCAGGGGCTGCAGGTCGTGATCGAAGATTACGTGCATCATAAGGGGCTGCTCGTGGCGGCGCTGTTGGCCAACACTGCGATGTGCGGGTTGGCCGGGGTAGCTGGGGCCTTTGCGGTGCTGAAGATCGCCTTCGCTGGCTGATCTCGGGATCGGACGCGGAAGCGGGTGGGGTATTGGGCGGTCAACCAGCCCTCACGCGACGGCTCATCCGGAAGCGGTAGCCGACGATGATGACACTGCAATGGTCTCCGGCACCCAACCGGATACCCTTGCGACCCAAGCCAGGGCGCAGGCAGAGCCTCTGCCGCCCATAGCAGAGACGAGACGAGGAAGACGGCATGACGTCCTACACCTACGTTGATCATAGTTATGACGTCGTCGTCATCGGCGCCGGCGGTGCGGGCCTTCGAGCCACGCTCGGCATGGCCGAACAGGGCTTGAAAACGGCCTGCATCACCAAGGTGTTCCCGACCCGCAGTCACACCGTCGCGGCGCAGGGTGGCATCGCGGCCAGCCTCGGCAACATGGGCCCGGACAACTGGCAGTGGCACATGTACGACACCGTGAAAGGGTCGGACTGGCTGGGCGACAGCGACGCCATGGAGTACCTCGCCCGCGAGGCGCCCAAGGCGGTCTATGAGCTGGAGCATTACGGCGTGCCGTTCTCCCGCACCGAGGAGGGGCGGATCTACCAGCGTCCCTTTGGCGGCCACACGACCGAGTATGGCGAGGGCCCGCCGGTGCAGCGCACCTGCGCCGCGGCCGACCGCACCGGCCATGCCATCCTGCACACGCTCTATGGCCAGTCGCTGAAGAACAATGCGGAGTTCTTCATCGAGTATTTCGCCACCGACCTGATCATGTCGGATGACGGCGTCTGTCAGGGCTGCATCGCCTGGAACCTTGAAGACGGCGTGATCCACCGGTTCGCCGCCAAGATGGTGGTGCTGGCGACCGGTGGCTATGGTCGAGCGTACTTCTCCGCCACCTCGGCGCATACCTGCACGGGCGACGGTGGCGGCATGGTCGCGCGCGCCGGCCTGCCGCTGCAGGACATGGAGTTCGTGCAGTTCCACCCGACCGGGATCTACGGCGCCGGCTGCCTAATCACCGAGGGCGCACGTGGCGAGGGTGGCTATCTCACCAATTCCGAGGGCGAGCGCTTCATGGAGCGCTACGCCCCAACCTACAAAGACCTCGCCAGCCGCGATGTGGTCAGCCGCTGCATGACCATGGAGATCCGCGAGGGGCGCGGCGTCGGCCCGCAGAAGGACCACATCCACCTGCACCTGAATCACCTGCCGCCCGAGACGCTGGCCGCCCGTCTGCCCGGTATCTCGGAGAGCGCACGCATATTCGCCGGCGTCGACCTGACGAAAGACCCGATCCCGGTGTTGCCGACGGTGCATTACAACATGGGCGGCATCCCCACGAACTATTGGGGTGAGGTGCTGAACCCCACGACCGAGGACCCCGACCGCACCGTGCCGGGCCTGATGGCGGTGGGCGAGGCCGGCTGCGCGTCGGTGCACGGTGCCAACCGCCTCGGCTCCAACTCGCTGATCGACCTTGTGGTGTTCGGCCGCGCCGCTGCCATCCGTGCCGGCAAGGTGGTCGACCGCGAGAGCGCGATCCCAACGCTGAACGGCCATGAGGTGACCCGCGCGATGGATCGCTTCGACCATCTGCGCCACGCCAAGGGCTCGGCTGGCACGGCCTCACTCCGCCTCAGCCTGCAGCGCGCGATGCAGGAGGACGCGGCCGTCTTCCGCACTGAGGAGACGATGAAATCCGGCTGCGCCCGGGTCTCCAAGGTCAACAGCCTGTTCGACGACGTCTCGGTGACGGATCGCTCGCTGATCTGGAATTCCGACCTGATGGAGACGCTGGAGCTCTCGAACCTGCTGCCGAACGCGCTGGCGACGATCTACTCGGCCGTGGCCCGGCCCGAGAGCCGCGGCGCCCATGCACGCGAGGATTATCCCGACCGCAACGACTCCGATTGGCGCAAGCACACGCTGTCCTGGATCGACGATGCGGGCAACGTGAAGCTGGACTATCGGGGCGTGCATGTTGACCCGCTCACCGGCGAAAACGAGGGCGGCATCCCGCTCGCCCGCATCGCTCCAAAGGCCCGCGTGTACTGATGGTCGCGGGCGCCGATACGCCGGAGCGCTCTACTGGCGGCTCGTCGGTGTATCGCCACGAGCAGGTCCGGGAGGCGTCTCCGAATGAGGGTGTCGCCCATTGTGATCTGGATCGCATCATCGAACATCTCGCACCGTTCCATGGGCAACCTGCCGGGGTCATCAACGAGATTGTTTAAGACTACATCCGTATCGACGTGCTGGCATTTGCCCCCACTGGAGAACGCAAGCACTGGCTTTTCGTCACTGCCGGCATGAGCGCGCTTCGCATGAACGTCGGCGACGAGCGCGATCCGGTGAAGCTCAGTCGCGCGGAGGTGAGTATCGCGTTGCCCCGCGCACACGGCGCGGCGCTCGTCGCGAAACTCAACGAGCCGGGCAACAAGCTCTATGAGCCAATTAAGCTGACCAAACGGCTGGCGCGCTTCCCGCACGACTACCGCACATGGTTCGGGATCGGTCACACGGTACCGCTCGGCGGGCCGATCTTCGCCCGTCGCAACATGAACGGTGTCTTGTTGCACTGGCCAACAAGCTGGCCCGAAACGTCGTTGACCTTCACCGGCGCAGACGGCGACGTCGTCCGCTTCCTCGGCGTCTATCCGCTCTTTCCCGGCGAAATGGCGATGAAGCTGGAGCAGGGCACCGATGCGCTCCTCGACAGGCTCGACGCGGCCGGCGTCACCGACGTGCTCGACCTGAAGCGTCGCGACACGTCCCGGCGACGCCTGTTCGGACTGTTCTGAATGATTGCGACCGACCATGTCGCAACGCGCGGCGGGGCGTTCGGAAATCGCTCAGACGCGAAACGTCAAGCTGGACTATCGCAGTGTCCACGTTGACCCACTAACGCGCGAAAATGAGGGTGGCATGTCGCTCGCCCGTATCGCGTCCAATGCATGGGCTTGCTGAGCGATTGCCATACTGACGATGCGCGCCGGCACCCCCGCCGGCGGCAGGTTTCGCAGGAGGCACCCCCATGGCCGGTATCCTCGTCTCAATCGCTATCGCCTGTTTCGTCGCCGTGCAGGCGACCAATGCGGGCGCGCCAAGCCGCATCACGATCCCCGCCGCAGCCATCGCCGCAGCCGTCATGGCCGCATTGTGGGCGATGGCCATCGAGACCCTATTCCCGAGCCCCGATTACTGGAGCCGGGTGATGTCGCAGGTGGGCATCAGCTTTGTCGCCGCAGGCATCGGCGGTGCTGCCTTTACCTGGGCCGCTGGCAACCTGATGACCAAGATCACCGCGTTCAAGGAAAAGTATCCGGAACGGTGAACACGCCTGCCCGCATCTCCCCGGCGCTCGCCGCGCATCTGGCCGAGCGGCCCGAGACCGCTCCGCCCGGGCGGCGCAGCGCCGGGGAGATCGCGCGGCTGCATGCCTTCCGCATCGCCCGGGCCGAACGCTGGTTTGCCGAGGCAGCGCGGGAGACGACCGAACGCCACTGCCCGGTCTGCGACTACCGCGGCCCCTTCAGCCCGGTGCGCCATAAGATTGGTAGCTGGTGCCCCGCCTGCGACAGTCGCCCGCGCCATAGGCTGTTCGCGCTCTGGCTCGACCGCCAGGGCGCCCTCCGTCCGGGTCTGAGGGTGATCCATTTCGCCGCCGAACCCATGGCGCGGGCCGCGTTCGAGGCGGCCGGCTGCGCCTACCGCACCGCCGATATCGCGCCTGGCTTCGACCTGACCCTCGACATCACGGCGATGGCGCTGCCCGACGCCTCGGCCGACATGATCATTGCGCATCACGTGCTGGAGCATGTCGATGATGCACAGGCGCTGGCCGAGATCGCCCGCGTCCTCGCCCCAGGCGGCCGCGCCGTTCTGACCGTGCCGCTGATCGAGGGGTGGGACGAGACGCTGGAAGACCCCGCCGCCACGACGCCCGAGGCACGCCTGAAGCTTTATGCCGACCCCGATCACCTACGCTTCTACGGCCGCGACTGGCGCGCCCGGATCAGCGCCGCAGGCCTCACCCTGAGCGAATTCCCGGCGGCCGAACCGGATGTCAGCCGCCATGGCTTGAACCGCGGCGAACGCCTCTTCATAGGAGGTCGTCCATGACTGATCGGTTGGTCGAGACACTCGCCGGAAAGTGGTGGCGGTCAGACGATCCGGTCGCCGAGGCCGCAAAGCTGAGAGAGGCGGGTATCGACGCGCTGATCGAGCAGTTCGTGACGCTTGGCAGCGGCGAACCGGAGCTAGCCGCCGCGTGTCACATGAACGGCAATGAACAACTGACACAGGAAACGGTCTTCCGAATGCTCGCCGATGGCATAAAAATCGGTGTTGGGGCACTTGACGATATCCCGAATGACGGTGGCGCCACGATCGCGTTGAAAGCCGCCGATGCCCAACTGCGCGCCCTTGGCGCCAGTCACGAGGACGTCAAGATGCTGGCGACCTATGCGGCGTATTTGATGGTCGAGGACTTGGTCACCATCCTCGACGGCAGCGCTCAGATTGACGTCAATCCGGCGGGGATCGATATCGGGCTTCACCGGGAGTACTGGGACCGCTCATCCGGCAGTTTCGCCATCGCCCGAACTGAGCGGATCAGCGGCCTTCATGAAAGCTGGATGGAGGCCGGTGAGACGCATCTCGGCGGCCGGATCGCGCCCTTCTACGGTGATCCGGACGATCCAGAGAGTGAGGCTGCAGCACGCGAGAGCAAGGAGCGCGATGCATGATGGCCGCGCTACCCATCGAGGACCGGCCCAAGAAATTCGCCCGCGCGCTGCCCGCTGGGGCGCCGAGCTTGGGCGAACGGATCGAGCGGGTGCTGAAAGGGCGCGCGCCCGCCGCGCTGTCCGCCATGGGGCGCGGCGAGATTGATGAGAGCCCGGTTGGCAGCCTCGCCCCGGGTGCGGTCCATAAGGCGATCATCGGCCTGGCCCGGGCGGCGCCGGTCTTTCGCTCCGCGGCCAGGGCGCGCGCGGCGCTCTTGCTGATGCGACTCGACCCGCGCCCGGTCGATACCGACTGGTACGGGCTGACCCTCCGCCACTACCCGCTGATGACCTCGAGCTATCGGCTGATGCTGCTGGCCGGCCGCCGCTATCAGGCCGAGGAATTCGCCTTTCTCGCCGAGCACGCGGGCGAGGGTCCGTTCCTCGACATCGGTGCCAATGCCGGGGCCTATACCTTCTGGGCCGCCGCCGAGTGGCCCGGCCGCGAGATCCTGGCCTTCGAGCCGGACGATCTGCTCGCCTCGGCGCTACGCCAGAACATCGCCGCCACCGGTGCCTCTGCCCGCCTCTTCTCTTACGCCCTCGGCGACCGCGACGGGGCAGAGGACTACTCGCCGGGCCAGGAGAGCTTCCTCGCCGGGCGCGACACGGTCGAGAAACCCGTCCGCCGCCTGCTGCCTGTCCTCACCCGCAAGGGCATCACGCAAATCGGCGCGCTCAAGATCGACGTGGAGGGCTACGAGGACCGCGTGCTGATGCCCTTCCTCGCCGAGGCACCGGCCGAGATGCTGCCGGCAGCGATCCTGATCGAGCATCTCGCCGCCCCCCTGTGGCGCGATGACGTCTTGGATGCCCTTCTAAGGGTGGGCTACCGCACCGCATTCAAAAACGCCCATAACTCTGGTCTGGTGCTGACCAGGGACTGATAGCGGATGACGCCGTTCCGCATCCCTGCGGGACAGCGGCGAAGGAGACGACCGATGGCCGAGTTCACGCTGCCCAAGAACTCGAAGATCATGAAGGGCCGCAGCTGGCCCAAGCCGGAGGGCACCAACCTCCGCGAGTTCCAGATCTATCGCTGGGACCCCGACACGCCGGACAATCCGCGCGTCGACACCTATTTCGTCGATCTCGACGACTGCGGTCCGATGATCCTCGACGCGATCATCTACATCAAGAACAAGATCGACCCGACGCTGACCTTCCGCCGGTCCTGTCGCGAGGGGATCTGCGGCTCCTGCGCGATGAACATCGACGGGACCAACACGCTCGCCTGCCTGAAGGGCATGGACGAGATCAAGGGCACCGTGAAGATCTACCCGCTGCCGCATATGCCGGTGGTCAAGGACCTGATCCCGGATCTCACGCATTGGTACGCGCAGCACGCCTCGATCCGCCCCTGGCTTGAGACCGAGACGCCCCAGCCCGAGCGCGAATGGCAGCAGAGCCCGGAGCAACGCGAGAAGCTCGACGGGCTTTATGAATGCGTGATGTGCGCCTGCTGCTCGACCTCCTGCCCCAGCTACTGGTGGAACGGCGATCGCTACCTGGGGCCGGCGACCCTGCTGCACGCCTATCGCTGGATCATCGACAGCCGCGACGAGGCGACGGGCGAGCGTCTCGACGCGCTGGAGGACCCCTTCAAGCTCTACCGCTGCCACACCATCATGAACTGCACCTCCACCTGCCCCAAGGGCCTGAACCCGGCCAAGGCGATCGCGCAGATCAAGAAGATGATGGTCGAACGCCAGATCTGACGGTACCGCTTGCCACCGCCGGAGTGGTAGCATTCGGAGAAGCGAACGACCGGAAAGAGCCCAAAGTAGCTGATGTTGCAGCTTACGCGAATGACGGCTTACGCAGCTGTTGACGCACGTGTGGTTCTACCGCGAATGGCGCGCATCACTTGAAACGCTAGGAGCCCCGCAGGCCCAAACAGAAAGACCACGGGCAGGCACGGAGCCACGAGCCAGAAGCTCATGCTTTCCGCCCGGGCTGTGCGACAGACCCATGCGCCGATGAAGAGGTCAAAAGCGAGAAAGTGAAGCCAGCCAGCGAGTGCGGCTTGTTCATATGAGAACAACTCCATCACATCAGCGAGCGTACCAAAGCCGCCCGCAGTGCCGGAGGCGGGTATGATCAGCAGAAAGACGTAGCCCAAGGATAAGATAATCGGCAGGCCCATTCCTGCGATCCAGTCCGACCATCTCGGAACGAGTGGTGAGACGAGCAGACTTAACCATCCGAACACTGCAATAAGACCGGCGATTGAGAAGATAGTCTCGAAGTCCATCAGAGTGTCCCTTTGGTGCCGGCAAGTCGCTTGCTATATGTTGCGATATGCTTGCACTCGCAGGCGATTCGCAATAGGCGTCCTGCATGACTGATGTGTATACAACCAATGCGCTGCGCCTGCTTCAGGTCGCTGATGACTTCCGGGCAGGGCTCAGTGGCGAGTTTTCGGCCATTCACGGCATATCCGTGAACGAGTTCCTGCTGCTGCTTCATCTTGAGCGCTCAGCGGCCAACAGACTGCCCCGAGTTGATTTAGCGAGACGGATGCATGTCAGTGCATCCACGATCACGCGGATGGCCGTGCCAATGGAAAAGGTCGGCCTGATTGACCGGGAGGTCGATCAGCGCGACGCGCGGCTGGTCTTCGTGGTAGCCACGACTGCCGGGCGAGCAAAACTGTCTGAAGCGCTTGCCACGTTCTCGAAGCGAGCAGGTTATCTGTTCGGCGACCGTTGCGAAGACGAAGAGATGGACCAGTTCGCTTCAATGTTGCGTCGATTGATTGCCGGAACAGGTGACACGTTGGCGTGAAATGACAGCGTCCGACAGTGCCTGTAGCAGACCTTCGTCGCCTCAAGACGAATGTCAGCAACGTCCGCTCAGCCGACGCTTAAGCTGACGTCGCTCCCGTGACCGTCATTTCCTCCAGCCGTGAGGCGGTGCGTGCGAATTCGAAGCTGCCGTCGCCCGTGACATACAGCGTGTCGGGCGGCGCATCGGCCGAGATCCAGAGCCTGACGCGCGCCTCGTAGAGCGCGTCGATTAGCGTCACGAAGCGCTTGGCGGCATTGGCCTCATTGCGCGTCATCGCGGGCACATCGTCGATCAGGAAGGCATCGAAGCGGCGCGCGATCTCCAAATAGTCCCCCGCCCCCAGGGGCCGCTCGCAGAGCGCGGTGAAGCCCGAGCGTCCGACCCGGCCCGAGGCATGCTCCACCGTCACCTCGCGCCCCTGCACGGTGAAGTTCAGCGCGGCGGCGGCACCGTTGCCGACCGCCGCCATTTCCGCCGCCCAACCCTGGTCCATCGCGGCCCGCGACGCCGCACCGAGCGGCGAGAAATACCGGCTGTCGCCCGCCCGTCCGCGCCGGTAATCGGTGTCGCTCGTCAGTTCCACCACATCCACCCGTTCTTTCAGCAGCGCGATGAAGGGGAGGAACTGGTCGCGGTTCCAGCCGTTGGCATAAAGATCGTCGGGCGGTCGGTTCGAGGTAGCGACGACGACGACGCCGCGCTCGAAGAGTGCCTCGAACAACCGGCCGAGGATCATTGCATCGGTGATGTCGGCCACCTGGAATTCGTCGAAGCAGAGCAGCGTGGCGCCCTCCGCCACCTCATCGGCGACGCTGGCGATTGGGTCGCTCACGCTGCTTTCGCGCGCCAGGTGCACACCGGCGTGGATCTCTCGCATGAAGGCGTGGAAATGCACCCGGCGGCGCGGCCGGATGGTGGCGCTGTCGAAGAACAGATCCATCAGCATCGACTTGCCGCGCCCGACATCGCCGTAGAGGTAGAGCCCCGTGAGCGCGACCATCCGGTGGGGCGCACCGCGGCCGAAGCCGAACCAGCCGCGTGCGACGCGCTTGCCGCTGGCGGGGCGGTAGTCGGCCAGGCGCAGATGCAGCACATGCAGCTTCTCAACGGCCGCGCGCTGCGCCGGATCGGGCTTGATCGCGCCCTCGGCCACCAGTCGGCGATAGCGCTGCATCGGTCCCAAGGCGGGGCCGGCGGTCGCTGCACGCTGCGGGGCTGCCTCGGCGGCCATGGCCTCCTCCGTCCGACTGCACGAGGCTTAGGACGCCCGGCCAAAGGCGCGCAACCATCCTGAGGTCTGAGATCCGCCGTGGTGGCCGGAGCGCCTGCTGCCACGCGCCCCGCCGCGGCCGGGTTTTGCCCGGTCATTGGGATCATCGACGGCATCATTCAGGGGGTTATTGAGCGGGTCCTCGGCGGGTCAGCCACCCAAAAACAACCGCAGCAGTGACCTGCGACACAGGCCCGGCCGGCCATCTGCATACCTGCAGCGCACCCAACGAGGCCGCAGCGTGGAAGCCGCGGCCACCAATCAGAAATCGAGGAGCCCCCATGGCGAGCTTTAACGCCCATCCCGTGCTGGATATCATCAGATACCCCCACTTTAATTATAGTGATAATCTCTATCCCTTTCAGTTTAAGGAGTATTATCACAAGATGCCGGTCATCCTGCATACCGGCCAAAAGATCACCGTCACCGTCTGGCGCTACATGTCCGGTTACACCGGTGATCGGAACAAGCTGTTCTGGAAGTTCCGCTGGCGAGCGAAGAAATACTACGACGCCCGCGGCCGCTATCTCGAATACGACTGGCTGACGTCGAATTCCAAGCGGGTGCAGCTCTGCTTCTATGGCCAGGGCATGCCGGAGGAGATCTCGATGATCGCCCGGATGGCAGTCGAATGCGGCCATGTGAAACCGCACGACCTGAAAGACTGGGTCGGCAAGACCTTCGGAATGGACTGTGTCGGTTTTGCCAATGCGTATTACTGCGCCCTCGGCACCTTCCAGGATGCGCAATATTACATCCCAAAATACAAGCAGATCGGCGGCGTCGCGATGTCCTCGGCCGATATCCGATACGACAACGCGGTGCTTTGGGCCCGCCCAAAGGCCGGCTCGGATAAGTGGGAGGTGCGCCCCAATCCCGGCAACAAGGCGCACATCGGCGTGATCGACTGCTGGGCCGAATACGGCCGTAGCTTCTGGATGACGCATCAGGGGTCCAGCAAGGACTTCATCACGACCGAGGTCTTCGACATCCTCGACTACCCCAAGAGCAACAAGGAGAACGAGGTGCACTGGCGCATCCAGCGTCGCACCGGGGGCAAGAGATACGACGTGATCATCACCCGCGAACTGCAAAGCTGGGCGCAGGCGGCGTGATCCGCCGTACCGGCCTGCCCGCAGGGAGACCCCCTTTGGCACCCAGGCGCCGCCATCCGGGGATCCGCCATCAGGTTTGCTTGTGCGAGGCGTCAAGAAAACGCGTTTGACCAATGGCGCTGACGGGCAGACTTTATGGTCTTATCCCAGCCTGCGAGTGAGCCCCATGCGCCGCATCGATCCAACCACCAGCATCATCCTCGCCGGCGCCGCGGTCGTGGGCCTGTCCTTCGGCATCCGCTCGATCTTCGGCGTGGTGCTGGAGCCGATATCGAGCGAGTTTGGCTGGCCGCTCGCCACCATGTCGCTGGCGCTGGCGATCCAGAACATGGTCTGGGGCGCGGCACAGCCGGTATTCGGCGCGATTGCCGACCGCTATGGCGACCGCGTGGCGCTTTGGCTCGGTCTTGGGCTCTACCTCGTCGGCATGGCGCTTTCGGCCTTCGGCACCCTGCCCTGGATGCAGCATCTGGGCGCGGGGCTGTTCGTCGGCATGGGGATCGCAGGCACCGCCTTCGGCATCGTGCTCTCGGTCGTCGGCCGCGCGGTGCCCGAGGAGCGGCGCTCCATGGCCATGGGGCTGACATCCGCCCTGGGCGCCTTCGGGCAGGTGGCGATGCCGCTTTTCGCCGGCTGGCTGACGGTCGCCTATGGCTGGCAGACGACGCTGTTCGTCATGGGCGTGCTGCTGCTGCCCATGGCGCTCTGCATCCCGCACCTCGTGCCGCGCAGCGCGGCCGGCCCCACAACGACCGAGGCCGAGGTCGCGCTGTCCACCATGCTCGGCCGGGCGCTCCGCCATCCGAGCTACATCCTGCTGGCGCTAGGCTTTTTCGTCTGCGGCTTCCACGTGGCCTTCATGGCGGCGCATCTGCCGAACTTCGTGGCCGAGGCCTGCAATTCCCTGACCCTCGGCGCCACCTCGCTGGCGCTGATCGGGCTTGCCAATGTGGGCGGCACGCTGGTGGCCGGTCGCCTCGGCGCGAGCTACCCCAAACCGTATGTGCTGTCGGGCATCTATGCGCTCCGTGCGGTCGTGATCCTGGTCTTCATCGCGCTGCCGATCACACCGGTCTCGGTGGTGATCTTCTCGCTCGCCATCGGTGTGCTCTGGCTCTCCACGGTGCCGCTGACCACCGCGCTCGTGGCGTCGATGTTCGGCGCACGCGCCCTCGGCACGCTCTACGGGATCGTGTTCTTCAGCCACCAGATCGGCAGCTTCCTCGGCGTCTATCTCGGTGGCAGGCTCTACGACGCGACCGGCAATTACGACCTGATCTGGTATGCCGCCATCGGGCTCGGCATCTTCTCGGCCATCGTGCATCTACCAGTGCGCGAGGCCGCCTGGCGCCCCGCAGCGCCGGCGACGGCGTAGGGACACGGTTGCGCGTGCCCAGCACCCGCCGGTCTTGACCCAGCGGTAGCGCGGCCCGACCTCAGCATGAGGAGGACGGGCTGTGCGCAGGTTCGAGGAAACGCCCGAGCGGCTGGTGATGATCGAATGGCGACCAGTGGAGACGCTGGCTGCCGTCTTGATCGTGCTGATGCTTGTCGGTGTCGTCGCCATGACGGCGCTTGGCACCGCCGGCCCGATCTTCGCGGGGCTCATGGGGATCTGCATCGTCGTGCCGGCGCTGATGCTGCGCAACCTCGTCCTGCGCCGCCGGCTGATGATCGACCGCACCGGCCGCTACGTCTATGCCAGCACCCTCGCCCTCACCGGCAGGCGGGAACAGGCCTTCCCCCTCGCCCCCGACAGCCATTTCGAGTTCGAGGAGAAATCGACCCTCACCAAGGACGGCTTCTCGACCCCGGACATCCTTCAGCTTGTCACTGGCCCCCGCCGCAACGCCGTGTTCGACCGGCCGGAACGCGCCGGCGGTAGCGCACTGGCCGAGCGTTTGAATGGCTGGCTTGGGAAGCGCGTTGCCGCGCAATCGCCCACAGCATCCGCCACGCCCGACGGCGCCGCAGGCGGAAACAGAGCCACCGATCGCCATGACGCTTGAGGTGGTCGAAAGCAGTGATCGTCAGCTCGTGCTGCGCGACCGGCCCATCCTTGTGGTGCTGGCCCTACTCGCCGGAGCTGCCGCCTGCCTTTATGCCGTGCTCGCGCCCGAGGCGGACCAGACCGCCACCATCTCGGTCTTCCTCGCATTGCTCGCCCTTGCCATGCTGGGCGCGGCCTGGTGGTTTGCCCCCTGGCAGCGCATCGTCTTCGACCGCGCCTCGGGCATGATGGAGCACCACGTCCACCGCCTCGGCCGGGCAAGCCTGCACCGCCTGCCGCTTGGCGCCATCCGCAAGATCCGCCACGACAGCGACCTTAACGACAACAGTCGCACCTATCGCCTGGTGCTGGAGACCGAGGACGGGATCTGGCCGCTCACCTCGATCTATACCGGCGGGCGCCACGACGAGACCGAGGAGGCGATCCGCGACTGGCTGACCCGCCCGATCGGCGACCGGCAGGCCTGAGCGGGCACCGAAGGCCGATGGACCGAGGCCTCAGACCGCCGTCCTGCGCCGGGTTCCTCCCGAACGGCCCGCATTGCGCGTCGGCGCGCCCCGTGGTTGGCTAAAGGCCGCTTACTTGGCGGAGGACGCCCATGCGGATCGAGGAAGAGACGGCGCGGCGCCTTATCCTCCGTTTCGACCCGGGCAAAGGGCGGACCATCGCACTGGGCCTCGGCATCGGTCTGATGGTCATCGGCCTCGGCGTGATGATCGCGCTCGGCGCGACCCCGGAAGGCCGGAGCGGCAGTGTCCTGATCCTGATTGGCAGCATGGCGACCGCCGCTGCCTGCTGCATGACCGATTATCGCAGCGACTTCGATCTGGAGGCGGGGCACATCACGGTCGACCGCCGTCCGACCATCGGCAAACACACGCAGCATGTGCTGCCGATCGCCGACCTGATCGGCCCGGACTCGGAACGGCAAAAGGACGTCCTGCCGCACTGGGTGAAGCGTGCTGGCGATCGGGCCCGCATCAATCGCCGCCGGTATCATGAGGAGCATATCGACGACATGTTCCACAAAGACCGCGAGCCCCACTTCCGTGTGGTGCTTCGCATGAGCCAACGCGCGGGCGGACAGAAGGTGCCGATCTCTCCGCCCATGAAGATCGACCGGGTCAACGCCGTCGAGACCAAGATCCGCGCCTTCCTGCCCCGCCGCCCGAACGACAACGACTGACGCCCCCCTAGGTCCAGAATGTATATCGTCGAGCATACGACCGAGCGCTTGCTGATCCGCAACGGCACGCACAAGACACGCCCCGTGGCCCTGGCCGTCGGCGGTGCTCTGATCCTCGGCGCGTTGCTCAGCCAAATGGTTTTCGGGCTCACCGACTACGCCGTGGGGGCCTGGATCGCCGTCGCGGTCTCAGCGCTCGCCATCGCCGCCGGGGTCACGACGGCCGAGCGCAAGGTGCTGTTCGACCGGTCCGCAGGCACCGTCACTGTGATCCGCAGCCTGCCCTATCTTCGCCGGCACGAGGAAACCGTCCGCCCGCTTGGCGATATCAGCGGCCTCGGCCGCGCCCAGAAGATCGAAAAGGCCGAGCGCGACCGGAGCGGCATGCCCGTCACCCCGACGCTGAGCGACGGGGTCAGCTATGCCGTGACGCTGCGCTGGAGCGATGGCGACCAGCTGCAGATCACCGATCACCTCGGCATGGTCGAACATACCGAGCTTGCAGAGGCCATCACGCGCTGGCTTGGCCGACGCACCGCAGGCCCTGGCGAGAGTTGACACTATCGCCCCGCAGCCTTACCCGCCCTTCGACGCCGGTCAGCGAGGATTCGCCCACCGGCGCTTTTGGCGTTGTGGTGTATAGCCCCCAGATACCGGGAAGGCAGACACCGAAAGGATAGGCGATGTTCGAGGCCCTCTCAGACAGGCTCGGCGCGACACTCGAAAAGCTCACCGGCAAGGGTGCGCTGACCGAGCAGGACGTGACCATCGCCATGCGCGAGGTGCGCACCGCCCTGCTGGAGGCCGACGTGTCGCTGCCGGTCGCCCGCAGCTTCATCAAACGCGTCAGCGAGAAGGCCACCGGTACCGCCGTCCTGAAGTCCGTCACGCCGGGCCAGCAGGTGGTCAAGGTCGTCCATGACGAGATGATCAAGGTGCTGGCCGGCGAGGATCCGGAACCGGCCAAGCTCAAGATCGACAGCCCCCCTGCCACCATCCTGATGGTCGGCCTGCAGGGCTCGGGCAAGACGACGACGACCGGCAAGCTCGCCAAACGCCTGACCGAGCGGGAAGGCAAGCGGGTCCTGATGGCCTCGCTCGACACCCGCCGCCCGGCCGCGATGGAGCAGCTGGCCGTCCTCGGCACGCAGATCGGCGTCGACACCCTGCCGATCCAGCCGGGCCAAAGCGCCGTGCAGATCGCGAAACGCGCCAAGACGCAAGCAAGCCTCGTTGGCTACGACGTCGTGATGCTCGACACCGCCGGGCGCCTCTCGATCGACGACGAGCTGATGTCCGAGGTGGAGGCGGTGCGCGACGAGGCCAAGCCGCGTGAGACGCTGCTGGTCGTCGACGGCCTGACCGGTCAGGACGCGGTCAACACGGCCGAGAATTTCGACACCCGCATCGGTGTGTCGGGTGTGATCCTGACGCGGATGGACGGCGACGGCCGCGGCGGTGCGGCGCTCTCGATGCGGGCCGTTACCGGCAAGCCGATCAAGTTCGTGGGTCTCGGCGAGAAGCTCGACGCGCTGGAGGAGTTCTACCCCGAACGCGTCGCCGGCCGCATCCTCGGCATGGGTGACATCGTCAGCCTCGTCGAAAAGGCGCAGGAGACGCTGGAGGCCGAGCAGGCCGAGCGCATGATGAAGCGCTTCCAGAAAGGCCGCTTCGACATGAACGACCTGCGCGGCCAACTGGAACAGATGCTCAAGATGGGCGGCATGCAGGGCATCATGGGTATGCTGCCGGGCATGGGGAAGATCACCAAACAGCTGGAAGACAGCGGCATGGACGACAAGGTGATCCGCCGCCAGATCGCGATCATCCAGTCGATGACCAAAGAAGAGCGTCGCAAGCCCGAGCTCATGGCCGCCAGCCGCAAGAAGCGCGTCGCCGCCGGCGCCGGCATGGAGGTCTCGGACATCAACAAGCTGCTTAAGATGCAGCGCCAGATGGCCGACATGATGAAGAAGATGGGCAAGATGGGCGGCAAAAAGGGCATGCGCGGCGCCCTCTCCCAGATGATGGGCATGGGCGGCGGCATGAACCCGGCGCTCGCGGCCCAGGCCCGCGCCCAGGGCGGCAAGGCGGCCGACGCCGCCAAGGCGGCCCAGGCGGCGGCCAAATCCGGCGCCCTGCCCCCAGGCTTTCCCGGCCTCGGCGGTCCCGGCGCCCCGGCGCTCCCCCCCGGACTGACCGATTTCGGCAAGAAGAAATGACCGATCAGCCCGCCACCGTGACGCTGTCGGACACGCCGGTCATCGAGACCGAGCGGCTGATCCTGCGTGCGCCCGTGGCCGGCGATTGGCCCTTCTGGGCCAGCTTCTTCACGTCCGATCGCGCCCGCTTCATCGGCGGCGAGGACAACCGCGAGAAGGCCTGGCGCGCCTTTGGCCATGTCATCGGCCACTGGGTCCTGCGCGGCTGCGGCAACTTCATCATCACGCTCAAGACCGACAGTCGCCCGGTCGGCGAGGCCGGACCGTGGTATCCCGACGGCTGGCCCGAGCGCGAGATCGGCTGGAGCCTCTGGGACCCTGCCATCGAAGGCACCGGCATCGCCGCCGAAGCCGCCATCGCCACCCGCGCCCATGCCTACACCGCGCTCGGCTGGCCCAGCGCCGTCAGCTACGTCGCCCACGGTAACGACCGCTCTGCCCGCTTGGCCGAGCGCCTTGGCTGCACGCTCGACCCCGCCGCCGCCACCCCGCGCGGCGAGCCCTGCCACGTCTGGCGCCACCCCTCGCCAGCGGCACTCGCGGCATGACCAGCGCTGCGCCCGATAGGCCGATGATCGACATCCCCGTCATCGAGACCGAACGTCTGCGCCTCCGCGCGCCGGCCGAGCGCGATCTCGATGCCTGGATTGCCTTCAACCGGACCGAGCGGACGCGCTTTGTCGGAGGGCCGCAGTCGCCAAACGCTATCTGGCGCGGCCTCGCCACCTATCTCGGCCACTGGGCGCTCCGCGGCTACGGCATGTGGGCGGTCGATTTGAAAGCCGACGACACGCTCTGCGGCATGGTCGGCCCCTGGTGCCCCGGCGGCTGGCCCGAGCCCGAGATCGGCTGGACCCTGCTCGCCAGCGCCGAGGGCCGCGGCATCGCCCGCGAGGCGGCCGAGGCTTCGCGCGCCTGGGTCTACGGCACGCTGGACTGGACGACGGCGATCAGCCTGATCGACCCGGAAAACACGCGCTCGATCACCCTGGCCGAACGCATGGGCGCGCGCCATGACGGCGATTTCACCCATGACGAGTTCGGCTTCATGCGCATCTACCGCCACCCTGGCCCCGAGGCGATCGACCCCGCCGGCCGGCTGATCGAGGGGGCGGCGTGATGCAGTTCCCCCGACTTGAGACCGAACGCCTGACGCTCCGCGCGCCCGAAGCGCGGGACCTGCGGGCCTACACCGCCTTCTACACCGACAGCGAGGCCGCGCGCTGGAAGGGCGGGGCGCTCCGTCACGACCAGGTCTGGCGCCGCTTAGCCGAGGATATCGGCCACTGGCATCTCAAGGGCTTCGGCGTGTGGATGCTGGTGCGCCGCGATGACGGTCAGGTGGTCGGCGGCACGGGTCTCTGGCACCCCGAGGGCTGGCCCCGCCACGAGCTCACCTGGTGGCTGCTCCCCCATTCCCGCGGCACCGGCCTCGCGCTAGAGGCCTCGCGCGCCATCGTGTCCTTCGCGGTCAACTCGCTCGGCTGGCCCTCGGTCGAGACGCATATCGAGGCATCGAACTTGCCGGCGCTCCGCCTCGCGCGCCGTCTGGGCGGCGAGGTCATTGGCCACGAGACCTTCCCCGACGGGGTTGAGCGCGAGGTGATCCGCCTCGCCCCTACCCCGGCCATGCCTTGGGGCGAGGGCGGCGGTCGCGAGATCCGCGCAGAGGAGGCGCCGGCATGAGCGATCGGGCGACCGGCGGCGCGTCGTCGTCGACAGGCGATGACACGGCGCGCGCTGCGGCGGTGCTGGCCGAGCTCCGCCACTCCATCGACAATCTCGACGCGATCCTGGTCCATACCCTGGCCGAGCGATTCAAATGCACCCAGCAGGTCGGTCGCCTCAAGGCGTCCCACGCCCTGCCCCCGGCCGACCCTGCGCGCGAGGCCGCGCAGATCGACCGGCTCGAACGCCTCTGCGCCGACAGCGGCCTCGACCCCGATTTCGCCCGCAAGGTCATGCGTTTCATCGTCGACGAGGTGATCCGCAACCACCGCAGCTTTCAGGAATAAGACGGCCGTACGATGGGGTCCCACCCCACCACCAACCGAACCCGTAGGGTGGGGTTCCACCCCACCCCAAACCAAGACAGACACGCTCAGGAGAAGAACCCATGTCAATCAAGATCCGGCTCGCCCGCGGCGGCTCGAAGAAGCGCCCGTTCTACCGCATCGTCGCCGCCGACAGCCGCATGCCCCGCGACGGCCGCTTCATCGAGAAGCTCGGCACCTACAACCCGCTCCTGCCCAAGGACAGCGAGGCCCGCGTGCAGATGAATGTCGAGCGCGTGCAGCATTGGCTGGGTGTGGGCGCGCAGCCGACCGACCGCGTCGCCCGCTTCCTCGAGGCTGCGGGCCTGCGCGAGAAGGCCACCCGCGCCAACCCGCAGAAGGCCGAGCCCGGCAAGAAGGCGCAGGAGCGCGCCAAGGAACGCGCCGAGAAGGAGGAGGCCAAGAAGGCGGCCGAGGCCGAAGCCGCCGCAGCCCCCACCGAGGAAGCGCCCGCCGAGACGAGCGAGGAGCAGGCGGCCGAGTAAGCCGCCGAGCCCACGGCGATGGCCACCAAGACCGCAAAAGAGGCTGCGGCCCTTGCCGCGGATTGCGAGGCGCCGGGCGTGTTTGACCCGGACCTGCCGGAGGCGCTTGTCCGGCTCATGCGCCTGCGCCGCGACGTCCGCCGCTTCCGCCCCGGCGCCGTGCCTGAGCCCGTGCTCGCTCGCTGTCTGGAGGCCTTCCGCCTCGCGCCCTCGGTCGGCCTTTCCGAGCCCTGGCGACTGGTGCGCATCGACAGCGCTGCCGCCCGCGCCGCCGTGATTGCCAATGTCGAAGCGGCGAATGCCGAGGCACTGGCCGGCTATCACGGCGAGCGCGCGGCGCTCTATGCGACGTTGAAACTGCATGGTTGTCGCGAGGCGCCCGTGCAGATCGCCGTCTTTTGCGACGAGGCGACGGCCAAGGGCCGCGGACTGGGCGCCGCGACAATGCCCGAGATGCGCCGCTACTCGGTCGTGGCTGCGATCCAGAACTTCTGGCTCGCCGCCCGCGCCGAGGGGGTCGGCGTTGGCTGGGTCTCGATCCTCGATCCGGCCCGCCTCGCCGCCGATCTCGCCGTGCCGGCCGACTGGGTGCTGATAGGCTATCTCTGCATCGGCTGGCCGGCCGAGGAGGGCGAGATCCCCGAGCTGGAGCGCGCCGGCTGGGAGGCCCGCAGGCCCGCGCTCGAGGTTCTCACGCGATGAGCGGGACGGGCCGCGAGGACAGGCGCGTCTGCGTCGGCGCCATCGCCGGCGCCCATGGCGTACGCGGCGATGTCCGTCTGAAATCGTTCTGCGCCGAGCCCGAGGCCGTCGCGAGCTACGGCCCGCTTGAGACCGAGGATGCGAGCCGCCGCTTCGAGGTGCGCCTGACCAAGGCCATCAAGGAGGGCTTCGGCGCTCGCTTGACCGGCGTCGCCACCCGCGAAGACGCCGAGGCCCTGAAGGGCACGCGCCTCTATGTCGACCGCGCCCGCCTGCCGAGCCTGCCCGATGACGAATTCTACCACGCCGATCTCGTGGGCCTTGAGGTGCGCGACACCGGCGGCGCCCGCCTTGGCCGGGTGCGCGCAATCCACGACCATGGCGCGGGCGATCTGGTGGAGATCACCGCCGGCCCTGCGGCCGGCGCGATGATCCCCTTCACCCGCTGGGCCGTGCCGACCGTCGATCTCACCGCCGGCGTCATGATCGTCGATCTGCCCGCCGACGCAGAGGAACCGGAAGAGGAGGCCGAGCCGTCATCCGCTACCCCGGCGGACGCGGCACCTGGATCAGGACCGGTATCAACACCGGGGTCCACGCCGGGCGCAGTGCCGGGGGCGCCGAGGCCGCAGGCCGAGGCGATCGACGACGATACGACATGACCGACGCGCCCAAGCCCCGCTCCGCCGGCATGCTGCGTGCCCGGCCGACCGCCCAACCGCGCCCCCTGATGGCCGAGCGTGAGCGCCCGCATGCCTTCGCCGCCACCGTCCTCACGCTCTTCCCCGAGATGTTCCCCGGCCCCCTCGGCCACTCGCTCATGGGCAAAGCGCTCAAGGACGGGCACTGGGCGCTGAACACACTCGACATCCGCCGCTTCGCGACCGACCGACACCGCAGCGTCGACGACACGCCCTCGGGCGGCGGTGCGGGCATGGTGATGCGCGCCGATGTCCTCGCCCGCGCCATCGACACCGCATGCCACGCCGATCATGGCGCGACCGCGAGGCGCCCCGCGCTCTACCTCTCGCCCCGGGGGCGGCCCTTCGATCAGGCCATGGCTCACCGGTTGGCCGCCGGGCCGGGCGTCATCCTGCTTTGTGGACGCTACGAGGGCGTCGACCAACGCGTGCTCGATGCCCGCGGCCTCATCGAGGTCTCGATGGGCGACTATGTGCTCTCGGGTGGTGAGATCGCAGCGATGGCGCTCCTCGATGCCACGCTGCGCCTTCGTCCAGGCATCCTCGGCAACGCCGCGTCGGTCGAGGAGGAGAGCTTCGCGCAGGGTCTGCTGGAACACCCGCACTACACCCGCCCGCAGGTCTGGGAGGGGCGCGAAATCCCCGAGGTCTTGACATCCGGCCATCATGACCGCATTGCCCGCTGGCGCCGCGCCGAGGCTGAACGGCTGACGCGCGAACGACGTCCGGATCTCTGGGCGGCATACCGGGCGGGCATGCCCCCGTCCGACGAAGCCCCAGCAGGCCAGACCGCGGTGCCAGCGGCGCGCGGCCAAGGCAGCACAGAGCAATGGGACGGCGAGAACAGGACACCGGAGGCCCCTCTCGCCGATCAGGCGGGACAGGCGCCGGAGCACAACAAGGAATGACGCGATGAACATCATCGAGCAGCTCGAAGCCGAGCATATCGCCGAGCTCGACAAGGCGATCCCCGATTTCTCGGCCGGCGACACGATCCGCGTCGGCTTCAAGGTGACCGAGGGCACGCGCACCCGCGTGCAGAACTTCGAGGGTGTGTGCATCTCGCGCCGCCAGGGCGACCGGCTGGCCGCGTCCTTCACCATCCGCAAGATCTCGTTCGGCGAGGGCGTGGAGCGCGTGTTCCCGCTCTACAGCCCGAACATCGACAGCATCACGGTGGTGCGCCGCGGTGCTGTGCGCCGGGCGAAGCTCTACTACCTGCGCGCGCGCCGCGGTAAGTCGGCCCGCATCGCCGAGAACACCAAATACAAGCCACTGAAGCCCAAAGGCGACGGCGCCACGGCGCGCTGAGCCCGCCACCGCCACAGGCGGCCGGACCCCGTCGACGCCCCCGGATCCATCCGGCAGGGCGTCCTGCGCGGGGGCAAAGACACTTTGGAAAGGGACAGGTGAGGCGTGCGGTTTCGCTGCGCTCCCCACCTGGTCATCGCAGCGCAGAACGAACCTGGGAGCTGGAGAACCGGCAACAGAGTCCGACGGGCGCAACTCGGCTGCCTGACCACGCCTCCTTGTCGGAGCACCGCCGTCGGCATGGGCGGTCGCCTCGACCACTGACCCGATCTCGACCAACGATCTCACGCTTTCATTCCGCCTCATCGACCCGGCACGATTGCAGATCGTCCAACGGCCAAAGCCGGTCGCCGCCCGAAGTTAGCCGTCAGAGCCGCGTCACGGTTGACTGGATCGCCACGTCGTCTTGAACAATGCCTGATCCCGATCCGGGCAAAGGCAGCTTTGATGAATCTGGTTAGCGTTGCTCTGTACCCGCGAAACTGGGCCATCCGCTGCTAGAGTTCTACGTGGCCTGGTCCCCTGGCCGGGAGGAGCGGAGAAGCATGAAGGCGAGCAAGTTCACGGATGCCCGAGACCGGCGTTCATCCTGAAGCAGGCCGATGAGGGCGTGCCGGTTGGCGACATCTGCCGCAAGGCCGGGATCAGCCAGGCGACGTGTCTCACAG